>JBAYTO010000034.1:0-40563 GCA_041675585.1 Desulfurivibrionaceae bacterium
ATGGAGCAAATGGCGGTGATTTTTATTATTGCCGGCCTAACTGCCGGGGCAATCCCCATCATTGCGCCCCTGCGCCGGCTCTATTTTGCCTATATAGCCGGGCCGTTGCTGCCCTTGGTCTATTTGCTTCTGCAGCAGGAAGGCCATTATTACAACATCATGGTCATCGTTATTGTGTTGTACATCATGATGCTCATCAACTCGGCAAATCGCCTGCAGCAATCCCTGGTTTCCGCTTTGGAGATGGGGTTTGCCAACGAGCTTCTGGTGGCGGACCTCAGGCAGGCAGGCAAGGAAAGCGAGGCCCTTAATTTGGCGCTGGTCGCCGAGAACGAACGGCGCAAGGCCACGGAAGGCGAGCTGGTTAAGGCCCTTGACGCCGCCGATGCCGCCAGCCGGGCCAAGGATGAGTTTCTCGCCAACATGAGCCATGAGATCCGTACGCCGATGAATGGCATCCTCGGCATCCTCCAGCTTTTGCAGGACACCAAAATGGCCGGCGCCCAAGCCGAGTATGTGAGGGTCGCCCACTCCTCGGCCGAGAGCCTGCTGGCTATCCTCAATAATATTCTCGATTTTTCCAAGATCGCCGCTCATAAGCTGCAGCTGGAGGATACCCCCTTCAGCCTGCGGGCCGTGGTGGAAGAGCTGGTGGTGCTGCACTCCAGTCAGGCCCAGGCCGGAAATCTCGTCCTGCGGGCGGAGATCGATCCGCGGCTGCCGGAGATGCTGATGGGCGATCCGACTCGCATCCGGCAGGTGCTGGCCAACCTCATGACCAACGCCATCAAGTTCACCGAGCGGGGCGAGGTGCTGGTCCGGGTGCGATGCATGTCCGCCGTCGCTTCCCGGGTGATGCTGCGCATCGAAATTTGTGACACCGGCATCGGCATTTCGCCGGAAAAACAGAAAGACCTGTTTCAGATCTTTACCCAGGCCGACGGTTCCACAACCAGGAAGTATGGCGGCACCGGCCTGGGTCTGGCCATTGTCCGGCAGCTTGTCATGATGATGGACGGGAAAATCGGGGTGGAGAGCGAAGAGGGTCGGGGCTCCGTCTTCTGGTGTGAGCTGGATTTTCCCGTGGCGGCCGTGGGCGGGCAAAGCGAGATTCGGAAAGAGAACGAGTACGCCGACTTGCAGGGCCATATTCTCCTGGTGGAGGACAACAAGGTCAATCAGCTGGTGGCCGGCAAGATGCTCACCGCCATGGGTTTGCGCGTCGATCATGCCGAGAATGGAGAAGAGGCGCTGGCCGCGTTGGCCGAGACTCGGTACGATCTGGTACTCATGGATTGTCAAATGCCGGTGCTGGACGGTTATCAGGCAACGAAAGCCTTTCGGAGCCGGGAGGCCCCGGGAGAAAAGCGGCTGACGATTATCGCCATGACCGCCAACACCTCGGAGGGAGACCGCCGGAAATGTCTGGAGGCGGGTATGGATGACTATCTTGCCAAGCCGGTGAAAAAAGAGCTGTTGTGGAACATGTTGAACCGGCATCTTGCCTGCGTCTCTTCCTAACTTGTTGTCATTATGTGTAAAATCGTTAAAAAGCTTGAGTGTTTACCCGGATCTGTGCTATAGAAGGAGAACGGTTCCGGCTATTTTCCCGGTTTGGGAGCAGAGAGAACCAGGTTGCAGTACCTGTAGATGTGTGAAGAGGGACCGCGCACCGGTCCCTTAATTTTTTTTTGCACTTCTCCTGAGGGGCCAATTGTTGGCCGGGGCGCTATCCGCCAATTCTGTGCGTTGGGTTTTTTGATAGCGTTTGTTATGTATGCACATAGGGAGGATGGATCAATGAATATGTATATCGGCAATCTTGCTTTTGGGGTCACCGAAGAAGAGTTGAAAGAACTTTTTGGTGCCTTCGGCGAGGTCGCCAGCATCAGTCTGGTAAAAGACCGCTTTTCCGGGCAATCCAAAGGCTTTGGCTTTATCGAGATGCCCAATAACTCCGAGGCTGACAAGGCGATCAAGGCCTTGAACAAGACCATGCTCAAGGGCCGCGATATCAAGGTGAATCAGGCCGAGGTGAAGAAAAAAGACAAAAAGCGCCGGCGGCCAAGTTATTGATCCGGCAACGGCAACACTGAAAAGAGAGAGATTATGAAAGCAGGTTGGGCCACTTGGCGCAACCTGCTTTTTTTTGTGATACCGAGCCGGCAAAGCGCAGGGGAGAGTAATGGATAACAGAATAACGGCCCTGCTTGAGGCGATGAAGAAGCTTGAACAAGAGCTGCTTGAGGAAATCGAGAAGAAGGAGGCGGAGTTTTACTACCGGGTGGTCGGCCGCAAGGTCCGTTTCGAGGCTGAGGCGAGAAAACGCCACCAGGCCTTGATGAAGCGGCTGGCCAGCTATCTGTCCGAGGCCCGGCCGCTCAATATCTTCACCGCGCCGTTCATCTGGTTCATCCTGATCCCGGCCCTGTTTATGGATCTGTCGGTGACGATTTTTCAGGCCGTCTGTTTTCGGGTATACGGCATTCCCAGGGTCAAAAGGCGCCGATACATCGTTATCGACCACCAGTCCCTGGCCTATCTGAACCTGATCGAGAAGCTCAACTGCATGTATTGCAGCTATGTCAACGGGCTGATCGCCTATATCCGGGAGATCGCCGGCCGCACCGAGCAGTACTGGTGCCCGATCAAGCACGCCCGGCCGCAGGCCTCCCTGCACAGCCGGTACGGGAAATTTCTGGAATACGGCGATGCCGAGGGATACCGCTGCCATCTTGAGAAGATCCGCCGCGATTTTGCCGATCTGGATAAGGAGGAGTAGCATGGGGGCGATAATCTGGGGGGGGATCTATCTGGCGGCCCTGGTCTGGTCCGGCATAGAGCCGAAAGATTTCTATACTTGGTTTCTGGAGGTGCTGCCCGCTCTGATCGGCGCCGGGGTGCTGCTTGCCACCCGCCGCCGCTTTCCGCTGACCCCCCTGGTCTATATTCTTCTCCTGGTCCACAGCCTGATTCTGATGCAGGGCGGCCATTACACCTATGCCGAGGAGCCCTTTTTCAACTGGCTCAAGGAGATTTTCGTATGGCCGCGCAATAACTACGACAAGGTGGGCCACCTGGCCCAGGGCTTTATCCCGGCCATGGTGACCAGGGAAATCCTGCTCCGCAAGGCGGTGGTCAGCGGGCGGGGCTGGCTGAATTTTCTGGTGGTCTGCGTCTGTCTGGCGATCAGCGCCTTCTACGAGCTGCTGGAATGGTGGGTGGCGGCGCTCTCCGGCACGGGGGCCGACGCTTTTCTCGCCACCCAGGGCTATATTTGGGACACCCAGTCGGACATGGGCCTCGCTCTGTTGGGCGCCACTCTGGCCCTGGTTTTGCTGGGAAAAGTGCATGACCGGCAGCTGGCGGCGCTGCGGTGAACAGAGCGGCTTGCGCCGCTCCGCAATCAGAAAGAAATTTCGCTCCATTCCCTGCCCTGTGATTGAGCCACCTCCCGGCTGGCAAGCTTCCCCTGGTATACATTCACCCCCCGCAATAAGGTCCGATCTTCCCGCATCGCCCTGGTAAACCCCTTGTTGGCAATGGTCAGGGCATAGGGCAGGGTGGCGTTGGTCAGGGCAAAGGTGGAGGTGCGCGGCACCGCGCCGGGCATGTTGGCCACGCAGTAATGCAGAATGCCGTCCACCTCGTAGACCGGATCGGCGTGAGTGGTGGGGCGGGAGGTTTCCGCGCAGCCGCCCTGGTCGATGGCCACGTCCACAATGACCGCGCCCTTTTGCATCAGGGAAAGCATCTCCCGGCTGATCAGTTTGGGCGCCCGGGCGCCCGGCACCAGCACCGCCCCCACCACCAGATCGGCTTTGGCAAGCTCCTCTTCGATGTTCTGCCGGTTGCTGGCCAGGGTGGTCACCCGGCCCCGGAAGAGGGCATCGAGTTCCGCGAGCCTGGGCAGGTTGCGGCCCAGCATGCTCACCTCCGCGCCAAGCCCCATTGCCATCTGCGCCGCATTGACCGCCACGGTGCCGCTCCCCAAAATGGTCACATGCCCCGGTGCCACGCCGGGCACCCCGGCCAGGAGTACCCCGCGCCCGCCCGCCTCCTTTTCCAGAAAATGGGCCCCCACCTGGATGGCCATACGGCCCGCTACTTGGCTCATCGGGGCGAGGAGCGGCAAAAAGCCGTTGTCGAGCTGCACCGTTTCGTAGGCCACGCCGCTCACCTGGGCGTTGAGCAGCACCCGGGTCAGCTCCGGGAGCGGGGCCAGGTGCAGATAGGTGTAGAGGATCAACCCCGGCCGCAGCCACGGATATTCGGGGGGTAGCGGCTCCTTGACCTTCATGAGCAGGTCGGCTTTTGCCCAGACCACCGCGGCCGCTGGCGTCAGTTCCGCTCCGGCCGCGCGGTACTGCCCATCCGCTATGCCGCTGCCTTCCCCGGCCCCCTCTTCGATCAGCACCGTATGCCCACCATGCACCAGGGCCTTGACCCCGGCGGGCACGATCCCCACCCGGAACTCCTTTTCCTTGATCTCCTTTGGTACACCGACAATCATCGCTGGCTCTCCTTATTCCACCACCAGTACGGCGCAGTGTTTGGCATGATGCAGAATCTTGCTGGAGGTGGAACCAAAGACAAACTCCTCACTCTGGGAGATGCCCCGGCGTCCCACCACCACGATGCAGCAGCGCAGCTTTTCCTGCTCCGCCAGGATGGCGTCGCCGATGGAGATGGTGCCGGGCCGGATGGAGAGGCGGGTCTCGATCCGGTCATCCAGAAAGCCCGCGCCAAGGAGGATTTCCTTGTACCCGGCCAGGTGTTTTTGCATCCCAGTTTCTTTTTCCGTAAGCCAGGACCGGCGCTCGGCCTCGGTGGGAAAGAAATCCTCGGAAGGCTCGGGGATGATGGAAAGCAGGGTAATAAAAATATTCTGGAAATCACTGAAAAAATCAGCCAGAAACATCACTGCCCGCCTGGCGTTGGCGGATTCGTCCACCGCCACCAGCAGGTGGCGTTCCGTATCCCTGCGGCTCAAATCGCCAAAGTCGTGTTCGCTCATGCCTGCCTCCCTGAAAGCGAAACCATGTCCGCCCGCGCCTTGGCCAAGTCATCCAGCATCTGGGCGGTGGTTTCGTAAAAAATGTTCGCGCCGAAGGAAAAGTGCAACAGCACCCGGTTCAAGGAATCCGGGATGTAGGGATAGATCTTCTTGAGGTTGGCCACCCGGTTTTTGTAGGCGATACTCAGATCCTCGCCCCACAGCCTGTCGAAGAGTTCCCGCTGGTTGCGGTAGAGATCAGGTACCAGCACGTCGCCGCGGCCGGTCAAAAAAATGAGAAGATTGCCCAGTCCTTGCAAGTCGAAACCGAACAGGGATTCTCCCGGCAAGTAGTTGTAGTCGAAATCGATCCAGCGGTTTTCCTGAGCGTCGACATCCCAGAGGATGTGGTCGCGCCGGATGTCGCCGTGTTTTTCGCCGTGATCGTGCAGGAATTTGATGGCCAGGACCAGTTCGATGTATTGATCGAGTACCTGGAGAAAGTAGCGGTGAAAGTAGTCGTGGTGGTCGGTGCCATAGCCCGTGACCACGTCGTCAAAACGCGGACCGTGGATGAATTCCAGGATTCGGACATTGTTGCCTGCCGCATCCAGAACCCAGCGTCCATGCATGAAATTTTTGTGTCCTGCGACCAGATCGAGAACCCGCGCTTCTTTTTTCGGGCTGCGAAAGCAGGTGATTTCCACCTCCCCCACCATGGTCTCAAACTGTTCGTGAAAGACCAGCTTGAGGATTTTGGTGGCGCCGGTTGTCAGTTCGATGGCCCGGCGGACCCAATATTTAGGTTCATCGTCGATGCCGAAGCGGCCTTCCTTTTCATAGCGTTTGACCCAGTAAGGAATACCGCCGAGAATCACCACGTCGTTGTATTCCACCCGGAAGAAGTCGCTGGTGTCGGTGATGATCTTGAAGCGCGGCGGAACCCGTTCCGCTCCGGCATGCCCGGCAATGAGATCGCGGACTTCGGATTCTTCCAAGGTTTCGACAGGCTGCGCCATCAGCATAATCCTCTTGGCTTATGGTAGCATCGAAGAGACGGAGAAAGACAGCTTTTTCTGCTATCCTCCGCAATGGCTGCCGGGTTTCGAAAGCAACCGGAGCCCGGCCCGGCCTGGCCCCGATTTACCGGGATGAGGGCAGGCGAGCCAGAAAATCCGCCAGCCGGGCCGGATCGCGCAGCTCCTCCTCATCGGCCAAGGGCAGTTCGGGCAGACGCGCCATGACCAGCCGGGTAAAGAGGCCGGGGCTGGAGGCGGTTTTTCCCTCGTCTTGCCCGTACACCGCCACTTGCCTGCCGCAGGAGGGGGATCGGGCCTTGAGGACCAGGCCGGCGAGACCATCGGCGACAAGGGTGTCCAGCCGCAGGGCGCTCCAGGCCTGTAGGGGCGCGGTCAGGTCGCGGCGGCTGGTGATGGTGAGCAGCCTCGGGTGTTCCGCCTCCCCTTCAAGGCGCATGGGCTCTCGGGGGATGCCCAGGCCGCATTCCGCCTCCGGGCAAAACGGCACCAGGGTGACGGTGCTGGCCAGGGCCTCCACCAGCAGGGGCTCGTGCCGGTGGCCGCCGTCGTAACGGGTATTCCGACCGAAGAGGCAGGCGCTGATGCCGATTGTAATTGGGCTTTTCATGGAGGTATTGTAGCATGAAAAAATGAGTTGCTATTGAGAAATAGCCTGGAAACCCAGGCCGTGACAAAAAGCAACAAGTGATACAGGCGCAATTGTTGTAATCGCGTCTTTTTTGCGATTTTAACAAAAAAACCGAGGAGGACACAAGATGTCTCAGGGATTCATACTTGGTGCTTATACCATCCGCTGGCTGCAGGGCGGGGAGTTCGAGATCGACGGCGGCTCCATGTTCGGCGTGGTGCCCCGGGTACTCTGGGCGAAAAAATGCGCCGCCACCCCGGACAATTATGTGCTGCTGGCAAATTCGCCCATGCTGCTACAAACACCCAAGGGAAACGTACTCATTGAGACCGGGCTTGGCAACAAGCTGACGGCCAAGCAGAAGGGGATTTTCCGGGTGCGTGCCGAATGGGATCTTTTGGCCGGCCTGGCCCGGCTGGGGCTCTCCCGCGAGTCCATCAGCCACGTTATCCTCACCCACGGCGATTTCGATCATGCCGGAGGGGTCACCATGCTGAACGACAGCGGTGGGCTGGAGCTGACCTTTCCCGCGGCGATGCACTACTTGCAGCGTCAGGAGTGGGAGGATGTGTTGGCCCCCAACAAACGCTCGGCCAGCGCCTACTGGCCGGAAAACTTCGCGGGGTTGGTTGAGGGGAAAAACCTGCATCTGGTCGAGGGCGAGGAGGAAATTATGCCGGGGGTGCGCCTGGAGCGGACCGGCGGCCATACCAGGGGGCATCAGGCGGTCTGGCTTGCCTCAGAGGGGCAGATCGCCCTGCATCTTGGCGATCTCCTGCCCATGCCCTTCAATAGCAACCCGCTCTGGATCACGGCCTATGACAATTTTCCCCTGGATTCCATCGAAGCCAAGGAGCAGCTTTTGGATCAGGCGCTCCGCGAGGCGGCCTGGCTGCTCTTCTATCATGACCCGGAAGTTCTGGCCTGCAAGTTTGCTGCGGACGGCGCGGTATGCGCGACTTTTTGTGGGGAATAAAATTACAGCCCAAAATGCAATTATTGCACAGGGGCCGTTCCCGGATGGGCACTAACTAACCATTTTGCCTTTGCCGAAAAATAGCAGTGTTTTCATTGAGAGTTTTTTCTTGTGGATTTTTTGAAAAAAGGAGTAACATGTCCATCTCTTACCATAACTCGCAGTTGATGCCGGAGTTGCAAGGAACATGGCTGAAAAACTGAAAATTCTCATTGCCGAAGACGAAGCGGTAACCAGGCAGCTTTTCCAGATAGCCTTCCAGGACAAGGAACAGTTTGAAACCAAGCTGGTCAGCGACGGAGAGCAGGCCCTGATGGCCTTAAAGCAATGGCAGCCGGATATCGTCTTGATGGACATCATGATGCCGCACATGAATGGTTTCACCACCCTGCAGACCATCCGGCAAACCATGAACGACACGACCACCACGGTGATTATGGCCAGTTCCATCAGCGACAAGCAGGAGATCATGGCCTGCGCCAAGCTCGGCATCCAGGGTTATGTGCTCAAGCCCTTTCAGGTAAAAACCCTGGCCGCCACCGTTGTCGCGTATCACCGCAAGGCCCCCAAAGCGTAACCGTTCAGCAGCACCACATCTTCGGACGATCGGCCCGGCTTACGTACACGAGGTACGCAGCACCGGTCCGCTTGTCCAAATCTGCACCACTGCTGAACGGGTTACAGTCCCGTGGTGTAACTATCCAGCAGCACCGCATCTGCGTTGTTGCACCCAGAGGGTATAAGTTTCGCTTGAGCAGACAAGCTGCTCAACTCAGCTATATCAGCCTGCTCATGGGCACCAGCACACGTCGCAGCCTTCCTTACACCCAAAGGGCATAAGTTTCGTTAGAGCAGGCAAGCTGCTCAACTCAGCTTTTACAGCGGCAGGATCTGCACCTCTTCCCTCACGGGATGAGCGCCCTGCAAAAACAGCCCTTTGCGGCCGTCAATGCTGATGGGATCGCCGAAACGGATTTCGCGGCCATTGATCTCGCAGCGCTCTTCCGCCTCATACACCTTCAAGGCATTGCAGCCCACCACGCAAGTTTTTTCCAGCCGGATGGTGACCACCGCCGCATGGGAGGTCTGCCCGCCGCGCGCGGTGAGCAGACCCTCGGCCATGGCGATCTCTTTGATATCCTCGGGCACGGTATCCTGGCGGATCAGGATGAGCGGGGTGGCGGGGTCTTCCTCCTTGAGCCGCCTGATATTGGCCGCGGTGAACACGGCGCGCCCGGAGAGGGCGCCGCCGGAAACGCCGATGCCGTAGCCGAGCATGGCTTTCTCCAGGCCGAGGCCATCCGCGAAGACCGTGAATTTTTCCCGCTTCTTGATGGTGATCATGTCCCTGGTCTGGAGGAGAAACAGGTTCTCTTCCTCCGCCCCCTCGAAGGTGAACTCGATCTCCTGGGGGTTCCAGCGCTTTTCATAGACCAGTTCCCGGGCAATGGCGAGCAGCCGCTCGTAGACCTTGGGGAACCGCCTCTCCAGGCTGTTTTCTTCGGGACGGCCATCCAGTTCCGCCTGTTCCACCGAAATGGGCTGGGTATTGACCAGACCGCTCACGATATCCTCGCCCTGATCACCGGTGGCATAATCGCCCCACAGCGCCACCCGGCTCACCTTGCGGTAGGGGTGGGCGGTAAAGAGCACGCCGCTGCCTGAGTCCGGCCCGAGATTGCCGTAGACCATGGCCTGTACGATGACCGCCGTGCCCCACGCCTCGGAGACATCCATCAGGCTGCGGTATTCCTTGGTTTTCTGCGTGTACCACGAATTGAGCACCAGCTCGACGGCGCCGGTGAGCTGCTGCCATGGGTCGGTGGGGATGCAGATTCCCTGCGCGCGGATCTTCTCCTGGTATTTCAGGGCCAGCTCCCGCATCTGGGCGGCGGAGAAATCTTTTTTTACCGCGATGCCGTAGAGGGTTTTGGCCTCATCCATCAGACCCTGGAAAATTTCGCGCTCCATGCCCTCGGCCATGGCCCAGGACTGGAGAAAGCGCCGGTAGTTGTCCCAGGCCAGATAGTCGATCTGGCAGGAGGCGGGATAGCCTAGCCCCGAAGATTCGGCAAAACCCCGGCTGATCTCTTCGTTCAGCCCCACGTTATGGATGGTGGCCATCATCCCAGGCATGGAGATCGCCGCCCCGCTGCGCACGGAAAGGAGCAGGGGGTTGGCCGGGTCGCCGAAGCGCCGGCCGGTGTTCTCTTCCAGCTTGGTCAGAGTTTTTCTGATCCGGTCCATGAACTCGTCGCGGGCCTTGGAAAAATCCTTGATCACCGGCCAGCAGCGAAAGATCTCTGTGGTGATGATAAAACCGGGGGGCACGGGTTTATGGTCCATGGCCAGCACCCGCAGATTGAAGCCCTTGTTGCCGAGGAGGATCAGGTTGTTGGAGCGGTGGTTTTTCTGGTGCAGGCCGCTGATCGCCCGGTCCGGGTTATAGGTCATCAGCAGGTCGAGATCCTCTTCGCTTAAGATCTCCTTCTGATTCTCCAGGGTCTGGTAGATGCGGGTGATGAAGTTGTCCAGATGCTGGAGGCCGAAGGTGGTGGCGATCAGATCCCGCATGAAGGTTTCCGAAAGCCTGAGGATGTTGCCGGACAGGTCGTCTGGTTCCCAGAGGGAGCGGTGCTTGGGCAGGAGATTGGCCGCGCCGATCTTGGGGATGATGATGGAGAGGTTGTTCTCGTGGATGTTGGTGTAATAGGTGTAGATGATGTCCTTCACCCCCTCGGTAAAGCCCCGGAAGATGTCGAGATACTGGGTATAGGAGAAGCGCTTGATATTGAAGGAGCTGACCAGCAGCGACATGTAGGTTTCCAGCCGCCGGCTGGCGATGCCGTCGATTTTTAGGGCCCTCAGGTAGAGGCGCAGGCATTTCAGGATCCGGATAAAGGTGGCCCTGGTGATGAAGGCGAGGTTGACGGTTTCGGGCAGCTTTTCCAGATAGACGTTGGCCAGGCTTTCCAACCGGAAGGTGAGGCCGAGGGCGTCGAATTTCTTCTCCCGGTAGCGTCCATAGACCGAGGGGATGTCCACGGCGATGTGGCGTTTGTAGTAGATATCCTCCTTGGCCTCAAATTTTTCCGGGCTCTGGATGGTTTCCTTGAGCTGTTCCAGGGTGTCGAGCAGGGCCTCCAGGCATTGAAAGGGGTCGCAGATCTCCAGATCGGCCAGCAGCAGGGTCATCTCCGGAAAGCCGGAATTAGCGGCAAGGTGCAGCTGGTGGCGGATCTCCTCCACTCCCAGGTTGTATTTCTGGTGGCAGAGCCGGTACATCTCGATGAGCAGGGTGAAGCGGCGGACCTCCTCGGGCCTGAGCCCCTGCTGAGCGGCGAGCCAGCTGTCGCGGCGGTGGTCGTCCCAGGTAAGCAGCTCCTCGATTTTTTTGATGGGGCTGAGGCTCAGCACCCGGAGCATCAGGGTGTGGAGGTCGTCGATAAATATCCCCCGTGGTGCTACCTCCCGGAGTATCTCTTCGGGCAGGTAGCCTGCGAGAACGGACTTGTCGTTGGTCTGCCAGAAACGAAAGATCGCCTCGATGAAATCGACAATCAGGTTGCTCGATTCCACATGGCTCTGCTTGCGCAGAAAATGGATGAGCCGGTCCTGGCGGTGGTGCATCTCGTCCAGCTCGGTGGACACATCGCGGAGCCGCCCTTCCGCTCCGATTTCGTTGAAAAAAACCGGCATCAGCTTGGCAAACTGCTTGGCCAGGTTGTAGATGGGTTCGATGGGGTGGTTCAAAAGCTGGGTGATGTCGCGCTGAAAAAGGTCGGTATCCTTGACGCAGGTGCCCGAGAGCTTGAGATTGATGATCAGGGCGGAAAAAAGGGTGGAGCACCATTTGGGCTCCTGCATGATCAGGCTGAGCCAGACCCGGATGTTGTCCAGATGGGCCGGGTTGGTGATGGGCTGCCAGTCATCGTTGAGCCCCTGAAAATTGGCGTACTGAAAGCCGAAGCGCACCGTTTCAAAGAGGAAGGTTTCCACCAGCCGGCTGTTGCCGCGCTGGAATACCTCGCTGCCTAAAACCTGGATGCATTGCAGCGAGGTGTGCGGATATTTTTTAACATTGGCCTTGAGGAGCTGGAGGGTGGTGAGCAGGAAGCGCTCGATCTCCTCAAAGGTCTGCTGGCGGATGAGCTGGACCAGCCCCCGGTTGATTTCGCGCAGGGTTTCCTCGTGGATCAGGGCCAGACCCGCCGTATCCATGATCCGGAAGAGGAAAAGCAGCTTGCGGTTTTCGGCAAAGCGGTCCACGGTCAGGGCTTCGCCGGCGCTCTCCTCTCCGAGCCGGTCCGGCGCTTCCTTGTAAAGCCGCACCAGATCCATGTGGTTGGGCAGGGCAAGCAGCACGGCCAAAGCGTCCGGTCCGGCCGGATCAAGTCTGGTGGCGGCGGTCAGATGCTCCTCCAGCTTCTGGTGGGAGATGGCGGCAAACAGGACGCCGGCGTGCCAGCCCATGCAGAGATCGCCGCATTGCTCGGTAAACCAGACGAGCGGATCTTCTTCCGCCAGCCAGTAGTGATAGTTCAGGATCAGGGCCCGCTGCAGGAGCCCTGCGGCGCTGGGCTCGCAGGCGCCGCCCGGCGCGGCAAGACAGAGTTCATGCAGCCGGGTCAGGATCTTGCCCAGGGGATGGTGGCCCTGAACCAGAAAGAGGAGGGTCTCGTCATCCATGGTCTGGAGCCGGGCAAAACACTCGGCCAGGGCATCCTGGTAGCGCGGCAGGCTGTCGGCGGTCAGCAGGGAGGTCTGCTTGTCAAGGTAGGCCAGGAGGCCTTCCATGGCGGCGGCCAGCAACGATTCGTTCTTGCGGGTGTCCTCCACCGCCATCAGGAAAATGTCGCAGAAGAGGTGGAAGGCCTCCGGTCCTTGCTCATGCCGGAAATAATGGTCGATATTTTTAAGGACAAAGGAGCGGAGCCTGGGGAGGATCATCTTCCAGTTGCGGAAGGGATGGCTGACCTCATACAGCAGGGACTCGATGTTCTTACTGATCCCCTTGTAATTGTTGACGATCTCCAGAAGCGGGAGCAGTGAGGCATCGATGGTCACCGAATCGACCGCGGTTTCAAGGAGATTGGCCTTGAGCGCATCTGATTCCAGTTCTGGTGGGGTATAGTCAGTGGTCATATCTTGCTGGCGCCAGGAAGAATTTTTCATCGGGAATTAGATTTTACGGCATTATACTATATAGCCGGCGTGTGGTTGGACAATATTTTCCGGGCAGCACCTCACAGCCCCAGGTCGTGCCTGATTCGCAGGAACACCGGAAACTTCGGCAAGCCGGAACGATAGCGGCCGTGGTGTTTGAAGGTGATGGTCGCCCCGAGCGGCGGCGGGTTGCAACGTTGCTCGGCCGTAAAGCCTGTGCCGATCCTGAACCTGGTGCCGTCCGGCAGTTCGACCAGCAGCGCGCCGAGCCGCACCGCGTTTTTCCCTTGGCCGGGGAGGTGTTCGATCACCACCGCCTCGTCATCCTCAAAGGATTTAACCTTGAGAATCTCCGCTCGTCGGCCCGTCAGGTAAAGCGCCTCCGGATCGCGGACGATCAAGCCTTCGCCGCCGAGCCGCTCGATGCGCGCCAGCTCGCGGTGAAGCTCGCCGCGATTGCGTACCGGTTGCTGGGCAATGACAAAGGCATGGGCCGAGGGGTGGGCCGCGAACCAGGCGGCGGCCAGTTTGAGCCTTTGGCGAAAGGGGCCGGGGGCCTGCGGCACGTCGAAGATTCCGAAGCGCAGCCGCAGCCAGCCGGCGGGATCGTCCCGGCGCTGCACCGCCGCCGCGGTGGCGGCAAAGGTGGTGCGCCCGCCCCACAGTTCGCCCTCCAGGGCAAAGGGCGGGAGATCCGCCACGAACTCCGGCGGCGGCTGAAAGAGGGTGCCGTTTTTGGACCAGAGTTGTTGCCCGTCCCAGTAGCCCCGCACCCCGTCGAGCTTCTCGCTCATCAGCCAGCCGGCAATCGCGCGCGTGCCGTCGTCCGTCTGCGGCAGCATCGGCTCCGCAGGTCCGGCCCAGACCGCAACGTTCAGGCCGAGGACCAGCAGCAGGACAAGCAGGGTTTGCCGTCGTTTCACGCTACTCGTTCCAGGAAAACAGGGTCGCCCCCAGGACCAGGCAGGCCAGGGTGACCCCGATCAGCACCAGGCACTCGCTGCTCACCTGGATCAGGGTCGCCCCGTCGTTCATGATCTTCCGGGCGGCGCGCAGCAGATGGGTAAGGGGCAGTAGCCCGGCGAAGCTTTTCACCCACTGCGGCGCTCCTTCCAGGGAAAACCAGACCTCGGAGAGAAACATCATCGGCCAGGAGATGAAGTTGAGCGCCCCGCTGGTGAAATCCTCGCTGGTGCCGCGGGAGGCCACCAGCAGACCGATGGAGGTCAGGCTCAGCCCGCCCAGGGTGAAGACGATGAGCAGGTCGAGGTAGGAGCCGGCCATCCGGAAGGAAAAGAGCAGATCGGCGCCGATAAAAACCACGATCAGGGTGAAGATCAGCAGGAAGATGCGGGAGAGGGCCTGGGCGGTGAGATACTCGAAGGCGGTCAGCGGGGTGGCCTTCAGCCGTTTGAGCGCCCCGTTCTTGCGGTAGCGGACGATGACGTAGCCCACCCCCCATAGGGCGCTGAACATCATGTTCATTCCGAGGACGCCGGGGAAGAGCCAGTCGATATAGCGGATCTCCATCCCCGCCAAGGTCTCCTTGCTGCCGAAGCCATGGTCGTCCGGGACAAAGCTCGACTCAAAGAGCCGCTCGACCAGATAGCCCTTGGGCGAGGAGGTAAGCTGCCAATACTGCGGCTTTGGGGAATCGTGCCGGACCAGAAAGTCGATCTGATGGTGCTTGAGTTTGGCGAGGCCGCTCTCCAGATCGGGAAAGCCGATAAACTCCAGATGCTCGGTCTTGATGAATTTAGCCGGCAGGTTGCTCTGGCGGAAATCGACCTGCTCGCCGGGCGAGGGGAAAATCCCCACCTTGAGGGCGGAAAAATCCCGGCCGCCGAAGACGATGGCAAACCCGGCGATGATCAGAAAGGGAAAGAGAAAGTTCCAGCCGAAGGCGGCCGTATCCCGGAAAAACTCGTAGTTTCGGGCCTTGAACATGGTCCAGATGCGTTTCCAGCTCATGCGCGCAATTTCCTGCCGGTAAGGTTGAGAAAGACGTCTTCCAGGTCCGGGGAATGGACGGTCATCTCGCTGAGATCGATGTTCAGCCCCAGGAGCGTTTCCAAGCCGAGGTCGATCCGCTCCACGGTGATCTCCAGCTGGCCGTTGACCTCCCGGGCGGGAAGAGGTAATTGGGCCAAAGGAATCGTCACCCGGTCCTTGGGCAGGGAGATGATTGTGCCGTGGCAATACCGGCGCACCAGCTCAGGCGGCGAGCCTTGGGCGATGATTTTGCCATGGTCCATGATGGCGATTTCGTCGCAGAGGTATTCGGCCTCGTCCATGGAATGGGTGGTGAGGACGATAGTCTTGCCCTGCCCCTTGATGGAGCGGACGATGTCCCAGAGATGGCGGCGGGCCTGGGGATCAAGGCCGGTGGAGGGTTCATCCAGAAAGAGCAGGGTCGGCTTGTTGAGCAGAGCCAGGGCCAGCATCAGCCGCTGGGCTTGGCCGCCGGAGATCCGGTTGTTGCGGTTGCTCAGGATCTCCTGCAGGTTGCAAAGTTCCACCAGATATTCGAGCGATTCGGTGTCCCGGTAGAGGTTGCGGAAGATGACCAGGGTATCGCGGACCGAGAGGAATTCAAGCAGGGAGGTGTGCTGAAACTGGATGCCGACCTCGTCCCGGAAAGAGGCGGTCTTGCGGCGGCCCTTAAAGAGAATCTCGCCGCTCGTTGGCGGAATGATCCCCTCGATCACCTCCATGGCTGTGGTCTTGCCGGCGCCGTTGGGGCCGAGCAGGCCGAAGCAGGTGCCCGGCGGGATGGCAAAACTGATCCCGGCCACCGCCTCCACGGCCCGGTAGCGTTTGACCAGATTGATTACTTCCAGGATGGGGTTGGTCGGGGGCTGCATCACAAGGTGCTGAGCACCTTCTTCACCACATTGCCGTCCGCGCTCTTGCCGAAATGCTTCATGATCGGGCCCATGGCCTGCATGGGGCTTTTAAACTGGCTGAGGTCGATGTTTTCCCTGGCCCAGGCGGCGATCTCCTCTTCGCTGGCCATTTTGGGCAGGTATGATTCGAGGATCTCCATGTACTCGGAGCTGGCCTCTTTTTTGTACTCCAGGGTCTGCCTTTCCGACTTGCACAACCCCATGATCAGGCTGATGATGTCGTCGTCGGTGATCTCCTCGTCCCGCTTGGCCCGGCTGCTCTTTTTGCCGCTTTCCAGGGTGATGGGGGTGGTGAGCTTGGTGGGAAATTCGCTGATGATGATGCGCAGCGCGCCCTTGACCGCCTCGTTTTTGCTCAGCATGGCGGTCTTGAGGTCGCTTTTCAGTTTGGCCAGCAGGCTCATGCCCGAGGCCGCGTTCCAGCCGTAAGTCGTTTCTGTACGCATGGTTTTTTCCCTTGTTGGTTGATGGTGGGTTCAGCAAAAGGTCTTTAGCAGGATGAGGCCAAGCAGCAGGAGCAGGGGCCCGTTGGCAATATAGACCACGTAGAGGATCGCGTATCGGGAGCCGAGCATTTCCTTAAGCCGGGTTCGGTTGCAAAGTCCGGGAATCCAGAAAGCCACGGAGACGGCAAGCCCGGTAATGGCCAGGATCAGGCCTAGGGCGGTGAAAATGGTGTGCATGGCGCGCTCTCTGGTCGTAAGCGGTCACAGGGCACCACATCTTGCGGCGATCGGCCCGGCTCACGTACTGAAATACGCATCGCCGACCCGCTTGCCGCAACCTGCGGCACCCTGTGGCCGCTTATTCTGTGGTTATTTGACCTTCGGGGCCTACCCCGTGATTAGTTACCCCTGGTCTACTCGGCTTCAATTTCAGCGAGGCGGTCAGCGATGATGGCCAGGCAACCGGCAGCCCTTGTCACGCCTTGCTCGTTGCCCTTCTGCTCATAGTACATCTGGCTGAGTTCCAGGGATTCCTGGGCCAGCCGCAGGTTTTTGCGCTGGGCCAGGGGAGGGTCTGTCCGCCAGAGGGCGATGGCCTCTTTTGCTTGGCCTTCGTTGTTGATATGCATGGTTATTTGACCTTCGGGGGCCTGCCCCGTGATTAGTTGCTATTGTACAGCCTTTTGGGGTTTGCGGAAATTGTAAAAACGCGGGTCCGTCTGTGGGCGGTCAACCGCTGGGGAAAAGGGAAAAGAGGAAAAAATTCCCCCGAAAATCAGGGGAGGGAGGTTTCCGGGTGAGGTTTACACCTGATAAAAATTTTCCTTTTCCGCCCCGCATTTGGGGCAGACCCAGTCATCGGGCAGATCGGCAAAGGCGGTTCCTGTCTCGATGCCGTGTTCATAATCACCTTCCGCCGGGTCGTAGACATAACCGCAAGGGCATTCATATTTGTCCATTGTCGCTCTCTTTTTAAGGTTGCTGATAAGCTTACTATTAAGAAGTCCTGTTTCAAGGTGCTGGGGTACGAGGAGCAATCCGCCGGGGCCATCTGTCATGGCTGATTCTTCCTTACCATTCCTAACGTTGATAGCCGTCCTGGTGGCGGGATTTTTTCTCTTCCTTGTTGTCGTACATGGCCTGGTCTGCCCGGAGGAGCAGCTCGTCGATGGAGCAGGGGTCCAGATGGTCGTAGCGGGACACCCCGATACTGAGTGATAGCGGGTATTGCCGGTTGGTTATCCAGTTGGCTTTTTCAATATGTTCGCTCAGGCGGGTTAGGATGTTTTTTTCGCTGCTCAGCGCCGCATTGTCTGTGCAGAGGACGACAAATTCGTCCCCGCCCAGTCTGCCGATTACATCGGCCAGCCGGAAAGTCTCCTTAAGCAGTTCGGCGGTCTCGATGATGGCCTGGTCGCCCATGGTGTGCCCGAGGGTATCGTTGATCCATTTCAGGTTGTCAAAATCGACATAAACGAGCAGGAGGTCGTTTTTGTCGCGCAGACTGCTCTCGACCAGCTTTTCGGCTAGGGTCATGAAGCCGCGACGGTTTAAAAGGGAGGTTAGATCATCGCGCAGGGCTGATTCCCGCAGCTTTTCCTCCATTATCTTGCCTTCGGTGATGTCGGCGAAGACGATCACCATCCCCAGGATTTCAGATTTTTCCATGATCGGGGTGCAGGTGTAGCGGACCGGAAAACTTGTGCCGTTTTTTCGCAGGAAGGTTTCGGTTCCCTTGTGGACCATGCCATCCTGACTGGCCCCGCAGATCGGGCAATCAGGCCCGAAGCCAGTTCCTCCCGGATTGCAGGCGGCACAAATGGTTTCCCGCAGGCTGGCCCCTGCCAGGGTCGGTTGGTCATAGCCAAGCATGGCCATGGCTGCCGGATTGGCAAAGGTGATGCGTCCATGGGGGTCAAGGCCGAAGATCCCTTCGCCAACGGCATTGAGGATGCGTTCCTGCTGGCGGCGCAGCAGTTCAAGCTGCCGGGCGGCGGCGATTTTTTCGGTAAGATCCCTCATGATGGCGGTGATCTGGAGGGACGCCCTATCCTTGCAGGGATGAAAATAAATGGTGATCATTTTGCCGTTGAGCAGGATGGGCGAGCTTTCGTCGATGATCACCGGGGCTGAACTTTTGGGGGGCAGCAGACCGAGCAGCCGTTCCCGGTGTTCCCCGTTGAAAAGTGCAAAAAAACTGGAGCCCAGCAGGTGTTCTTCTCGCAGGCCGCACAAGCCTAGGGCGGCATCGTTAACCTGTGAAATTTTACCGTCCGGAGTGAATTCAACCACCCCTTCGGGCAGGCTGTTGAGGAGCAGCTCATGCTGCCGCCTGGAAAAGAGCAGCTCCGAGGTGATGTGCCGCTCGAACAGATCTTCTCTGCCCAGGATTGAGCCGGTCAATTCGTGGAGGGTGCGGTTGTCGATATGTTCGATGACTTTGATAAGATGTTCTTCGGTTTTTTTGAACGGACCCTTGGCGATGCAGGCATCGGCCCCGAGTTTGAGGATATTGCTTTCATCCTCGAGCATGGTGGACGAGTAGATGATGATCCTGGCTTCTTTCAGCTCGGCCCGGCTGCGGATAATCTGGCAGAGCTTTTCCCCGTTGATATTGGGCATGACCAGATCGGTAAAAATGATATCCGGCCGCACCGTATCCAGAACCTCCAGGGCGGCAAGCCCGTCTTCCGCGGCGATCACCTCATGCCCCTGTTTTTTGAGGAATTCCACCAGCAATTTCAAGATTACCGGATGGTTTTCCACCACCAGAATTGTTTTCATGGCGTTTTTGGTATCCATATCCCTAAGGTTTCTTTCGGCGATGTTCATGGGCCGCAACTCCATTTTTATAATAGAAAGCCCACGAAAGTCAAGGTTGTTGGCTTTCGCTCCAGGCCCGGAAGCAATAGCTGGTGTTTTGTCTCCCGGCCCATCCCGGTCAATAACCTTTGAGGGCCAGCAGGATATCAACGCCCACCGCGACCAGGGAGAGAAGGAAAATGAAGAGGTAGTTGAGGTTCTCTTTGGATTTGATGATGGAGGAGAGGACATAGGCGATGAGCGCCCGGTCTTCGCCGGTTATTTCGCCAGGAGACTGGATCTTTTCCAGCAGCCGGTTGGCGCGGATGGCAGCCTTTCGTTTTTCGGTGATATGGTAGCGGTAGGCGAAAAAGAGGATGTAGCCGATGACCCCGAAATACCAGACCGGCCGCAGCAGGGCGGGATTGAAGGTGTTGATGATGGTCAGCAGCCGGAAGGCCACGGCGGAGAGCAGGCCGATCACCAGAAAAAGGTAGATGACAAAGGGGGGAACGGTTTTGGGCAAGTTGGTCATGGCTGGCTGTTATCGTGCGTTCGGTCCGGGGTGCGAGCAGGATAAGAAGAGTGCAATACCCGGCAATATATGCTAAATTTTTGTAAGCGATCACAGGGCACCACATCTTGCGGCGATCAGCCCTGCTCACGTACTGAAGTACGCATCGCCGACCCGCTTGCCGCAACCTGCACCACCCTGTAGTCGCTTATAGCTGAGTTGAGCAGCTTGCCGGATTTTATGCCCTTTAGGGTGCAAACGAAACTTATACCCGCAGGGTGAGTTCCTTGGTTTCCCCTGTTTTGTGGCTCACCCCGTGATCGGTTACAAATTTTTTGTCTTTCCGGGCTTGCGGAACAGTTCCCGGATGCTATTCCCTGATAGAGTATTGTCGATTGCGGCATAAAAACGAAGGAAAAAATATGACCAGCCAAAAGATTATCTATACGCAAGTTGATGAAGCCCCCGCCCTGGCAACCTGGTCCCTGCTCCCCATCCTCCAGGCGTATACCAAGGGCTCGGATATTTCCGTGGAAACCATGGATATCTCCCTGGCCGGGAGAATCATCGCCAACTTTCCGGAAAATCTGACTGATGCGCAGAAAATTTCTGATTATCTGGGGGAATTGGCCGGGCTCGTCAAACTGCCCCAGGCCAATATCATCAAGCAGCCCAATATCAGCGCCTCCATCCCCCAATTGCAGGAGGCGATCAAGGAGTTGCAAGAGAAGGGCTTCAAGATCCCCGCTTATCCCGAGGCGCCAAAAACCGAGGCCGAGAAAGAGTTGCAGGCCCGGTTTGCCAAGGTCCTGGGCAGTGCGGTAAACCCGGTTCTGCGGGAAGGAAATTCCGATCGGCGGGCGGCCGCTTCCGTAAAGAGATTTGGCCAAAAAAACCCGCACCGGATGATGAAGCCTTGGCCAGCCGGTTCTAAAACCCGGGTGGCGCACATGACCGAGGGGGATTTCTACGGCAGCGAAAAGTCGGTGACGGTCAACCGGGCCTGCGAGGTGAGGATCGAGTTTGTCGCCGAGGATGGCAGCCCCACGGTACTCAAAGCGAAAACCCCCCTGCTGGCCGGCGAGATCATGGATACCTCGGTGATGGAGGTGCGCGCCTTAAGGAAATTTTATGGCGAGCAGATCGAGGCGGCCAAACAGGACGGCGTCTTGCTGTCGCTGCACCTCAAGGCGACGATGATGAAGGTTTCGGACCCGGTCATGTTCGGCCACTGCGTGGCGGTATTTTACCAGGATGTTTTTGCCAACCACGCCGGGGTCATCAAGGAACTGGGGGTGAACGTCAACAACGGCCTGGCCGATCTTTACGCCAGGATCCAAGCCCTGCCCGAGGCGCAGCGGGCACAGATCGAGGCGGACATCCAGGCGGTCTATGCGAAAAGCTGCAAACTGGCCATGGTGGACTCCGGCAAGGGGATTACAAACCTGCATGTCCCCAACAATGTGATCGTCGATGCCTCCATGCCGGTGGTGATTCGGGACGGCGGCAGGATGTGGGGGGCGGACGACCAGCTGCACGACACCATCGCCATGGTGCCGGACCGCTGCTATGCCACGATCTACCAGGAGGTGGTGGAGGATTGCCAACGCCATGGCGCCTTTGACCCTGCCACCATGGGCAGCGTCGCCAATGTCGGGCTCATGGCGCAGAAGGCCGAGGAGTACGGTTCCCACGACAAGACCTTTCTGGCGCTGGGCAAGGGGATAATCCGGGTGCTGGATAGTGTTTCCGGCGAGACCCTGCTGGCGCAGGAGGTGGAAGAAGGCGACATCTTCCGGGGCTGCCAGACCAAGGATGCGCCGATCCGGGACTGGGTCAAGCTGGCGGTGACCCGCGCCAGGGCCACCGGCACGCCGGCCGTCTTCTGGCTCGATGCCAAGCGGGCCCACGATGCCGAGCTGATTGCCAAGGTGAAGGGGTATCTGCCCGGCCACGATACCAGCGGTCTGGATATCCGGATCATGCAACCGGAGGAGGCGATGCGCTTCTCCCTGGCCCGCATCCGCAAGGGCGAGGATACCATCTCCGTTACCGGTAACGTCTTGCGCGACTATCTCACCGATCTTTTCCCCATCCTGGAGCTGGGCACCAGCGCCAAGATGCTCTCCATCGTCCCTCTGATGAACGGGGGGGGGATGTTCGAAACCGGGGCCGGCGGCTCGGCCCCCAAGCATGTGGAGCAGTTTTTGCGGGAGGGCCATCTGCGCTGGGATTCGCTGGGCGAGTTTTGCGCCTTGGTGCCGTCGTTTGAGCAGATCCACAGTACCTTTAAAAATGAAAAGGGGCTGCTTTTGGCGGAGACGCTGGATGCGGCCATCGGCAAGTTTCTGGAAAACGAGAAGTCCCCCTCCCGCAAGGTCGGGGAGCTGGATACCAGGGGCAGCCATTTTTACTTGGCCCTCTATTGGGCCCAGGCCCTGGCCGGGCAGAACAGGGATACCGAGGTGCAGGCGCGCTTTGCCAAGGTGGCGCAGGCGCTCGGCGACAACGAGGCCAGGATAATTGCCGAGCTGAACAGCGCTCAGGGGCAGCCGGTGGATATCGGCGGCTATTATCGGCCGGAGCGGGAAAAGGCCGAACAAGCCATGCGCCCCAGCGCCACGTTTAATGCGATTGTGGACGCCATAGGACAATAGTTTCGGCGGGAGGCTTTCGCTTTTCACCATTTGTCCTGCCGCGCCTCGCAGCCGGGGGCGGAAAAGACGCGGGAACTGTCTGAGGGCGAAGACCGAGTTTTTCCGCGTCCCGTCCTCGGCGAGAAGTAAGGGAAGCCCGCAGGGCCAAGACTGGCTGGGGTGCCTTTTTCTTGTTTCTTCTTTTGGGCACGCAAAAGAAGAAAGGAAAAAACAGCAGAAAGGTCATCGCCACTTTCCGCGGAATTTACGGATGACTCATTTATAAGATTCTCTATGCCCGGATCAGGGAAAGCAGCTCCTCGGTTTTTGCCTTGAGCAGCGCGGCATCGCCCCGGCTTTCCACATTGAGGCGCAGGACCGGCTCGGTATTTGAGCTGCGGATGTTGAAGCGGAACTTTTCCGTGCTAAAGCTCAAGCCGTCGGTGTAATCCCTCTCCCCTTCCGTTCCGGCATAAAACTCCTCCACCCTGGCAAGCACCGCCGCCGAGTCCGCCACCCGGTTGTTGATCTCGCCGCTCACCGGAAAGGCGGCCTGCCGCTTCCGCACCAGATGGGAAAGCGGCTGACCGGATTGGCTCAAGAGCCTGGCCACCAGCAGCCAGGGGATCATCCCGGAGTCGCAGTAGGCAAAATCGCGGAAGTAATGGTGGGCGCTCATCTCGCCGCCGTACACCGCATCCTCGGCCCGCATCCGCTCCTTGATAAAGGCATGGCCGGTCTTGCTCAGCACCGGGACGCCGCCTGCCTCCCTTACAATCTCCCGGGTGTTCCACACCAGGCGGGGGTCGTGGATGATCTTCGCCCCGGGATGCCTGGCCAGCATGGCCTGGGCCAGCAACCCCACCAGATAGTAGCCCTCGATAAAGCCCCCCTGTTCGTCAAAGAAAAAGCAGCGGTCGAAATCGCCGTCCCAGGCAAGGCCGAAATCCGCGCCATGGTCCCGCACCGCTTTGGCGGTGATTTCCCGGTTTTCCGGGAGCAGGGGGTTGGGCACCCCGTTGGGGAAAGCGCCGTCCGCTTCCCACTGCAAGCGGATGAATTCGAAAGGCAGCTCTGCGGCCAGCCGGTCGATCACCGGGCCGGCGCAACCGTTGCCGGCATTGGCCACGATTTTAAGCGGCTGCAAATTATTTTTGTCGAGATAGCTCAGCAGATGGTCGATATAGGCGGGCTTGTTGTTAAGCTGGGTCAGGACGCCGGGCGTTTTCGCCGTTAGCCGACATCCCTCCGCTGCCAGCCGCTCGATCTCCCGCAAGCCGGTGTCGCCGGAGACGGGCCTCGCCCCCTGGCGGACCAGCTTCATGCCGTTGTAATCCGCCGGGTTGTGGCTGGCGGTGACGATTATCCCCCCGTCCACCGCCAGATTAAAGGCGGCGAAGTAGATCTCCTCGGTGCCGCACAGGCCAAGATCCACCACATCCACCCCGGCCGCGAGAAAGCCCTCGCTCAGGGCTTGAGCCAGGGCAGGGCTGGAAAGGCGGATGTCGCGGCCGATGGCCACCTTTTTCGGGGCGAACTGGGCGCTGTAGGCCTGGCCGATGGCAAAGGCCAGGGGGGCGTTCAGTTCGTCGGGCACCCGGCCGCGGATGTCGTAGGCCTTGAAACAGGGAAGAAGCGAGGGCATGGGCGGGATCTCTTTGAAGGAATGGTCGTTTTCGGGTAGAGTGATTCTTTTCAACAAAACTAGGACAACTAATCATGGAAGCCTCTATTCTGCAACCGGAACTTGCCGCGAAAATCGCCGATCTCTACCGCCGCATGGAACAGGCCTACGACCTTGTCGCCAGCCAGCTGGATTTTACCTGCCAGGGGTGCCCGGACAACTGCTGCGACTCCTATTTTCTCCACCATACCCATGTGGAGTGGGCCTATCTCTGGGCAGGCCTCATGGAGCTTGATCCGGCGCGCCGCACGGTCATCGAAACCCGGGCCGCCAAGTATGCCGCGGCATGTGCGGCGGCGCTGGCCAGGGAGGAAAGGCCCCAGGTCATGTGCCCGCTGAACGAAGCGGGGCGTTGCAGCCTTTACCTCCACCGGCTGATGATTTGCCGGATGCACGGGGTGCCATCCAGCCTTATTTTTCCCAATGGCAAGGTGCAGAAATTCCCCGGCTGTTTCCGTTGCCAGGAAATTGTCGGGGACCGGCAGGCGGTGCCGACGGTGGAGCGAGCCTCTCTTTTTCGGGAGCTGGTGGCCCTGGAGCAGGAGCTGCTCGGCGACCAACAGGGCCAAATGGCCAAGGTCAAAAAGAGCATCGCCGAGATGATTCTGGCGGGGCCTCCCAGACTGTAGCAGAATGGCTGGCAATCTGCACCACCCCGTGATCGGTTACGGCAATCCCTCCCGATTCCCCTTTTTTATCTGAGGAAGGTTTCCTGCTTTTTTTGCCGCTCTTTCAGGAGAGCGGCAAAATCGTGCCAGGGAAGAGGTTTGGAGAAATAATAGCCCTGGATGGTATCGCAAGCATGGGCTTTCAAGAACTCGAGTTCCTCTTTGCTTTCCACCCCTTCGGCCACCACCTCGAGCTTCATGTTGTGGGCCAGGCCGATGATGGAAACGACCACCGTTTTGTCGTCGTCGTCTTTGGTAAGATCCTTGATAAAGGAGCGATCCACCTTGAGGGTGTCGATGGGGAATCGTTTCAGGTAATTCAGGGAGGAGTAGCCCGTGCCGAAGTCGTCGATGGCAATGCTCAACCCCATTTGCTTTATGGCGGCAAGGGTCTTGAGGGTGTCCTCTACGTCCTGCATCAGCATGCTTTCCGTAATTTCCACCGAAAGATATTTCGCCGGCAAGCCGGTTTCCTGCAGGATGGCCCCTATAATCTCCGGCATGTCTTGTTGGTGCAGCTGTCGGGCAGAGAGGTTGACCGAGATAACGATGGGCGGCAGGCCGATTTTTTGCAGCATCATGCTCTGGGTGCAGGCCTCGCGGATGACCCACTGGCCAATGGGCAGGATGAGGTCGCTTTCCTCGGCCAGAGGGATAAAGCGGCCCGGGCTGATAAAGCCGTCTTCCGGGTGAAGCCAGCGGATCAAGGCCTCCGCCCCCACAATCTCTTCGCTGACGGTGTCTACCTTGATCTGGTAAAAAAGTTGAAATTCTCCCCGCTCCAAGGCTTGGTGCAAACGGTTTTTCAGGGTCAACCGTTCCAGCACGTCATTGTACATCGACTCCTGGTAAAACTGAAAATTGTTTCTGCCTTCCCTCTTGGCATGGTACATGGCCGTGTCCGCATTTTTGATCAGGGTCTCCTGGGTTTTTGAGTCATAGGGATACATGGAGATGCCGATGCTGGGGGTGATGTAGACTGCTTCGTCGTTAAGCCAAAAGGGCTGGGCAAAGGCGCTGAGCAGTTTCTGGACGATATCAATGACATTGTCCGCTCCACCGACCGCCGGCATCATGATGATAAATTCGTCTCCCCCCATGCGGCAGACGGTGTCCGAGTTGCGGATATTGCTGTTGAGCAGGGCGGCGACCTTGACGAGCAGCGAGTCTCCCGCGCTATGGCCAAGGGTGTCGTTGACTTCCTTGAACCGGTCGAGATCAATAACAATGATCGCGACTTGCTGCTGGCTGCGGCTCGCCTGCCTGATTGCCTGCTGGAGCCGGTCGTTAAAGAGCCGACGGTTGGGCAGGCCGGTCAACTGGTCATAATGGGCCAGGTACTCCAGCCGTTCCTGTTTTTGTTTGACATCGGAGATGTCCGCAGAGATCGCCACATAATGGGTGAGTTTTCCTCTCTCATCATGGACGGCGCTGATGGAAAGCCATTTGGGATAGACCTCCCCGTTCTTTTTCCGGTCCCAAATTTCCCCCTGCCAATGGCCATTGGTGCGCAACTGGCCCCACATCTTATCGTAGAAAGCCTTGTCGTGGCGGTCGGATTTCAAGATCCGCGGATTCTGGCCGAGCACCTCCTCGCGGCTGAACCCGGCCATCTCCTCAAAGGCCGGGTTCACCTCGATAATGGTTCCTGCGGCATCGGTAACCAACAGCGCTTCCGTGGTGTTGTCCAGAAATTTTACCGCAAGCCGCATCCACTCTTCGGCCTTTTTGCGTTCCGAAATGTCGAGGGCATAGCAGACCATGCCGCTGAACTCGCCATCCTGGTCCTGCAGGCGGGAGAGGGAGAGATGGGCGGCAAAGGATTCGCCGTTTTTTCTGCGCAGCCGGACTTCCCCTTCTTGTTGGCCCTTGCGCAGGAGCAGGGGGAAAATATTTTCCTGAAAAAAGGCATATTCCTCATCGGCAAAGAGGCATTGCAGGGATTGTCCCCGGATCTCTTCTCCGGCAAAGCCCAAAAGCTTTTTTGCCCCCCTGTTCCAGCTGAGGATTATGCCCTGATGGTCGGTGGAGATGATGGCATCGTGGGTCTGGTCCACTATCTGGGCCTGAAGTTGCAGTTGGGCATTGGCGCAAGACAGCTCTTCGGTGCGGTTGTTCAGGACTTTGGCCTCACGCTGCCGGATCAGGATCAGGCGCATCATGAACCAGAAGAGGATATTGGTAATAATGGCGGTTGAACCCAGCCACAGATAGGTCCAGAAGAGAGCATGCTCGATGTCGCCCAAGTCGTAAGTGAGTTCAATTATCGCCTCCTCGCCAAGGGCATAATCAATGGCGGTGCTCTTTTTTAAGGGCACGGCCACCGGGAGTTTGCTGCAATATTGGTAAAGGGTTTCTCTCGAGGGCTTGAAGATTTTGATCTCCCGGATATTTTCCGTGTGGTGCTTCAGCCAAGATTCCATGAAGTACTCGATGGCGGCGTAGTTCCTGTTCTGGAGAAAGCTTTGGGTGGTAAGGCTGACGATGGCCAGATCGGAGTCAACGTGGAGGTGCTTGTCCGCCAGCAGAGCATGCCGTTCTTTATAGACCAGAAAGGAGGCCCCGAGAATCTGGATAAGGAGAAAAGCGAGGATGCTGATGACCAGCCGGCGTTTTTCGCGGGGATTGAGTCGGATCATTTTACAGAACCTGTTTTATACCCAGAGGGCATAAGTTTCGTTTGAGCAGACAAGCTGCTCAACTCAGCTTTGCACCCTGCGGGTATAAGTTTCGTTTGAGCAGGCAAGTTGCTCAACTCAGCTTTATGCGGGAGCAGGATCTTCCGCAATGAGTCATAGTCTGCATCGCAGTCGCCTGCCAGGTTGGAGGTTTCCAGTGCTATGGCGTGCAGAATGGCCATCCCTTTTTTGCCGCAGCATCTGCCGGGGAATCAAAAAGCCCACGGTCGATACGGGGATAGATCACACGTTGCCCGGCCGTGCCTTTTCTTCGTTCAAAAAACAGGATGATGCTACGATGAGGGATACAGGAAGAGTTTCCAATCTTCCCTCGCCCAAGTCAAGAATTTTCTGGATCAAACAAAAGCAGACTCGATAAGCACCGGCACGGCCAAGCCGGGAAACGGCTTTTCTCCTCTGGGCGGCAACTATCCGCGAAGCAGGTGCCTGTTAAAAAAACCCGGTCAAGAGGAAGGCGCGTGTTTTCTCGATGACCGGATGGGCACTAGTTATTTTTCCCGCAGCAGCTCGGCGATCTGGAAGGCCAGCTCCAGGCTCTGCTCCGCGTTGAGGCGCGGATCGCAGTTGGTCCGGTAGTTTTCACCCAGATGGTGGTCGAGGATCTTTCTCCCGCCACCGGTGCATTCGGTGACGTTTTCCCCGGTCATTTCAAAGTGGATGCCGCCGGGCATCGTGCCTTCCGCCCAGTGGATCTCGAAAAACGCGCGGATCTCGTTCATGATCTCGTCGAAATTCCGGGTCTTGTGGCCGCTCTCTGCGGTATAGGTGTTGCCGTGCATGGGGTCGCAGCTCCAGACCAGGTTGAAACCCTCCTGCTTCATGGCCCGGGCCAGACCGGGCAGGCTGTCGCCGATCTTTTTTGCCCCGAAGCGGGTGATGAGGGTCAAGCGACCCGGTTCGTTGTCCGGGTTGAGGATGCGGACCAGCTTTTTCACATCCTCCAGCTCGTGGCTGGGGCCGATCTTTACCCCGATGGGGTTGAGTACCCCCCGGAAGAACTCCACATGCGCCCCGTCGATCTGCCGGGTGCGCTCGCCGATCCAGAGCATGTGGGCCGAACAATCGTACCAGCCGCCGGTCGTGGAATCCTGGCGGGTCAGGGCCTGCTCGTAGCCCAAAAGCAGCGCTTCGTGGGAGGTGTAGAAGCTGGCCTGATTGAGCTGGGGGATATCGGTGTCGATGCCCACAATGCGCATGAAGTTGATGGCCTGGTCGATCTGGCGGGCGAGTTTTTCGTACTGCTGGCCCTGGGGGGAGCGACCCACGAACTCGTTGTTCCAGGAATGCACCCGCTCCAGCGACGCGTAACCGCCCATGGTGAAGGCGCGCAGGATGTTCATGGTGGCACAGGCCAGATGATAGCCCTTCAGCATCCGCTGCGGGTCCGGTCGCCGGGCCCCAGGGGTCGGCTCGATGCCGTTGACCATGTCGCCCCGGTAACTGGGCAGTTCCACGCCGTTTATCATCTCGGTGTCTGCGGAGCGGGGTTTGGCATATTGCCCGGCCATGCGGCCCACCTTGATCACCGGCTTGCCGCCCGCGTAGCTCATGATCACCGCCATCTGGAGGATCACCTTCAGCAGTTCCCGGATAGCCGGGGCGGTACACATGGAAAACTCCTCAGCGCAATCGCCGCCCTGGAGGAGGAAGGCCTTGCCCTCGGCGGCCAGGGCCAGCTGCTTTTTCAGGGCGCGGACCTCCCCGGCAAAGACCAGGGGGGGCAGCTGGGAGATGGTCTGTACCGTCTCGGCAAACTCTTGTTTATCCGGCCAGTTGGGCTGCTGCCGGGCGGGGAACTGCTGCCAGCTTGTTTTGCTCCAGGGGTGCTGTGTCATGGTGTTTTCTCCAAGGGTAACTTTTGCCACGAAATCCACGGAAGGCACGAAATTTTTCAGGTTCGCAGATCGGGGCAGGCTTTTTTTCAGGATGAAACTTACGTGGTATTAACTCCCCTCCCTTGACGGGAGGGGCTGGGGGTGGGTGAAATTGCCAAGGCCTCACATCCCGCAGGTTCCCCCTCACCCTAGCCCTCTCCCGCAAGGGGAGAGGGGATTTTTCAGCCTTCTTTCGCCTCCGGCAACGCACAAGGCCCCCCCGCGCAGCAGGTCTCGACATCAAAGGCATTCAAAATCCGCAACTCCGGTTCCCTCCGTTCCGGGACCACCGGGCAAAAATCCAGGCCCGGCAGCATCGACAAAACCGCCTCCCTGGTGGGGATGGCCGCAAGCCCGGTCCCAAGCACCTTGCCGGTTCTCGCATCCAGCAGCTCACCGTTTTCGCCGTTGGTTACCACCGCCAGGGGAATCAGCTGGCTTTCTTCCAGCACCCTGGCCGCGGCAATGGCCGGCCGCTCCCGGGTCACCAGCGAGCCGGGGCCGTAGCGCACCACCAGCACCTGACGGCCCGCGAGGCTCACCACGATGTCGATCTTCGAAACCACGAACTGCCCGGCGAACAGGGTTTCAATCCTGCGCCGCATCGTCAGCTCGCTCTTGGCAAAGCCTCTTTCTTCCACGAGCAGCCGGGCCAGTTTCTGACGGTAGCGCTCGTCATCGGTGTCCAGCAAAGGTTCGCCGGTGACAAAATCGACGAGGCTGCCGTAGATCATGTGGTGCGAAGGGATGTCCGCCATAATTCAGACCCCGAAATAAAAAAGAGGAGACCAGCGGCCTCCTCTTTGGCAAGGCCGTCCCGGGTTCGAGAAAGCGGCCTCTATATCCTACCGCTTTTTACAGAGTCAGCCAGGACTCGCTGAACACGTTCTGGCCGGAAAGTACCTTATAGGTTTTATAATGCTCCATTGCCGTGCCGGTCAACCCTGCGGGATCGGGATCGTTGCCGTCCATCATGCCGTGGACCATGTCCACCAGGTTCTGGCGCTCGCCCTTGCAGATGGCCATCAGCTCGGCATCGTAGGCGTTGACAATGGCGGTGGTGATCCCGTGCTTCATCAGCATGATCAGGTAGGTGCGGTCGAGATACTTGCGCAGGTGTTCGGCCACGCCGTTGCTGACGTTGGACAGACCAACGGTGGAGCCGGCGCCGGGGGCGATATCCTGGAGCATGCTCATGAACTCGAGGCCAGAGGCGATCTGGTCGGCGCCCAGGGTGATGGGGGTGCCGATCGGGTCGAAGAGCATTTTTTCGTTGGGGATGCCGGCCTCGGCCAGGGCCATCATCAGGTCCACCGCCATGGCGCAACGCTCGTTGGAGTCGCGAGGCATACCGTCCGGGCCCCAGAGCAGGGCGATGACATTGCAGCCGGCCTCGGCGGCAACCGGGATGAGTTTTTCCATCCGCTCGGGCTGGGCGGAGATGGAGTTCATGATCGCGGCTTCGCGGTTTTTCACCACCTTGAACCCGGCGGCCATGGCGGCGGTGTTGGTGGTATCCAGGCAAAGGGGCACGGAGCTGGCCGCTTCCACGGTCTGCACCACCCAGGGCATCAGCTCGATCCCGTCCTTACGGGCCGGGCCGATGTTGAGATCCAGGTAGGAGGCGCCGGCTGCGGACTCTTCCTTGGCCATCTCTTGAACCGGAGCGGGATTGCGCTCCTTCATGGCGGTGCCGCTTCTTTTACCCATGATGTTGATGCTTTCTGCGATGGCTGCTACCTTCATTGTTTTCTCCCGTGCTGTAGATTCAAAGTAAAGTATGGCTACCGTTTCTGACGAAACCGGCGGTTTTCCCGAGGGTTAACAGGGCATGGTAACGTGGGAAAATAGCGTTTTACAAAAAGGATGTCAACAGGCAACAGGGTGAGGGGGTGTAAAAAATATCGTATTGGCGCGGAAATCGGTGGATGTACCTATCCGGCGGCGGGAAGGGATGGTTGCAGGATTAAGTCAAGGCAGGTTGGAGCAAAAATAATCGATCAACTGACGAATGGGCCTGGTGCACATTACCCCGGATGTCGATTTCCTCTTTTATTATTACTTGGAATTATTGTTGGAGGAGGCCTCATCGTTTTTTTATCAGGAAGCTCCCGTCAGGGCACAAGTATGGTGACCTCTGCTTTTTGTCCTTTATTTTGTAACGGGCGCAGGCGTTATAAAAGCAAGAACAATATTGAGTATCGAAGGCTTTAGAGATTTCCGAATTCGCTATGCGCCCAAAGATCTCACATGATTGTTTTGCTGGACACGGCGTCTTTGCGGTCTCTTCCAGCAAAGAGACAAACTCTCCCGATAAAAAGGGATCAAATTGGGTTCCTCTTCCTTTTTCGATCTCAGCAATGGCCTTGTTTTGTGGCAGGCCTTTCCGGTATGGCCGGTCGGAAGTCATGGCATCGTAACTATCAGCCAGGGCAATAATCCGCGCCAACAGGGGGATATTTCCCCCGCCAAGGCCATCGGGATAGCCGTTCCCGTCATACCTTTCGTGATGATGCTTTATTGCTTTGCTTATTTTACTTATATTTTCATCGTCAAGCATGGGTTCCAAAATTTTCACCCCCTTGTCGGGGTGCTTTTTAATCAAGGCAAACTCATCCTCGGAAAGTCTGTCCGGTTTTAGCAAAATTTCATCCGGCACTCCCACTTTCCCTATGTCATGAAGGATGCCGCTTAATCTCAACAGGTGTTTATCCTGGGATTGTAACTTGAGCCTGTCTGCCAGTATGAGGGAGAGATTAGTCACCCTTCGCGCGTGCCCATGGGTATATTGATCCCTTTCATCAAGGGCCATGGCCAGCGATTCGATGGTTTGTAAAAAGAAGCGCGTCTCTTTGCGCTTCTTTTTTTCTCTTAGAAAATTAAAAAAAGAGAGGAATGAAGCGAGGACAAAGCCAACAAGTATCGGGGCTGTAAATGTCTCAACTCCTCTTTCTGACAAGACATTCAGTCCCTGGAAATACGACGAGGAGAGCGTAAAAAGCAACACCAGGCTATAAATGAGGAAGGTTGCTGGCAACTTAAAAAAATTAACGGCATGATGCATGGAGAATCTCCGGTTGGGCCGGGAAAGAACCATGGCCAGGCGCCGGGTGGTCTGCCTGGCCATGGCGTTGTCTGGTAGAGGGAAAAGGGATTACCGCCTTCCGCCGCCGCCCATGCCGCCCCGGCCGCCCATGCCGGAACCGGAGCCCATTTCTCCATTCATGGCGCCGCCGGCACCTGGGCTCTTGCCACCCGTACCCTGCTTCTGCCCTGATTGCTGAGCTGAGCTGTCTCGCGGCGCATTTTCGGGCTGGCCCACGGCTTTTTGCCGTTCTTCCGGGCTCATCTTCTGGACCCGGCTCTGCCATTCGTTCTGGAAGGCGTTGCGCTCTTCCACCGTGGCCTCTTTCATGCTGCCGCGTTTTGCCGCCAACTCTTCGTTGCTCATGGCGTGGTAGTCGGTGGCGGCCCAAGCCATGGTGGCGGTGAGCAGCGAGCCGGCCAGGATGGTGGTGAGCCGGAATAGCGTGGTTTTCTTCATAGGGATAATCCTCCTCTGGTTAATAGAACAAACAAACACCCGGGGAAAAACAGCGCAGCAACACTCTGCGCTGTCAGCATATCCACGAATCATGCCACACCCTAAGGCGTGGGAGGCAGTTCCTCGAATTTTCGGGGATAATCACGGTATCGGCGGTGCGGGGCTGTCTCAGGCCAGGGGCAAGGTTGGGTAATTTGTATCCAGACAAACAGGCGCAGCCGGATAATTTTTACCCAGTGCGGCACTTTGTCGCGAAGAGCGCCATGGTTTCACGTTAAACGCGAAATTAATCAATCGAGGAATCCGGATTTTTGTGTGGGCGGAAGTTATCAACAGGATATCAACAGGCAGTCAACAAGGAACAAACAGGTTTTCCACCGCCTTCCCGGGCGGATCAGGCGGGCATTTGCGCGGGGCGCAGCCACTTTTTCAACAGCAGCCTGGTGCAGTCGCCCAGCAGGCGGGGGGTGCCTGCGGCGGTGCTGCCCGCCGCAGGGGAGGATGGCGGCCCGTTCTGGATTACCACGGCCTCGGCTAGATAGTGGAGATGCCAACCGGCCCGGCGCGCCCGCAGGCAATAATCGGCATCTCCGTAATGCGCGGCAAAGCCCTCGTCCAGCAGGCCGATATCTTCCATAACTTCCCGCCGGATCACCAGGCAGGTGTCCAGGAGCCATTCCGGCTCGAAAGAGCGCAGGTGGTCCTGTTCCGTGAGCAGGTGCTGCTTGAGGAGATGAGGTGCGGCCGGGAACAGCCGGCCCATTTGGGTGTGCAGGCAGAGGAGGGTGGCCAGGGTTGGGGCGGAGCGCACCGAGGGCTGGACCATGCCTTCGGGGTCAACGATCCGGGGTCCGGCCAGGCCGGTCTCCGGGTTTTCATCGAGAAAACGGACCAGGGCGGCAAGGCTGCCGGGCTGGGGCCGGAGGTTTTCATCCCAGAAGGAGAGATGACGGGCGGTGGCCAACCGGCAGGCGTGGTTGTGGGCTTTGGCCGGCTGGTCACCGCCGCTGCTTTCCAGAATGGTGATCTCGGGAAAAGCCCGTTCCAGCCGGGCAAGGGCGGGATGCTCCGGCTGGCCGGCCACCACGATGATTTCAAGAGCCACCGGGTCGGCCTGGGCCAGGAGTGCATCCAGAAAGGGAAAAAGCCCTTCTGGGGTCGTGGGGTTGTGGAGCAGGCAGACTGCCAGGTCTGGTTCAATGTTTTCCATGGTTGTTGCTGATCCACTTGCAAGAAATCCCGAAATGGGCACGATTCTTCGGCACGGCAGGTAAACGCGCAGCAGTGCCGCAGATGCGCGAAAGAGGCCGGCGAAGTGTGCCAGTTGCACACGAGCCGACCGATGACAAAGCAGATGCGGTGCTGCTGCGCGTTTACCGAAGTTTGTCCTGGACCGTGGGGAAGAGCGCCATGTCGGTGTGGGGCAAAAATAGCGAGGCCATGTAATGCCCCATAAACTGGGCGCTTTCAGAAAGCTCCATATTGGTCATCAGCGAGCTGACCGTCATCCGCTCCCGGAAGCGGACATGGTCGGTGAGGCTGATCTGGCAGCCCAGCATGGAGGCGTTGCCCAGATAGTAGAACTTGTCGCGGTCGATGTCCGGCAGAAGCCCGATGCAGATCGCCTGTTCCAGATCGATATAGGCCCCGAAATTGCCTGCCATGATTACCCGGTCCAGATCACCAAAGGTCATGCCCACCGATTCCAGCAGGGTGATGTAGCCGGCGTACATGGCGCCCTTGGCCCGGATCAGGTTGTCCAGATCTACCTCGGTGATGGCGATATCCTCGCCCATCAGGGAGTTTTTGCCCCAGACCAGCACATACTCAAAGCCGTCGATCCCCTGGCGGAGGCGGGGATGGGCAAGGCTCTGATTGAATTTGCCCTGCTGGTCGATGACTCCGGCCTCCAGCAGTTCGGCCACGATGGCGATGAGTCCGGAGCCGCAGATCCCGCAGGGCTTGGTCCGGTCGATGGTGATGATCATCGGTTCCAGGGTTTCGGGGTGGATATGGAAGTTCTCGATGGCCCCGGCATTGGCCCGCATCCCATGGCGGATGCCGCCCCCCTCGAAGGCGGGACCGGCGGAGCAGGCGGCGCAGACCATCCACTCCTCATTGCCGACCACGATCTCGCCGTTGGTGCCGATGTCGATGAACAGGGTGAGTTTCGGGCTCTTGTGCATCTGGCAGGCGTGCACTCCGGAGACGATGTCCCCGCCCACATAGCTGGCCACCGATGGATAGAGGAACAGGCGCACCGAGGGATGGGCGTTGATGCCGAGGACTGCGGCCCGGGTCAGGGGGAAGTGGCTGCAGGTCGGCACATAGGGGGCTTCCCGCAGATACTTCGGGTTCAGGCCGAGGAGCAGGTGGCTCATGATGGTGTTGCCGGCGGCCTTGAGGTAGCTGATGTTGCTGGGGCTGATCTGCACCTTTTGGCAAACCGTTTCGATCACCGAGTTGATGGTGCGGACCACCTTTTCCTGCAGGTCTTTCAGGCCGCCGGGCCGCTGGGAGTAGATGATCCGGGAGATGACATCCTCGCCGCAGCCGATCTGCTCATTGTAGGCCGAGGCTTCGGCGATCACCTCGCCGGAGTTGAGGTCGATCAGCACTCCGCACACCGTGGTGGTACCGATGTCCACGGCCAGACCGTAGAGGTTGTCCGTAGTGTCCCCCCGCTCCAGGGCGATGATCCGGTCCGGCTCCTCGGCCCGTTTGCCGCGGAGCATGATCGCCGTTACCTGCCAGTTTGCCTCCCGCAGAATGAAGGGCAGCTCCATCAGCAGCTCCGGGTGATCGTAGGTTGGTTCGGCGCAGTCATGGCATTTCTTTTTGATGGCCCGCATCAGACGCTGGAGGTCGGGGATATTGTCGGCAATGGTCGGCGGCTCCAGGGCCAGAAAACGTTTTTCCACCGGCGGCGAGACCTGCCAGGTGCCGATCAGTTCGTCCAGCGAGCGGGCGGAAATGGCCCGGGTGGTTTTGGGTTTGGCCCGGAGAGCCTTGCCGTCCTTGCTGATCGCGGCAGGGATGGAGACCACCAGATCCTCGGTGACCGAAGACTGGCAGGCCAGGCGGAAGCCGGCCGCATGTTCCTCAGCCGAGAGTTGCATGGCCTTGTTGGCGGCAACCGCTCCCTGTTCGACCTTGATTTTGCACTTGCCGCAGACGCCGTCGCCGCCACAGGAGGCCTGGATATAGAGGCCGGCCTTGGCCGCGGCGCCCAGGAGATTTTCTCCTGCATCCACCTCGATGGTGAGGTTGTCGGGCAGGAAGGTAACTTTCTTTTTCATGAATCTCCGTGGTCCGGGGAAGTGTTGAACATGGCAGGGATGCCTGATTTATCTCCGAAACAGGCCACCCGGTTCCGGCCCTGCTCCTTTGCCTCGTACAGGGCCTGGTCTGCGGCGCCGATAACCTCAGTGCAGGTTTTGCCGTGCAGGGGGAAACATGCTACCCCGATGCTGATCGTATTGCGCAACGGCGGCGCCCCGCTGCTGATGAACAGATGATTTTCGATGATCCGGCGCAGGCGCAGGGCGCTTTCCCGGCCAACCAGCAAGTCGCCGTTGATCAGCACGATAAATTCTTCGCCGCCGTAGCGGCAGGCCACGTCATCCTGGCGGATGCTGGCCCGGATGAGGCCGGCAAGCTGGATGAGTACCTCGTCGCCGACTTGGTGGCCATGGGTGTCGTTGACCCGCTTGAAGTGGTCGATATCAAGCATCAGGACACAAAAGCTCTTTCCCGGGCTTAGTTCACTGTTCTCCAGTAATTTCCGCATGGCGGTTTCGCAATACCGCCTGGTGTACAGCTCGGTCAGGCCATCGGTAATGGCCAGGCGATACAGCCGGGCATTGGCCAGGGCAATGGCAAGCTGCTCGCCGATCGCGAGCAGCAGCTGCTTTTCCGCCCCGTTGAAAGGTCGGTCGGCATCCCGTTGCAGGCAGACCAGACCAAGGGAGATATTATTGGAAACAAGGGGCAGGACAACCCTGGTGTCATTGCCGCTGAAGCCGAGGTCGGTCAGCTCCCCGTTTCGCCATTTTTCCCAATCCGAGACGGCGCCGAAGGGAAGATCCTCGGCTTCCACCTGCCGGGCATAATCCCGATGATGGTAGCGCGGGTCGCCGGTCTGCCGCCAGGAGACCTCGTAGACCATCTGCTCCTGTTTCTCCCGCGAAAGAAATACCACTACCTGCCGGGTGATAAAGGTTTCCTGGAGAAGGTCGGTGATCAGCCGCCGCAAGCGAGTCCATTCGATGGCCCGGCTCAGCTGCTGGACAAAGGCGTACAGGCTGGTGGTTTCCCAGTTTTTCTCCTTGATTTTGGCAAAAGAACGCTGGATGGCATGTCCCATCACATTGAACAGGTCGGCCATCTCCTGGAATTCCCCCTTGGTGTCCACATCCACCCAGTAGTTGAAATCCCCTCGGCCCACATGGAGGAACCCCTCCATCAGCTGGTTCACCGGACGATGCACATAGCGCTGGATGATAAATGACAGGACGATGATCAGGAAAATGAAGGAAATCAGGCCGGTAATAGCCATCCGCAGCAGCACGGTGTGAAGCATCTCGATGGTGTCGGTAAACAGGACGTCGTAAAGCAGGATCCCGCAGTTCTGTTGTTCAGAAGGGTGGCAGGCGTAACACTCCGGGCCGTTGGGAATCTTGATGACATTGCGCAGCACCGGACCGGCCTCGGTTTCAATAAAAATCGCGCTGCGCTGGGGGGGCACGCCCCTGGTGATATGGCAGACCGTGCAGCTTGCGTTTGTCTCCCGGTCAAAACTCCTGCCCAGCATGGCTTTGTCGCTGGAAACCTCGACCTTGTTCTGATAGGAAAGGATGCTGATCACCGAGGGCTTGACGATCGCGCGGATATCATCAACCGATTGCTGGATGGCCGCCCGGTTGTTCTGGAGCATGGCGCTGCGTAAGGCCTTTTCGATGGTCTGTCCGGCCTTGGTGGCTTCAGCCTGGGCAATGACCATGTACCGGTCCCGCTCGAAGACCCAGATCCCGTACATGGAAACGGAGATGGAAAGCCCGAGGAGTACAAAAAGACTGGCCAGCAGCCGGAAGCGAATGGAATGGATAAAATCCATGGAGAACATGGCGGTCCCTCTGCTGTCTTGATACGTAAAACCTGCAACGTGTTTCCCTGGAAGCCTCAAGGAGCATCTCATTTTTCCTGGCAGTTTGTCAATATTGAAAAATACTGATTTGCCAGGTTAGAAACTTGTAAAATGCATAAAGAAGTTCCCTCTCCCCCAGGAGCCAGACGCTTGCCTGCTGGAGAGGGAAAGGATGGGAAAGGAGCGGAAGCTGCTGATAGCAAAAAAAGGTTAAAGCTCCCGCCGTCAGGATGGCAGATTTATCTCTTCTCGCATCGCGATGTTATCGGTGCCGAGAACCGTCTCAATATCGAGGAGAATCTTGACCGCGCCGCTACTTTTCGCCATGCCGAGGATGTAGCTGCCGTCTAATTCCGCGCTGAAGGCGGTAGGGGCTTCGATGTCGGCGGCTTTGATATTCTGGACTTCGGAAACCGCGTCCACCACGATGCCGGTCAATATCGTACGGGCCGGGGCGAGGCCGGTTTCCAGCACGATGATACAGGTTTGCTCGGTTTGTTTCGTCGCCGCCATCCCGAAACGCCTCCGCAGATCCAGGACCGGAATCACTTTGCCCCGCAGGTTGATGACTCCTTTAACATAATCCGGGGACTGGGGCATGGCGGTGATTGCCATCATCCCGATGATCTCCCGGATCTTGAGGATGCTGATCCCGTACTCCTCAGCTCCGATGCGGAAGGAGAGGTATTTGCCTTCGAGATTGTTGTTTTCCTGTTGCTCGGCCATTTTTAAAAGTCTTCGAATTCGTTATTATCAAAAGGGATGATTTCGGAAGGCTTGCTGGGCTTGGCCTTGGCCGGAGCAGGCAGGGACTTTGCCTGGGCCGCCGGTTTGCCGGGTTTTTGCGGCGCCCGGTTGGGCAGGGCTTTTTTCCTGGGGGCTACCTGGGTCTGCATTTTTGCGGGAGGAATTTTGCAGGAGGAAAGCGGTTGGCTTGCTCCGGCGCTGTCTCCCACCAGGGCCAGAAGTTCGCGGACCTGTCCTTCCATTTCCACCGCCATTCCGTTCAGTTCTTCGGCGGCAGAGGCCGATTCTTCGGCGGTAGCCGCATTGGCCTGCACCGCACTGTCCATTTCACTCATGGCCTTATTAAGTTGGCCGATTCCCTGGGACTGTTCCCTGGAAGCCCCGGCGATCTCGCCCACCAGGGCGCTGGATTTGGCGGTGCTGCCGGCGATTTCACTGAAGGCCTCGTTGGTTACGGTGGCCAGTTGAGCGCCTTCCCGGATCTTGGTGACGGTGCCGTCGATAAGGGCGGCGGTGTTTTTTGCCGCCTCGGCGGCCCGCATCGCCAGGTTGCGGACTTCGTCGGCCACCACGGCAAAACCGGCCCCGGCCTCGCCGGCTCTGGCCGCCTCTACTGCGGCGTTCAGGGCCAGCAGGTTGGTCTGAAAGGCGATTTCGTCGATGGTTTTGACGATCTTCTGGGTCTCTTCGCTGGCCTTGGTAATGGTATGCATCGAAGCGGTGAGTTCGGCCATGGAAGAACCGGCCTTGGTGATGATGGCATTTGATTCCCGCATGAGGGCATCGGCCTGAGCGGCGTTGTCGGAGTTCTGCTTGGTCATGGCGGAAATTTCCTCCAGGGAGGCGGAGGTTTCTTCCAGGGAGGCGGCCTGTTCGGAGGCCCTTTCCGCCAGACCCTGGCTGGAACCGGCGACCTGGCAGGAGGCGGCGGCAACCTGGGCGGCTTCGTCTTTCATCGTGGTGCTGATCCGGCCCAGCACGGCGCAGATAACCCGGTTTTGCAGCCAGCCGGTGAACAGGGCGATTATGAAGGCTGCGGCCGCGAGCAGGCCGACAATGAGGCGCACGGTGCGGGCCGTTGCCACCATGTTCTCATCGGTCACGAGGTGCTTTTTCGCCTCTTCGCGGATTTCTTTCAGGTTGGCTTGAACCTCTTTCAGGGCGGGTCCGGTTTGGGCGGCAAAGACTCGGACGGCTTCTTTTCTGCTTCCCTCCCCTTGGGCGGTCTGCTGGATGGCGATGGCCGATTCATGCAGGTTCTGGTGGGGTTTTTCTATTCTGGCCAGCAGCGGGGCCAGGTCGGGGACCAGTTGTTCCGCTTCTTTGCGCCCTTCGCCGTAGTACCATTTGCCGAAGCCGCATTTATGAAAATCGGTCTCTACTCCCAGTTGTTCGGTCTGTTCGTCCGCCAGAAAGTCGCGGACCTTGCCGACCCACATCAGGTGATCCACCTCCCGCTGGGCCAGTTCGGCGTCGAGCTTGTTGCCGTTGATCACCTCCGCCCCGTGGCGGAGAATCTGGCCGATCCCGAAATAGTTGTAGATTCCGGTAATACCGAGCACGGCGGCGATGATGCTGCTGCCGATGGCAAGTCTTTGCTTGATGGTTCTTGGTGTTTTCATGCAACCTCCTGATTGAAGAGATGGCCAGAGCAGCCCCGAAAATACAGGGGAAACATCGCATATGCTCGAAGGGTTGTCAATACGAAAAAAGTGCGACTACTCAAGATGATAGGGCTATCAAGCAGGCGAGATTTACCTGATATTAAGAAACAGTTGCGCATCGCAACAGTTACAGATTTAACAATCTGAGAAGTTTCCTGAAAATTAGGAGCTGGGGCAGGAAAAAATCAAGGCAGGCGAGGCAGAATCATGGTCAAGCCCACGCGGGGCTTGACCATGGGTGCAGTTGACTGCGGAAGGTGTAGGTTGCAGGGCGGGGCAAGAAAACCTAGGCGAGGTCTGCCGGGGCTTGCTCGGTACTCCAGCCCGCCCCCTTCTCCATGACCGTGGCGGCCAGGTTTTTGGCAAAGGGGGCGAGTTTCGGGTGGTCGCGAAAGAGCTGTTCCAGGCGGGCCAGCATCTGCCGGGC
>JBAYTO010000035.1:0-36959 GCA_041675585.1 Desulfurivibrionaceae bacterium
CCCTTTGCCCAGGGAAAACTGGCGCTCGGGGACACGCCGATCAATCTCACCGGCAACCTTGAAGGGAGGGGGATTGAAAAAATTTCCGGCAAGATCGTGGGCGACTCCCCCTGCCTGCTCGTGAATCCCAAAGGTAAAAATATTCTGCTGAGCTGCGGGGTTATCGATCTGGCCTTTACCAGGGACGGAGACGACTTGCTGTTGGCGCTCAATGAATTTGAACTGCGTGAACCTGGGCTCAAACTCGCCGGTACGGTCCGGAGTTCTGCTGCAAGCAAGGCAGGCTCTTCACCGGTGTGGCAGATCGATCTGACCGGCGAGGAGCTTGACCTGACCAGGATTCGCGCTGCGTTGCTCGCCATGTGGGGGGAGAACGAAATCGTCAGGGAGATCGGGAAAATCGTGCAGGGCGGGACGGCTGGCAAGGGTAGCTACAGTTTTAAAGGCACGGCGGCCGATCTTAAATATGTGCGCAACATGCGGATCAATGCCGAGGAGATTGACGCCACCATCAAGATCCCGGCAGGAGATTTGCTGCTGACCGACACCACGGGCCGAATGCGGATCGAAAACGGTCTGCTCATCGTGGATGCGGATAAGGGCCGGATGGGCAACAGCCGTGGGCGTAACGGCCACCTGATTCTTGGCCTGCCGGATGATGATTTCACCTTCAAGCTCGATGTTGATCTGGACGCCGACCTGGCCGAGCTGCCGGAAGTACTGGGCCGCCTCGTCAAACACCAGCCGTTTCAGGAGGAGCTGGCTAAGTTCAGCGGGGTTTCCGGCCGGGCGAGCGGCCATCTGCATCTGGGCGATCACCTCAATGATTTCCAGATCGCCCTGGAGGTTGCCGACATGAAGGGCAAGGGGCGCTACGCCCCGTTGGCCTGGAATTTTGCCATCGAGGGCGGAGAGATGTCCCTTGCGCCTCCCTTGCTGCAGTGGCGAAACGGGCGTGGCGCCTATGGGCCCCATGTGGTGAAAAAAACAGCCGGACAGGTGCGTTGGCCGGACGATGTTTTTCTGGAGGTAAGCCAGCTTGAGGCAGTGCTGGCCGCAAAAGAGCTGGAAAAGGAAGACCTCAGCTATTTCAAGGCGATAAGCGAAAACCTGCGCCGCCATGTAACCAGGGCCGACGGCAGAATAGAACTGCGCAATACCACCATTTCCGGAAAGGGTTCCAAGCCTGAACTATGGAATGCAGCTGCGGATATCCAGGTGCAAAATCTTGTCGTGGAGACGCCATTTTTTCCGGAACAGCTCCGAATAAAAGAAGGAAAGGGGCGTCTCTCAAACAAGGAAATCACGGTTTCCTCCGCCACCGGCGCCATTTTCGGCGACAGCTTCACCATGGGCGCCGCCCTTACCCACCAGGCCTTTACCTCGTTGCGCGGGAAAATATCCCTGCAAGGCAGAGTCGGACCGGAGCTGGGGCAATGGCTTAAGGAGCGGCAGCTCATTAAGCCCGCTCTTTTCCCGCAGCTGCCCTTTCAGGTGAAGTCCCTGCAAGTCGACCTGCAGGAAGAGGGCACCCTGGTTAAAGGACTAATCCAGCCGGATGGGATTATCTTCAATCCGCCCAAAGCAGATTTTTCCCTGGCACTGGCCAAGGACGATTCCTTGAAAATGGCGGCGCATGTTTACGACGGGAAGGAAGAAGCCACGATTACCATGGATTCCCCGGACAAATTCAGGGAAGCCTTTCGCTTCTCCTGGAAGGGGGAATTATCCAGGCAAACCGTTGATCAGCTGCTGGAACAGAAAAACCTGCTCCGGGGCAAAATCAGCGGGGATTTCCAGCTTAATCTGCCTTTGGACCCCAGCCAGGTTTCCTTCAAAGGAGAGCTTGAGGCCCAGGATCTCCGCTGGGTTCTGGACGAGAAGGCGGGACGTTTTGTTGATATCAAGGAGCTTGGCCTTGCCGGGGTTGGCAAGGATCTTAAGGTGAAACACCTGGCCTGCGCCTTGAACGACAAGGAGTCCGTCACGGTTAAAGGTCTGGTCTCGCGGGTTGGTGACGGATTTGTCCTGAACCTCGATCTCGCCTCCCCGGCTCTTTCCCAAAAAACACTCCTCGATTTTCAGGAAAACCTGAAACAGTTCAGGGACAAGCACAGCAGGCCCGCTTCTGCCGACCTATCCCAACAGCCACCTCCCTGGTGGAATATTACCGGCACCGTGGCCTTTGCGGTTGATGAGTTCACTGCCGGTCACGCCCCCGGCAAAAGCGCGGCGGCTTCCACCCTGGTCTGGCGGCCGTTGGAGGGGGAAATCAAGATTCACCCACAGGGAGGATTGTCCGCGCTGATAAGCAATGGCCGCCTCTGCTGTCTTGGCACCACCGGCCAATGGTTTTCTGTGCCCGAGCTTGGCAAAAGCCATTTTGCCGTGAGCAACGCCTGCCCAACCCCGCCCAAGTTTGAAACCGTTCTCCCCTGTCTTGGCTACCCGCAGGATATCATTGTTGGGGAATTTTCTCTTGATGCGCATCTGGAGGGAATGCTGGACAACTGGCAGGACGGGCATCTCCAGATAGAATCCCATCAGGGGCGGATTCTGCGCCTGAAGCTGCTTTCAAAGATTCTAAGCGTGGTCAATATCACGGATCTTTTCAGCGTGGGCAAGGGGGAAGATGGCTCCGAAGCATCTACCCTGGGATTCCCTTATAAGGATCTTCTCTTAAAGACCCATGTGCAGGATAATGAACTTGTCATCGACGAGGCGGTGATCCGCGGCGAAGGGCTTAATCTTTTTGCCAGGGGCAAGATGAATCTCGCCACCTTCGATCTGGATGTCGTGGTCTTGATCTCCCCGTTTAAAACCCTGGACGCCATTGTCAGTAAGGTGCCGCTGGTAGGCAGGATAATCGGCGGGGAAACCGCGACCCTTATCACCTTTCCGGTTGGGGTTACCGGCAGGGCAAACGACCCCCAGGTTACCCCCCTGCCTCCCAGCGCGGTGGGTGAGGGGTTGGTGAATATCATCAAACGAACCCTGCTTCTGCCGTTTTATATTCTTTCCCCGATCCTGCCAGAGGAGGCACCGGAACCTGAAAAGAAGCCGTAGTTAGCGGTTTATCCCGGCCGTAGCAGGGATTTGTCGGCAAGTAACCGTTCCCGGCAGTGAAGTTACTTGGAAGAAAACAAGGAGCGGCAAAGATTGCCGTAGGACGCATTTGCAGAAAATGCCGGGCTAACCACGCCGGAAAAGTCTTCTCAGCCAACCCCCCTGTGGGGGATAATGGGTGGCAAGAAAGGCTTGCAGTTTGATAATGTTGGAATCTTCCGGCGGGACTAGAAATTCCAGCCCCAGCTCAAAGTGTGTGGCCGGGCCGGAAAAAATGTGGTCGAACCAGACAGGGTGGGCGGGAATAATCAGCCTCTCTCCCTCTTCATCGTCGATCACTTCAAAATGGATTACCTTGGCCGGATCATCGTAACAGGCATAAAAAAGATGGTAGTCGTCGGTACGGATATAAGGGAGGGAGAGGCGGGTTCCGTGGCGAGATATGTCTATCATGGTACCCTGCACAGGGTCGGTAAGAACCAGTCTGCTTTTTGAATCGCGCAGGATTAGCGTGACCGCCATGCTGACTTTGAACCGTGTCGAACGCCGGTGTTCCTGCCTCATACAAATTCGTCCCAGAGGTATACTTCCCCCAATCCCAGGTATTGTCTCCTCTCCTCTCCTCCTCATACCCCATATCCAGAATATCCATGCACCATCTTGATGTCAAAGCCTTTTCCCGGAGCAGCAAACCTGACTCGCGGGGAAAGGAAGTCAGTTCAACTTCTTGTCCTGGATTTCCTTGATAATCTCGCTGACCATTTGGCCGTTGGGCGCCGTAGCCATGGGGTTCATGTTGACCAGTTCCTGCCAGGTGGCAAGGGCGCCGGGCTGATCCTTGAGATCATAGAGCTGGACAATTCCTTTGTTGAAACGGGCCGTTTCATGTTTGGCGTTTACCTGAATCGCCCGATCAAAGGAAGCGATGGCCTGCTGCGGATCGCCGGTCTGCCGGTACATGACCCCGAGATCGGTGAGCACATCGGCATTACCAGGGGCCAGGGCCAGGGACTTATTGTAAGCGTTAATCGCCTTCTCTGCTTGCTCGGAGTCAAAGTAAAGATGGCCGAGTCTGGTCCAGGCCGCGACATTTTCAGGATTCTTCTGCACCTCCAGTTCAAGCTGCAACAACTGCCTGGCTTGATCTGGGCTTAGTTTTCCGGGCTGGGCTTGCGGCTGCCCCCCGGCAATCTGAGCGCTGCCGCTGCCTGCCGGGGTTTTGTAGATACTGAAAACTATTCCGGAAAGAAAGCCGATGATCAGGCAGCCCAAGCCTATGAAAAATACGGTTTCTTTTTTATACCCAGAGGGCATAAGTTTCGCTTGAGCAGACAAGCTGCTCGGCTCAGCTTTAAAGTTTCCTGCGGGAGATTGCTCTGTTTGTGATGCCATGGGTGATAAGTCTCCTTCTTGAATTAGGTCCTGATACGGTTTATCGGCAAGGTTAAAATCCTGCCATGCTTGTCTGACACGTATGGCATGGCAAATGTTCCTGAAGAATGCATGATTTTGTCATGTCCCCAGTTCATGAATCCGGAGGCATGAGTCCGTGGCAAGCCGGAGCGCTTCGTCAACAATCCGGCGGTGATGGGTAAAGAGGATGATCTGGGATTGGGCGGCCAATTCCCCAAGAATCTTGAGGACGGCCCGGGAACGGGCATCGTCGGCATTAACCAGGATGTCATCTAGGATAAAGGGCATGGGCTCATGGCCGGTCAACCGCCACTCCAAAGAGGCCAGGCGCAGGGCAAGGTAGAGCTGGTCACGGGTGCCGGAACTCATTCGAGCCAACAATACCCTGGCGCCGTTTGGCCTGGTGCCGACCAGAACCGGCTCGCCCTGATCATTTTCATCGCTCAACAAGCCGGCAAAGGAGCCCAGGGTGAGTTCGCGGAAATAACGGGAGGTAATGGCCAGCACCGGGGTCTGATTTTCATTGCGAAACCGCTCGATCTCGCTTTTCAGGACATAGCCGGCCACCTTGAGCTGGGTATAGCGCTCTGCCAAACGCCTGATTCTGGCAAGCAGCTGGGCGCCCTCTTCCGCCGCTTCGGCGGCCTTGGCGTTGCCGTCCATCTGCCGGAGCTGGTTTCTTTTTTCTCCGATGACCACGGATAAACGTTTGCCTTCCGGGGCCAGTTCCAGCTCGATTTCCTGGCTCAGCCGGCCGATGTCTTCAGGGAGTTGATCCGGGTCGATCCCTGCTGTCTGCCCCTCCAGCTCGGCAAGGGTAAGCCCCCCCGCTCCCTCAAGCAGGATTTTTTCTGTTTGCGCGAGACTCGCGGCCAGGCTCCGATACCTGGCCGATCGTTGCTCCACCGCCTCCAGCTCCTCCGGCAAGACCCGGCCGGCCAGGCGGCAGAGTTCCGCACGCTGCTGCTCCAGATCTTTCCGTTCCCCGGCCAGAACAAGCGCCTCATCTGCCTCTTGTTTCTCTTTTTCGAGATAACCTTCCCGCAGGGTTCTTTCTGTCCTGGCCTGATTGAGCAGAGTCTTGAGCTGCGACACGATCTCGCTTGCCGGCTGGTTAATGCTCGCCGGGGAAAGCCTTTTCGCCAAGACCAGCGCGGTTTCCTCGAATCGTATGGTGTCGCGGGCTATGCCGTCGATACGCTTGCGCAGATCCTCGGCTTCCCTCAATTTATTGAAACAGCTGTGCAGTTTGTCCAGCAGATCTCCAGCCTCGGCTGGGATGATTTCCCGACCGCCGCCAAGATCGCCGGCCACCTCCTGCCATTCCCGCCGCCAGGCCGTCTGGCCCTGGAGAAAATCAGCTTTCTTCCCTTCGAGCAGACCGGCATTTTTCAAAAGATCCGCTTTTTTCTCAAGAAGTCGGCCGCGCTTCTCTTCAAGGGCCGTAAGCCGCGCAAGAACCGCCTCACCCTGGAAAATAAGCGGCTCAAGCTCGCCCTCGCCGGTCTCGGCTGGAAGCTCTTCGGAAAGCGGTGTCAGCTCCCTGGCCAAAGCATTTTTCAGCCCCTGGCGCTCGAGATTTTTCCTGGCCAGCTCCCGCTCCTCCGCCTGAAGCTCATCCGTACCGCGCCTCAGTTCGCCTGCTTCAACAAGCCAGGCCAGCATCTCCTTCGGAGACAAAGGGGTGATTGCGCACGGCTCCCATAAGATGCGCCACTCCGCGGCAAGGGGGTTGAAGGCAAGAATGTTTTGGTCTTGTTCAATTTTCAGTTCAGCCAGAAGCCCGGTCAGGTTTTGCTCCTCGGCCCGCAAGGCTGCGAAGGCCTGAACCCGGTCTGCTTCGTAACGGAGACGATCCGCCAGCGAATCAACCTGCGCCACCTTTTTTTCGTAGGCTTCCGGTAGGGGAAGATCCTGTCGGAAAGCGGCATCTTCTCCGGCGAGGTCTTCCCCTTTCAGCCACTGGCGGCAGAGAAGTTCCCAGCCCAGGTCGCGCTGGGACCGGAGAGCAACAAGCTCTTCTTCCGTTGGCGTGTTTCCGGAGGTTTCAAGCTGCCGGATGGTGGCCCTGGTCTCTTTTAACCTTTTGTGCAGTCGTTCCCTTTCCTTTTGAATATCTCTCTGCCGCTCATCATGGAGCTGAAAAAACTCCTCGAATTTTCGCACCGTTTCGGGAAGGGGCAAGCGCAGGGCAAGAAACCGGCTGAGATCGCCGGACCAAAGGGCAAGCCGGTCCATGGCGACTAGGCAGTGGCGTTTTTTATCATCAACAAGTTTCGTCCTGGCGCGCAAATCCGCATCGAGGGCGCCGCCCTTTCTGGCCATCCGGCAGATCTGCTCCAACCCTGCCGCCACCTTTGCCTGGGGCAGCCGGGCGAGCTCTTCGTCGATCAACACAATTTCCTGCTGGAGATCCCGCAGCTCTTTTTCGGCTTGGCCAAGCCCCTCCTGCAAGCCCTTGTGGCGGATGGCAAGATTCCCGATGATGTTTCTCCGCCCGGAAACAGCCCGGAGAATTTCCACCTGTTCCAGAGAGATGTCCTGGCGCACCATTCTAAGAAATTCCGCAGCCTCCCGCTTGCAGCTTACCCGCATTCCCTCTAAATTGGGCTGATCTTCCCTGGCCTTGTTGTAGCCGCCCAACCGCTCTTGCAGCTCCTCAATGTCAGCCTCCGCCTCAAGCACCTCCTGATATGGGGAAAACGCCGCAATTTTTTGGCGCTGGGCCAGCTTGCCGGCAAGGTCTGTCTCCCGACGGCTCAGGGTATGAAGGGCTTTCTCCACCTCCAGGCGCCGGACGGAAAAATCATCCGGCAGCACTACAACCTCGCCCAGCTCGGCAAGCTGCTGCCGGAGGGCATTACGCAGGGCAAGCTGGGGGAGCAGCTGGTGGATGCGCTCCAGCTGCCGCCGTCGCCGGTCTTTTTCTCCCTGTTGCTTTTCGATGAGCAGCAAGGCTTCCTGCGCCTCTGATAAACTGTGGTTGATCTCCTGCCACTCCCGGCTGGAAAGGGAGGCCTCGCGCACGATCCGCTGGGTTTCCCGGTAGGCGGCCAGGGCCTCGTTGATCTCCTGCTTTACCCCGCGCGCTTTGAACAGACCCTCGGCCTCGCTTTCCAGCCCGGCGAGAACCCCGCGCAAAGAAGAGATCCCGGCCCCGGCGGAAAACAGGGCCTGGCCGACCTCGCCCTTCTGGGCCAGGATTTCATCCCCGCCTTTGATAAGATCCTCATGGCTCAGGCCATACAGCGATTCAAAAACCGCCTGCTCACCGATGGGCATGAAACCGGCAAGTATCCCGGCCTCCACGGGATTGCCTTTCGAGTCAAGGACATCCGCCTTTCGCTTCTTGCGCCGGTAAAAGGCAAGCTCCCGGCCATCTTCCGCTTGCAGGCAGCCGCCTACCAGCAACTGCTCATTGGCGTGGAGGAAGTTGTCGTGTGTTCTTTCGGGAAACCCGAAGAGCCAGGCCTTGAGCGCCCTGAGGGTGCTGCTTTTCCCTGCCTCGTTGGGGCCGTAAACGATGTGCAGGCCGGGGCCAAGCTCCAGGGTGTGGTCGGTGAACGGACCAAAGGCCTTGAGTTCGAGGCGGGTTATCCTCACCGGCTTCCCTCCTGCCCAAGCAATCTGGCGATGAGCATCTCCTTGACCTCTTCGGCCAGGGGAGCAGCCCCTTCAGGGGAATCGGCAATAAGTCCGCCTTGCTGGAAGAGTTCCGGCGGCAGTTTACTTTGCAGCACCCCGATCTCCGGCACCAGCTCCAAGAGGGTTGCCGACTCGAAATTCAGCCGGTCAACAGCCTTAAGCAGATCCGCCATGGGCGTTTCTGCCCCGAGGCTTTCGGAAAGGGGTTCATGACGCTCGGTAGAAAATTGCACCTTCTCCAGCCACATCTCGCCAAGGCCCACGGCCAGGGCGCGGAATTCCTCAGTCAGGGATGCACTCTCCCGGTGAAGCACGGCATGGATCGGGCATTTTCCCACCAGCTGCAAACGGAGCGCCAGGGGCCTTCCCTCGGCGCGGGCCTGTTCACCCTCCATGCCTTGCCGGACCGCATCAATGGCCAGATCAAGCGTGGCGCAATCCGTGAGATCGACCCGGCACAGGGCCCAGCGCAGCACGTCAAGATCACGGTGTTCGACCGCCGTGAGGCCCCCCTCTTCCACCCGCACCAGGGTGGCTCCCTTGCCGCCGGTTTCCTTAATATGCCTCCCCTGGATATTGCCGGGGAAAACGATCCAGGGATTTCGGCTTACTTCCTCACGCTGATGGACATGGCCAAGGGCCCAGTAATCATAGCCTTTGCCCTTGAGATCGTCGAGGGCGCACGGGGCATAGGGCTCATGGCCTTGCCTGCCGGTAAGCGAGGTATGGAGCAGGCCGATGTTCAGGTAATGCGGGAGAGCCTGGGGATAGTTACGGGCGATATTCTCGGCCAGAGCCCGGGTATGGTAGCCCTGGCCATGCACCGCCACGCCCAGCTCTTCAAGCACCATGGTCTCGGGATGTTTGCTGGAAAAAAAGTGGACATTGTCCGGCAGACGCAAGGCTTTGGTGATCTGGCTGGCCGCGTCATGGTTGCCGGAGGTCAAAAAGACTTTGATCTTCTCCTTGCGCAGCCTGGAAAGCCGGTCGATGAAAAACAGACCGGTGTGGTAATCCTTCCACTCCCCATCGTAAAGGTCGCCGGCCAGAAGGACAAAGGCGACCTGCTCCTCGATGGCCAGCTCGATCAGGTTGTCAAAGGCCCTTCTCGTTGCCTGGCGGATCTGCGCAACCGGGGCGTCAGCGTAGCCCTCCAGGCCGCGCAACGGGCTGTCGAGATGGATATCCGCGGCATGGAGAAAAGTGAACATGGCTTACTTGACCAAAAGCAGAAAGGAGTCGCCGCCGGCCAGGGTATTGATAAACCCGGTTTCTCCCCCGCCAAGGACCAGCAGAAAAATATTAGGCACGAAAAAAACCTGCATCCAACCTCCCGAAGTCATTGACTTTACTCCCACAAAATCTCTCTGTACCACATGCTTGATCAATATGCCAGCAAACATTGACTCGCCCCGCATTCCCCCTTTCTTCTTGACACAAACCCTGCGGGGCAGATATCAAGAGATTCCCTCGAAGTATAGACAAGAGCGATCCGGGAGAGCTTATGGATACACAGATGACCAGACAATTGCAGCAGTTTCTTGAGGAAGACATCGGCCAGGGCGATATCACCACCGATTCGGTGTTTGGCCCCCGGCAGGAAGGACAGGCCGTATTTGTCGCCAAGGAAGGGTTCGTGGCGGCCGGGCTCGACGAGATAGCCCCCCTGGTCTTTACCACCCGCAACCCTGCAATTGTCTGTTCCTCCCTTAAAAAAGACGGCGACACCGTCTGTTCTGGTGAGCGGATCTTTATCGCCCATGGTCCGGTGCGGGATCTGCTCAGCGCCGAACGGCTGGCCCTCAATCTGGTGCAGCGCCTCTCCGGCATCGCCACCCTGACCGCTGCCTTCGTCCGGGAGGTCGAGGGGCTGCCGGTCCGGATTATCGACACCCGCAAGACTACCCCGGGCCTCAGGGTTTATGAGAAATACGCGGTCCGGGTCGGCGGGGGGCACAATCACCGCTTCAGCCTGGCCGACGGCATCCTGCTCAAGGACAACCATATCGCGGCAGCAGGCTCCATCACCATGGCGGTAAAGATCCTCAGGGACAAGGCGCCGCACACCCTGAAGATCGAGGTCGAAACCGAAAATCTCGCCCAGGTTGCAGAATGCCTGGCCTGCGGGGTGGAGATCATCATGCTCGACAACATGGCCCCTGCCCTGATGCGGGAGGCTGTGGCCCTGATTGGCGGCCGCGCCCTGGTGGAGGCCTCCGGCGGGGTGAACCTGGGCAATGTTAGGGAGATCGCCGAAACCGGGGTTGATCTCATTTCCGTGGGGGCGCTCACCCATTCCGCCAGGGCCGTGGATATCAGCATGCGGCTGGTTGACAAAGAATCTCCTCTATACTAATCTTTTCAGAGAGGAAACTAAGCTCCCGGATACTAAGTTTCCGCTTATTTTTTCGTCTTCAATCTCTTTTCTTCCCCGAGGCTATCCCATGGACCATCTTATCAACGAAAGCCTGAAGCACTCCATTGCCGCCAAGGAGGCGCTGGTCGCCACCCAAAGGGACTCCATCAAGCAGCTGGCCCAGTGGCTGATCGATACCATCAAGCGGGGCAACAAGCTGATGATTTTCGGCAACGGGGGCAGCGCCGCCGATGCCCAGCACATGGCGGGCGAGTTCGTCAACCGCTTCCTGATCGACCGGCCGCCCATGGCCGCCATCGCCCTGACCACGGACAGCTCGATCCTTACCTGCATCGGCAACGACTTCTCTTTCGACGATATCTTCAGCAAGCAGATTCTGGCGCTGGGCAAGGAAGGCGATCTGGCCCTGGGCATCTCAACGAGCGGCAACTCGCCCAACGTAATCAAGGCGGTGGAAGCGGCCAAGGCCCTTGGCATCCAAACCGCGGTGCTCACCGGCAAGGATGGTGGCAGGCTGATCGGGCTGGCCGACCTGACCATCAACGTGCCCTCCCAGTTGACCCCGGCCATCCAGGAGGCGCACCTCTGGCTGGAGCATCTTCTCTGTCAGATCGTGGACGAAGCCCTGTACGGACGCGGCGTTTCGTAAGCGTTTTGGTCTAACCTTTTGTGGTTAACTTTATGAAAACATACCAGCCCCTGGATTTTTCCGGCCTCAACACCTATTCGATTCACGGACGTTACAGCAAGGTCACGGTGGACAACTTTGCCAAGCCGCTTCCCCCCGGCTCCACCCTCAAGGAGTTCATCGCCTCCTTGCCGGAGCAGCTGCTGGGGCTGGATTTTCCCGAACTAGTCGAACGGCTGGCCGCAAGCCACAAAAACAACCGGCCCATCGTGGTCGGCATGGGCGCCCATGTAATCAAGGTTGGCTTGAACCCCATTCTCATCGATCTCATGGAGCGGGGGATCATCAGCGCCATCGCCCTTAACGGCGCGGGCATCGTCCATGACACCGAGATCGCCATGGCGGGCCGCACCTCGGAGGAGGTGGGCGACGTTTTGGGCAGCGGCGCTTTCGGGGCGGCCAAGGAAACCGGCGAGGTGGTCAATGCCGGAATAAACCAGGCTGCGGCGAAAGGGCTGGGGTTGGGCGCGGGGTTGGGCGAGTACCTGCTGACCCGGGATTTTCCTTACAACAATATGAGCCTGCTCGCTACGGCCAGGCGGCTTAAGATTCCGCTCACCGTTCATGTGGCCCTGGGCACCGACATCGTTCATATCCATCCCTCCGCCAGCGGCGCCGCCATCGGCCAGACCAGCCATCAGGATTTCCGGCTCTTCTGCGCCCTGGTCGCCGATCTCGAAGGCGGGGCCTACCTCAACTTCGGTTCGGCCGTGCTCCTGCCCGAGGTCTTTTTAAAGGCCCTCACCCTGGTCCGCAATCTCGGGCATGTGGTGAACAACTTCACCACCGCCAACTTCGACTTTATCCGCCACTACCGGACCATGACCAATGTGGTGAACCGGCCCACCATGGGCGGCGGCAAGGGCTACAACATCATCGGCCATCATGAGCTGCTGATTCCGCTGCTGGCCGCCACCCTGCTCGACCACCTGCAGGAAAGCTAAACCGGCGGATGACGTGCACCAAGAGGATATAAGTTTCGTAAGAGCAGCCAAGCTGCTCAACTCAGCTTTATCTTGCACAATCAATGGAAAAAAGATAAATAACGGAGTCGCGGTCACCCCTTTGGCGGGCCGCCTAACATTAGAGGAGCTGTTGATGCAGAAAATAATCAGAATCGGCACCAGGGCAAGCCTGCTGGCCCTTACTCAGTCCAATTGGATCAAAGGCTTGATCGAAGTCCAGTACCCGGAGACCTCCGTGGAGCTGGTAAAGATCATTACCAAGGGCGACAAAATCACCGACGTGCCCCTGGCCAAAGTAGGCGGCAAGGGGCTGTTCGTCAAGGAGATCGAAGAGGCCCTGCTCAGCAACGAGGTTGATATCGCGGTACACAGCATGAAGGATGTGCCGGCCGAGCTGCCCGAGGGTCTGCACATCGGCATCATCACCAAGCGGGAAAACCCTTTTGACGCCTTTATCTCCAACACCTGCGCCTCCTGCCGCGAGCTGCCCCAAGGCGCCAAGGTGGGCACCAGCAGCCTGCGGCGCAAATCCCAGCTGGCCAGGATCCGGCCAGATCTGATCATTGAAGACCTGCGGGGCAATCTGGACACCCGGCTGCGCAAGCTCGATGAGGGCCAGTTCGAGGCGATCATCCTGGCCGCCGCCGGTCTGAACCGCTTGTCGCTCAGCGACCGGGCCAAGTCTTTTTTCAGCGAAGAAGAGATGCTCCCTGCCGTGGCCCAGGGCGCGGTGGGCATCGAATTGCGGACCAGCGATGCGGAGCTGCTGGCCGGGCTGCTTTTTCTGGATGACCAGGAAACCTCTCTGGCGGTTCGGGCGGAGCGCGGTTTTCTCCACCGGCTGGAGGGCGGCTGCCAGGTACCCATCGCCGGTTTTGCCCGGCTGGTCGCCAAAGATATGCTGCACCTGATCGGTCTGGTCGCTTCCGTAAGCGGAGAGCGGATAGTGCGGATGGAATTGTGCGAGGACACCAGCGATCCCGAAGGGTTGGGGGTGCGGCTTGCGGAAACGCTGCTGGCCGCAGGCGGCGGGGAGATTCTTTCCGAGGTTTACGGTCACACCTTGGAATAATTAAACGCTCCTTAGCATCGGGCGCCAAACCAAACCGGCCTAGCCGGTTTTTTTATTTTTACCACCTTCGGGTATAAGTTTCGTAAGAGCAGACAAGCTGCTCAACTCAGCTTTATCGAGAAAAATCATGACATCACACAGCAACAAAAATACGACACGTTCCAAGGGCAAGGTCTACCTCATCGGCGCAGGCCCGGGCGATCCCACCCTGATTACAGTGAAGGGGCTGGAGCTTCTGAAAAGAGCCGAGGTTCTGGTCTACGACTATCTGGCCTCCCCCAAGCTGCTCAAGTTCGTGCCCAGAGAGGCCGAGCTGATCTACGCCGGGAAAAAGGGCGGTCAATGCCATGCCCATACCCAGGAAGAGATTAACCAGATGCTCGTTGATCATGCCAAAGCCGGCAAGATCGTGGTGCGGCTCAAAGGTGGGGATCCCTTCATCTTCGGCCGGGGCGGCGAGGAGCTTGAGGAACTGGCCCGCCACAACATCGCCTTTGAGGTGGTGCCGGGCGTCACTTCGGCCACTGCCGCCGCCACCTATGCGGGAGTGCCCATTACCCACCGGGATTACACCGCCTCGGTGGCCTTTATCACCGGCCATGAAGACCCCACCAAGGAGATCTCCAACATCGCCTGGGACAAGATTGCCACCGGCATCGGCACCCTGGTTTTCTACATGGGGATCAAGAACCTTTCCTTAATCACCGAGAATTTGATCAGGCATGGCCGCGCCCCGGAAACCCCGGTGGTGGTGGTGCGCTGGGCCTCCACTCCGGTGCAGCGCTCGGTGGTAGGCACACTTGCCACCATCGCCGAGGTGGTGAAAAAGGAAAAGATCACCCCGCCCGCCCTCATCGTGGTGGGCGAGGTCGTCAAGCTGCGCGATACCATTAATTGGTTTGAGAAAAGGCCGCTGTTCGGCAAACGCATCCTGGTGACCAGAACCCGCGAACAGGCCAGCGAGCTGGTCCGGCTGCTGGAAGATCAGGGCGCGGACTGCGTGGAAGGGGCCACCATCGCTCTGGCCCCGCCGGACAGCTGGGAGGAACTGGACGCCGAGTTGAACCGGCTGGGCGATTACCAGTGGCTGGTGTTTACCAGCATCAACGCCATCCGCTTCTTCTTCACCAGGCTCTTTGAACTTGGGTTGGACTGTCGGGCTCTGGCCGGGCCGAAGATCGCCGTGGTAGGCACAGCCACCGCGGAAATCCTGAAGGAATACGGGCTTGCCGCCGATCTGGTGCCCGAGGAATTCACCGGCGAGGGATTGGCCGCCGGCATGGTGGCGCAAGGGGTAAAGGGCTGCAAGGTTCTCCTGCCCCGTGCCAGAAAGGCCAGGGAGATTCTGCCGGAGATCCTGCAGGAGAACGGAGCCGAGGTGACGGTGGTGCCGGTGTATCAGAATATCCGGCCCGAGGATTACGAGATGGTCCGCCAGGAGCTGGCCCAAGGAGGGATCGACATGGTCACCTTCACCAGCTCCTCCACGGTGACGAACTTTCTGGAGATGCTGGGGCCGGAGCGGGATACCCTGCTGGCCGGGGTCAAGGTGGCGACCATCGGGCCGATTACCGCAAAAACCGCGGCAAAGGCCGGGCTGGCCATTGATGTGCAGCCAAAAACCTATACCATCCCGGCCCTGGTGGAAAGCATTCTTGATTTTTACGAGAAATAACCCGGCCTGCCGGCCTCTTCGCCTCCCCTTTTAACAAAGGGGGGAATTAAGCGATTTTCTCAAATGCCCGTTGATTGGCGCCGCACACCGGGCATTTTTCCGGCGCCTCGCCCTCGCAGGTGTAGCCGCACACCGAGCAGACATGGAAATCGGTTTCTTCCCGGCTGCCCAGAGCTTCCAAAGCCCTCTGGTACAAGGCGGCATGAATCTTCTCCACCTCGTTGGCATAGCTGAAGCTGCGCTCGCCCGCCTTGTGCCCTTCTTCCCTGGCCGCGGCAATCATAGCCGGATACATCTCCGTAAACTCGTGGGTCTCGCCGCCGATGGCCTCTTTCAGGTTGGCGGCGGTGTCGCCGATGGCCTTGAGCGCCCGAAGATGGGCGTGGGCATGGATGGTTTCCGCGTGGGCTGCGGCGCGAAATAACCTGGCGACCTGCTTGTGCCCCTCTTTCTCAGCTTTGTCGGCAAAGGCCAGATACTTGCGGTTTGCCTGCGATTCCCCAGCAAAGGCCTCCCAAAGATTCTTTTCGGTTTTCGTCATCCGGCGTCTCCTTTTCCTTGCTGTTTTTTTGTTGAAAATGGCTTTTAATGCATACCAATTATTGGATAAGTGCTCCTTACATTCCTTAGCGTAAAGTATTCGCCAAAATCAAGGAAAAGGCCATGGAAAAAAGTCTTCTTGCCGCATCCATGCTCTGGGAAAAGCGAGTACTTCGCCTCGGTATTTTCCTCGGCCTGAGCCTCTGTCTCACCATGCCCGCTTCGCTTTTGGCCGGGACAAGGCAGAGCCTGGAAAGCCTGGTGGAGAACGGCGGCCTCATTGTTACCAGAAATGGGGCCACCATTTACGAGCAAAACGCCGACCGCCAGTTCATGCCGGCCAGCGTACTGAAGGTCGGCACGGCCCTGGCCGCCATCCATATTCTCGGCAATGATTACCGCTTTGCCAGCCGTTTCTATCTCAGCGGCGACCGCGACCTCCATATTCAGGGACTGGCCGATCCCCTCCTGGTTTCCGAAGAGGTGAGCCTGATTGTCGGCGCGCTCCGCAGCCGCGGCCTTGCCGCCGTACGCAACATCGTAGTGGATGCCAGCGGCTGCCGGCTGGAAAACGGGACCGATGGGGCAGGCAGTACCTTGAATCCATACGATGCCCAAAACAGCTGTCTGGCGGTGAACTTCAACACCATCAATCTCAGCAAGGGCGCCGACGGCAGTGTGCGCTCCGCCGAGGAGCAGACCCCTGCCCTGCCGCTGATGCGGGAACTGGCGCAAGGGCTGCCGGCCGGCAGCCACCGGATCAACGCCACGGCCACCGGCAATCAGAGCCTGCGCTATGTCGGGGAACTGTTCGCTGCCACTTTTAAAAAACAAGGGGTACCGGTGCAGGGCGAGATCATCCCCGGTCCGGTGCCGGATGGGTTGACTCCCTTTTACGAACACGCCTCCAGCAAGAGCCTTAACGAGGTGCTGACCGGGCTGCTCAAGTACTCCAATAACTTCATCGCCAACCAGATTTTTCTGGCCATCGGCGCAAAAGATTACGGCTGGCCCGCCACCTGGGACAAGGGCCGCCGGGCCATGACCGCTTTTTACCGCCACGAGTTGGGGCTTTCCGAAAAGGATATCGTGGTCCGGGAAGGTTCCGGCCTCTCCCGGCAGAACCGGGTAACGCCCAAGGGGATGCTCGCCATCCTCGAAGCGTTCAAGCCCCATGCCGGGCTGCTTTCCTTTGAAAATAACTGCCTGCGCAAGTCCGGCACCATGACCGGGGTTTACGGCTATGCCGGGTATTTTGCCGGAGAACGCGGACTGGACAGCTTTGTCCTCCTCCTCAATCAGCCGAAAAACACCAGGGAACAGGTGCTGGAACTGCTTGGCACCCTGCACGAGACTAAGGGAAGGAGCAAGAACTGATATTCAATAAAGTCCGACTTCAGGGAAATTGCGAATCGTATCGCACCCTGATTACGTCTTTGTTAATGCAGATATCGTGGATGCCGACCAGGGCGGTTTTGTTTTTGGTTATATTTATTGCCTCAACGGGCCCTTGGGATACTTTAGCAAATTTAACGATATCGTTCAGATCGAAGCAAAAATCCGGCTCATTATCCATTGGCGAGAACACCACGTATTCATCAGCGCCTTTCTTGCCGAACAGATAGCGTGGTGATTCACTTGCCGGGAAGATTGATTCTATTTGGACTTTCATCTTGCTCCTTTTTTTCTGGTTATAATTATGGGGAGGCAATAGGCTCCTTCGGAGTATAATCTAAAATTATGATCTGTAAAAAATATTTGCGGCCAGAAAACTTATAATCTGAAGCACCTCATCCCCCTTGCAGCTCCCCGGAATTTTCAGGTACTCATCCCGGCATAACCGGCAATGATCTCCTGCCTGCGGAAACAATCCACGCTGTGGTCGTTCACCATCCCGATGGCCTGCATATGGGCATAGCAAATCGTGGAGCCTACGAATTTAAATCCACGCTGGCGCAAGTCCTTGCTCATTGCCTCTGATTCCGGGCTGGTGGCCTGGTAATCGCTCAACGTCCTGATCTCATGGACAATCGGCCGGCCCTCGACAAAGCGCCACATGTAGGCGGCGAAACTGCCTAATGCTGCCTGGATCTCGAGAAACTTTTGCGCGTTATTGATGGCGGCAAGAATTTTTTGCCGATTGCGGATAATCCCGGGATTGTCCAGAAGCGCTGCCACCTGCGACTCGTCGTAGCGCGCCACCTTTTTCGGGTCGAATTGCGCAAAGGCGAGGCGATACTGTTCCCGCTTGCGCAGTACGGTGTGCCAGCTCAACCCTGCCTGGGCGCCTTCCAGGATGAGGAACTCGAACAAGCGCTGATCATCGTAAACGGGAACACCCCATTCCCGGTCGTGATAATCGAGGTAATCCTGTTTGCTGAGATCAACCCAAGGACAACGGCTAAACTGTTTTGGCATCGGTTCCCCTTCATATTTTCCATGAGCGGAAGGTACAAGATAAAGGTGTTGGGGGATTTAACGGAAATTTTTGCGGTTTGTCAGCAGAATAATTCAGGTTATATGTCTCAGGAATTCAGTCAGAAAGATCTGCTGAGTCCGATCCCGCTGGTCCAGTCCGGGGCGGCATCGCTAAGACCTGCGGCGAAGGCGGCCCAGGTTCGCCATCCCCAGCCCATCCGCCACTCCAGGGAGAGCGAAGCTTCGTGGAAGTCGTCGGCCGTATCCGTGATTTTTTGTCGGAAAGAGTAGGTCCCGGTCGCGTCAAGGTATTTGCCGAGGATAAGGGTGGCTCCCAGGGAACCGTACGGGACGTCATTGAGGGTCATCAGGCTGGGATCGCCGGTGATGGTGTAACCCAGCTGGACAAAGGGCTGGAACCGGCCGGCTGGTAATGACACCGCTGCCTGGGCGCTGTAGTCTGTCTTGCCGGTGCCAAGGCCTCTGTCTTCGTCTGCGGTGGGGAATTTTACTCTGCCGCTGATTTCGACGAGAACGCCGGAATCCCCAAAGGTGAAAAAGCCGTAGCCCGCTTCAGCGCTGAGATCACCGAGGCCGGAAACCGTCGACCGTTGCTGTTGGCAGGTTGTGGCGGTTCCCATATTTGAGCCGGGGGAGGAATTGCTGCCGTGGCTATATCCGCCGGTCATCGCCCCGGCCGCAGCACTGTTGATCTGGATCGGGCCACCGGCACCCATGGTCACGTTGCCGAAGCCGCTGAGCCGGACTGAGGGGATGGATACCGAGGCGAACCACGGACCTCGGGCATAGTCGACGGTGAGAGGAATCAGGTCGATACGGGTGTCGTTCTCAAGACCGTAGGTCCCGGAGGAATGGCTGTATGCCACCGAAAGTCCGAGCAATCCTTCCTTCGTTTCCGCGGCGCCCACCGGGACGGATGAAACCAGCCAGGCAACGGCTACGGCCGCCAGGCCGGCTCGCATGCGCCGCATAACAGGATTTCGGGGCATGAATTCCACCCGCTTGCTGATCGAGGAAAAGACGGTTGGACGATCAGAATAACTCAATGCGGAGAGCCGCCTGGAGGAAATATTCCTCGTCTCGGTCGCCCCCGCTTTCGTGCGCGTAACGGGTTCTGACATCAAAGAAGAATCGGTCCCCCATTTCCCAGCTGCATAACAGACTGCCCTCGTTGAGCAATGAATCTTCGTTTTCCGAGTACTCCATCTGGTATTCAAGTTGAACGCTCATTTGGGGGATGGGTCGCCACTGATGGGCAATGGCCAGATTGTAGATCTTTTCCTGTTCTTCCGTATAATAACCGGTGCCGATGCTGATCCGCAAGCCCTGAAGAAAGAGGGGCCAATGGCTGAGCTGGACGTTGGCGTTCCACTGGGTCGGCCGCGCGGTGCCATACTGCTCGTGGTAGAGGCTGCCGCCGATCTCCCACTTGTCGGCCAGCATGATCCCCGAGGCCAGACCGCTGAGTTCTTTGGCACGAATGTTGAGGGCCGCACGGTTGTTTGTTAAGTCGTACTCCGGGTCAGTTTCCCGTTCCCTGGTATAGTTGGCCGCAGCCCAGAAACCTTCCCCCAGATAGTTGATGGCCAGGTAGCCGGTGGCGAGATGGGCATCGTCGTTGATCCGATAAAAGCCGGAGTCATCCCGATCCGTGAAACGTTCGTCGCGGGCCCTGAGGTTCAGGCGCAGGGATGGCGGCAGGGCCAGATCGTAATCGAAAAAGGGTCCCTGCCGCCTGAGGTTGAAATCGGTGTCGTTGAAAAAGTTATTTTCCTGCCGGATTCGGCCATCGAACCAGCCCAGCGACACCGTGTGTCCCTGGCGCAGGGGAAGGCTCAGTCTGGTTTGCAGGGTCGTTTCCGACCAGGTGGAAAGAATGTCTCCGTAAAGAGGGTGAAAATCCTCTTGGCCGTACAGAGACAGGTAGGAGCTGAGGGTTGCCGACCTCTTCTGACTTTCAGGTTGGATCCGTTTTTCTGCCCGGCCGACCGCCTGGCCGCTGCTTGAGGAGAGCGATGGAACGCCGCTTTCCTCAAGATCAAGGGTCCATGACGACTTTGAGAGGATTTCCTCGGTACTCTGCGGCGGATCCGGAATCGCGCTTGCTTGGTTCTCCGGGTCGGTTGCGGCCTGGGCCTGCAGTACAGACACCGGCGTCAGCGAAACGGCGAGTAGAGCGAGTGAGAAAAAAATTAGTTCAGGGGCACGGTTGCGCATGGGATGTTTGGTCCGAAGAGAGATGAAAGCCGGGGGCGGTACACGCCACCCGGCTTTCTGTTTTTATGGGAGGATTAGGGGCCGGGGGGGATTACCGGCGACCTCTGCCGCCGAAGCCTGATCCCATCATGCCTGTTCCGGCAGGTACCCCGAGGGGGGGAGTGCCCAGCGGTTGACCGGTGATGTCATTGATGCCGTCGCCGTTGGCGTCCATATTGTCGTTGTGCCCATCACCGTTGGCATCGACAAAGGCGATTCCTTTACCGGTTCCCAAGGGAAGTCCGGTATAGTCGTTGATCCCGTCTTGGTTGGCATCCATCCGAGCGGCGCCAAGGCCTGGACCGCTGACCGCTCTTGGGCTGGCGGCGCCGCGGAATCTGGCCGCCTGGGAGTCCACCGCGGTCAGCGACAGCATGGCTGCCGCCAGAACTGCACAGGACAGAGAAATTCTCATCAGTTTCTTTTTCATGGCCGTACCTCTTTTGTTGGGGTTTATTTGTGCGGGAAAAATTCCCACGGATTTGATTTTAGGATACGTGTGTTTTTTTCCCACGTCAAATTATTTTTTGTGGTATGGTAAAAAAAATCTTCGGGAGAGGACGCGCCTCTTCCAGCGGGGTTTCCTTCCCGGCCTTGACGCATATATCAGAACGAGAGAATCAAATGATCGAAACCCAGGTTCCCCAACTTCCCGAGTCATTGGTGATGGCGCTTTCGCGACTGCTTGAACCCCTGGTCCGGTTGCTCATCGGACGGGGCGTGACCTACCCGATGCTGTGCGAACTCCTGAAAAAGTCCTATGTGGACGTGGCTGAAGGACGTTTTCCGCTGTCCGGCAAACAGCAGACCGACAGCCGTATCCACATCCTGACCGCGGTACATCGCAAGGACGTGAGAAGGCTGCGGGCTGAGCGCCGGGCTACAGTTCCCAAGGCGGTGGCAACCAGTTCTCTGGGGGCGCTGCTGGTTTCCCGCTGGACCGGCTCCCCCCGCTATCTTGATGACCAGGGTCGACCTCGGCCGCTGTCTGTTGCCGCCACCAAGGAGGAATCTCCTTCCTTTACCGATCTGATGGAGGAGGTGAGCACCAATGTTCGGCCGCGGGCCGTTCTGGACGAGTGGCTCCGGCTGGGGGTGGTCCGGCTTGGCGACGATCGGAAGGTGTATCTGAACACGGAGGCCTTTGTGCCGGAACAGGGCTTTGAGGAGAAGTGCTATTTCCTCGGCGAGAACGTTCGTGCTCACCTGGAGGCCTGTGTCAACAATCTCCAGCGGGAGGGGGCTACGGCGCCGGAACGCAACGTCTTCTACGGCGAACTATCCGCAAGCTCAGTGGAAGAACTGCGGAGTATGGCCGCTCAGGAGGGCATGCGGGCGCTCCAGGCGATCAACCGGCGCGCCCTCGAACTGCAACAAATGGATGCCGACACAGAGGAAGCAAACCAGCAGATCCGTTTCGGTTTTTACTGGCATCAGGAACAGGAAGGGGACGAACAATGAAGAAGATCCGAACCGGCTGCGCCCTGTTTTTTCTGTTGCTGTTTGCCTCCTGTGTGCCCGCAGACTATTCCGGCTCCCTGGCCGATCGGGGGGAGTCCGGGATCGGCGGCACCGGTCAGCTGGCCGACAAAAAGACCGGCATCGGCGGCACCGGATTTATAGCCGGTAACGATGGGGAGGTTTTAGGCATCGTCGGCCGGATCACCGGTTTCGGCAGCATCCTGGTCAATGGGGTCAAGGTGGAGTTCGAGCCGGCCACCCCGGTTTCCCTGGCCGGGCGCCAGGCCACCTCCGCGGATTTGTCGGTGGGCCAGGTGGTCGAAGTGCTGGCGGTGAACAGCAATGGCACGGTCCGGGCGGAATCGATCGGTATCCGGCCCGAGGTCATTGGTAGGATCAGCTCCCCTGCTCCCGACAAAACGGCCTTTCAGATCCTTGGTCAACAGGTGGTTATCGGGGCTGATACCATTCTCCCCGCCACCTGGACAAACGGTCCTCCGTCCGGCGCCACCGTGCGGGTGGGCGGTTTCCGCGATGCCCAGGGACGGATCTTCGCCAGCCGTATCGAAGAAGGTCTGCTCGATGAAGCGGATTTTCTCATCGGGGTGGTCCAGTCAAGGTTCGCCGGGGGTGCGGTGGTGGCCGGCCTGCCGGTGACAATTGCCGAAGCGGCCGATGATTTCCAGGTTGGCGATATTGTCAGGATCAGCGGCGGGTACCGCCAGGGAACCCTGGTCGCCAAGACCGTGGAGAGGGACAGGCCGGGTTTGTTTCAGGTTCGGGTGGATCGGCTCCTGGTCGAGGCCGTTCCGGTCGTCGGTCCAGGCGGAGGTTTCAGGTTGGGAGTCCTGCCCTTCCGGGTGAAGGATATGTCCGGTCTCGACCCAGACCGTCCGCAGGTGGAGGGAATGCCGCTTTTGTTCATGGGCGTTATGGACGCCGACGGCGGCTTCAACCTGCAACGCATATCGATGGGACCTGCAGTGAGCCGTGGCGCGGCGCCAGCCACGATGGGGCAAGGGAGATCGCCTGGGTCATCCTCCACCGGAAAGGCTCCTGTCCGTTCGCCCTTGAGTGGCCCCGGGTCAATCCGGAGAATGGGCCGGTGACCGCTTATTTGGGTATACCCTGTGATCTGGCAGGTTGAAAAAAGTTGACACCAAAGCGCCGTTTCTTTAAACAAAAAGCGGAGGCGGCAAAATGGAGCGAATTCCCAAATGAGGAGGACCAGTCATGAATCAGTTTCGTATCGATGAGGAGCGCTGCATCCAGTGCGGCGAGTGCGCCCTTGACTGCCCGTCCGGGATTATCGTTTTGGACCCCTACCCTAAGATCAGCAACCAGGCAGGCTGCATCCGCTGCCAGCACTGCCTGGCCGTCTGCCCAACCGCCGCGGTTTCGGTCCTCGGCAGAGACCCGGACACGAGCACTCCGCTTCAAGGCAAGCTGCCCGATCCGGCCGCGCTCAGCATCCTGATCAAAGGCAGAAGGGCGGTGCGCCGTTATCTGGATCAGGATCTGGACCCGGCCCTGATCGACGAGCTGCTTGAAATCTCCTGCCATGCCCCCACCGGGGTCAACGCCGCTTCGGTACTTTTCACCGTGGTCAAGGAGCGGGCGGTGCTCCACCGGCTGCGGGAAGAACTCATCGACCGCCTGGCAAGTCTCAAGGAAGCAGGCAAGCTGCCGGGGGGCCGGGCCGGAACCTACCTGGGCCTGGTGGTCAAGGCCTGGCGGGAGGAGGGCCGGGATATCCTCTTCCGGGGCGCCCCCCACCTGGTCATCACCAGCGCCCCGACCTACGCCCCCTGCCCGACCCAGGACTGCATCATCGCCCTGACCACCTTCCAGCTGATCGCCCATGCCCGTGGGATTGGTACGGTCTGGGACGGCATCTGCATGATGGCTCTGGCCGCCTGCCCGGAAGTGACCGGCAAGCTCGGCATCCCGGCCGACCACAGCCTTGGCTATGCCATGGCCTTTGGCGCCCCGGCCGTGGAGTACCACCGCACCGTCCAGCGCGACCCGGCTTTGGTAAATGTGGTGAAATGATAGAGGGAGGGGGATTAAGAGACGGCGGCTGGAGGGGCGCTCACCTATCCCTCATAGGGCTGGAGGTCGAAACCCCAAGTCCATATGGCCCGAGCTTTCCATATTTCAGCCGCCTTCTGACTTAAAAATACTCCCCATGCTGGGCAAAGGCAAGGTCCATGGCTCTACCTCCTCTCTGGTTGATCAGCGGCCCGGTCCGGGCTTCATGCTCCCAGGATTGAAGGGCGTCCGGCCCAGGAGTTTGCCCTCCGGGTCAAGGATCCGGAGCTCTCCCTTCACCGCCGGGATGTCGAGTACGAGTACCCCGTTATCGCTCTTGAACCGGCCACCGTGGAGCTTGCCGTCCTCGCCCATGTAGTCGGCGAAGCCCCAGCGCGGGTCACTCAATCTGCCGCTTGCCAGTACCTTGCCGAAAGGACCGCACAACTCCCAGATCAATGGGTCGTGGACCTCCATCTGGGGCCGATCCGTCTCCGAAGATGGCTGGACCCAGTCGATACGGATCTGGTTCGCCTGGGAGCTGTCGATGATCACCTCGATGGTGGCCCGTCCCTTGGGTAGGGAGGCGGTGCAGGCGGAAAGCAGGACGAGGATGAGGGCAGTTGATTGAGTCAGTTTCATTTTCCCCATTATTGATCTAAAACCTTCAAAACTTTCTGGATCAGCAGCCAGCGATAGAAAACCAATAGCTGAACACCTTAAGATGACACTCCCCTACTCCCGCTCCAACCGCACTATGGTTTCCTGATGGGCAGTTTGCGGAAACATGTCCACCAGACGAACCTCGGCCAGCCGGTAGCCAGCCTGGATAAGCCCGGCCAGATCACGGGCCAGAGTAGCGGGATCGCAGGAGATGTAGATGATCAGTTGGGCCTTGAGGCCGGGCAGCAGGGGGATGAGTTCGGCGCAGCCGGAACGGGGCGGATCGAGGAGGAGGCAGTCAAAGGTGGCCTTTTCGGCGAGCAGAAATCTTGCCGCCTTGGCGGCGCTTTCCTGGCTGAACCGGCAACGGTCACCAAGCCCGGCGTTTTCGGCGTTGCGTACCGCACTGCGGATGGTGGAGCGCTGCATGTCCATGCCGGTCACCTCCCACCCATGCATGGCCAGGGGAAGAGAAAAGTTTCCCATGCCGCAGAAGAGATCCAGCACCCTGCCGGGCTTCATCTCCCGGGTCCAGTCCAGCAGCAGTCCGATGCAGTTTTCATTCTGACCGAGATTAACCTGGCAGAAGCCCCCCGGCTCCAGGGCAAGAGTCAGGATGTGGCCGCAAAGCTTCGCAGGCAGATTAAACTCCACCCGCAGCTCGCTGAGTTTAATCTCTCCTTGCTCGGTGAAACACGGCCCCTTGGCCTGGCCTTCCACGCTGAAGAGTACCGCATCCAGCAGGGGCAAAGCCTGACACAAAAGTTTGGCTGCCTGGTGCTCGGTCGGTCGGGTTTTTCTTGGGTAATGAATGAGCAGGATCACCGAGTCGTGGGCGGGATTTTCTAACAGCTCGATGGCCGAGGCCACATTCAGGAAGGTCTGAAACAGCCTGCGGGCGGAAAGACCGGCAAGCACCGAATTGAGGGCTTCCCCGGCCAGGGGGCAGAGGGAAACAGGGGTCAGGCTGTGGCTCTGGCGGCTGAAGTACCCCACCCTTCCCTCTGCCACCTGCAGCCTGATCCGTTGCCGGTAGCCAAAGGGCTGGGGCGAGGCCAAGGGAGAACCCAGCAGCGCGGCAAGCTCCTCCTCCCGGCACAACCCGGCCCGGCAGAGGGTTTCCCCCAGAATAGCGTTTTTCAAGCGGAGCTGCTCAGCATAGGTGGCGTGCTGAAAATCGCAGCCTCCGCAGGCGTCGTACACCGAGCAGAGCGGAGGTATCCGCTGTGTCGAGGGCACAAGCACCTCCAGCAGATCCGCTTCCTGATACTGCGTGTGTTTGCGGCGCAAATGAACCCGCACCACCTCTCCGGGCAGTACGCGCGGCACCATGACCACCTGGCCGTCCGACAGGCGGCCCAGGCCAAGGCCTCCCTTGATTACCTTGTCAACCGTGAGTTCCACGGATTTGCTCATCGGCTGCTCCGCACAAAAATATTATTCATCCTGGAATCCGGACGATTCCACCTTTCCCCCATTTGTCCTGCCACGCCTCGCAGACGGGCGGAAAAGACGCGGGAACTGTCTGAGGGCGAAGCCCGAGTTTTTCCGCGTCTTTTCCGCCCACGGCGAGAAGTAAGGGAAGCCCGCAGGGCCAGTACTGGCTGGGGTGCCTTTTTCTTGTTTCTTCTTTTGGGCACGCAAAAGAAGAAGGAAACAACGGCAGAAAGAATAGCGCTATCTTCCTGATGAACAAAAAAAGAAATGCCGGCACAGGGCGACCACCCCATACCGGCATTCCGGGTGTAAATCTCCCGGCTAAAATCTAATAGTTTTTGTCAGCATAGGCAAGCCAACCGCCTGCTTCCACGAGGTTTTTGTCAAACTCATTCAGAGTGAAGGGGATAACCACCTTCCTGTCTCCCTGGGCGGTAATCGTGCAAGCGGCCAGATCCACTCCAACCTCCACCTCTTCTCCCAGACTGAAGAGGGTCTCGATATCCTTTTTCGGCAGCTCGATGGCCAGCATGCCGCAGTTGTACATGTTCTGCCGGAAAATGCGGGCAAAGCTTTCGCCGATGACCAGGTTGATGTCGTTGACCTCAAAGACCCAGACCGCGTGCTCGCGGGAGGAGCCGCAGCCGAAATTGGCCCTGGTGATGATAACCCCCTTCCCATCGATGTCCCGGCGCGGATCAAAGCCCCCCAATTTAAGATCTTCAAGGATATAGGGCTGCAGGGCCAGCTTGGTGTTTTCGGTCAGATACTTGGCCGGAATGATCTCGTCGGTATTGATGTCGTTTCGGTCAAGAAACAGCGCTTTGCCGCCAAACTCTTTCATTATATTGAACTCCCTTGTCGTTGGATTCGATGGTTACAAAAGCTTCCGCGGGTCGGTGATATGCCCTTGCACGGCGGTGGCCGCGGCGGTGAGCGGACTCATCAGATGGACGATGCCGCCCTTGCCCATCCGGCCATTGAAATTCCGGTTGGTGGTGGAAGCACAGATCTCCCCTTCAGCCAGAACCCCGTTGCTCATCCCCAGGCAGGCGCCGCAGGTCGGATTGGTCACGCAAAAACCAGCCTCCATGAAGATGGCGATGAGCCCCTCTTCCAGAGCCTGGGAATACACCTTGGGGGTGGCCGGAGAAAGAATGCCACGCACATTGGCGGCGATCTTTTTCCCTTTCAGGATTCGGGCCGCGGAGCGGAGATCCTCGATGCGGCCATTGGTGCAGGAGCCGATATACACCTGATCCACCGGGGTGCCCTCCATCTCGACAACGCTTTTCACCTCATCCGGCTTGTAGCCGAAGGTCACCTGGGGCGCCAGCCTGGAGACATCGAGAGTCATCTCCTGCACATAGATCGCATCAGGATCGGAATGCCACTTAAGAAAATCTTCCACCGCCAGATCAATGGAGGCATACTTATGGTTGAGAAACGGCCAGAGATATTTGGCGGTCACCCGGTCGGGCAGACAGATGCCGCAAGTGGCTCCGGCCTCGATCGCCATGTTGCACAGGGTCATCCGCGCTTCCATGCTCATCCCATCCACCACCGGGCCGACAAACTCCATGACCTTGTCGGTAGCCCCGTTCACCGTCAGTTCCTTGATGATGAAAAGGATCACGTCCTTGGCGGAGACACCGTCCGACAAGGCGCCGGTGATGGTGATCCGCATGGTTTCCGGGGTGCGGAAGGAACATACTCCCTTGAGTATTCCCACCTCCAGATCGGTGGTGCCGACGCCCGCGGCAAAGGCGCCGAAGGCTCCGTGGGTGCAGGTGTGGGAGTCACCCATGATTACCGTGTAGCCGGGGCGGATAAAGCCTTTTTCCGGGAAGAGCGCATGGCAGACCCCGTTGGCGCCGATATCGAAAAAATCGCGGATCTTGTGCCGTCTGGCCCAGTCGCGGATGATTTTACCCTGAGTGGCGGTTTTGGAATCTTTGGCCGGGGTGACATGATCGATAACCGCCTTGATTTTGGCGGGGTCAAATACCCGGTCCATGTCCCGGGCCTCCAGATCGGTGATGGCGATGGGCGTAGTGATTTCGTGACACAAAACAACGTCAAGGTTGAGAATGACGTTCTCGGGAGTAGGAGTGTCGCGCAGATGCGAGGCAAAAATCTTTTCAGCTATGGTTTTACCCATTGGTCATGAGCCTCCGTACGGGGATTGTCTGATTTTTTTTTGGTATGATTTTTTTGCCCAAGGCAAATAAGGTTTTTTGTAACTATCCAGCCAAAGGCCGTAAACGAACAAAACCACCCCAAACCGTAACTATCCAGCAGTGCCGTAGCTGCTAGGCAGAAGCCTGCGAAGTGTGCTGGTGCCCATGAGCAGGCTGATAACAACGCAGATGCGGTGTTGCTGGATAGTTACGGTTTTTTACCACATTCCGGCAGCCCTTAGCCACGATAAATGCATGACCAGTTTGAAAAATTTCCTAAATTATAAAGGAAACGCTGCTTTTTAATACTTTGCGTTTGACCTGGGTTCCCATGCTGGATATCATGCTTTGTATTTTATAGTTGTGGCCCGTCTGCAAAATTATTTTTGAAGGATATAGCACAGGCATATGGCACAAAAAATGACCAGGACCCCTGATCGGCAATTGTCTGCTAACCAGACCGACAACCAGCAAAGCATCGATCTGATTCTCGCCATTTCTCTCGCTGAATACGGAAAGCTCCCCCCCCGTCTTGCCGAGCTGCTCGAGGATGTGGCCGACCTGTACGCCGGTCGCTGGTCAAGCCACGAGGCGTGCACCGTCACCTACCATAATTTCAGCCATGCCCTGGATGTCTGCCTTGCCGCCGCCCGCATGCTTGCCGGCTGGAACAAGGCTGAGCAGGCGCAGCCTCTTAACAAAAAATACTTCCAGCTTGGCATGGCCGCATGCCTGTTCCATGACGCCGGCTATATCAAGGACAAGGGCGATCTGGCCGGAGAAGGCGGTAAATTCACCCTGATCCATGTCGATCGGAGCATGAAAATTGCACGGGAATACCTGACCAGGAGGCAGTGGCCGACAAAAGAAGTGGACGAGGTTGTCCGCATGATCGCCATCACCGATTATGCCAAACTGCCGGATCTTGTCCGCCTTTTCAAGGATATCAGGATGAAGACCGTGGCGCAGATGGTGGCCACCGCCGATCTGGTTGCCCAGATGGCGGCCCCTGACTATGGGCAGCGCATGGCCGACCTGTTTGCCGAGTTCAAGGAAGTCTATGAGTTTGAAAACCGCGAGGCCCTGATTAAAAAAGGGGCCAAGGTTTACAAGACCTCCCAGGAGATCAAGGACGGCACCATTGCCTTTTGCGAGCAGTTTGTCGTGCCGACCCTGAGAAAGCTTGGCCGCATGGATCGTTATCTGAGCAGTTTTTTTGGTGAGGATATAAATCCGTATCAAAAAAACATCGCCGCCAATCTTTCCGGGCAGCTCATGTCCGTCCATTCCCAGTGGCGGAGGCTGGGCGATATCCTCACCGACCTGGGAATGGTTTCCAGCGAACAGATTGTCAGTGCCCTGTCCAGACAACAAACTCTTCCTGGACATAAAGCCTGCTCCGTAAAGAAATATAACACCAAGCTTCGCGCACAACTGCTCCCCTGGTTTGCCAGCCATTCCCAGGGGGGCCGCTGTCTGGGCGATATCCTGATGGAGATGCAGGCGGTTGAGCCAAAAGCCCTGGCCAAAGGATTGCTGGCCCAGATGCTGCCTGATTCCCTGTATAAATCGCTTCCAGCCAAGGAACTGCACTTTTTGCTCCAAACCGCCATCCTCCTGCCGAATATCTGCAAGGGCCCGTGGATTCTGGAAGTAGTACTGGAAATGGTCAACGAAATCCTCGACTGCGAAGCCAGCTCGATTCTTATCGCGGATATCGAAGAAAAAGAGATGTTGGTCACTCTGCCCACCGGCCCCCAAAAAAAGCTGATCTTCGGCAAAGGGATTCCAATCGACCAGGGCTTTGCCGGCTGGGTCTATCGCAACGGCCAGCCGGCGCGGGTGGGTAATGTCCGCAATGACACCCGCTTTCATGAAAACATTGACACCGATAGCGGTTTTGTGACCCGCTCCATCCTGGCCGTACCCCTGCATGTAAACGGGGATTGCCTGGGCGTGGTGGAGGCGATCAACAAAAGCGATGACAATTTCACCAAGCAGGACATGAGTGTGCTTTCCATCCTGGCCAATATGCTTGCCAATGTCATAGTTGGTGTTTTATGCGACCATAAAAACCAATAACCGCCCTTGCCGATGAAAATTTTCTCCGCCCTGCTGGCCTTCGTCATCATCCTGCCCGCTTTCGCCTTTGCCGCCCAAGGAATCAGTATCGACGGCAAGGTCAAATACCCGCAAGGCTTCCGCAAGTTCGCCTATGCTTCAGACCAGGCTCAAAAAGGCGGCCAGCTGGTGCTCCATGATCTGGGCAGCTACGACAAGCTCAACCCCTTTACCCTCAAAGGCACGCCCCCGGCGGGCCTTGACGAGCTGGTTTTTGAAACCCTCACCGTGCCGAGCCTGGATGAGCCCTTTGCCGCCTACGGCCTGATCGCCAAGGATATCATCCTGGCACCGGACAAATTATCGGTCACCTTCACCATTCACGAACAGGCCCGCTTTTCCGACGGCACCCCCGTCACCCCGGAAGATGTGAAATTTTCCCTGGACACCCTGAAAAGTCCGGCAGCAAGCCCCTCCTACCAGATCTATTTTCAGGATATCTCCTCCGCCGAGGTTCTTGACCAGCACCGGGTCCGCTTTCATTTTTCCCAGCGCAACCGCGAGCTGCACATGATCGCCGGCCAGCTGCCGGTGTTGTCCAAAAAATTCTACACCGCCCACCCCTTTGCCGACCCGGACATGACCCCGCCGGTCGGCTCCGGGCCTTATCTGATCAAGGAAGTCATCCCCGGCAAGGCCATCACCTATGTGCGCAATCCGCAGTACTGGGCCAGGGATCTCAACGTGCGGCGCGGGATGTTCAACTTCGACACCATTATCTACAAATATTTCAAGGACCAGATCGTGGCGGTGGAGGCGTTCAAGGCCGGAGAATTCGATTTTATGCCGGTAAATATCGCCAAGCAATGGGCTCGGGATCTGAACGGCCCCAGATTCAAGCGCGGCGAGCTTGTCAAGGAAACCCTGAGTCATAAGAATAATGCGGGGATGCAGGGTTTTGTCTTCAATCTGCGCAAGCCGGTTTTTCAGGACGTCCAAGTCCGCAAAGCCCTCTCCCTGGCCTTTGATTTTGAATGGACCAACGCCGCCCTCTTTTTTGACCAGTACACCCGCTGTGACAGCTTTTTCAGCAATTCGGCCCTGAGCGCCAAGGGGTTGCCGGCCGGCCTTGAGCTTTCCTATCTGGAGCCCTTTCGCGCCAGTCTGCCCCCGGAGGTGTTCACTACCCAGCCCGGTCCGTTCAGCACCAGACAGCCGTCCAGCCTGCGCGCCAATCTACTTCAGGCCAGAAAAATTCTCAGCCAGGCGGGGTGGAACGTGAAAAACGGGGTGCTGACCAACCGCGCCGGAGAAGCGCTGGAGTTTGAAATCCTTTTGGTCGGCGCGGGTTTTGAGCGGGTGATGGAGCCCTACATCAACAACCTGAAAAAACTCGGGGTGCGGGTACATTCACGGGTCATCGATCCGGCCCTCTACAGCCGCCGGCTGGATAATTTTGATTTCGACATGACGGTAAATGTTTTTGGCCAGGCTCAATCCCCGGGCAATGAACAGCGAAATTACTGGCATTCATCGGCCGCGGACCGCCCGGGTTCGCGAAATCTCATCGGCATCAAGGAACCGGCGGTGGATTACCTGGTGGATAAAATCATTTACGCCCAGACCCAGGAGGAGCTGCATGCCGCCTGCAAGGCTCTGGACCGGGTACTCTGGTACGGCTATTATGTGGTGCCCAACTGGTATCTGGCCCAGCACCGGGTCGCCTATCGCACCATCTTTGCCCGGCCGGAAACCCTGCCCCTGTATTACTCGCCCTTTCAGGCCCTGATGACCTGGTGGCGGATACCGGAAGGACAGCAGCCATGACCGCCTATATTATAAGACGCCTGCTGCTCATGATCCCCACCATCTTCGGGATCATGCTGGTCACCTTTGCCGTCACCCAGTTCGTGCCGGGCGGGCCGGTGGAGCGGATGCTCGCCCAGTTGCAGGGGCATGACCGGGCGGGCGGCGAGGTCCGCGCCAGCCGCAGCCTGGATCTGTACCAGGGCGACAAGGGGCTCGACAAGGAGCGGGTCGCCCAACTCACCAGGCTCTACGGCTTTGACAAGCCGCCGGCGGAGCGCTTCCTGACCATGATGAAAAACTATCTGGTTTTCGATTTCGGCACCAGCTATTACCACCACAGCAGCGTGGCCGGGCTGGTCATCTCCAAGCTGCCCGTCTCCATGTCCCTGGGGCTGTGGTCCTTTCTCATCGTCTACGGGGTCTGCATCCCGCTGGGCATTGCCAAGGCCATGCGAGAGGGCTCCCGCTTCGATGTCCTCACCACTACCGCCATCCTCATCGGCTACGCCATTCCCGGCTTCGTTCTGGCCATCGCCCTCATCGTTCTTTTCGGCGGCGGAAGTTTTTTCAGCATCTTCCCGCTGCGCGGCCTGGTCTCGGACAACTGGGGCGAGATGAGCTTGGCCGCTAAGGTGGCGGACTACCTCTGGCACATGATCCTGCCGGTACTCTCTTCCACGGTGGGCAGCCTGGCGGTGATGACCCTGCTGACCAAAAACTCCTTTCTCGAAGAGATTCGCAAGCAGTATGTGCTCACCGCCCGGGCCAAGGGGTTGAGCGAAGGCCAGGTCTTGTACCGCCATGTGTTCCGCAACGCCATCATCCCCATCATCACCGGCTTCCCCGGCTCCTTCATCACCGCCTTTTTCACCGGCAGCCTGCTGATCGAAACCATCTTCTCTCTCGACGGCATGGGGCTTCTGGCCTACGAATCCATTCTCAACCGCGATTATCCGGTGGTGCTGGGCACCCTCTATTTTTTCACCATCATCGGCCTGATTTCTCGGCTGCTCTCGGACTTGAGCTATGTGGTGGTGGACCCGCGCATCAGCTTTGAAAGTGTGGAGCCCCGCTGATGTCCATCCTCTCAAAAAAAACGGGAGGTAGCCAGAAGTGGCATTGTCGGCCAGTTGTTGCGGGTTCGGCTGCGTCGTCCTGCCCAGAGACGGGCAGGATGCCCGCCGATAATGAGCAACAAGTGGCCGGCAATGCAACTTCTCACCGGACGCAAAAGCTCTCCTCCCGGCGCTGGCGCCGCTTCAAAGCCAACAAGCGGGGCTATTACAGCTTGATCCTCTTTTCCCTTTGCTTTCTCCTCAGCCTTGGCGCGGAGATTCTCAGCAACGACAAGCCGCTCTTGGTTTCCTACCAGGGGAACTTGTATTTTCCCCTGCTCCAGGAATACCCGGAAACCACCTTCGGCGGCGAGTTTGCCACCGAGGCCGATTATCAGGACCCCTTTGTCAAAGAAAAGCTCACCAGCGGCAGCAACTTCGCCCTGTTTGCGCCCAACCCGCACAGCTTTGCCTCGATCAACCTTACGCTCAATCAGCCGGTCCCCTCCCCGCCCGACCGGAGCAACTATCTGGGCACCGACGACCGGGGCCGCGATGTTCTGGCCCGGCTGCTCTACGGCTTTCGCCTCTCGGTTGTTTTCGCTTTTGTCCTCACCTTTATCGGCACGGTCATCGGCATCATCACCGGGGCGGTGCAGGGCTATCTCGGCGGGCGCACCGATCTCTTCATGCAACGCTTCATCGAGATCTGGAGCGCCATGCCCGAGCTGTACCTGCTGATCATCTTCGCCTCGATCTTCAAGCCCAGCGTCCTGCTCCTTCTGATCCTCCTGTCGATCTTCGGCTGGATGGGGCTGGCCGACTATGTGCGGGCCGAGTTCCTCAAGGGCCGCAACCTCGATTACGTCAAGGCGGCCAAGGCGCTGGGCGTGGGCAATATCACCATCATGTTCCGCCACCTGCTCCCCAACGGCATGACCCCGGTGATCACCTTCCTGCCTTTCCGGTTGAGCGGCTCGATCCTGGCCCTCACCAGCCTCGATTTTTTAGGCCTCGGCGTGCCACCTCCCACCCCGAGCCTCGGGGAGTTGCTGGCCCAGGGCAAGAACAACATCGAAGCATGGTGGCTTTCCCTGACCACCTTCGGGGTGCTGGTCGGCACCCTGGTGCTGCTGATTTTTATCGGAGAAGCGCTGCGGGAAACCTTTGATCCGCGGAAGGTGTGATGGTATCGCATACGGCTTGCCCCCCGGGAAGGGAAGATCCCCTCTCCCTCCGGGAGAGGGACAGGGAGAGGGTGCCCAAAAAGCTGCTGACACGGGCTCGCACCTTACGCCGACAATCCAGCGATGCTGAAAAAGTTCTATGGATGCACTTGCGGGCTCGTCGGCTCTACGGATACAAGTTCCGTCGCCAAGTGGTCATTGAGTCTTATATCGTTGATTTCATCTGTGTTGAGGCCAAGCTGATCATTGAGGCCGATGGGGGTCAGCATACGGAACAAAAGGCCTATGATGCCGTGCGGACAGCAAGACTGGAATATTTGGGATACAGAGTTATTCGCTTCTGGAATCATGAGATACTGGGTGAGCTTGGTGCTGTGCTTGAACGGGTTTCCGCTGTATTGATGGAGTTGCCCTCACCCCAACCCTCTCCCTGAGGGAGAGGGGGTTAAAGCTGAGTTGAGCAGCTTGCCGGATTTTATGCCCTTCAGGGTACAAACGAAACTTATACCCTTTGGATGTAAGAAAGAGACCACGATTTTGTTGACGCACCATTTTTTCAAACTGGCTGTCATTTGCCCTGAGCTTGTCGTAGGAACGATCCATGCTGCTTGAGCTGAAAAATCTCTCCGCCGGTTTTTACTCAGACCGCGGCTTTAACCCGGTGCTGGACCAGGTCTCCTTCGCCATTGGCCCCGGTGAAACCGCGGCCTTGGTGGGTGAATCCGGGTCCGGCAAATCGGTGACCGCCCTGTCCATCCTGGGGCTGCTGGAAAAAGAGGCGGCCAAGATCGAAGGCCAGGTTCTCTTCAATGGGGAGGATCTGGTTTCCTGTCCGGAAGATCGGCTGCGCCGGATTCGCGGCAACCGGATCGCCATGATCTTTCAGGAGCCCATGACCTCGCTCAATCCGGTCTACTCCATCGGCGTCCAGTTGATGGAGCCGCTGATGCTCCACCAGGGGGTTAGCAAAAAAGAGGCGGCGGTCAAGGCTGAACATCTCCTTGAACGTTGCGGGATTGCCGACGCGGCCCAGCGGCTGAACAGCTTTCCCCACCAGCTTTCCGGCGGCCAGCGCCAGCGGGTGATGATCGCCATGGCCCTGGCCTGCCGGCCGGACCTGTTGATCGCCGACGAGCCGACCACCGCCCTCGATGTCACCATCCAGGCGCAGATCCTGGCCCTGATCAAGGAGATCCAGCAGGAGCTGGGCATGGCGTTGCTGCTCATCACCCACGATCTTAACATGGTGGAAAAGATCGCGTCCCAGGTCCACATCATGCATGAGGGCAGGATTGTAGAAAGCGGCCCCACCGCCGAGGTGTTCAGCAACCCCCAGGATCCCTACACCATTAAGCTCCTGAACAGCGTGCCCCACGAACCCCCCACCCCCAAGGACAACCCGCCTCCGCTCCTTACCGCCGCCAGCCTCTCCTGCCACTTTCCCATCAAGGCCGGGGTCTTGCGGCGCACCGTAAATACGATCAAGGCGGTGGACGAGGTGAGCCTTACCATTAAGCAAGGCACCACCTTCGGAGTGGTGGGCGAATCCGGCTCCGGGAAAAGCACCCTGGGCATGTGCTTACTTAAGCTGGTCAACAGCCGGGGGACCCTGCTCTACAAGGGGCGCGATCTGCTGACCCTGTCCAACCGCCAGTGGCGACCCCTGCGCCGCGATCTCCAGGTGGTGTTTCAGGACCCCTTCTCATCCCTTTCGCCGAGGCTCAACGTGGGCCAGATCGTGGGCGAGGGATTGAGCGTGCATGGCCTTGGTAACCGAGAGGAGCGCAAAAAACGGGTGGCCGAGGCGCTGATCGAGGTCGGCCTGGAGCCGGAGATGAGCGAGCGCTATCCCCACGAGTTTTCCGGGGGCCAGCGGCAGCGCATCGCCATTGCCAGGGCCGTGGTGCTCAAGCCCCGTTTCCTGGTGCTGGACGAGCCCACCAGCGCCCTGGACATGACCATCCAGGCCCAGATCATCGAGCTGTTAAAAAGCCTCCAAGCCAGGCACAACATCACCTACTTCTTCATCTCCCACGATCTGCGGGTGATCAAGGCCATGGCCGACGAGGTGGCCGTGATGCAAAACGGCCGCATCGTCGAGTCCGGCCCGGCGGCGCAGCTCTTTGCCAACCCAGCCCACCCTTATACCCGAAAGCTTTTCTCCGCTGCTTTTGACCTGACGCCGGTTTGAAGAGCGATGACTCCCGGCTGCAAGCCGATTTTCTTTTTGCCTTTCATTGCGTTGCCACATAGAATCTAACTATTGAAATCGACGGAAAAATTGGGGCCTCCTTGGGGGGGGGGCTAACTCCATTGGAAGGAGATGAACATGGGTACACAAGAACTGGTGGCAATGGCTTTAAAACTCGATCCGGCGGAGCGTTTCTACCTGGTTGACCAAGTATTGCACAGTCTCGACAAGCCCGACCCGGAAATCGACCGCTTCTGGCTCGACGAGGCGGAACGCCGCCTGGCGGCCTACCGTGCAGGCAAGGTGCAAGGCATCCCCGCAGAGGAAATCCTCGGCAAATAATGATGCGCATACTCTTTTCCACTGAGGCGCATCGAGAATTTGAAGAGGCCGAGCACTACTACAATCGCCAAGCGCCTCGTATTGGCGACGAATTCCGGGTGGAAATCAAGGCTGCCTTGCCGCGCATTCAGTCTTGGCCCTTGTCTTGCCCGATCGAGCGGGGAGATATCCGACGCCTGACGTTGAGCCGCTTTCCCTACAAATTGCTCTACTCGGCTTTCCCTTTGCTGCATGAAAAAATTACAGGGCAACCCAAAAAACTGGGGAGTGTCCCTAATTTTTACGCCTGCGGTTTAGCCTAAGTTCACAGTAGATGCGGTGTACCCGCTTGTGATTCCACCTGTGCCCACGCCGACGGAGAATCTTGAAGTACTTGCTAAAGCCCCGCTCCGGGAAGCGTTCCGAC
>JBAYTO010000036.1:0-36287 GCA_041675585.1 Desulfurivibrionaceae bacterium
AAGATGGGTGTAGGACATGGCAGGCTCCTTCTGGGTGTGAGTTGGTCGTGCTTCTCAACATACCAGAAATCCTGCCATGTCCTGCTTTTAGCTCAAGTGGTGCACTTTTAAGTTGAATCTACCATCGGGGACAGAAAAACTAGGGACACTCCCCGGTTTTCCTGCGATGTCGACCAAGCTTCCCTGGTTTTAACATTTAGCGTTTTATCAGTTGTCCCGCCGTGGCTAAACAACGGGGCAATTGCAACCTGAGTTCGTGGCGAAGGCACCAGAGGGGCAATAGTTTCGCGGGATGATCGATAAAATGTTGTTGAACTGAGCCGCGATGCGCCACAACTCTATGGGATTTATATAGCGGGCGGGTATCTCGATAGCAAGCAGAAAGTTTGATAGGCAGGGCTTGTTTGTCGTTGATTTCATGGGTTGGCCTGCAGGTTGGTTCGGCGGCTGGCGGAGCCGTCTATGGGGGGCATGTTCGGGGTCTCGCTGAGCGCCTGGCGCAGCAAGATGCGCTTAGCCTCCCAGGGGGCCTCGGCGAACGGCAGTTGTCTGCCCGGATTCCGGCTTTCGATCCGGTAGCACCAGAAGCCGTTGGCAACCCGCATCACCCGGCTGATTTCTCCGGGCTGCAGCTGGGCCAGCTCCTGGTCCTGCCGGTTCAGGGGATTGAGGAAGCGGGGGGGCAGCAGGCCGTCCATGGTTCTGGTCGGGTCCTGGGATATTTTTTGGGCTAACGCGGCCAGCTCTTCTCCTGCCAGCAGCCGCTGCCGCGCCTTTTCACAGATCGCCTCCTGCTCCTGCCGGCAGGCCGGGCTGTCCATGGGATGGGCATAGCGGAAGATGCCGCTTAAGTTCAGGGTTTCCGGCAGAGTGACCACCCCATTGGCCAATTGCTCGAGCGCTTTGGGGATAGCTTGCCTGCGGGCCTGCTCATATTCCTGCAATCTCAAGGCCAGATTGGCCTCGAGCTCCTTGGCCGGAACCGCTCCGCCCAAGGCCTTGCTCACGATATTTTCCAGGGCCGGTAAAGCAGGGGGGACAAGGACGGCGGCAGCCGTGGCAGGGAGGCTGCTCCGGCTGGGTTCGGCGGCGGGCCGTGGCATAGCCTTGGCGGCGCGGGCCGCCTCCACCCAGGCCCCAACAGGAGGGGTTTTCACGAGCTGGCCCAGGCTGAAGAGGGCTGCGCCATCATAGCCCTGTTCCCCGGCGATTTGCGCTTCCCGGGCAATTTGCTCCGGCTCTTTGCCCGAGGGGCCAAGTCCGGCCCAGAGGGCAACCTTGGGGGCGCGGGGCGTATGGGCGGCAATCTCCCGAAGCTGGCCGCCCACCCGGTCGATCTCCCCGAAATAGGCCATGGGATAAAGGGCGTCTACCAGCCCTTCCGCAGCCCAGGCCTGCCATTCCTGGCCGTTATCCAGATAGGCGGCGGAGGCATCGGGGAAGACGGCGGCTGAAAGGATTGTCCCCGGAGCACCGCCTTGGTCCACAGCTTGCCGGACCTCCCGGAGCAGCTGGCTGATTTGTCCTGCCCGGAACTCATTCCAGAAAAGCGCCGCCGTGGTAAGCACACGGTCCGCCGGCGGTTGCGTTCCCTCAAGCCAGGCGTTTACGGTTTCGGCGTTGAGCCGCTCCGGTAGCAGCCTGGGGTCTAGCCCCCAAAGGCGTTCAAATTCTTCGGCCAGGACCTCGCTTTTCCCGTAGCCGGGGCCGGGGTAGCGGATGAAGTCAAGATGGATGCCAGCCACCGGGTAGCGGGCCAGCAGCTCGCGGACCACCGCCACCAAAAGTGCCCGGTATTCCGCGGAGGCCGGGTCGGCATAGCTGCCTTCGATCCAGCCTAGCCTTTTTTCCCGCCCCGAATAGCTGGAAACCGGCCGCCCGTTGTTGTCGGCGAGAATCCACGGCTGGCCGGGGTGTCCTGGGTGGCTGGGGTCTTCCGGCGGCACGGCCCCGCCCCAGAGATAATAGACATTGAGCCAGGCATGGAGGGGCAGGGGGGCGCAGTCGGTGAGCAGCTGCGCCAGCGGATCGAAATCAGCCGGGGCCGCTGCAAGGATTTCGGCCCGGGGGGCGAGGTCGCTCTGATACAGAGCGTCGGCCCTTCCCCGGACTTGGACCAGCAGTTCGTCGAGCCCTGCCTGTTTCGCCTCCCGGCAGACCGAGGCAACCTCCGCCGGGCTCTTGAGCTCGAAGCGGACCACCCAGGCCGAGGTCTTAAGGTGCGGGGCGCAGGCCGTGACCAGAATCAGCAGGACCAGGGCAGGAAGCAGAGCGCGCAGACAAGGAGACGGCGAGGTGGTCATTCGTTTTCCCCAGGGACAGTACTCGGCATGGATATTGACCTTTTGCCGGCAGGATGGTAATTTGCGCGCCGCTTTTAAAGCTGAATTGAGCAGCTTGCCTGCTCTTACGAAACTTATACCCTCTGGGTGAAAGGGGCGCTTTCGGTAACAATTCGTTTCCGCATTGTTACCGCCCAGCCCACATATTGCACCAGGAAAAAGATAATGACCGACCTGAAAAAATTTCCCGAAGGCATGCAACCTCTGGGCGACTCCCCGTTTCCCTTTGCCTGCCATGCCGAGGTTCCCTGTTTTACCCGCTGCTGCCGCAAGCTCACCCTTTTTCTCTACCCCTACGACCTCATCCGCCTGAAAAAAAGGCTGGGGATTACCTCGGAAGAGTTGCTCAACACTTACACCGGCGTGGCCCAGGGAGCCAATCCGCTCTTTCCCGCCGTGGTCATGCGGATGCGTGATGACTCGGAAAACAGCTGTCCGTTTCTCGACCCGGCCCAGGGTTGTCTGGTTTATGAGGATCGACCTTCCGCCTGCCGCACCTACCCCCTGGAGCGGGCCGTGGATCGCAACCCGGAGCGGGGCCGGCCTCGGGCCTATTATTTCCTCACCGCGCACCCGTACTGTCTGGGGCACCAGGAGAAAAAGGAATGGACGGTGAAGGAGTGGCTCCGCGATCAACAGCTGATCTATTACAACGCCATGGATGACCTCTGGGCCGAAATGGACCCCCTCTTTGCCTCAAACCCCTGGCAGGGCGAGGGCGCGGCCGGCCCCCGGCAGCAGCTGGCCTTCATGGTCTGCTACAATATCGACCGCTTCCGGCAGTATGTGGCGGAGCATAACCTGCTCAACCTCTACCGGCTGGATAAATCGCGCAAACGCCTCATCGAGACCGATGACGAGGCCCTGCTCACCTTCGGCTACGACTGGCTCAAGCTGGTGTTGGGCAACAAACCCACTCTCCAGTTGAAGTGATAGGGCAAACTGCCTTCCTCCCGCCTTTTTCAGGACTGATCCGTGAAAGATAAATTTGCCAAGCTTCGCCCCTATTTTTCCGTCCTGGCCTTCTTTGCCGGTTTTTTGTGGGATGCCCTCACCATCGGCTTTTCCGTCGCCTATTCGGATCTCTGGATCCTCTCCGGTTATCTTGCCGCAGCGGCCGGCATCCTGTGGTGGCTGGGGCAACGACACCACACCCTTGCCGTGCCTGGCTGTAACGGTGATGCGCAGATAACAGCGCCACCCGTCTCTTTCCTGTCTCCTTGGCTGGAGCGCGCTCCTCTGCTGTTGCTCCAGTTCCTGTTCGGCGGGCTTTTCAGCGCACTTTTTATCCTGTATTTCAAAAGTTCCAGTCACTTTACCGCTGTGTTGTGGTCCCTGTGTATTGGTATCTTGCTGGTCGCCAACGAGTTTATCGACGACAAGTACCATCGTTTTACCCTCACCTGGGCTCTGTTCGGGCTTTGCGCCATGCTGCTGTTCAACTTTCTTCTTCCTTTTCTGGTCGGCAGCATCGGCATGGTCTGGTTTTACCTTAGCACCCTGGCGGGCGCAGGGCTTACCCACTGGCTGCGCAAGAAAACCCCCGGGTGTCCCGGACGGGCGGCTCCGGTCTGGATTATCGCCGCATTGTTGGCGGTGGCTTATCCCCTGGATATGATTCCGCCGGTTCCCCTGGTGAAGAGGGATATTCAGGTGGGAAGAAATTTTGCCCATGCAGAGGACAAATTTTGCCTTACCATGGAAAAGACCCCCTGGTGGGTATTCTGGCGGGAGCTGTCAGACGAGGTGCATCTTGGCCCGGGCGAGCGGCTGTACTGTGTTTCCTCCGTTTTTGCCCCCCGGGGATTAAGCACCCGTCTGTATCATCGCTGGGAGCATTACGATGCCAAGCATGGTTGGGTTACCGCTTCCCGCCCTGGTTTCACCCTTGCCGGCGGCCGCAATGGCGGATTTCGGGGCTACACCTATAAGCAGGAGGTGGCGGCGGGGAAATGGAAGGTACATGTGGAAACGGAAAACGGCCGCACAGTTGTTACCCATGCTTTTACCGTAATAACGGATGCGCCGCCCGAGCCGGACAGGGTGACAATATGGCGCTTGTGACGGATTGGGGTGCGATTCGAGGTAAGCGATCACAGGGCACCACATCTTGCGGCGATCGGTCCGGCTCACTTACAAAAATACGCATCGCCGTCCCGCTTATAGCTGAGCTTGGTAGCTTGCCTGCCTAGCGAAACTTATACCCTCTGGGTGCGCCGCAACCTGCACCACCCTGTGACCGCTTATTCAGTGGTTATTTGACCTCTTTGGGCATACCCCGAGATCCGTTACGATTCGAGAAATATAAATCCCTCCGGGTGACAACCATTTGTTGCCTCACCAAAAGAAGATGTGATATGGTGGTTTTCTCGTTGTAATTGATAAGCAACCAATTCCACCGCAGGAAGAACCGCAATGATCGCAGCAGACAGCTTCCATCGAGGAACGGCAGTGGGCAAGGCCTGGCTTGGTGCCCTGATTTTAGCGCTGGCCATCACTGCAATCGGCCTGCCCGTAACCCTGGCGGCAGAACCGGCTACCCGGCAAGTGCCGAAACCGGCCGTCAGCCAGCCGCCGCCCCCTGCCCCCAGGCAGTCTTCGTCCCCGCCGGTTTCCGCCCGGCCGCAGGCCCAGCCGAGAAAACCGGCTAAAATCAAGCTGCAGCGCAATGGCAAGGGAGATTATACCTGGGATCTCACCGGGGAAAATGTGGACGAGCTCCTGCAGATCGACCGGCGACTGCGCAAGGCTTTTATCCCGCAGGAGGAAGCCGGCCCCGGCAGGTAGGGATAGTCTCAGGTCTTGATATTGACAATAATTCCGGTCTCATGTTCGAGATTATCCAGAGTGGTCAGGAGGTTGTTGAGATCGATGGGGACCTCCTGCGTTATCTCGCACACCGCTTCTCCTGAGCATTCATAGATATCCAGGGCAAACCCCGCCTCGTTCTCAGCAAGAACCAGGTGCAGGGGTACCCCGCTCGCAGCCAGATCTTCATTGGCCTGTCTTACCATTTCCCGTATGGATTTTTCCGCCAGTGGCGGACGAGACGGGATTGCTGCCAGGGTTTTATTCCTCTTTCTCTTTTCCCATTCCTGCCTGAGTACCAGTGGATCAACGGGCCGTACCCTGCCGATCGGCAGCGGCGGATAGACTTCTCTCCTTATCGGCCCGGGCTCCGGCGAGGGAGGGGTCGGATTTCTCACCTCGTAAACCGCGACCGCATTTTGATACGGAATCGGCTGGTTTGCTGCCTGTTGGGCTAGGGTCAGCGCTGTGCCTGCAACCGTTGCGGCCGCGGCGGGGGTGGTAGTCGCGGTCGGCGAGGCTGCGGCGGCAGCAGGAGTAGTCGCTGCGGTCGTCGCAGCCTCGGCTGCCGGAGTCGCTGCCGCTTGGCCTAAGGGCAGCGTTTCCTCGGCAACCCCGGCCGCCGCGGCAAGAACTGTGGTTTCCGGCACCACCAGGGGGGCTTCCAGGGTTTGCGTTGTCTGGTTAACCGTCAAGGCGGCCTGTTGGGCAGGAGTAAGGTTTTGGAGCGCAAGAGCGGTTTGTGCCGATTCGTTCACCGCCAAAGCCGCCTGTTGGGCAGGGCTTAATCCCTCTGATTCAATAATCGTGGTTTGATCGGGAACCGCCGTAACCCCATCCAGCAGCGGCTCGATCGGCGCGGTTGCCTCACGGTTCAGGGCCTGGAGCGCCTCGGCGCCCAGCAGGGCAGTCTGTTGGCCGGGGGTCAGGTTTTGCGCCGCAACGGTTGCCACGGCAACAGGATCCTTAACGAGAGTAAGGGGGGAGGCTGCCAGAGGAACGAAGGTCTGAACCCGGCGTTGCAGAGCTGCCGACAATACTGGATTGGGGGGAGGGATATCATCAACCGCCATGTCTTTTCTCCATCAATGTGAGGCTGTAATCACTTTTCGCGGAGCAGACGCATGGGCCTGATATACTTTCAGGCCTATATATTATGATTAAACAGAAATGGAGATGGCGTCAAGAGCAGCCCGGGAAATTGGCTTTGCGCCAATGGCCTCTTACGGGATTCGCAGCAGCTTCAGGACAATGATCCCCACTTCGTAGAGCAGATAGAGGGGGCCGCCCATGAGCAGCATGTTGAAGATATCGGGAGTGGGGGTGAGGAGAGCGGCGATGACGCTGATGGCCAAAGCTGCGTAGCGGCGGTTTTTTTCAAAGACGGCTCTGGGCAGAATCTGGATCTTGGCCATGAAAATCATGAAGATCGGCAGTTCAAAGATCAAGCCGAAAGCGAGGACAAAAATCGAGACAAAGGAGACGAAGTCGCTGATGGAGATAACCGGCTTGAGCTGTTCCGTCTGAAAACCCAGCAAAAAATCGATGCCGAAAGGCAGGGTGATGAAATAGCAGAAGGCGGCCCCGCTGTAAAAGAGAAAGCAGCTGAACACCACAAACCAGAAAACAAGGGTGCGGGAGAAGGTGAAGGGCTTGGCCAGGGCGCGCCAGAGAAAGTAGCTGAGCATGGGCATGATGGTAAAAACGGTCATGGCCAGGGAGATGGTGAGATGGGCGAGAAAAGGCTCGGCCACCCGGAAAAAGGCGAGCTTCTGGTGGAGATGTTGCTGGATGCCGCCCAGGATCAGACTGGAGATGCTGTAGAAGCCAAGGCAGCCCAGGAACAGGCCTGACCCCACCGTCAGCGCAGCCCGGCGCAGGTCTTTGATGATGATGGCTAGGCGTTGGCTGGTGGTGTTCAAGGCGGGCCCGGGTTATTGCGCGTTGCCGGCAGAGTTTGGGGGAGTTCCGTGGATCTCCTTGTCCAGCCGTTTGAAAAAGAGCTCCATGAACTCGTGCCGCTCGGCGGCCAGCCGTTTGCCTTCCGGGGTCAGCATCTTGTCTTTGATCTTGCAGAGTTTTACCAGAAATTCCCGATAGGCCGTGTCTTCCACGGAGTACGAAGAGGTTTTTGACACATCGACCCCCCGGTTGTGCAGCCGGGCTCCGACCTGACCGGCAAAGAGAAAGGCCCGGCCGATGCCGATGGCGCCGATGGAGTCAAGCTTGTCCGCATCAAAAAGGATCTTCGCCTCCAGGGTTTCCGGCACCTTGTTGTTGCGGTAGCGGTGCGCTTCGATGCAGTGCAGGATCGCCTCCTGCATCTCTGGGGAAAAACCCAGGTCGGTGAGAATGGCGCGGGACATCTCCGCCCCCTTGACGGCATGGCAGATCTTGCCTTGGGAGAGCATTTCCTGACTGCGGCCGATGTCGTGGAGCAGGGCCGCGGCGCTCAGGATGTCCAGGCGGGCATTCATCAGGCGACCGATATGAAGCGCCAGGTTATGGACCCTTTCGGTGTGGTCCGGGCCGTGGCAGCCGCCTTCCGCCTGGCAGTATTCGTGGGAAATGGCGAGCAGCTTCCCGGTCAGCTCCCACCCTAGGGGCGGTTCGCCTTGCAGCTGCCCGGCAGAGAGGCAAGCCTGCCGATAATCAGCGTTTGGCGAGGACATGGCTCAACCACCTGATGCCGATCCGCAGCAAGGCAAGGTCTTCCCGGGCAAGTTCCTGATGTTCGTCTGCCGTGATGGGAAAAGGCGGGGTTAGGCTGCCGTCGATGAGCTGCCGGCGAAAGGTATCCAGGCTGTAGAGGGAAAGGAAGATCGCCACTTCTTCTTCCGTCGGCGGCTGACCATCTTTAAGGAGGGGGTGGTGGAGAATGGGGAGCAGTTCGTCGTTAATGGCGTTGTAGATGGCCAGTTCCTGATTATTCTGCCAGGTGGAGATGTTCTGTTGGTCGCCCTCGTTAAAGCCATGGCAATGGGGCTCGCCGAGAAGGACATGCATTTCATGCCGGGTGCCGTCTGGGGTGGTGAAAGCCCCGCGCCCCAGGGGATAGGTCCGGCAGGCGCCTGGACGGTCGGCATAGACGCGACAACCAGCGGCGGTGACAAACGGGCAGCTGGCCAGGCCGTCATCAAGCATGCCCAGGAAAACCAGGGGAAAGGGGCAGCCTTCTGTCTGCTCGACAAGCGCGTACCGGTCAAGAAAGGTTGATGGTGTGAGGCGCAGATGGCCGCTTAACCTGAGGACATCGTAGGGGGTAAGAGCCAGTTCAAGCTCCCGGCAGCAGTCCGTAAAGCAGGTAACGCCGGGATGACAGCCAAACCGGAAGGTCTCGTCCGAAGTCAGGGGCCGGACATGCTCTGGGGCGAGATCAAAGGGCATGGGCTATGACACCTTGCCCCGGTGCCAGAGGGTGAGCAGCGGGCTTGCCACGAAGACCGACGAGTAGGTGCCCACTACCACCCCCACCAGCAGGGCAAAGGAAAAGTCGTGGATCACCGAGCCGCCCAGGACATACAGGGCCGCGAGTACCAGGAACACGGTGAGCGAGGTGACGATGGAACGGCTCAAAACCTCGTTGGTGCTGATGTTGATCAGGGCGTCGGTAATGTTATCCGGGTCTTCGCTCTTGCGCTGGTTTTCCCGGATTCGGTCGAAGATAATAACCGTGTCGTTTAAGGAATACCCGGCCAGGGTCAGGAGCGCGGTGACGGTCAGGAGGGTGATCTCCATGTTGAGCAGCCAGACGAGACCAAGAACCGCCAGAACGTCATGGAGGGTGGCCAGGGTAGCGGCAACGCCGAAACGCAGGTCAAAACGCAGCCCCAGGTAGACGATTACCCCCAACAAGGAAATAGCCACAGCCAGCAGCGCCTTGGAACGGAGGGTGTCGCTTACCGAAGAGCCGATTTCCGACTGGTTTTCCACCACGAAGTGCTTATCCGGAAAATTGGCGTTCAGCTGGGTAGTGACCGCTTCGGAAACGTGGCCCACCACTTTTTCGCTGTTTTTTATCTTGACGATCAGCCGGTTTTCGCCCTCGACCTTTTGCAGCTCGACCCCTTCAAGATCCCCTTTGGCCAGGGCGGTGCGCACCTCGCCCAGGGTGAAAGGCTGGGTGGACTGGTATTGGAGCAGGGTGCCGCCGGAAAAATCAACGCCCATGTTGGCCTGGCCGCGGATGATCTGGACAAAGGCCAGGCAGCCGATGAGCGCGCAGGTGCCGGAGATGGTGAAGGTCAGTTTCTTGATCCGCATGTAGTCAAGTTTCGGTTTTTTCAGGAAGAGCATAAAGGTGAGCTTTTTGAGCTTGCGCTTGCCCTGCATGAATTCGTAGAAGAGCTTGGAGGCGAAAAGGGTGGAGAAGAGATTGAAGATGATGCCCAGCGACAAAGTGGCGGCAAAGCCCTTGATCGGGCCGGTGCCGAAGAGAAACAGGGCCAGGGCGGTGATCAGAGTGGTCACATGGGCGTCGATGATCGTCCATAAGGCCTTGGCGTAGCCGGCTTCGACCCCGGAGCGCACCGATTTGCCGAGAACGAACTCCTCGCGCATCCGCTCAAAGATGACGATGTTCGAGTCCACCGCCATGCCGACGGAGAGGATGATGCCGGCAATGCCCGGCAGGGTCAGGGTGCCGCCCATCATCGCCAGTCCGGCGAAAAGCAGGAGGATGTTCAGGACCATGGCGACGTTGGCGACGATGCCGGAGAGCCGGTAGTAGACGGCCATGAACAACACCACCAGAAAGGTGCCCAGCAGGCCGCTCATCAACCCCTTGTTGATGGAATCCTGCCCCAGGGAGGCGCCAACCGTCAGGTTCTGCACGATTTCCACCGGGGCGGGCAGGGCGCCAATCCGCAGAACGATGGCCAGATCGGTCGCCTCCTCGTAGCTGAAGCTGCCGGAGATCTGGGCGCTGCCGCCGAGGATCTTTTCCCGGATGACTGGGGCGGAGCGGACCACCTCATCGAGGACGATGGCAAAGCGCTTGCCCACGCTTTTTTCCGTGACCTGGCCGAAAATCGTGCCGCCGCGCCCGGTAAAGTCGAGGCTGACGTATGGTTCGTTGAAGTTGCCGCCGACCCGGACCTGGGCATCCTTGACCATGTCGCCGGTCAACAGCACCTGGTTCTTAAGCAGGATAGGCTGTTTGCTTTCCTTCTTGGTGGTTTTGTCCACCTCTTTTTCGAAGTAGATCTCGGTGTCGGCAGGGAGCCTGCTCTGCAAGGCGAGATTGAGCTGTTTGCGGCTGCCGCCTTCCTGCCACTGGCCGGCTTTGATGGCTTGGTCGATAAGCTGCGGTAAGTTGATCCCGCCTGTCTCGGCCACCAGTTTAAACTCAAGTTGGGCAGTGCGACCGATGAGGTTCAGGGCGCGCTGTGGGTCCTTGACCCCAGGTAGCTGGATGACGATCTCGTCGCTACCCTGCCGGACAATGGCCGGTTCGGCCACGCCGAACTGGTCAACCCGGTTGCGGAGAATCTCCAGGGACTGGTCCACCGCCTTGTTGTTGATGAAGTCGATTCTTTCCTGTTTCAGTCTGAGGATAATCCGGGGGAAGGAGCCCTGGTCTGTCTGGAAGTCGCCGATCAGGTCGGGAAATTCTTTGCTGATGGTCTGCTTGACTGTTTCCAGGGCGCCGGTGTTGGGCAGGGTCAGGATAATTTTACTCGCATCGGGGGAAGCGGTGCGGACTACGGTAATCTTTTTCGCGGCCAGGGCATCCTTGAGATCCTGGGCTGAGAGGTCCAGATTGTTCTCGATGGCTTTTTTGAGGTCGACCTTGAGGACCAGATGCATGCCGCCCTGGAGATCCAGTCCCAGTTTCAGCCCTGCCGGGGCAAGATATTTCTGCCACCAGGCCGGAACCTTGGTGAAGGAAGGAGTAACTGTCAGACCGGCAAAGATGGTGATAAAGAGCAGGAGGATGATTTTCCAGCGTAAGGAACTCGACATAGGCACTCCGTAAGGCGGGTTAACCGTGGTTGTATGAAAATAATGTTGTCATCGGCTCGTCATGTTTTGGTGATTAAATATTTGAGCCGTGGATAAAATATTACCGAAGCCGATTTATGATTCGGTGCGAGATTATACCCGCCTTTCGCCAGAAGTCAAATTGCAAAATGGAGGGGATAAAGCACTGCTCTGAAGTTGTCGGGCAATTTTTTGGGCTCCTTATTTCAGTAAAAAGTCCAGGGCAAAAAGAGGCTATGATATAGTTTAAAGTATGGGTACGCAGAAATGAGAATTATTGATTCAGGCAAGGGAAAAAGGCTGCTGGTTTTCTGGAGCATTATTGCCTATTGTCTGATCGGCATTGAAATCATCATCATGATTTCTCCCTTTGCCCTCTATTTTTACTCGGTGTACGGCCCTGTGCTTCAGACCCTTGCCGCAAACCCCCTCACCAGCTGGTCCACGGAATTTTTTCTTCCGCATCTGGTTTTCCCCGCTGATCCGCTGATCAGAGCCATATCCCTGTTGCAGGTTCTCATGGTGGTGGGGCTGCTATTTTTTGCCTTGGCGGCTATCCCTCTTTATTATGGGCGTTTTCGCGGCAAGGGGGTGGTGGCCCGCAGTTTTTATAGCAAGATCCGGCATCCCCAGTATCTCTTTCTCGCCATTTCCGGCTTCGGCTTGATGCTGTACTGGCCGCGTTTTATCATCCTGATCATGTACCTCACCATGCTCTTTGTCTATTACGCCCTGGCCCGCAATGAAGAGAGGCGGATGCTGCAGGAGCAGCCCGAGGCCTATGCCGGCTACCTGGCTAAAACGTCAATGTTCCTGCCCGGCGAGCCGGGAGGGCGGCTGTATCGGCTGCTTTTCGGTCGGATCCGGCCAAAATGGCTGGGGATTGTATTGCTCTACGGCCTGACGGTGAGCATGGCCGTGCTGCTGGCCATGGCGCTGCGCAGCTATACGGTGCGGACCCTACCCATGGTCATAGCCCCGGATTCCCGCCTGATTGTTTCGGTGTTTCCCCGGTCTGCCCAAGAGATTATCGCCGTCTATCAGGCAGCCCTCTGCTCGGTCCAGGTGCGGGAAGAATTGCAGGGCAGTGAGGCCAACGCGGTGTATCTATTGCCAGGGGATTTTTTTCTCAATGCCCTGCTCACCGAGGAGGAGCGGCGGTTTTCCGATCAGATGCTGGAGCGGTTTCCCGAGATTCTCGAATGGCACCAGCATCGGTTCAGCGGCGGGCTGGGCAAATTTTTCCGGATCTTTTATAATTATGTCCGGACCTGGGGTTCGGTGGAAACCGATTATGAGGTTGAGCGGCTTATTTTTATGCGAGTGGATGATGCCAACGGCCACCCTGTCTCCCCGGGGGGAATATTCAAGGCCGGTCTCAAGCGCAGGCCGGTTCTGGTGGTTGACCTGGAAGCATCCGGCCATGCGGTCCGTTCGGTGGTCAAAACCACGGACAATCATAAGTGGGGTCTGGTGCCCATGCCAACTTTTTAATCATTTGCCGGCAAGAGGCAGGCATTTAATGATTACCCATCGTTTGGAATCTTCTAATTCTGTCGACGCAATTGTTTGAAACAAATTCCGAGTTGGCGGTCGGAGTATTATTTTAGTTGAGTAATTTTTCGGATTCTTTTAGAACGGTAACAGTATCTTTCATTTATTTCTGGCAGTATCCTGACACACTGGAGCCATTACATGAGCCATGACGCTGGTTACAAAACTGATATTCTTTTGCAATCCGGGACTAACGAGCTGGAGATTATCACCCTTTTTCTCCAGTGGCATGACAATGCCACCGATTCCATCAGCAGGACCGCGTATGGCATCAATGCCGCCAAGGTCCGGGAGTTGGTGGCCATGCCGGAAACCCTGACCGAGATTCCGGAAAGCCCCCGGGCCATGAAAGGCGTATTTCTCCTGCGGGACCGGACCATCCCTCTGATCGATTTGTGTGACTGGTTCGGCTATGATCCGGATCAGTCCCCGGAGGCAAAAGCCAAATGGGTGGTGATTGTCACGGAAATAAACGGCAAGTTTTTCGGCTTTATTGCCCACGGAGTGGATAAGGTCTACCGGGTCAGCTGGACCGCAATCCTCCCTCCGCCGCCAATCATTTCCCACTACAGCAGCCTCACCGGGGTATGTCTTGTCGATGGCAATATCATTCAGATGGTCGATTTTGAGAGCATTATCGCCTCCATTGATCCCAGTATGGTTATTGATTCCGAGGCCCATGCCATCTCGGTGGGTCCCGAAGGGACTCAGGTCGAGAAGGCCGTGGTCATTGCCGATGATTCACGGATCATTCTGGAGCAGATCAGAAAAACTTTGGAGAGGGCTGGATATCGGGTTATCGCCCATGCAGACGGGCAGGATGCCTGGGAGTATCTTGAAAAGCTGCGCATAAGCGGCACGGTACACAACGAAGTGCTGGCCGTGATCAGCGATATAGAAATGCCGCGGATGGACGGGCATAATCTCTGCAAGCGGATCAAGGAAAATAAGGGGTACGACGGCATTCCGGTCATGCTTTTTTCTTCCCTGGTCAATGATCTGGCTCTGCACAAGGGCGAAGCCGTGGGCGCGGATGATCAGATTTCCAAGCCGGAATTGGGCCAGCTTGTTATCAGGCTCCAGGATTGTCTCCGGCGTTTTGCTGCCTGATGACCTTTCACTGGTGACCCCCGCCATTTTTTTTCAGACAAGGGCTGTTTCCCAGTCTCGGATAAAGTGATGCAGAGCGGGATGCATATCTATCGGGCCAACCGGGTTGAGTCACTGCTGGACTCGCTGGCGGATGTTTTACTTGCCCCGCTTTCCTCCCCTTTTGCCCCGGAATGCATCATCGTGCAGAGCAAGGGCATGGCGACTTGGCTTGCCATGCAGCTTTCCGGCCGGTTCGGGGTGTGGGCCAATCCCGATTTTCCCCATCCCCGGCAGTTTGTCCAGCGCGTCCTGCGTGCAACCCTTGGCGAGGAAGGCGATCGGGTGCAGCGCTACAGCCGGGAACGGCTGGCTTTGCTGATCTGCGCTCTGCTCGATGAGTGCCGCCATGATCCGGATTTTTCTCCCCTGACCTCCTACCTCGCCGACGGCCCTCTGAGCAAGAAGCTTCAGCTGGCCAGGCAGATTGCCAATCTCTTTGATCAATACGCAGTGTACCGGCCCGAGATGATCCTCGCCTGGGAGGAAGGAGGGAACCAACCCTTTACCCATGCTCTGGCAGAGGACCTCTGGCAGCCCAAGCTCTGGCGGCAACTGGTGGCGCAGCTGGGCTGCTGCTCCCCGGCCCGGCTGATGCTGCGCGCCAGGCAGGCGCTGGCCGCAGGGGTGATTCCCTTTCCCCACCTTCTGCCCGCCAGGGTTTCCCTGTTTGGCATCGACACCCTGCCTGCGGTATATCTCGGCATTATGGGGGAGCTGGCGCAGATTCTGCCGGTCCATTTCCATCTTTTCTCCCCGGCCCAAGGCTATTTTGCCGACATCCGTTCCCAGGCCGAGGCCCACCGCGCCCTGGCCCGCATGCCTGCCGGTCAGGAGGAGACGGATCTTTATCTGGAGGTCGGTCATCCGCTCCTCGCCTCCATGGGCGGCATGGCCAGGGATTTTCAGGAAGTTTTGGAAAATGAAGTGTCTTATCTTGAGGCGGGAGAGCAATACACCGCCCATGTCGCGCCGCAAACCATGCTGGAGGTGCTGCAAAATGATATCCTGCACCTCTGCCACCGCCGTCCGGCAGACGACAATGCAGCTCCCCTGATTCTGGCCGGAGACGATACCTCCCTTCGCATCCATGCCTGCCATAGCCGTCTTCGCGAGGTAGAGGTCTTGCAGGATCAACTGCTGGCCCTGCTTCAGGACGATCCCCTTCTTGCCCCCCGCGAGATCGTGGTCATGCTGCCGGAGGTTTCCGCTTACGCCCCGCTGATCGAGGCGGTTTTTGGCTTTTCCCCGGAGGACAGACGTTTTATCCCCTTCCGGATTGCGGACCGTTCTCTGTTGAGCGGGGCGGTGCTCATCGAGGTGTTCTTCCGTTTTCTTCAGATGGCTTCCGGCAGGATGCCGGCCTCAGAGGTGCTGGATCTGCTGGCCTGCGAGGCAATCCACCTTAATTTCGGCATCAGCCCCGAGGAGCTGCCCAAGATTCGGCTCTGGGTGGAAAAAAGCGGGATCCGGTGGGGGATTGACGAGCTGCACCGGGAGGCGCGGCAGCAGCCGAAAGAGCGGCAGAACACCTGGCGCTTCGGCTTTGACCGTCTGACCTTGGGCTATGCCGTCCGGGCCGACGGGGGTTTTCTGGGCGACATTCTGCCCTATGAGGAGATCGAGGGTCAGGCGGCCGAACTTGCCGGCCGCTTCATCCATTTTTGCGAAACCCTGTTTGCTGCGGCGGACAAGCTAACCTCCGCCAGGGAGCTGCCGGACTGGCAGCCCGTTATCCACGACCTGCTGGCGGCCCTTTTTCTGGAGGACTCGCCCCAGGCCTGGCAAGTGCAGAAGATCAGGGACAATCTCGCCCGGATAGTCCTTGAGGCTGAGGATGCCGGGTTCAGTCAGCCCCTGGACCTGAACGGCCTGATGATCCTGCTCAAGGAAAAGCTCTCCGGCCAGGCCACGGCCCAGGGCTTTCTTGAAGGCGGCCTTACGTTCTGCGGCATGCTGCCCATGCGGTCGATTCCCTTCAAAGTCGTCTGTCTGCTGGGCATGAACGATGGGGAATTCCCCCGAATCGAGCACCCGCAGAGCTTTGATCTCATCGCCCGCTACCCCCAGCGGGGGGACCGGGCCAAACGCAACGATGACCGGTATGTTTTTCTCGAAGCCCTGCTGGCCACCCGCGAGAGATTTCTGATTTTTTATCTGGGCAATACCCTGCGCGATGGCAAGGAGCTGCCGCCTTCCGTGGTGGTGGAAGAGCTGATTGACAGCCTGGCGGAGAGTTTTTCTCTTGAACTAGAGCTCTCCGGGGAATCCGGTGCATCTATTGCCGAGCACCGGAAAAGAATGGTTGCACGGCTTGTGACCCGCCATCCTCTCCAGCCTTTCAGCCGGAGATATTTTTCCGGGACAGAGGCACGGCTGTGCAGTTTTGCCTCGGAATACTGCCTGGCAGCCCAGGCAAGAGAGGCTGGAGTCCGTACCCGCCATGCTTTTCTGCCAACCCCTTTGCCAACCGCCGATTTCAAGCCTGCTTTGCTCTCCCTCCCGGAGATGTCCCGCTATTTTTCGCAGCCGGTTCGCTGGTTTCTCGAAAGCCGGCTCGGTCTTTTTCTGCAGGATAAAAGTCGGGAGCTTCAAGACCGCGAACCTATCCATCTTGACAATCTGGAAAAATACCAGCTGAACCGGGATCTCCTGGCCATGAAAGGGGAGGGACTCTCCCGGCCGGAACCCCTTCTTGCCCGCTGGCGGGGGGAGGGGCGAGTTCCTCTGGGCCAGGGAGCGCAGGCGGTCTTTGCCGAGATCAGGGAGACGGTGCGCCCCATCGTGGAACAACTCCTTGCCCATGAGACCGGGGAACCACTCCCGCCCCTGCGCCGGGAAATCGCCCTGTCCCCGGAGCTCACCCTGCACGGCGAGCTGGGCAACAGATACTCCTCCGGCCATCTCTGCTGGAGCAACAGTCTGCTTCACGGCCGTATTTTGTTGCCGGTCTGGTTGGAGCATCTTTTCCTCTCCGCCGTCGCCCCCGATGATCAGCGTTGCGAAACCATCGTGATCGGCAGGGGGAGCTGCAAGGGCACGGCTCAGGTTTTCCGTTTCTCGCCGGTGGACGAGGCCGCCGGGGTGCTGCTTGAGCTGACCACCCTGTTTGCCGACGGCCTCAATGCGCCACTGCCCTTTTTTCCCCAAAGCGGCCTGGTCTTTGCCCGGATTATGGCTTCCGGCAAGGGAAGCGAGGAGGAGCGGCGGCTTGTCGCCTTTGCCAAGGCCGAGGAGGAATATCTCGGCAGCGATTTTGCACCCGGAGAGGGGGATGACCCATACTGCCGCCAACTGTTCGGCGAGGCCTTGCCGGTTGCTCCTGGCTACGCCCTGTACCGCGAAGGCAACTCCCAAACCTTTGCTGAGCTTGCTACCCGCATCTTCCTGCCCATGCTCAAGCAGATGGAGGAATTATGAGCCGCGCCTTTGATCCGCTTGCGGTGGCCACCAGCGGCGTGCAACTCATCGAGGCCAGCGCCGGCACGGGCAAAACCTATTCCATCACCTCCTTGTACCTGCGGTTGTTGCTGGAGTATCGGCTGAGCGTGGAGCAGATCCTGGTGGTCACCTTCACCGAGGCGGCAACGGCGGAGTTGCACGAGCGGATCAGGACCCGGCTGCGCTCGGCGGCCCAGGCCTTTGAGAACCAGCACGGCGGGGATGACCCCTTTGTCTGGCAACTTTTCAGACGCAGCCTAGACCCGGAGGCCGACCGCCGGTTGCTCGTTCGGGCCGTAAGCGATATCGACAAGGCTGCGGTCTTCACCATCCACGGTTTTGCCCACCGGGTTTTGCAGCAGCATGCCCTGGAAACCGGGCTGCTTTTTGAGTTGGAGCTCACCGGCGCCACCGAACCCCTGGTGCGGGAGATCGCCGATGATTACTGGAGCACCTTTTTCTACGCTCTAGATCCCCGCTTGGCCGGCCTGGTCAGACAAGGCGTTTCCCCGGGCCAGCTGCGCGGTTTGATCCAGGAGGCGATCCGGCACTCCGATTTTGCCGTGGTCGCCGAGGACTCGGCCACGGAGGAGACCCCGGCCCTGGTGGCGGAGTATGGCCGGCTCTATGTCAAGGCCCGGGTGTGCTGGCAGGAGCAAAGCGAAGCTCTGGCTCGATACTTTGTCCAGGCCGAGGGGTTGACCTCTTTCTTTAAGACCCTGTTGGCGCAAGGGTTGCTCGACCGGATCGCTGCTTTTTTCGCCGAGGGCGAGCCAAGCGTCTTTGCCCTGCCAAATCAGTCAGGGCTGCTGGCCGAAGAAAAGATCTTTCAGCCGGAGGGCAAGGTTTTTACGGCAACAGCCCTGAAAAAAGGGCTGGCGCAAAGCAACCCCTTCTTCGCCGCCTGGGGCGGATTGGTTGTCCAGGCAGAGGCCATGGCCGCCCGGAGCCAAGCGCTTTTTCTGGCCGGGGCGGCGCGTTATATCCGAGCCGAACTGCCTAAGCGGCTTTTAGCCGGGCAGCAGCAATCCTTTGATCAGCTCCTCAGCGGCCTGGATAAGGCCCTGCAGGGCGGGCAAGGAACCGGGGCGCAGCTTGCCCAGCGGATCCGGACCCGCTTTCCGGTGGCGCTCATCGACGAGTTCCAGGACACCGATCCCATCCAGTACCGGATCTTTCGGACCATCTACGGGAGAGGCGGCAAGGAACCCCTTTTTCTGATCGGTGATCCCAAGCAGGCCATCTATGCCTTCCGGGGTGCAGATATCTATGCCTATCTTGCGGCTGCCGGTCAGGCGGAGGCGGAAAAACACACCATGACCACCAACTGGCGGGCCGACCGGAAGATGGTGGCGGCGCTCAACTCTCTGTACACCGTTCTGGCCCAACCCTTTGGCGATCCGCGGATCAGCTACGCCGAGGTTGGTGCCCGACCCGGGGCGGAAGATCTCTGGCATTCCTCGAGTTTAGGCTCGGAGCCCCTCCAGTTTCTCACCCTGCCCGAGACCTTTTGCGGAACCAGGGGAGGGCGGCTGATCAAAAATCAGTTTGTTCACCTGATCCCCGAGCTGGTGGCCGGAGATATTGCCGGGCTGCTGGCCGGAGCCGGCAGGATCGGGGAGAGGGCGGTGCGGGCCGGGGACATTGCCGTGCTGGTCCGCACCAACAGCCAGGCGGCGGAGATTCAGGGTGCCTTGCGGGGGAGGGGCATCAACGGGGTGCTCCAGAGCAAGGCCAGTGTCTGGACCAGCCCCGAGGCGCAGGAGTGCCTGAGGCTGCTTGCGGCGGTGGCCGAACCGGGCAATGAGCAGCTGCTCCGCAAGGCCATGGCTACGGTGATGTTCGGCTTTGTTGCCTCTGATCTCGACCGGCTCAACCGGGCGGAAGCCGAGCTGCACACCCTCATGGCCCGGTTTGTTTCCTGGCAGGAGGTGTGGCGGAAAAACGGGGTCATGCGGATGCTGATGGCGGCCTGGCAGGAATATGGCGTCACCGGCCGGTTGCTGTTGCTGGAAGACGGCGAGCGCCGCCTGACCAATCTGCGCCATCTTGCCGAACTGCTCCAGGAGGCGGAGAGCCGGAACCATTTCAGCCCGGAGATGCTGGTGGACTGGTGCCGCCGGACCATGGCCGCCAGTGACAGTGAAAGCGGTGAGGAGGCCGAGCTGCGGCTGGAAAGCGACGAGGATGCGGTGCAGCTGGTCACCATCCACCGCAGCAAGGGGCTTGAGTATCCGGTGGTCTATTGTCCCTACCTCTTTCTGGGGGGCGGCGGTGCCGGCAGGCAGCCTTTTGTCAGCCTCCATGATCCGGAGGACGATTGGCAGGGCAGGATCGTCCTCTTGCCCGACGAGCGGGCCAAAGCCCTGGCTGCGGCCGAACGTTTTGCCGAAGAGCTGCGCCTGGCCTATGTGGCCATGACCCGGGCTCGGCACAGTTGCCATGTCTTCTGGGCCCCGGCCTCCGGCTATGATGGCAGCGCCCTGGCCTGGCTTCTGCACGGAGATCAGGCCGACTCAGAAGAAAGCGGCGGCCCGACAGCGTTAGCGCAGCACCTCAAGGGCTGCACCTGCCAGGAGCTGCTGGACAAACTTCAGGAGCGCGCCAGGACAAGCGAGGGCTGGCGAGTTCGGCAACTGCATCTGCTTCCGGCTTCGCTAGGCGTTGCGGCCAGGCCGGAAGCTCCTCCATCCCTGGCCTGCCGGATCCCGAGCCGCAGGTTCAAACAGGTCTGGCGGATCGGCAGCTTCTCCCATCTCACCGCCCAGTCCGGCCACGATCCGGGAGAAAGAGAGCCGGAAGCCGGGAGAGAAGGAACGGTCACGCCCCTTGATTTGCCGATTCCTGTCGCCGCGCAACTGCCGTTGGCCCAGTTTCCCAAAGGCCCGGTGGCCGGAAATTTCTTCCATACTCTCTTTGAAAAAATCTCTTTTCAGGCGGAAAACTCCGCTTTGTTGCGGGAGCAGGTGCGGGAACAGCTTATGTTTTACGGCTATCCGGAACTCTGGCTTGCCCCGGTCTGCCGGGCCTTCGGTGAGGTAATCAAGACTCCTCTTTGCGCAACGGCTGGTTTTTGTCTGGGTGATCTCCGCGACGAGCAGCGCCTCATCGAGATGCCCTTCACCTTTCCGGTGGGTGCGGGGTTGGGCGAGGATGCCAGCCTCTCCGCCGAACTCCTGGCCCGTCCCTTTCTCGATTATCCCCAGGGGATTCCCGCCGGGTATGTTGAGGCCTTGCGCGCCTTGCGCTTCATCCCCCTGCGCGGCTTTCTCAAGGGGTTTATTGATCTGATCGGCGTCTTTGCTGGTAAATGGTATCTGTTTGACTACAAGAGCAATCATCTCGGCGTAAGCCGGGATGATTATGCCAATGATAAACTGCTGGCGGCCATGGCCGATCATCACTATTTTTTGCAATATCACCTCTACACTGTGGCTCTGCACCGCTATCTGACCTGTCGCTTGCCCAGCTATGACTACGAGCGGGATTTCGGCGGGGTCTTTTACCTGTTTATCAAGGGGATGCACCCGGACTTCGGGCCGGAATTCGGGGTGTTTGTCGACCTGCCGCCCTTGGCCCGCATCAAGCAGCTCTCTGCGATATTTGCGAGTCTGGCAGGGGAGGACGGGGCATGATCAGGGAGATTGAACAGCTCATTGCCTCCGGCGCCCTGGACCAGTTCGACCGCTATTTTGTCAGAACCCTCCAGCGCTTTGCCCCCACCGCCGCGCCTCGGACCCTTGTCCTCGCCGCCCTAACACGGAAGGCGGTGGGCAACGGCCATGTTTGCCTTGATCTCAAACGGCTACCGGCTGGAGCCCCTGAAAAAAGTTCCCTCCCCCCCGGCGGGGGAGGGTTAGGGAGAGGGGGAAACAGCGATGAGGTAGGCAGTTCGCCACTTCACCCACCCCCCAGCCCCCTCCCGTCAAGGGAGGGGGAGTCAACGCCTTCGCTCGCAGAGCTGATCGCGGAACTCCGGGAAAGCCCCCTGGTAAGCCGGGATGGCCATCTAGCCCCGCTGGTACTCGAAGGCACGCGCCTCTATCTGCAACGCTACTGGCGTTACGAGGAGGAGCTTGCCCAGGAGATTCGGGCCAGGACCGCAAGCCCGGCGGCGGTGCAGGAGGATCTGCTCGAAAACAGCCTTGCCGAACTATTCACCGGCACGGCACAGGATGTCCGGCAGAACCGGGCCTGCGCCGGGATTTTCCGGGAGCGGCTGGGTCTGATCACCGGCGGACCCGGCACCGGCAAAACCACCCTGGTCGCCAAATATCTGGCCTTGCTCCTCCTGTATGCCAAGGCCGCAGGAGAGCCGTTGCCGCGGATCCTCCTTCTTGCCCCCACCGGCAAGGCGGCGGCCCGACTCACCGAGTCCCTGCAGAAAAAGGTCGGGGCGTCGTTTCTGCCGCAGGAACTGGTTGTAGCCATGCCCACCCAGGCGGCGACCATCCATCGGGCCTTGGGCTACCGGGCTGAGCACCCGACCACCTTCCGCCACAACCGGGAAAATCCTCTGCCCTGCGAGGTGGTGGTGGTCGATGAAGCCTCGATGATCGACGTGGCCCTCATGGCCAAGCTGTTTGCGGCGGTGCCGCCCAAGGCCCGGCTGGTCCTGCTCGGCGACAAGGACCAGCTTGCCTCGGTGGAGGCGGGCTCCATCCTGGGGGATATTTGCGGGGCGGTTTTGGACAACGGAGCGGGAGCCGGGGAAAATCCTCTAGCCCGCTGCGTGGTCCGGCTGACGGAAAGCTTCCGTTTCTCATCCCATGCGGGGATCGGGGCCTTGGCCTCGGCGATCCATGCCGGCAAGGCGGAGGAGGCCGTTGCCCTTTGTCAGCAGGGCTTTTCAGAGGTCAGCCTGCTGCCGCCTCTGCTGCCGGGAGATCCGGCCCATCCTCTGGCGGAGATGATCCTGGCCGGATACCGCCCCTTTTTGGAGGCTGCTGATCCCCTTGCGGCCTTGGCGCTGTTCGAGAAATTCCGGCTGCTCTGCGCCCACCGGCTTGGGCCGCTTGGGGTCTCTTCTTTGAACCGTTATGCGGAAAAGGTTCTGGCCAGCCACCGGCTGATCGAGACGAGCGGGTCGTGGTACAAAGGACGCCCCGTGCTGATCCAGGCCAATTCCTACCATTTGCGCCTTTTTAACGGCGAGACCGGCATCCTCTGGCCCGGTGAGGACGGTGAGGGGCTCAAAACATTTTTCTTTTCGGAAGGCAGGGAAGGGGTGCGTTCCTATTCCTTGCGCCAGTTGCCCGCGCACGAAACCGCCTTTGCCATGACCATTCACAAAAGCCAGGGCTCGGAATTTGACCGGGTTGCCCTGGTCCTGCCCGGAGAGGATTCGGTCCTCTTGAGCAGGGAACTGCTCTATACCGGGATCAGCCGGGCCAGGCGGCAGGTGGCTCTGGTCGGCAGACCCCGGGAGATCGAGGCGGCGGTGGGCAGAAGGGTGGAGCGGGCTTCGGGGCTGCAGGAAAAGCTGGCCGGAGATTTTGAATAGCATCACCTGAAAGGGAAAAGATAACTTTATTGGATACGGTTCAGCAAGCATGCTATGATAGCATTGTAAGCTTCTTGGGTCTGCTCCTTAGTTTTGTTTTAGCTGTCAGCAAACAGTTGAATAATTTCGCAAGAGGCTCTTGTTAATGAGTGAAAGCACAAACAAGACCTGTCTTATTGTGGACGACGACCAGATGATTTTGTCTACGGTCGAACAATGCATGGAGACCATCGGCTATTCCTGTTCAACAGCTATAAGCGCGGAGGATGCCCTGAAAATATTGGCTGAAAAATCCTTCAGTCTGATGATAACCGACCTGCAGATGGGGGGGATGAATGGCATTGAACTCACCAAGCTGGCAAAAAAAGCACATCCATCCATGTCGATTATCGCGATGACTGGCTATATTGATGACCACCATTACGATGAGGCCATCGAGGCCGGCGCCTCCGATTTCCTTAAAAAACCTTTTACTGTCAACGAAATCCACGCGAGGGTGGAAAGAGTAGCGCGCGATGCCAAGTTTCTGGAGCTGCTCAAAAAAAAGGAAAAGTCCATGGAAGAAATCAGCACCTTGATGATTTCTGGTCTTCAGGAAGAGGCGCAACAGAAATTTGCAGACCTTGAAGCAAAGATTGTTAAATTGAAGGAAGAAATATTTGCCTCAAAGACGTAAGCTTTCCTGTCAAGTAGACAGTTGCAAAATAAGTTTCCCAGATTTTTCTGCCACGTTAGCCAGTCCCTTTACTGTTCCAGAATCCCAATAATATCCGGAATAGCCTGCTTCATCACTTCCTGCATGGTGTTGCGGAGCATGGTTTCCGCCAGCCGGTCGCGGTCCTTGATCGCCAGGTCGCTGCTCTTTGCCTCATAATTGAGCTTGCGCACCGGCATGCCGTTTTTCATCACCGTCAGGGAAATCTTGACGGTGCAGGAAGCGTTAACCCTGGAAATATTATGGACCTGATCGACACTCACCGTTGCAGCGGTGATCTCCACCACCTTGTTATAGAGGTCCGGGGCTCTTTTTGCAGGGATCACCTGATAGCCGGTTCGGCCAAGCTCGATGGTCATGGCGTTCTGCACTATGCCTGTGGGAGAGACGCCGCTCCACAGGGTGTCGATCATTGCGCCCTCGGTATTTTTGGTGTTGCCGATGGCCCAGGCCCCGGAGGGTGTTGGCGGTTGCAGCTCGGCGTTAATGAGATAGAGGTCGCCGCCGCCAAAGCGGGTGGTGGTTATGGGGTCGTAGCGCAAAACAAGTTGCCTGGTATAGGTGGCGCAGCCGGCAAGGAAAAGGAGGGTTATAAGGCCAAGGGTCAGGAGGTTGCGACGGCAGGGGGTGAAATGAGGCATGTGGTTCTCCTTAGGTTGGGTGCTAATTATTTATCGGATGTTATGCCCAATGGGGTGGGGAAGTCAATGGAAAAACCTGCAAGGGTCTGGAAGGGAAGGGGTTATTCTTCTTCGTCCGCCTCTGCCGCAAGCTGGCCGCAGGCCGCGGAGATATCCCCGCCTCGGGACTCGCGGATCAGGGCGGTGATGCCCGAATCGCGCAGGGTTTGCTGGAACAATTCCACCCGTTCCCGGTCCGGGCTCTGGTAGGGGAAGGTCTTGTTTTCGTTGTAGGGCAGAAGGTTGACCTTGCAGCGCAGCTTGTGCAGTTTTTTGATCAGTAGCCGGGCGTGGCGGACCGAATCGTTGAGATCCTTGATCATGATGTATTCGATCATCACCTTGCGGCGGCTGGGCAGGGGGTAGGCGCGGCAGGCGGCGAGCAGCTCGTCCACCGGGTAGGTCTGGTTGATGGGCATCAGCCGACTGCGGGTTTCATCGTCCGCTGCGTGCAGGGAGATGGCGAGATTGACCGTCACCGCCTCGCCCAGGGCTTTGAGCTTGGGGACGATGCCGCAGGTGGAGACCGTGATCCTTCGGCTGGAGAAATCGAGGCCGGTCTGCTCCATGAGGATGTTGAGTCCGTCGATCAGGTTGTCGAAATTGGCCAGCGGCTCGCCCATGCCCATGAAAACCAGGTTGTTGATTCGGTTTCTACCTTGGGCCCGGACAATATCGGTTACGGCCTGGACCTGGCCCACGATCTCGCCCGCGCTCAGGTTGCGGACAAAACCCATGGTGCCGGTGAGGCAGAAGTTGCAGCCCATGGCGCAGCCCACCTGGGAGGAAACGCACAGGGTCAGCCGATCGCCCTCAGGGATAAGGACGCTTTCGATCACCGCTCCGTCTGCCAAGCGGAAGCCGTACTTGACGCTACCATCCTCGGAACGCTCCTCCATGGCCGGGGTAAGGCGGCTGATCGTGGCGATCTCAGTAAGTCTGGCCCGGACCTCCTTGGAGATGTCGGTCATCTGGGAGAATTCGCTGATCCCGGTGCGGTAAAGCCAGGCGAAGATCTGCTGAGCCCGAAAGGCTGGCCAGCCCTGGGCCTTGACCCACTCGCGCATTTGGGCCAGGGTGAGGTTTTTCAGATCGATTTTTCCCGTTTCCATTACAGGGCTCGCAGATATTCTGGTTTGAGCCGGGTCTGCCCGGCCAGGGCCTGGTCGATGGCCGTCAGCACCGCCGCTTTGTCCCGGGGCATTCTGGCGTTGATCGCCAGATAGTTGGAAGCGTGGTTGCTCTGGAGCTGGCCTCTTTTCAGGTCAAGATGTTCCACCATGGTGCGCAGCTCGCCCAGTAAAGACTGCTGGCCAGGAAGCTTGAATTTGCCCGCTGTTCCAAGCTGATAGAGCTTAGTGTTTTCAAGAAGCATCAGGGTTAGGATGCCGGTCTGGTTGGGTTCCATCGCCGAAAGCACCTGGCCGGTGGCCCTGGCGTGCGCCTGGGATAGTTCGGCCCCGGCGATGCCGAGCAGGGCGGTTACCGAAAGAAAGAGATTGGCCGCCCGAACCCGCTGGCCCGCCGCGACCATCTGCGCGGCATCCGCGCCCTTATCGATGGCGCGCAGCACCTCATCGTGGCCGCTCTCCAACCCCATGTACACCCGGTGCAGGCCGAGCGCTTTCAGCGCCAGAAGCTGAGCCACGCTTTTGTTGCGGATGGCCCGGGCATTGCCGTAGAGGCTGACCCGGTTCACCCAGGGCAGCTTCTCTTTGATCCTAGTAAGCAGCTCTACCAGGCGAGGCTGGCTCAAGGCCAGCACGTCGCCGTCGGCCAGGAAAACCCGGGACTGCCTGTGGCAGTATCGGGCGGCAAAGTCAAGGTCCGCCTCGACAATGGCCCGGTCCTTGATGCGGAAGCGCTCTTCCTTGTAAGTGCCGCAAAAAGTGCAGCGGTTGTGCGAACAGCCCACCGTTACCTGAAGAATGATGCTGTCCGCCTCGCTGGGCGGCCGAATGATGTGGGTGCCTTCGTAATGCATAAATTATTAGCCACGAAATCCACGAAACTCCCGAAAAAATGAGGGGCGATGTGTTGCGTAATCTCTGCTGATCGCACCGTTAGTCAGAAGTGTTTGGTTGTTTTTTTGTCTTAGCTCCCCTCCCTTGACGGGAGGGGATTGAGGGGGGGGTGAAGTAGCAAGAGGCATCGCATCCAGCCTGTTCCCCTCACCCTAGCCCTCTCCCGCAAGGGGAGAGGGACTTTCTTGCACTCTGCGACTTTCCAGACGGACAATGTTGACCTTTCGTGCCTTTCGTGGCAAAAAATATCAACTGTTCATCTTCTCGAATTCCTTCATGAAACCCACCAGCGCCTCAACCCCGGCCTTGGGGAAGGCATTGTATATCGACGCCCTGCAGCCGCCCACGGAGCGATGGCCCTTGAGTCCGTCCATCCCCTTGGCCGTGGCCTCCTTGATGAACTGAGCCTCCAGCTCCGGGGTGGGCAGGTTGAAGGTGATGTTCATGTTGGAGCGGGAGCCGGGCAGGGCGTGGCCCCGGTAAAAATTGCTCCCGTCGATGGCGTTGTAAAGGATAGCCGCCTTTTCCTGGTTGATCTTCTCCATGGCTGCGATACCGCCCAGTTTCTTGAGCCATTTCAGAACCAACCCCATCACGTAGATGGAAAAACATGGGGGGGTGTTGAACATCGAACCGTTGTCGGCGTGGGTTTTGTACTTGAACATGGTGGGCAGGTTTTCCGGGGAGCGGTCCAGCAGATCCTCGCGGATGATGACCACCGTGACGCCGGCCGGCCCCATGTTCTTCTGGGCCCCGGCATAGACCAGGCCGAAGGGGGTGATATCGAATTCGCGGGAAAGGATGTCCGAGGACATGTCGGAAATCAGCATCTTCTCGCTTTTCGGCATGTCAGGGAACTGGGTGCCGTAGATGGTGTTGTTGGTGACGAAATAGAGGTATTCCGAGGTCGGATCCACGGTATAGTCACTGTCCCTGGGCACATGGTTGAAGACGGACTCCTCGCTGGAGTAGGGAACCTGAATGTTGCCGAACAGCTTGGCCTCTTTGATCGCCTTCTTGGCCCAGACCCCGGTGTTGAGGTAGCTGGCGGTTTTGCCTTGGCCGAGAAGGTTCATGGGGATCATGGCAAACTGGGTGGAGGCGCCGCCCTGGAGGAAGAGCACCTTGTAGTTGGCCGGGATCTTCATCAGCTCACGCAGGTTCGCCTCGCACTCATCCACCACGGCAATGAAAGCCTTGGAGCGGTGGCTCATCTCGATGAGGCCCATGCCCAGGTTGTTGAAGTTTACAATGTCCCTGGCCGCCTGGGTAAGCACCTCCTCGGGGAGGGTGGACGGTCCGGCGCTGAAGTTGTAAATTCTCTCGGGCATGATCTTCTCCTTTGTGGAATATATGGTATATAGATGTCTTATATGCTGATAATGTTGGTTTTTCCGTCCAGAAGCCGCTTGTCGGCCGGCTGGATTGCAATCCTGTATTTGTACCGGAAAGCAGCCTGAAGAACAATTCTTTTCTTTGCCGTATATTAGGATACGTTACCAGCCATGGATCGTCCTGCCGGAGAATCGCCGCTTACCGAACCAGTGCTTGTTCTCATCGGCCCGACGGCCGTGGGCAAGACTGCGCTCTCCCTCGCCCTGGCCGAGCGGTTTTCCTGCGAGATCGTCGGCCTTGATTCCGTGCAGATCTACCGGCACATGGATATCGGCACTGCCAAGGCCACCGCCGAGGAGCGCGCCTTGGTGCCCCATCATCTTCTCGATGTGGTCGATCCGGACGAGGAGTACCATGTGGCCCGCTACGTGGCTGACGCCTCTGAGGCCTGCCGGCAGATCATCGCCAGGGGCAAGCGCCCTCTGTTGGTGGGCGGTACGGGCCTTTATCTCAAGGGCTTGCTGGAAGGGCTGTTCGAGATTCCCACGGTACCGGAGACGGTGCGGGACTGCCTCAGGCAGCGCCTGGCGGAAGAGGGAAGGCCGGTCCTTTTTGCTGAGCTTAAACAATGTGACCCGGAATCAGCCCGCCGCATCCACGCCAACGACACTCACCGGCTGCTGCGGGCCCTGGAGATTTTTCAGGCCACCGGACTATGTTGGAGCGAACATCTTCGTGCGCAGCAGATCCGGCCCGCCTTGGGCAAGGTCTTGCAGCTCGGCCTGCACTTCGAGCGGGAGGCGCTCTACGAGCGGATCAACCTGCGGGTCGAGCAGATGGTTGCCGAGGGGTTGCTCGGGGAGGTGGAAAAATTACTGGCCCTGGGGTATGATCCTGGTCTGAAGGCCATGCAGTCCATCGGCTACCGGCACATGCTCCAGTTTCTCCAGGGTCACTGGGCTTGGGACGAGACCCTTTTCCTGCTGGCCCGGGATACCCGGCGTTACGCCAAGCGGCAGATGACCTGGTTTGGCGGCGATCCGAATATCCGTTGGTTTGCCCCCTCTGACTCAGCGACAATTTTTGCCTGCGTCGAGGGTTTTCTTGCCGAGCTAGAAGGAGAGTGAGCAGCGCATGAACATTCCAAACATTCTCACCATCGGCAGGATTCTCCTTGTCCCCCTGCTGGTTATTTTTCTCCTGGAAGGCAGGGAGCTTGCCGCCTTATGGGTTTTCATCCTGGCCGGGGTCACCGATGCCCTGGACGGCTTCCTGGCTAGGGTGCTGAAACAGAAAACCGAGTTCGGCGCTTTTATCGACCCCATTGCCGACAAGCTGCTGCTGATTACCTCGTACATCACCCTGGCGGTGCTGGGGGTTTTGCCGAAATGGTTGACCGTGATTGTGGTGAGCAGGGATGTCCTCATCTGCGGAGGAATCGGCATTCTCATGCTCTATGACCGCGACTTCAAGATAAAGCCATCCCTGGTCAGCAAGGTGACAACCTTTCTGCAGCTGCTTACCGTGGTGTATTATCTAGGCCACGAATATTTTCAGGCCATTTTCACAGCAGGTTTTTATCTGATTTATGCCACGGCTGCATTCACCATCCTGTCCGGAGTCCATTACATTATCAGGGGAATTGGTATTCTCGGCGACCCTGATACAGTCACGCCTCGCCAGACAAACGATCAGTAAAAATATTTTTGCCAACCACGATAAATAAAAGAAAAACATAAAGTAATTTGTAAAGGATACCCTTTGTCCAGAATTGAAAAAATCTGGGAGATAGACCCCGTTGACCACGAGCGGGTGAACCGTTTGGCCGCAGAGCTGGGCCTTCCCAAGCCGCTGGCGGCAATTCTTTTACGTAGAGGCGTGGAAAACCGGGCCCAGGCGGAGCGTTTTTTTTCACCCTCCCTGGCCGATTTGCCCTCGCCCTTTCTCATGCGGGGCATGACGGCGGCGGTGGCGGTGGTTTTGCCGGCTCTGGCTAAACAATTACCGGTAATCGTTTACGGCGACTACGATGTGGATGGCACCACCGGAGCGGCCCTGCTTTATCTTTTTCTGAAAAAAATCGGTTTTTCGCTGGTATACGTCTGTCAACCTCACCGTTTACATGAGGGTTACGGGCTGCATCTGGAGGCGATCCGGCGCACCGTGCCGACTGCCGTACTGGAACAGGCGCCCCTGGTGATTACCGTTGACTGCGGGATCTCCAGCAAGCAGCAGGTCAGGGAATTAAGAGAGATGGGCTGCCCGGTAGTGGTTACGGATCACCATCAGCCGCCCGAGGAGCTGCCCGAGGCTGAGGCCGTATTGAATCCCTGGCAAAAAGGGTGCGACTTCCCGGAGAAAAATCTGGCCGGGGTCGGGGTTGCCTTTTATCTGGCCATGGGGATCAGGAAGGCGCTGCATGAACAGGGGCGTTATGGCTCCGGCCTGGAGATGCCAAACCTGAAAGGTTATTTGGACCTGGTGGCCGTGGGCACTGTGGCGGATATGGTGCCGATTACCGGGATAAATCGTACATTAGTTAAAGCAGGACTTGAGGTTTTGGGCGGTTCCGTGCGTACCGGACTGGCTGAGCTCAGCCGCGTGTCAGGCGTTGCCGGCTGCTGGGTAACCTGTGAGGATATCGGCTTTCGTCTCGGACCGCGCCTTAATGCCGCGGGAAGGATGGGCGATGCCGGGAGGGCCATGGCTTTGTTGATTGCGGAGGATCTTGAGCAGGCCAGGGAGCTTGCCAAGGAATTGAACAGCGAAAACGAGCTGCGAAAATCCGTGTTGGAGACCATGTGCCGGGAAGCCGGGCTACAAGCAGAATCGGCGGTAAGGGCTGGGAAAAATGGGCTCATTATCACTGGGGCAGGTTGGCATCCGGGCGTGATCGGCATAGGGGCGGCCAGAATGGTTGAGAAGTTTAATCGGCCTACGCTGATTTTTACTATTAATGATGGTTTGGCCAAGGGGTCCGGACGATCAGTGTCCGGCGTTAACCTGCATGAAATACTTAAGGGAAAGGCTCATCTCTTCGCATCCTTTGGCGGACATGCCGCAGCGGTTGGCTTGACCATGCCGGCGGAGAATCTGCCGGAGCTGGATGAATTTTTTCAAAAGCAGCTCGGCGAGATCGTTACCGGGACGATGCTGGCCCCCAAGGTCGCCATTGCCTGGGATGACGAAAGCGGCAACATCTTTGCGCCGGACTTTCTGGAGCTGTATGAAAAGCTGGCTCCGTTCGGCACGGGTAATCCGGAGCCGATTTTCAGTGCCCAGGGGCTGGCCGAGAAACCCCGTGAGGTTGGCGTCAATCATTTAAAATTCACCGCGCGCTTCAACGGAGCGATTCTCGACGGCATTGGTTTTGGCCTGGGCGGCTTTCAAAGCATTCTGGGTACTGGTCAACCGCTCAGAATGGCCTTCAGGCTCCGCCGTAATAATTTCCGCAACAAAATCAGTTGGCAGGTGGAAGCTGTGGATTTTAAGCGCTTACTATCTTGATTTTATTTAATTTTATTTTAGTATACATAATATACATTATGCGACATTGCGCATTAAGGTGAAACTTGAGGCCGGGGGGGGTCCCGCCCTTTCACGAGCATTTTTTCTTTTTTCTTGGTAAAGAACCTCCTGTTGTTGATGCAGATAATTCCCGGTGGATTTGTAACGAACCAAATTCGCTTTATTCTGAGACGGAGATAATTATGAATCGCGATATCTATCAGGAACCTCTGGTAAGCCGCTACACCAGCCGCGAGATGCAGGAGCTTTTTTCCGAGCGCACCAAGTTTGAAACCTGGCGGCGCTGCTGGATCGCCTTGGCTGAGGCCCAGCATGAGATGGGCCTTACCGATCTCGTAACCAGCGCAATGCTCGATGAACTCCGAGCCCATGCCACGGATATTGATTTCGAGGTGGCCGCAGCCAAGGAAAAGGAAATCCGCCATGATGTCATGGCCCATGTCTATACCTATGGCCTCAAGTGCCCTACTGCCGAGCCGATCATCCACCTGGGCGCCACCTCCCAGTTTGTTGGCTGCAACACCGATTTGCTTCTCCAGAAAAAGGGTCTGCAACTCGTCAAGAAGAGCTTGGTCAATGTCATTGCCAATCTCGCCGGATTCTGTCGCCAGCATAAAGCTCTGGCGACCCTGGGCTACACCCATTACCAGCCGGCTCAGCCCACCACGGTCGGCAAGCGTAACACCTTGTATCTTCAGGATCTTCTTATGGATCTTGACTACCTTGAGCACCTGGAAGCGCAGATTAAGGCGCGAGGAGCCAAGGGCACGGTCGGCACCCAGGCAACCTTTATCGAATTGTTTAAAGGAGATCACGATAAAGTTAGGAAGATGGATGAACTTGTTGCCAAAAAGCTTGGATTTTCCGAAGTTTTTGCCGTAACCGGCCAAACTTATACCCGCAAGCTCGACATGAAGACCGTGGAGACCCTGGCCGGCATCGGCGCCACGGCTCACAAGTTTGCCGTGGACCTTCGCTTGCTCAGCAATCTCAAGGTCCAGGAAGAGCCCTTTGAAAAGCAGCAGGTCGGCAGCTCGGCCATGGCTTACAAGCGAAACCCTATGCGCTCCGAGCGGATGACCGGCCTGGCGAGAAAGCTCATGGGGTTGGTAGGCAATTTCAGCGCAACCTACGCCAATCAATGGTTTGAGCGAACCCTGGACGATTCTGCCATCCGCCGCATGGATATCCCTCAGGCCTTCCTGCTCACCGATGCAATATTAAAGTTGTTTCTCAATGTTTCGCAGGGAATGGTCGTATATCCGAAACAAATTGCCCGTCATCTTGCCCAGGAGCTTCCCTTCATGGCCACGGAGCAAATTCTCATGGCCTGCGTGGAGAAAGGTAAGAGCCGTCAGGAGATGCATGAGGTGATCAAGGTTCATTCGGTCGCCGCCGGCAAGGTGGTCAAGGAGGAAGGCAGGGAAAACGATTTGCTGGTCCGTTTGGCTAACGATCCCGCTGTACCTTTTTCGGTGCAGGAACTTCAGGATCTGATCGGAGACGGCAGCCAGTTTGTCGGCCGGGCGCCGCAACAGACTGATGAATTCCTCGATGAGGTGGTCATGCGCCGCCTTGTTCAATATAAGGATATTCTGGGTGGAGTTGATTCCACCCTTTCCGTGTGATGAATTTCATGACCACCAGTCTTGCCAGCATTCGAGTTCGTATTGCTCCTGAGCAGATCTATTTTTTGAAATTTATTCTCGAGGCCTACGATAATCTGACGATCATGTCCACCGTGGACCGGGTCGAAGGGATAGTTGAACTGAAATACCCCGTTGAGCTGGAGCAGGAGGTAAAAGGTGTTCTGCAGAGCATGGCCCAACGTCTCGGTCTGGAAGATTGCAACAGTTAAGGTAAGACATTAAGTATGACACAGCTTCTCTATATAGAAACCTTTGGCTGCCAGATGAATGAGCGTGATTCCGAGATCATGGCTCAGCTTCTCGGCGAGCAGGCCTATCACCGGACCGAGCATCCCGAAGAGGCTGATGTGGTGGTGGTCAACACCTGCAGTATCCGCGGCAAGGCTGCGCACAAGGCCTACAGCTGCTTTGGCCGCTACAGGAAGATCAAGGAAAAGAACCCGAACCTCATCCTGGCGGTGACCGGTTGCGTGGCCCAGCAGGACGGGGCGGCCCTGCTTGAGCGGATGCCCTATATCGATATCGTCATGGGCCCGCAGGCGATCTACGCCCTCCCCTCTCTGGTGGCCGCGGCCCGCCGGGAGAAAAAGCCCCAGGTGGCCACCGATCTTTCCGCCGAGTTTGTCATCCCCCCTTTTCTGCCAAACCTGGCCGAGGGGCCTGCCCATAAAAGGTTTATCACCATCATGCAGGGCTGCGACAATTTCTGCACCTACTGTGTTGTCCCCTATACAAGAGGCCGCGAAATTAGCCGGAGTTTCAGCGAGATCATTGCCGAGGCGACCCATCTCGTGCGCCAGGGGGTCAAGGAAATCACCCTCATCGGCCAAAATGTCAATTCCTACGGCAAAAAGGGCGCCACCCGGCAAAGCCGGGGGTTCCCCGAGCTCCTGCGGGCGGTGGCCGGGATCGACGGCCTGGAGCGGCTCCGTTTCACCACCTCGCACCCCAAGGATCTTTCCGAGGAGCTGATGCGCTGTTTTGTCGAGATCCCCTCCCTGTGTCCGCATTTTCATCTACCAGTCCAGTCCGGCTCAAACCCCATCCTTAATCGGATGAACCGCCGCTACACCATCGAGGATTATCTTGCCAAAGTGGCTAAATTACGGGAATACCGGCCGGATATCGCCCTGACCACCGACATCATCGTCGGCTTCCCAGGGGAAACAGACAATGATTTTGCCGCCACCATGCAGGTGCTGGAGACGGTGCGTTACCACGGCTCCTATTCCTTCAAGTATTCCGACAGACCCAATGCCAAGGCTGCTGATTTCTCCGATAAGATTGCGGAAGAGGTTAAAACCGAGCGGTTGGCCCGCTTGCAGGCACGGCAGGAGGAGATTGCCCTGGAGCTTAAGCAGGCGGAGATCGGCAAGACCGTGGAGGTCATGGTGGAAGGGGCAAGCAAGGCGCCGGCCAATCAATGGAGCGGCCGGACCGGCACCAATCAGATCGTGAATTTTTCCTGCGCAGCCAGGCTGGTTCCGGGCCAGTTGCACATGGTCGAGATCGAAAGCGCCTGCCAGAACTCCTTGCGCGGGAAAATGATTTAGCCACGAAACCCACGAAAGGCACGAAAGTTAAGGGCATCAGCGATGGTATTACAGCATCGTGTTGCAATATCGTCCAAATTGTTCCACCAGATTATGCTAAGATACACAGCAATTTTTTCGTACCTTTCGTGGTTTTCGTGGCAAAAAATATAAATAATAATGGAGACCTCCCATGATCGATCTGCATACCCATTCCCTGTTCAGCGACGGTGAGCTTGTTCCGGCCGAGCATCTGCGTCGGGTGGAAATCCTTGGTTATTCCGCCATCGCCATCACCGACCACGCCGACTCCTCCAATCTGGATTTCATCATCCCTCGACTTGTCCAGGTGGCGGCTGACCTGAACAAATATTCCACGACCCGGCTCATTCCCGGCATCGAACTGACCCATGTGCCGCCAGAGATGTTCGGGGAACTCACCCGCAGGGCCAGGCAGCTTGGTGCCCTGATCGTGGTCGGCCACGGGGAAACCCCGGTGGAGCCGGTGCGGCCTGGGACCGGTCGGGCCGCCATCGAGGCGGGGGTCGATATCCTGGCCCATCCCGGCTTCATTACTCTGGAGGAGGCGCAGCTGGCCGCGAAAAATGGGGTTCTCCTCGAACTCTCAGGTCGCAAAGGGCACTCGCTCACCAACGGGCATGTGGCGAAGATGGCCCTGGCCGCCGGGGCAAGTATGGCCGTGAACGCCGACGCCCACGGGCCCGGAGATTTTCTCAGCGCAAAGATGGCGGAAACGGTTGCTTTAGGGGCCGGGCTTTCCGGCGAGGAGTATGCTTTGGTTCGCGCCGCCATGGCGGCGCTGGTTGCGAAAGTTACCGGTTGATCTCAATCGGTAACGAGGTTGGCCTTCAGGATCTTCAGCTTGGCCGGGCCGACCCCCTTTACCGCGTCCAGTTCCGCAATATCGTTGATCCTGCCCTGCTGGTCGCGAAACTCGATGATTCGCCGGGCAAAGGCCGGACCAATCCCCGGAATGGTAATCAGCAGCTCTTCGTCGGCCTGATTTAAGGGAATGGGCTGAAAAAACAGGGGGGCCAGTCTGGCCGGGAGTTGGGAAGTTGCGCCCCCCGCCGATTCTGGCGCGAGGTCGGCCTCCACCCGGTAGAGACCGGGGGGAAGGGAATCATCCCGCCAGGCAAGTTTTTGCGGGGCGGTAGCCTGCCGGGCCAGATCGAAAAAACCACTCTGCCGCGCTCCGGCAAGGCCCAAAAGACATAGGGCGAAAAGAAGCAGCGCCAGCGGGCGCCGATCCTTTGGTCCGGGCTCATTTTTTGTTGTGTTCATCCTTCATCAGCTTGTAGGTGATGCTGTCCACCAGAGCCTGCCAGCTTGCCTCGATGATGTCCGGAGAAACCCCCACTGTGCCCCAATGGCTGTCATGGTCGCGGGATTCGATCAGCACCCGCACCCGGGCCTCGGTGCCATGTTCGCTGGCCAGCACCCGCACCTTGTAATCCTGTAGTTCCATTTCCTTGAGATTCGGATAAAACCTGGTCAGGGCCTTGCGCAGCGATTTGTCCAGGGCGTTGACCGGGCCGTTGCCCAGAGCGGCGGTATGCACCTCCTCGCCGGCCACGGCCAGTCGAATGGTGGCCTCCTCCTGCAACACCCCGTCCGGGGTCTTCTGGCTCATCACCCGAAAGCCGTGCAGGTCGAAATACTTCTTCGGGGTTCCCATGGCCCGGCGCATCAGCAACTCGAACGACGCCTCAGCCCCTTCGTACTGATAACCCTGATTTTCCAGATCCTTCAATTCCTTGACGATGGTGCTGACCACCGGATCCTGGCTGTCCAGGTCCAGGCCGAACTTCCTCGCCTTAACCAGCACGTTGCTTTTGCCGGAAAGATCGGAAATCAGCACCCTCCGCACGTTGCCCACCTTTTCCGGCTCCAGATGCTCATAGGTCAGGGGGTTGCGCTGCACGGCGCTCACATGGATGCCGCCCTTGTGGGCAAAGGCGGACTGGCCCACGTAAGGCTGGTACTTGTTGGGGGAAAGATTGGCCAGCTCGGAGACAAAGCGG
>JBAYTO010000037.1:0-35441 GCA_041675585.1 Desulfurivibrionaceae bacterium
CATCGAGGTGTTTTATAACCGGAAACGGCTTCATGAGACGCTGAACTATATCAGCCCGGAACAATATGAACTTTTGACAAATGCTGCTTAACCAACTGTCCGTGAAAACGGGGGTAGCTCACCCTTAAGTTTTTAAGTTAATGAGTTCTGGGGAAAAACCGGGGCACCAGCATGATGCCTCCAGCCGGGAGAGTTTGGACGCGTCACCCGCAAGCATTCACCAAAAGCAAGGACATCATCTTGCTTACTCCAAGTGATGTCAAGGAATTTCTCACCTTTTTAGCGGTCTCCAGGAGCTGCTGGGGCACGGCGACATCCGCACCACCAATGATCTACACCCACACCCTTAAGAGTACGACCATCAAGGAGAAGAAAAGTCCGCTGGATTTTTGATTGGGGAAAAATAGGGGGTCAGGGCGGGCTCAGTACCGATGCGGCTCGATCTCCCGCCATTTCTTATCCAGCCGCTTTTCCGAGACGGGATAGGCTGTTCCCAGCTCCTGGGCAAAAAGCGAGACCTTAAACTCTTCGATCATCTCCCGGTATTCCCGCAGGTGTTCCCGCAGGACCGCAGGCGGATTTTCGGTGCGGGCGGCCTGGGCATAGCGCTCCTCATGAATAGCCGCCTGCCCCGTCTTGAGCGCGTCCCTGGCCGGAGAAAGCTTGGCCCGCTCGACCCGGATGCGCAAGGCTTTGAGATACCGGCACATCGCTGGCAGCCGCCTCCTTTCGACCCATTGCAGGAAATCAGCAGGTACGATTGACGCCGCCTGCCGGCGGTATTCGGCAAACCGCTCCTCCTGCCCGCCCCCGCCAGGCTTGCCGGGCAGCGCGGCATATTTGCCAATGGTGTCCAAGGTTGCCCGCCGTTCCTGCAACAGTCGCTCAACCTCGGCAAAAATCTCCCGGCAAAGCAGCGAAAGCCCCTGCTCCCGCACCTCCTCGACCTTGGCGGCAAACTGCGTGGCCGAGGGCACCAGGCCGTCGCGAAACGCAAACACCGTAGAGAGCACAAAATGCCACAAGTCTTCGTTAAGCTGCTCGTGAGAAGTAAGCCCTTCATACAGCGCCCAGTGGGAGCGGGGGATGGTCAACTCCTTGCGCAGAACCTTGATCTGCTGGGCAAACTCCTTGCAGTACAGCTGGTGCAGGGTCTGCCGGGTGCTTTGCCGCGCCTCGTCCTCTGCCAGAAAAAGGTGCTGCTCTACTTCCTGCTTAACAAGGCAGAGGCCTGGATAAACGTAGCCATGCAAGACCCCGTTGGCCCCTGGCACCGGCAGATAGGCTGGCGTCTGGCCGAATTGAGCCGGCGTGATATTTTTTTGCTCCCAGAGCTTCTTGAGCTCCGCCATCTGTTTTGGGCTGAAGACCTCAACCTGGTCAGCCGCCTCACCCTGCAGGGCGCTGAAATCCCTGGTCACCATGACGGTCTCGCCCTCCCCGTCCAGCAGGGAGAAGCGAAATCTTAAGTGGGGCGGCAACTCGGCCTGGGGCCAGTCCCGCGCTCCAATCCGGATCTTGAAGGAATCAACGATCACCTGTTCCATGGTCCGGTACAGGGAGCCGCGGCCAAAGGGCAGATCCCGGACCACCTCCGCCGCAGTCTGGGGGATGGGCACCAGCTGCCTCCGCAGGGCCTTGGGCAGCCCTTTAAGCAAAAAAGCTACCTTTTTGGCCAACATCCCCGGCACCAGCCAGTCAAAAAGCTCCGGCCGCAGATGCGGGGCCAAGCTGATGGGAATCCGGGCCGTCACCCCGTCGTCTTCCTCGCCGGGGGCAAAGCGGTAGGACAGGGGCAGCTCGCAATCCCCCGCGGCCATGGTGAGGGGGAACTGCTCCAGGGCGGTCGCCTCGGGCAGCTGCCTCCGGAGGTCATCGGCGGTCATGGTCACGAGCGCTTGGGCGCCGGGGGTTTTCAACCACTGATTCAGGCTGCGCTGGTCGCGCACCTCCTGGCCTAAGCGCCCCTCATAAAAATCAAACAAGACCTGATCGTCCACCATGATGGTCCGCAGCCGCAGCCGATCTTCCATGTCTTGCAGCTTGGCCGCCAGCGCGGTGTTGACGGCCAGGAAGGGATACTCGCCCTTCAACCCGCCCTCGATCAGAGCGGACTGGATAAAGATTTGCCGCGCCTCCTCCGGCTTAATCAGGCCGTAGTTGACCTTGCGCCGCGGCACGATCACCAGGCCGAAAAGGCTGATCTTGGCATAGGCGACCACCTGACCCCGCTCCTTTTCCCAATGAGGTTCGGAGTAGGACGAGCGGCAGAGCTCCCCGGCCAGGGGCTCGATCCACTCGGGCTTGATCTCGGCCACGGTCCGGGCATAGAGGCGCGAGGTCTCCACCAGCTCGGCGGCCATGAGCCAGTCGCCGGTCTTGCCGTACTGGCTGGAGCCGGGAAAGATCATGACCTCCCTGCCTCCCCCGGTCTGATATAAGTTTTTCTCCTTTTTCACCGCGATGTTGCGCAGGTTGCCGCTCAGGATTGCCCGATGGATGGCTTCGGGTGCGGCGGGCTGGCTGTTCATGGCAAAACCGGGCTCCTCGGCCAGCACCTGGGAGATCTGCTCGTGGATGTCGCGCCACTCCCGCATCCTCAGAAAGGAGAGATAGTGGCTGACGCAGAACTTGCGCATTTTCGACAGGCTATGCAGCTTATCAAAGGTGTTGTGATAACCGTCCCAGAGGGCGAGAAAGAAAAGAAAATCCGAGGGCACTTTTGTAAAGCGGGCATGGGCCGCGTCCGCCGCCGCCTCCTTGTCCACGGGCCGGACCCTGGGGTCCTGGATGCTCAACCCCGCGGCGATGATGGTCACCTCCCGCAGGGCGTTCTGATCCCGGGCCTCGATGATCATCCTGGAGATCCTCGGGTCCAGGGGCAGCCGGGCCATGAGTTTGCCGTGTGCGGTGAGGCGGCGCTGCTGGTCCAGGGCGCCCAGCTCGGTGAGCAGGGCATAGCCGTCCTGGATGGCCCGGCCGGAAGGCGGATCGAGAAAGGGAAATCTGGCCGGGTCGCCCAGCCTGAGGCTGGTCATGCGCAGGATGACCTCGGCCAGATTGGTCCGCAAAATCTCGGGCGGGGTGTATTCGGGCCGGTTGCGGTAATCCTCCTCGGCATAGAGACGAACGCAGACCCCAGGCCCCACCCGGCCGCAGCGGCCCTTGCGCTGGTCGCAGCTCGCCCGGGAAATTGCGACGATAGGCAGCTTGCTGGTCCGGGCCCGGACATTGTAGCTCGCCAGCCGGGCCAGGCCGGTATCGACCACATAGCGGACGCCGGGCACGGTGATTGAGGTCTCCGCCACGTTGGTGGCGACCACGATCTTCTGGCCCTTTACCGGCTGAAAGATCTTTTTCTGTTCGCCGGGAGAGAGCCTGCCGAACAGGGGCAGCACCACAGGGGCGGTCTGCCCCCGCTCCTTGCCTAACCTGGCTTGCAGCGCTTCCACCGCCTCCAGGATATCCCGCTCGGCAGGCATAAATACCAGGATATCGCCAGGCCCTTCCTCCCGGCGCAGGTCGCAGACCGCCTGCACCGCCTGGTCCACATAGCTCTGCTCCCCTTCCTCCTCCTTGGCCGGATCCAGGGGCTGATAGCGGACCTCCACCGGCCAGGCCCTCCCCGACACCTCGATCACCGGGGCATTGCCGAAATGCTTGGCAAAACGGGAGGTGTCGATGGTGGCCGAGGTGATCAGCAGGGTCAGATCCGGGCGGCGGCTCAGGAGCTGTTTAAAGAGCCCGAGGAGAAAGTCGATATTGAGGCTGCGCTCATGGGCTTCGTCGATGATGATCGTGTCATAGGCGGAAAGATTGCCATCGTGGTGCGCCTCAGCCAGCAGGATACCGTCGGTCATGAACTTGAGCCGGGTATTACGGCTGGTCTGGTCCTTGAACCGGATCTTGTAGCCCACCAACGAGGCCCGTGGCCCGAGTTCCTCGGCAACCCGCTCGGCCACGGCAATGGCCGCGATCCGCCGGGGCTGGGTGCAGCCGATCCGCTTACGCCTGCCGCGTCCGGCCTCAAGGCACATCTTGGGCAGCTGGGTGGTTTTGCCGGAACCGGTGTCCCCGGCCACGATCACCACCTGGCTGGTGCGGATCGCCTGAACGATTTCCTGCCGGTGCGCCACGATGGGCAACTCGGCAGGATAATACAGGCTCTCTTCTTTTACTCTGGTCACTGGGGCATGGTCCTTCACCGCTGACACTATTAACCAAGGGGGAGTATAAAAAATTCCGAAAACACCATACCTTGACGGACTCGAAATAACTCATTCTTTAACGCAGAGGCGCAAAGTAGCAAAGTTTTTATCCCTTTATTTCAGCATGTTGCCTTTGCGCCTCTGCGTCATGGCGATACGTTTTTCAGTTGTTACACAATCATCAAATTTCATTCTCGTAAAAAAACACTGCGCCTTGACCGTCGCGCGGCCAGACAAGTTTCTCCATGCGGAAAGGCCCTTAATATCTTGACAGAAAAAGCCATCCGCATATAGTGTGCAAGGTGTTTTTCAGCAGGAGACCGGAGACCAAGGCCATGAAAAACTTCCATACCGTCATCGTGGGCGGCGGGCCAGGAGGTCTGGCCTGCGCCACCCTTCTTGCCAGGCAGGGCAAAGAGGTTCTGGTGCTTGAGCGCAACAGCGTCATCGGCCCCAAGGTCTGCGCCGGCGGCATTCCGGTCGTCCCCCCGGGCTTAGACTTTCCCGAGGAGCTGTGGGAAAAATCATTTACCAGCCAGCACATCCACAGCAACTGGCAACACACCGTACTCCAAAGCGCCAGCCCCATTGTCCGCACCGTTAACCGGGGCAGACTCGGGCGCTGGATGGCGGAAAGAGCCGCAGCCGCCGGAGTCAGCATCGCCACCAGCGCCCTTGTCCAGGAAATAAGCGCAGACCGGGTGCGTACCAGAGAGGGAGAAGAGTTCAGCTTTTCTTTCTTGGTGGGCGCCGATGGCAGCAGCTCCCTGGTGCGGCGGCAGCTTGGGATTCCCATCTCCGGTATGGGGGTTGGCCTCAATTACCACGTGCCGGGGAACTTCTCCGAAATGGAGTGGCATCTGAACACCGATCTTTTCGGCAATGGCTACGCCTGGATCTTCCCCCATCAGGATACAGCCTCTATTGGCGTGTACGCGAAGCTCAGCACCAACAAACCCGGCCTGTTGCTGAACAACCTGTACCAGTGGGCTGGCCGGCGAAACCTTGAACTAAAGTCCCGCCAGCCGCAGGCTGCCTTGATCAACTCCGACTTTCGCGGCTGGCATTTTAACAACCGCTTTCTGATTGGCGATGCGGCCGGCCTTGCCTCGGGCCTTACCGGCGAGGGCATCTATTCCGCCATCGTTTCCGGGGAAGAAGCCGCGCGCACCATTCTGGACCCGGGGTATGAAAGCAAAAAAATGGCCCAGCTCATCAAGAGACACCGCCTGCATGCCCGGGTGCTCAAGTTGACATCAGGCAGCAAACTGTCAGACAAACTTATTTTGGAGGGACTGGTTTTCTGCCTGCGCACCGGCCTTGTCCCTTTTAGCGCCCTGGAAATGGGGTAAGCGGTCACAGGGCACCACATCTTGCGGCACCCTAAAGCTGAGTGCTTAGTACCCGGCACTCGGAACTCGTAACTTTAAATATGAAGGATCTACCCGTGAACCCCGAACCAAAAAAGAACAAAACCCGGCTGTTCAATGTCATCTTCATCGCCGGCTGTGCCGCCATCCTTGCCTTTTTGCTCAAGGCGCCGCCCGAATCAACCACCAAGCTGCCCAAGGATAAAAATCATCTGCAATTCTACGCCATGGACAAAAAGGAGGCTGAAAAGCATTGCGTCGCCTGCCATACTCCCGAAGGCCAGGTTCCACTCCCCGATGGCCATCCTCCGAAATACCGCTGCCTGTTCTGCCACAAGAAATACAAATAAGATGGATTCCCTGACCATTTCCCTGCCGAATCTGAGCGCCACCCTTGCCCTGGGACACTATCTCGGAAAGACCGCCAGCCCAGGCGAGATCATCACCCTGGCCGGCTCGCTGGGGGTCGGAAAAACCACCCTCACCCAGGCCATCGGCCAGGGGTTGCAGGTGCCTCAATCATGCTACATAACCAGCCCCACCTTCAGCCTCCTGCACGAATATCCGGGGCGGCTGCCTCTTTTTCATCTGGATCTCTACCGGTTGAGCGAGGAAACGGAAATAGAGGAGCTCGGGCTGCTGGAATATCTTTACGGGACAGGACTGTCCGTGATCGAATGGCCCGACCGGCTGGGCAGCCTCATGCCCGAGGAGCGGCTTCATATCGAACTTAAGCTGCTGAACGAAACAGCACGAACGGCGGAGTTTACCGCCCATGGCGGAGCCTGGCAGGAAAAAATCGGTGCGCTGCAGGGCGCCGGTCATGAATGGCCGAGGCTGGGCCACAACGGCTAAAACAAAAACGTAACTATTCAGCTGTGGTTCAGGTGCGGTAAGCGGGAGGCGATGCGTACATCGGGTACGTGAGCCGGACCGATCGCCGCAAGATACGAGGCTGCTGGGTAGTTACGACGGCATCATCTCGTTTAAGATCACAGCCAGTTTCGCCTTGACAATGGGCTTGGTGAGAAAACCATTCATGCCGGCCCGGTAACAGGCGGCTTCATCCTCATTTCTGGCGTGGGCCGTGAGCCCGACAATAACCAGCGGCTGTTGCAAAGTACGCAGGCCGACATAGTCCTTACGCAAAGCCGGGTCAGCCTCAATCGCCCTGATTCTTCTGGTGGCCTCCATGCCGTCCATATTAGGCATCTGAACATCCATCAAAACCAGATCAAAGGTCTGATGCCGGAGATGCTCCAGGGCTTCGGCCCCATCGGAGGCCACCTCGACCTCATATCCTTGCCTGGTAATCAAAATGCTGGCCAGCCGCTGATTTACCGCATTATCCTCAACCAGCAGAATCCTCCCGCCGCAGCTCGTCTTTCCAAGGCCTGCCTCATGTTGCTCTTTAAGCGGGACAATCTCCGCCGTCGCCTCTTCCAGGGGAATTACGAAATAAAAGGTGCTGCCCTCGCCAACCTCGCTTGTCACCGCGAGTTTCCCGCCCATAAGCTCCACAAGCTGGAGGCAAATGGCCAACCCCAGACCGGTACCCCCGTACTTTCTGGTGGTCGAGCCGTCCGCCTGGGTAAACTTTTCAAAAATCGCCTCTACCCGGTCGGCTGGGATGCCTATGCCGCTGTCACGCACCGAAAAACGGCTGACAATCCGGCCGGCATCTTCACGCTCATAGGAAACCTCAATATCAACCCTGCCCTGCTCGGTGAATTTCATGGCGTTTCCGGCCAGATTTACCAAGACCTGGCGCAACCGGTTACTGTCCCCCATTATCCTTTTCGGAATACGGCTGTCAATCTTGCAGCCAACGACGACCCCCTTTTCCCGGGCCGGGATCTTAAACATGGCGGCCACGTTGCCAACCACCTCCGCAAGATTAAAGGGCAGATGCTCAAGCTCAAGTTTTCCCGCCTCAATTTTTGCCAGATCGAGGATATCGTTAATCAGGGTTAGCAGGCTTGCCGCGGATTGAGAGATGGTTCTGGTATAATCGAGCTGCTCTTCGCTAAGGGGGGACTCGGCCAGGAGTTCGCTGAAGCCGATGATGGCGTTCATGGGAGTGCGCAGCTCATGGCTCATATTGGCCAAAAAATCGCTCTTCAGCCGGCTGATCTCCTCAAGCCGCGCATTAGCCTCCCGCAACTCAGCGGTTTGCTTGGCTATTTCGCTTTCAAGCTTTCGGGCATACTCTTTTTCCCGATCCTGGTTAAGCCGGTACTGACGGTAGTTATCCTCAACAAGCTTGCCGTGCTGCTGCTGAAGAATGTTGATCTGCCGTACCGCCTGTTCATGATCGGCGACCAGCATCTCCCGCTCCTGCCTGGAAAGGGCAAGATCAATGGTATTCCGCAACAGGGAGGAACTCATGAAGCCTGGCCGGCAGTGATCTTTCTGGACTGCGGCACAGGAGATGATCAACACCGCCGACAGGTTGGCAAGATACAATGCCTGGCAACAGACCCCGTTCTCCGTCTTGCCCGCGACAAACCCATCGGTCGCTCTGGCTTCGCTAACCAACTGTTCCCGCACCGACTGGGCCAGAACCAGGGGGCATTCCCCCGCAAGCAGGGCGCCCGCCTCGCTTACCATAAGCATCGAAGCTTCCGGCAGCAACGCGCCGAGAATCGCCAGGAAGTTTTGCTGTTCTTCATTGGCATCGATAAGATCATCGAAGATGTCGTCAAAGGTGGGATCGGTCATCAGCGCTTCACTCGTCCGACTCGTACAGTTCTTTCGCCTTGGCCATTTCTCCGGGCAGATCCCTGATGATAATCTTGTAATCCGCCACTTTCTCCTTCACATGCTCAGTAAGTTCGGGGGGCAGCGGCTCAAGAGGCCCGGCAATTGGCCAGTACTTCATCTTTCCCGCTATAAATTCAGCCAGTTGCAGAATACTGCCGGTACGGGAGACATCTTTAGTCTGTTTGGAAAGATGATGCGACTTGATGGAGATGAGTACTTCCTGAGGCAGCCCCCAGTCCTTGGCAAGAAGATAACCCACCTCGGCATGATCGGCCCCAATAGCCTTGCGCTCACATTCGATCAGGGTTCCCTTTCCTTCCCGGAAATCCTTGCATGCTTCCCGCAGCTGTTCCCCGGCCACCTGATTTTCAACGATAAGTCCGATATCATGAACGATGCCGGCCAGAAAAACATCCTCTCCATCCTTGCCGAAGATGCGCTTGGCGATCATCCCGGAAAGGATTGCCACGGTAGCGGAATGCAGCCAGAGTTTCTGGGCCGAAAAATCGACATCGTCGCCCTTGAACATCTCGCGCAGGGATTCCACCGCCACCAGATTGCGCAGCTGCGTCATGCCGGTAAAAACCACTGCCTTGGCTATGGACCCGACCTTCTGGGACAAGCCGAAATAAGGGCTGTTGACCAGCCGCAGCAATCGGGTGACCAGAACGGGATCGAGTTTGATGATCTCCTCAAAATCATGCATGGTGCTGCGATCGTCGTTGACCAGTTGGGTCACCTTGATCGCCACATGCGGAAGCGTTTTGAGGTCAGTAAATTTTCTCAGTATATCTTTAGCGCTGGGCATGACTCAATCACATAAATTAAGGGGAAAACTTTTCCTGCTATGGCTGAGAGCTTTCAGCCAAGGGTCATCATTGCTGACCTGCAAAGGCTCGAAGAAGTATAGCCATTTGGTCCGCAAGCTCTCTTGCCTTGGAAAGGTCGTTGGCCCTGCCATTTTTCTCAAGCTCGCTCGCTATCTTACGCACACCCTCCACCCCGAGACTGGCAGAAGCACCCTTGATGCTGTGCGCGGCGTCCGCCACCGCCGCGGCATCTCCTGCGACAAGACCTTCTTTGATCTGCGCCAGATCTGAAGCGGAAGAATCATGAAAAAGCGCCAGCAGCTCCGCCAACATCTCCTCGTCTTCTCCAGCCTGCTCGAGAGCAAAATTTCTATCCCAATCAAGGTCTTCCATCTCTGTTCCCTTATCATTAGTGTGCCCACGGTGAACGATTACCAAAGAGTAACGCCCTGCTATGCCCCGGTCAGCGCCGCCTCAATCTCGGCAAAGGGGATAACTCCGGCCCGGAGCGGACAGACCTTACCCTCCTGATAGCCCAGAAGAGTAGAGCCCAGACCTCCCTGAGTTGCCCCGCCATCAAGAACAACATCCACCTTATGCCCCAGTTGCGCCTGTACGCCGCTGGCCGTCACCGCTGCCGGCTGTCCGGAAAAATTAGCGCTGGTCGCTGTTATCGGCCGACCAAAGGTCTTTACCAATTGCCGGGCCACGGGATGAGACGACACCCGGACCCCGACGGTACCCAAAGAACCGGTAAGCATCTCCGGTAATGATTTAGCCCCCGGAAAAACCAGGGTCAATGGTCCCGGCCAAAACTTCTCCATTAGAATGGTGAAGGGCCTGGGAATCTCCTCTACCAGGCCGGCAAGCTGGGACGGGGCGTCAATAATCAGCAAAACCGGTTTACCGGGAGATCGTCCCTTCAAGGCGAAAAGACGGGAGAGAGCCGCCTGATTGAAAGGATCAACAGCCAAACCGTAATATGTTTCCGTGGGAAAAGCAACAACCCCGCCAGCCCGGAGAACCTCACAGGCATGGGACATGAGCTCGTCTGTCACTTGGGGTTTAACCACGAATTTGTCACCGGCTCCCGGCCAGCCGTTGCGCCTTTCCCTCAACCTCGCGGGCCATCTCTTCTTTAAAAGCGACAAGCCTTCCCGCCAACCCTTCATCAGCAAGGGCCAAAATCTGCGCCGCCAGAATCGCCCCATTTTTCGCCCCGGCCTTGCCGATACCCATGGTGGCCACCGGCACCCCAGGCGGCATCTGCACTGTGGAAAGCAGGGCATCCAGTCCGTTTAAGGAGGAGGAATCCACTGGCACCCCGATCACGGGCAGGGTGGTGTGAGCCGCAAGAACTCCGGCCAGATGGGCGGCCATCCCGGCGACGGCGATGATGATTTTCAGGCCGCGGCCTTTGGCGCTACTCGCGTATTCCATGGCCCGCGCCGGGCTGCGATGGGCCGAAGCCACCGTTATTTCATAGGGGATATCCATCTCCTGCAAAAAATCCAGACAACCTTGCATAACCGGCAGATCCGAATCACTGCCCATGACAATGCCGATCATAGCTCACACTCCTTTGAGGTCATAATCATTCGCCAGAAACAAAATCTACTATGCACTATGTACAATAAACGTTCAGCAGTGCCGCAGATGCGCGGAAGAGGCCTGCGAAGTGTGCTAGAGCACATGAGCAGGCCGATGACAAAGCAGATGCGGTGCTGCGGAACGTTTATTTTCGGTCCAGGGCCTTACGGCCGATATCCTTCCGATAATAGCAGCCGTCCCAGCTGATCTCTTCCGTAGCTCCATATGCCTTGGCGATGGCCTCCTGCAACGTTTCCCCGATGGCGGTAACACCCAGCACCCGGCCGCCATTGGTGACCACCGTCTCTCCCTGAAGCGCGGTGCCGGCGTGAAAAACCACCACGTCCTCATGCTCTCCCGCTTTGGCTAGACCTTGAATGGCCTTGCCGTTTTCATACTTGCCGGGATAGCCCCCGGCCGCCATGACCACACAGACCGTGGGCCGCGGGTCTATCTCCAGAGAGATCTCGGCCAGACGGTCATCGATCACCGCCTCCATGACCTCCACCAGATCGGTTTTCAGCCGCATGAGCAGAGGCTGCGCCTCGGGATCGCCGAACCGGCAGTTGAACTCCAGCACCTTGATCACCCCCTGGTCGATCATCAGGCCGGCGTAAAGCACGCCCTTGTACGGACAGCCTTCCGCCGCCAACCCCTTGACCGTCGGGAGCATCACCGTTTCCATGACCTGCCGGTGCAAGGCTTCGGTCACCACCGGCGCCGGGGAATAAGCACCCATGCCGCCGGTGTTCGGGCCCTTATCGCCATCAAAAATCGCTTTATGATCCTGGGAGGTCGGCAGAGGCAGCACCGTTTTTCCGTCGGTAAAAGCCAGAAAAGAAGCCTCCTCGCCGCGAAGAAACTCCTCAATCACCACCCGGTTGCCTGCCTCGCCAAAGGCCTTCTCCTTCATAAACAGGTCCACCGCCGCCCTGGCTTCGGCGATGGTCTGGGCCACCACCACGCCCTTGCCGGCAGCCAGGCCGTCGGTCTTAACCACCAGCGGCGCAGCCTGCTTTTCCAGATAGCGAAGCGCCTCCTCCCTGTCGGTGAAGGTCGCATAAAAAGCGGAAGGAATATGGTATTTTTCCAGCAAATCCTTCATGAAAACCTTGCTGCCTTCAAGAGTGGCCGCGTTGCGGCGGGGGCCAAAGACCCGCAACCCTTTTTCTTCAAAATGATCGACTATTCCCAAGGCCAGGGGAACTTCCGGCCCAATGACGGTTAGATCAACCCCTTCCGTTTCAGCAAAATCTGCCAGTGCCTCAATCTCGGCGGCGCTGATCTTGACGCAGGTTGCCAGTTCGCTTATTCCAGCATTGCCCGGAGCGCAATAAATCTTCGTTACCTTGGGACTCTGCCGTAATTTCCAGACCAAGGCATGCTCCCTGCCCCCCGACCCAACAACCATTACCTTCATCAAAAATCTCCTCGGCTTCTTTCAGAAATGACAACCATCCAGTTGGAGACAAAAAACACAAAATATCCCCCGAACTGTAACTGTTCAGCAACGCGACTTCGCTACTGCCGCAAGTACGGAAAATCGGCATGCAAATTGATCAATGACAGAACAGATGCAATGCGGCTGCACGTTCCCTTGAATGATCTATTATCCACTTGGAGTAACAGGCAAATTCCCCCAAAAGGAGTGAATCATTTTACTCCAAAACCGGCGGTCAAGAAAGGATTAAACCGTTGCAAGAAAATAATCTCGCCACCTGAGTAAACAAAACGTCATGAGGAATCTTAATTAAAATCTCAATGAGAAACTGATTGTTTCACATCGCATAACTGGCGGTCTTCCCACCACGGCAAGCAATTCCCTGCCCCGGCAAGAGAAATCCTCCCGGTGGATGAAAAAACTTTTCCCTTGACACCCATCCAACTCTTCCGCTAATATCAATCATCAAAATGAATGAGTAAGCATTCACAAAATTGCACCCCAATCTCTTCCCTCTCTGCTAATCCTGCTGAATCAATGAGAACCTCGGACAAACATTCAAAGATCATCGAATCGGCCATCACCGTTTTTGCCAGAAAAGGTTTTTTCAGCGCCCGCATTTCCGATATCGCCAAAGAAGCCCAGGTAGCCGACGGGACCATCTATCTCTATTTCAACAACAAATACGACATTCTCATTTCACTGTTCGAGGAAGAAATAGGCAAGATCATTCTGGAGGTAAAGCTTCTTCTTGAAAAAGAGACCGACCCCCGGAAGATGCTCCATATTTTCGCCCTGCACCATATGCAGCTCATGGGAGAGCATAAAGAACTGGCCGAAGTTCTCCAGATGGAGCTGCGCCAGAGCAACAAATTCATGAAGGAGTACAGAAACACAAAATTCATTGAATATGTTGATGTAATCTCGGCTATAATACACAAAGGCCAGGAGGCGGGGATATTCCGCAAAACTCTACTGCCGGGGGTGTTCAAGCGGGCCTTTTTCGGGGCTCTGGATGAGACATCCAGGCTCTGGGTTCTTTCGCCGGACCACCACTATACCATTGGCGAAGCGGCCCAACAGATCAGCGATATCTTCATTTCCGGAATAATGACTGAACGGACTTGATTCTTCGTAACCATTAAGCCGCACCGCTGACACAAAACAGGTTAGGGAAATGGCTGTTACCCATAAACCAAGCCGATAAAAGTTTAGCGAGTTTAGCAAGAGTTAGAAGCAGGTGTGGCGCTGCTGTCACAGATCAAGCCTGCTCTGGCGGTTTGATCTCCATGACTTCCAGTTGCCGCACCCCTCCCGGAGTTTTCACGGTTATCTCATCACCCACGCATTTCCCGATCATTGCCCGGCCAATCGGGGAAAGCACGGAAATGCTGCCCTTACTTACGTCCGCCTCTTCCGGCCCCAAGAGCTGATAACACACCTCTTCCTCCGTATCGAGATCAACAAGGGAAACGACCGTGCCAAAAACCACCTTGGAACAATTCACGTTCGTGCAGTCAATAACCTCAGCCCTACTGAGCTTATCCTTAAGCTCCATAATCCGCCCTTCGATGTGCGATTGACGTTCCTTAGCCGCGTGGTATTCGGCGTTTTCTTTCAAATCACCGTGCCCCCTCGCTATCTCAATCGCCTCAATAACCGCAGGCCGCTCTTTTCTCAACAGCCGATCCAGTTCCTGACGCAATCTTGCATTTCCCTCCTGGGACATGGGAATACGCACAACCATAGCACCCTCCTTACCGAGACAATAGCTCATAAAAAAATGGCCGTTTTGGCCGGGGCAATCACCGCAGGGATTGCCCCGGCCAAAACGGCATAAACTTCATCAGCACATCTTCTGTTCAATTAGCACAGAGGAAAAAAGATTGCAAGGGAAAGCGCTTCGCGAAAACCAGGACTACCACCGGTAAATGGCAGAAAGAAAAAATTCCTTGGCCCGATAATCTGGACCTGAAGTAAGCGCTGTCGTAGCGGCAAGAATGACCTGCGGGGCATACTCCATAAAAAAACCACCCTTGAAAGTCTGCAGAGCATAGCCCTTTTCATCATAAACAAGTGCATATTCAAGATCATAGTAACGGGGAACGCCGCGCCGAAACTGATCATCAGAAAGCTGGTGCTTGAAATATACGCTGAAACGGTTCTGCCAGTAATGCATCGGCGTCCAGTACGGATGGTCTGAGGTGGTAAAGCCATCCGGCTGCATGGGCCCGCCGCCTCTTCCTTCCTCGGCATCTTTATAATCATATTTATAGCTCAATTTTAAAAACGCCGGCTCAAAAAAAATAAGGTAAGCTGCCCATAAATCATAGCCCTTCATGGTATTATCGTCAGAAAAACTGGCGTAAAGCCCTCCCCCCCCCGCCTGAACACTTGGAAGCATATCCAGGACCAAATCAGCCTTGTAATCCTGCTGCACGATATTTCGACCCAGGCTGGCCAGGGTGTCATGCACGACATCCCGCCCAAAGGAAATAATGCCGGTCAGCCGGTCTCCCAGACGGCCTTCCGCTGCCAGATCAAGAATAGTGGTATCAGGCTGACCGCCTTCCAGCAGCTCCGCCCCTGCCCCGCCGCGCAAAACAAGCTGTTCATTGATATTAGCCGCATAGGAAACAAGGGCGCGGCTTCCCCTGATTTTCCCGTAGCCGTCCGTATTCTGATAGTCCAAACGGGAAAGATTCACCGCCAGGTCATGCTGTAGATAGGGCGAGTATTGCAGGCTGGCTTCCTCCCAGCTCTTCCTGACCGCCTTATAGCCTCCCCTGCCCTCCTCCCGGAGATAACCATACCCCAGAGCGGCCCGGGGCCGACGCTTCAACTCGTTTCTCTGCCTGGCCTCAGCCAGCCCGGGAAAATCGACCCCGGCTACGCCTATCTCCTCATAAATGGCCGCCTCATGGCCCAACTGGCCAAATCTGCTGTAAATCCCGGCAAGATCAAACTGCAGAGAGACGTCCGCAGGATATTCCCGCAGCAACACACTGAAATACTTTGCCGCCGCCAAATACTCGCGCTGGATCACCGCCTGTCGGGCAGCTTTCTCCAGAGCAAATTTTTTGTGCCAGCGGTATCGGGCGTAAAACGAAACCGCCAGTTGGTTAAGCACCATTGACTCAGGTACAGACTCCAGCACGGCTCCAAGGTCCATCAGCTCATCAACCATCGTTTGCCTTTCAACCTCGGCAATGGTCAATCGCGTCCAGAAATCAGGTTCTTCTTCACGGGGAAAAGCCACCCCCCATTCTCTACCCTGGGCCAGGATAATGTCCGCCACCGACGGCCTGAGGAAAGCGTCATACACGGCCACGGACTTTGCCCAGTCATGCTCTGCCCAGAGAATCCGCGCCTTAAGCAGAACCATGTCCGGTCGCGCCGAAATCTGCGCAGAGCTTTCTGCCAACGCCAGAGCCTCTGCAAAATGGCCCCGGTTGAAAAGCTGCTGGGCAAGATGCACCACGGCAAACTCCTGCTCGGGAAAATCCTTGACCAGCCCCTGCCAAAGCACACCTGCCGCGGCGATATCGCCTTTGGCTTCCAGGACCGAGGCAGACAAATTACGGATTGTCACGGACTCTGGATACTGCTTGCCGGCAAGCGCTGCTATCTCGCCCAGCTCTGCGATCTCGGTATCCTCCGGCCCCTCTTCTTTCATGGCCCGCAGGAGCTTAAGAACCAGGCCTTGATCCTTGGAGAATTCGGCCTGCATCCGTGCAAAGAGCGCCTTTTCCGCCTCGCCTTTTCCCTGGGCGCGGTAAAGGCGCAACAGAAGCAGGTCTTCCTCGAGTCCGCCGCGCTGGGACGACAAAGACCCGGCAATCTGCTCGGCCTCGGCATAAAGACCCTCTGCAAACAGCAGCCGGGCGAGCAGCAGCTCGACTTCTCGCCGCAGTATCGCTGACGGCGGAGGCAACTCGCGCCCTGATGTTTTCGGCAATTCTCGAGCCAGCTGCCTCAGAATCTTGACCGCATCCCCGGTTTCGCCCTCAGCCGCCAGCAGCCTTGCCCGTAGCAGCCTGGAATCCGGGACTTCTTTCTCCAGAACTCCGAACCGCGCAAAGGTTTCGCTATCCTGCCGCTTGCCCTCCTGTTGTCTCAACCGCTCAAGCCAGACCTCGGCCTCGGCAAAACGCTTTTCCGCAATGGCCAAGGCAAATAACCGGCCCGAAACCGCCTTGTCCTGCGGATACTGGAGATAGGCCTGCCGCAGAACCTGCTCCGCCTCATAGGGCGGGCCGCTCTGTTGGTATACCTCGGCCAGACCAAAAAAAGCCGCCATAACCAACGCCTCGTCAGTTGGGGGCTTTGCAAGTATTCCGGCATAGTATTCCCTGGCCGGTCCATAGTCCGCGGTCTCGGTCAGAGCCTTGGCGATAAGCAGCCTGGTCTGCGGGGATTCGAATAACCCGGGGAATTTTTCCTGGAGCCGGATCAAGTGGCCCTGGGTTTTTCTGAGCAGGCCAAGCCCCCCTGCCAGCTGAACACAACGCAGCCTGAACATCCCTGTTTCATCAGCCCCGTCCAAAAGCTGCTCATACAGAGAGAGCGCCTTGGCGGGCCACCTGAGCCGCTCATAAAGCAAGGCCTGCCCGGCGAGGACTTCAGGCGTCCTGCCCCCCAAGGCTTCCAAACGGGAAAACATCTCCAGGCTTTCAGGCAATTCCCCGCGATCAAGGTAGATCCTGGCCAGTTTTCCGAGAACCGTTTTGTTTCCCGGCTCCATCCCGAAAAAGATTTCCAGCACTTCGAGGAGTTTTTGTCTGGCCTCCAACTGCGCCCACATGACGTTAGCCTCGTCATCCTTGCCGCCCGCCAGAAGCGCCTTGGCCCGCTTGGCCAGAATCTTCGCATCTTCAGGATTAACAGCCAAAATCAGATCATAAAGGGCGACCGCCTCCCGATACTCGCCGCCGGTCTCATACAGCCCGGCGCCCCGCTCCAGGTTACCAAGATTCGGTGCCGATTCAGAGCCTAGGCTCCGCCCCAGGGCCGCCACCTCGGTCGTGTTCCCCAGAGAGGCGCGGAGATCGATCATCTGCCGAAGCACCTCTTTATTCTCGGGCCTAAGGAAGATATAACGCTCAAAACAGGCCAGGGCCTCGGGAAAGCGGGAAAGGCTGAGGTAGATATGACCAAGACGCTTGAGAAGTTTGGGGGATGATGGCTCATTCTCCAGAAGAGGGCGCAGATGGGCCAGAGCCTCCTCTGCTTTGCCTCCCTTGAGATAATAGGCAGTCAACCGTTCTTTCGCTTCGGGGCTCTGGGAGGTGCGCGCCAGCCGCTGCCAGTACTCCACCGCCTGACTCTCAAGCCCTGATTTATCATAGGCCTGGGCCGTCTTGAGCAGGATTGCCGGGTCGGCCTGATTTCCCTTGGCCAGAATAGTTAAATGGACCCTGGCCTTGTCGAAGGAACCCATCTCGTAATAAAGGTTAGCCAACTCTTCCCGCAACGAAAGCCGCGTCGGTTCCCGCTGGAGCAGGACTTCCAGTATAGCCGCGGCTTCGCCCTTCTTCTGCTGGGCAAGAAGCGCGAAAGCCGCGCCCCGCAAAGCATGGAGATTCTCCGGCTCCCGCCGGAGAATTTTTTTATACAGTTCAACCGCCCGAGCCCCATTGCCCTGTTCCCTGCTTGCCTCTGCCAGAGCCAACAGATACTGAAAATTCCGAGGATCCGCCTCAACCAGCAACTCAAGATGGGGAAGAGCGCTCTCTTCTCTCTTCAGTTGCAGGAGAATGGTGACAAGTTCCCACCGGGCAAGCTCCAGCCCCTCCCGCATGCCTAGCAATGCTTCGTAAACGGGAGCCGCCTCGACAAACCTGCCGTTGCGCGCCAGCTCTCGCCCCTGATCCCATAAAGCCTTCCAGACGACATCCTTGTCCTCCTTGAGCTGGATGGTCCGCGCCGGGACAGCCTGCTTGCCCTGTGGCGGTGCAGAAGGATCTGCTGCATATCCCGGCACCGAAAGGAGAAGATACAAAGACAGGGAAAAGACAAGAGTTGTTCTGCGGGCTAAGATCATCGCCCGCAGAACAACCAGAAAAGACAACGAGTTTAGGAAGATAGGCAATCTGACAAGCATCAACAGAGGGTGTCCTTTTGGTAACCGTAAAAAGGACCGGTTTAAAAAGCTGAAAAAAACGAGTCTACTTTGTATAAAATTCGGCGATCTTTGCAACCACAAAAGATTGCATCTCCTCCGTAAGTTCGGGGAAAATCGGCAAAGCCAGGGTTTCACGCGCCGCCCGCTCCGCTTCCGGAAACGAAACCTCTGCATAGCCCATCCCGGCAAGACATCTCTGGCGGTGGAGGGGGATGGGATAATATATCTCCGCCCCGACTTCGTTATTCTGAAGATGGCGGAGCAGTCCGTCCCGATCCCTGGTTCTGATGACAAACTGGTTATAGATATGGTAATCGAACGCTTCCCCGCCCGCCGAACCTACGGCCTGATACACCGCTTCGGGCAAAGAAACCGCGCCGTTTCCCAGCAACCCGGCTTGCGAGAACAAACGACGATAGTTGGCGGCATTGCGTCTTCTTGCCCTGTGCCACTCTGGCAGGCGGGCAAGTTTGATCTCGAGCACCACGGTCTGGATGGGATCAATGCGGAAATTCCCCCCAACCACCCCATGGTGGTACTTAGGCGCTCCGCCATGCACCCGGATTATCCTGAGCCGCTCGGCCAGCTCAGGGTCATCGCAGGTAATCAACCCGCCATCGCCAATGCCGCCGAGATTCTTGCTGGGGAAAAAAGAAAAGCAGCCGGCCGCCCCCATGGATCCTGCCCGATGCCAGACTGTCTGACCGCCGCTCTGCATGGGATACACGGCGCCGATGGCCTGGGCGGCATCCTCAACCACCGGCAGTTTGTACTCTTTGGCCAGGGCAAGAATCGCCCCCATGTCCGCGCATTGGCCGTAGAGATGCACCGGAATGATCGCCTTGATCCGCTTATCAGCCCGGGCATCCCTGGCAAGGGCCTCGGCCATCCGCTTCGGGTCGATATTGTAGCTCAGCGGATCGATATCGGCGAAAACCGGCCTTGCCCCAAGCCTGAGGATGCAGCCCATGGTGGCAAAAAAAGAATAAGGCGTGGTCAACACCGCATCGCCTGGCCCGATTCCCAAAGCCATAAGGGAGGCCAGCAGGGCATCGGTGCCGCTGGCCACCCCGATCCCATGCCCGGAGCCGCAATAAGCGGCGATTTTTTTCTCGAACTGTTCGACCTTGGGCCCGAGGATGTACTGGGTCGAATCAATGACCTCGGTCACCGCAGCGAGAATCTCCTCGCGCAGGGGAGCCATCTGGTCATGTAAGTCTAAAAGAGGAACTCGCATCTGTTCTTTTCCAGGTATCGCCGAGACGGCGGGGGAGTCTATGCAACAATCAGGAGCGCCATGGGTTGAGGAACTCAGCAAGGAAGTCCTTGATATCGGGAACTTCCTTTTCAAAATATTCCCGCATCTTTTTCAGGAGATTGACCTCTATCTGCCGGACCCGTTCCCGTGAGATGTCAAACTTGTCGGCAATATCCTGCAGGGTCAGGGGCTCGTCGCTCAGCAACCGGTTGGTCAGGATGGCCTTTTCCTTATCGTTCAAGGTCTCGCGCAATTTGTCCAGAGCCTCTGCCATCCACTCCTGTACTTCCTTTTCCGCCACCCGTTCTTCCACGGTAGGCCCCAGCATGGGCAGAAAATTCTTCTGCTCCTCATCGGAACCTTCCCGCACCGGACTTTCCAGGGAAACATCCCAGTTGTCCATGCGCTGGCTCATCTCAATAATTTCGCTTTCTTTGACATTGAGGCGTTGGGCCAGCAACTTGACCTCGGGGGCAAAGCCTTGCGATTCTAGCAGTTTTTTCTCTTTATTCAAGCTGAAAAAAAGTTTGCGCTGGGCCTGGGTGGTGCCGATTTTGACCAGCCGCCAGTTATCCATAATGAACTTAAGGATATAAGCCCGGATCCAGTAGGCGGCATAGTAGGAAAACTTCACCTGCCGGTAGGGGTCGAATTTCTTCACCGCCTGCACCAGGCCGACATTGCCCTCCTGGATAAGATCAAGAAAGTTCTGCATCCAGTATTTCTGGAAATCCATGGCCACCTTGACCACCAACCGCAGATTGGCGGTCACCAGTTGATAAGCCGCCTCCGGATCGCCGGTTTCCTGAAAATGGCGGGCCAACTCATCAGTCTCCTCGCGGCTCATGAGCTTGTACTGGCTGATTTCCTGAAGATAACGATGCAGCCCCGCATTGCCCAAGGCCGGGAGGTGGTCATCATCCGACAGGGCGACGAGAGGATGCAGCATTTCCTGCTCATCATCATCGACTATTTCAACAAGTTCCGGATCTTCTTTCATGGGGGTCATTATTATTAGAACAGCGCCAAAGGTCAATCTCTTTCCACGGAAGCCCGCACAGGGCACCACATCTTGCGGCACCCTGTGACCGCTTCCAAGTAACTTAACCGCAGGAAGTTCCCTGCCGGAGAATGTTTTCGCGGTTTCGGCTGCGCTGTACCGCCCAAGGACGGGCGAGACAGCAGACGCCTCGGAGGCGGGCAGGATGTCCGCCGAGTGTCAATTGTCGGCAGCAGTGCCGACCATGAGCGAAAACATTCTCCGACAGGGAACGGTTACTTGCCGAAAATCCTCGCTACGGCGGGGTGAGGCGCTTATAGCTGAGTTGAGCAGCTTGCCTGTTCAAGCAAAACGTATACCCGCATGGTGAATGCCGGTTTCCCCTGGAAGGCCGGGACATTTTAGAATTGCCTTTGCAAGCCTATCTTTTTATGATAGATAGCCTCTTCGGTGGAATCAGTACATTTTTCCGCACACTTGCATGTTTCTGATACACTACGACAAGAGCCTCAGCAAAAAACAGGACCCCCCGGATCATCCATGGAAAACATACGGAATTTCAGCATAATCGCCCATATCGATCACGGAAAATCCACCCTGGCCGACCGCTTTATCCAGCTGTGCGGCATGGTTACCGACCGCCAGTTCCACGACCAGCTCCTCGACAGCATGGATATCGAGCGGGAGCGGGGGATCACCATCAAAAGCCAGGCGATCTGCCTTCCGTACCGGGCCAAGGACGGCAAGGACTATACCCTTAACCTCGTTGACACCCCTGGCCATGTGGATTTCAGTTACGAGGTCTCCCGGGCTCTGGCCTCCTGCGAAGGGGCGCTGCTGCTTGTGGACGCGGCCCAGGGGATTGAAGCCCAAACCTTGGCCAACCTCTACCTGGCCATGGAACATAACCTGGAAATAATCCCGGTCATCAACAAAATCGATCTCCCCTCGGCCGATCCGGAGGGGGTTGCCCACCAAATCGAGGAAGACCTCGGCCTGGATGCCGACCACATCCAGTTCTGTTCGGCAAAAACCGGCCTGGGCGTCGAGGCGGTGCTGGAGGCGGTGGTCAATCTTCTGCCCCCGCCCAAGGGCGATCCGGAAAAGCCTCTGGAGGCCCTGATCTTTGACGCCTTCTACGACCCGTTCCGGGGGACCATCATTTCCTGCCGCATTTTCGAAGGACGGATCAAGGCCGGAGACACCATGCTCTTCATGGCCAACAATGCCGCCTACCGGGTTGAAGAGGTCGGCTTTTTCCGCCTGACCCGCGAACCCCGGCAAGAACTGAGCGCGGGTCAGGTCGGCTATATCATCGCCGGGATCAAGAATATCACCGACACCAGGCCCGGCGACACCATCACCCTGAAAGACCGCCCCTGCGCCAAACCCTTGCCGGGGTTCCAGGAGATCAAGCAGGTGGTGTTCTCCTCCATCTATCCGGTGTCCACCGACGACTACGAGATTCTGGCCACGGCCCTGGAAAAGCTCACCCTCAACGACGCCTCCCTCTCCTTCCAGAAGGATGCCTCCACCGCGCTGGGCTTCGGCTTCCGCTGCGGCTTCCTGGGATTGCTTCATCTGGAGGTGGTCCAGGAACGGCTGGAGCGGGAATTCGACCTCTCGCTGATCCTCACCGTGCCTTCGGTGAACTACAAGATCTTCCTCAAGGACGGGACCATGAAAGAGGTGGACAATCCGGCCCACTACCCGGACCCTACCACCATCGACCGCATCGAGGAGCCCTTTATCAAGGCGACCATCCTCATCCCCGAACGCTACATGGGGGTGGTGATGACCCTGTGCATGGAGCGACGAGGGGAAAACACCCATTACCACTACCCCATGCCCGGCCGGATCGAGTTCACCTGCGAGCTGCCCCTGGCGGAAATCATCTACGACTTCTACGACCGGCTCAAATCCGTCACCCAGGGCTACGGCTCCTTTGATTATGATCTCATGGATTACCGGGAAAGCGACCTGGTCAAGCTGGACATCCTGGTGAACGGCGAACGGGTTGACGCTCTCTCCCAGCTGGTGCACCGCAACAATGCCAGGGCGCGGGGGCTCCATGCCTGCGAAAAGCTGAAAGAGGAAATCCCGCGCCAGATGTTCAAGATCGCCATCCAGGCGGCGGTGGGCGGCAACATCATCGGCCGGGAAACCATCTCGGCCCTGCGCAAGGACGTGCTGGCGAAATGCTACGGCGGCGACATCAGCCGCAAGCGGAAACTGCTGGAAAAACAGAAGGCCGGCAAGAAGCGAATGAAAACCGTGGGCAACGTGGAGATTCCACAGAGCGCCTTCCTGGCGGTGCTCAAATCAGATCAGTAACGCCGCCACCATTCCTTACCCAAAGAAGACGACAGGGGCCTCGGCGATCATTCTCTCTCAACCTCGCCGACAGGGGCATTGAACGGCAAGGACATGATCGACCTTGCTATCCATTATTTCCCGGATCTCGGCTTCACTTAAAGCAGCACTGTCATTTTTAGAGATAAAAACAATGCAGTCCTTGCAGACATTGAGCGCGCTGCGGTAATCGTCCAGTTCCTGAGCCACCTCCCAGCAGGGCCTGTTCCCGAGGCCCTGCTTCCAGGCAGAGCAACTCTCCTCGCTCCCGCAAAGGGTAATCTGCCAGCAGTGCCTTTCATCCTGTGCCATCATTGCTTGCGTCCTCCCAATTCCCAAAAAAAGAGAAACCCCGGCCCGAGCCAAGGCATTGTCATCACGATCAAGCCCCAAAGAAAAGCCTACCTCAAAAAGGTGGCAATTGCCGCCATCAACTCAGCCTTCCCCTCCCCGGTTTTCGCGGAAAACAGGACGCGATCCTGCTTGTTCAGACCAAGGGCGGCATCGAGACTTGCGGCTTGTTTGGCCTGCTCGTTGTTGGATAGCTTGTCCCGTTTGGTATAAACGATGAGAAAAGGGCGACTCCGGCTCCGGAGCCATTCGACCAGCTCCCGGTCCTGACCCTTGAGGATATGCCGGAGGTCGATCAGCACCACCACGCAGCGCAGGGTCGGGCTGGTGGCCAGGTATTCGGTAACCAGCTCCTGCCAGTCGTCCTGGAGTTTTTTGGAAACCCTGGCAAAGCCGTAGCCCGGCAGATCGACCAGGTAGAGCTTACCGTCCACGATAAAATAGTTGAGGCTCTGGGTCTTGCCCGGCCGGGCGCTGACCTTGACCAGCCCCTTGCGGTTCACCAGGCGGTTGATCAGACTTGACTTGCCCACATTGGAACGCCCGGCAAAGGCGATTTCCGGCAATCTCTCATCCGGCAGCTGCGCCATCTTGAAGGCGCTTTTCACAAACTCGATCTTCGCGTAATTCACGGCAGAGTCGGTCACATTTTCTCCTTAGCGACACAGTCGCCCGGTCCTTGATTGACAGCCCTGTCCGGATAAAAGTCAAATAACCTTATTCAATGAGTATTCGATAATGCCCTCGGCGCCGTTCTTCAAAAGCCTGGGGATAAGATCCCGCACCTCATGTTCGGAGATCACCGTTTCCACCGAATACCAGTCGCTATGGTAGAGATGCGCCACGGTTGGCGCGTTCATGCTGGGCAGGATGTCGATCACCTGGTCAAGATGCGTTTTGGGCACGTTCATTTTGAGCCCGACGATCGTGTCGGCCCGCAGGGCCCCCTGCAAGAGCAAGGCGATATTCTCAATCTTTTCCCGCTTCCAGGGATCGGCCCAGGCAGCCTTGGAAGCTATCAGCTGGGTATTGGAAGTCATCAGTTCGTGGATAACCCGCAAGCCATGGGCCCGGATGGTGCTTTCCGTTTCGGTGACCTCGACGATGGCGTCGGCCAGGCCGGAAACAACCTTGGCCTCGGTGGCGCCCCAGGAAAAAGAGATCTCGACGTTGATTCCTTTTTGGGCGAAAAATTTCCGGGTATAACCCACCAGCTCAGTGGCAATCTTCTTGCCTTCCAGATCCTCAAGCCGCTGAATGCTGGAATCTCCCGGCACAGCAAGAACCCAGCGGGTCGGCCGCCTGCTGACCTTGGAATAAATCAGATCGGCCACCACTACGATGTCTGATTCGTTCTCCAGGGTCCAGTCCTTGCCGGTTATGCCTGCATCAAGTACTTGCTTTTCCACGTAACTGGACATTTCCTGGGGCCGGCAGATGGAGCAGGACAACTCGGGATCATCCACTTCCGGAAAATAATTGCGGGAGGAGAGCTTGATCCGCCAGCCCGACTTTTCAAAAAGCTCGATGGTCGCCTTTTCCAGGCTGCCCTTGGGAATACCAAGTTTCAAAATGTTCATTTTTTATAGACCTTCCCGGGATCAAAAACCGGCGTATCGTTTACCGTTAGATCGCTGCCCTGCACCTTTCTAAAAAAACAACTCCGGTATCCCTTGTGGCAGGCGGCGCCGCCCAACTGCTCCACCAGAAAAACCACGGTATCGGCATCACAGTCAACAAAGATCTCCTTGACCAGCTGCACATGCCCGGAGGTCTCGCCCTTGAGCCAGAGCTGGTTGCGGGAACGGCTCCAGTAATGAGCTTTGCCTGTCTCCAGGGTTTTTTGCCAGGCCGCCTCATTGATATAGGCAAGCATGAGAACCTCCCTGGTCAGGTGGTCCTGGGCAATGGCCGGCAGCAGCCCGCCTCCCTTGTCAAATCGCAGCATACTCATAATTCCCCCACCACGGCGGGCCCTGCCTGCTCGCCCTTTCCGTCTTTTTCCTCCGGCTCTTTCCTTTGCTCCCCGGCCCTTTCCCTGGCCAGAAAATGAAGCAGGCAGGCGCCCCTGAATTTGCAATATTCCGTGGGCCTTCGGCAGACAGCGTTTTCGGAATCAACCTTTTCCTTGTATTTTTCACAAACCAGTTCCATGGCAGCCACCTGAAAAACGGCAAAATATGCCCATCTTGCTATCTTGTCAAGAAGTTGCGGCAATGGCAGACAGACAAAACAGCTGCCCAAGCAGGCAGAAAAAAAATTAACGTAGCATATCCTTGGGAAAAAGACTATTTTTTACCTTTCCGTTGTTGCGGAAAAAATCATCTCTGACGTGACAATCCTTAATTTTTCTTTTTTTGCTCAAGCAGATAAAATCACCAGCCATGCCCAGCCCAGTGCTCTCTGCCTCCAGGCAGCAAAAACTTGACCACTCCACCGGAAGGGCCGGAGTCTGACCATGCTCCAGTTCCTCGACCAACTTCCGTTTTCGATTCTGATCGTTTTTGCGCTCTTCATGCTGCTGGCGCCGTTTCATCCCATGCCGCATGTAGTGGAAAAAATCATCATGCTGAAAAACGGCCAACTTAACCGGCCCCTTGACATTTTTGACCTCTTTTTTCATCTGGCCCCGTTGCTGCTGCTTGGCCTCAAGTGGTGGCTGTCGTCCGGCCGATCATGACCCCGGCCATTTCCTTATATCTGCAACAAATACTACCGTAACTGAACAGAGGAGTAACGCCCCATGCAGCGAGTTTCCGAAAACGATACCGTCACCATTATCTACGATGGGCTTCTTTCTACCGGAGAAAAATTTGACTCCTCCCAGGACACCGGCCCCCTGCAATTCCAGCTTGGGGCCGGCAGTGTGCTACCCGCCTTCGAGCAGGCGGTGTTGGGCATGGCTGCCAAGGAAACCAGGAGCATCACCGTGGCGGCCAAAAATGCTTATGGTCTGAAAAATGAAGAACTGATCATGACCTTGAGTCGGCAGGGTTTTGCCGGCCAGCCCATCGCACCAGGGATAATCCTCGGCATGGATATGGAACACGATGGCCAGCAGCACAAGGTTCCGGCCACGGTACTCGCGGTTACCGAGGAAACAGTGACCATTGATTTCAATCATCCGCTGGCCGGTCAGGATATCACCTACCAGATCACTCTGCTCTCCATCGACACCCCGGCCGCCGAGGCCGCCAAGGGTGGCGGCTGCGGTTGCGGCACGGGCGGCTGCACCCCAAACCACGACTGCGGTTGTGCCTGAGCCGGGCCCTCTCCCAATGGCCACGGAAGACCACCGCCCGGCCCGGCATGCCGAGCGGGCGATCCTGAGCATTGCCGGTTCCGATCCCTCAGGCGGGGCCGGGGTCCAGGCGGATCTCAAGACCTTCACCGCCATTGGGGTCTATGGAGGAGCGGCGATCACCTGTCTGACCGCTCAGAACAGCCTCGGTGTTGCCTCCTGCCTGCCTGTTGCCCCGGAGTTTGTCAAAAAACAGATCCAGATGGCGCTGGCCGATTTGCCTGTCAGCCACATCAAGACCGGGATGCTCGGCACCGACGAAATCGCCGGAGCAATGGCTGAGGCCCTGGACGATTTCTCCGGCGAGATCATCTGCGATCCGGTGCTTACGGCAAGCGACGGCCACGAGCTTTTTCGGAATACCGGGAGCAATCCCGGCCTGCAGGCCCTGCTCCAATCCGCCACGGTCCTGACCCCCAACCTTCCCGAGCTGGCAACCCTGACCGACCGGAGCCTTGAAACGGTTCAGGCTGCGCTGGCGGCTGCAACCGCCCTGCTTGCCAGCTCCCCAAAGCTCCGGGCCATTGTGCTCACTGGGGGGCATATCAACAAACAGGCCGGGGAGGTGGAGGATTTTCTGATCCTCCGGCAAGAATCAGGCAGGGAGATCCTCACTGCTAAGCATGCGCGGCTTACCACCAGAAACACCCACGGCACCGGTTGCACCTTTGCTTCAGCCTTTACCGCCTACCACCTGCTTAACGGCAACTACCAGACCGCTTTTTTCAAGGCTGTGGCCTTTATGGATACTGTCCTGCGTCAGAGCGCCGGCCTGGCCCTTGGCAAAGGCAAAGGCCCGCTGGCCCATCATCTCTTCCGGGGCAAGAGCTGATTTGTTGCCGGCTGGAATCTACCGCCTTGCTCCTGAATTTTTCGCTGCTGCTTTCCGGCCAGACCAGGGAACACCGCACCTTTTCCGCTCAGGCGCCATATTCAGACAAGTTCCCCCCATTGACGCCTGGTATTTGGCGTTATATAATTTTTTATCGGCAACAGCACTGCTTCGCTGCTGCATATAAAGGCGCAAAAAAAAACGGGTCCGCCATACATTTAGTATTCGGGCCAGGCCAATGGCAAAACAGCTCAGGAGACGACAATGCAGAAAACACATGGGTTACAGATAGCGGCGGTAGCGATCACTTTTATGCTGATCATCTCCGGGTGCGCCAGCAAGGGAACAAGTGGCGCAGCTATTGGCGCGGCGACCGGAGCCATCGCCGGACAGGCCATCGGCCGCAGCACCACGGGGACCTTGCTCGGCGCGGCAGTAGGCGGCATGCTGGGCTATATCATTGGCAATGAGATGGACAAAAACGACCAGGCACGGCTCAATGACGTATACGAGAGTACCCCTTCCCATCAGCGCACCGAATGGGTCAACCCGGACACCAGGCGCTCATACGCCGTGACGCCAAGGCCCGCCTACAAACAACAGTCCGGCCAGACATGCCGGGAAGCGGAAATCCTCGCCACCGTGGACGGCCGCCCGGAAAAGGTAGTCTCTACTGCTTGCCGGGACCATAACGGCAGATGGGTGATCCAGAAATAATTTCCGCAGAAGAAGGCTTCGGCAGTCGTTCCCGTGATGATGCCGAGCCTTCTGGCTGAGCCTGGAAAGAGCCACTGAATAACTTTTACCAGCACCTAAAGGGAGGCAACATGGACCCGGAAAAAATTTTGGATGGCTTGGCAAAAGAATTGAGCCTTGCCCTCAAGGCAATGGCAAAGGCCAAAACCGTTGAGGAAAAACTGACGCACAGCCAGATCGTGAAGAATCTCTCCGATTCGCTGGGAGTTTTTCTAGGGCTGGCCAGTGAGATGATGGAGTTCGAGGTGGGGGAAGATTGACAACAGCCTGGAGGAAAATGAACAGGCTTTTTCTGCAGATCAGAAAGAGCCGCTCAGCGCATGCGCATTTGGATTGACGCCGACGCCTGCCCCGGCCCGGTAAAGGAGATCCTTTTCCGAGCCGCGGACCGGGTACGGGTAGAGAGTATCCTGGTGGCGAACCACTGCCTGAAAATTCCCCGCTCGCCCTTTGTCAAGGCGGTGCAGGTCCGGGCGGGATTCAATGTCGCGGACGCCCTGATCATCGACAGCCTTGCCCCAGGCGATCTGGTGATCACTGCGGATATTCCCCTCGCAGCCGAAGTGGTCGCGGCAGCAGCCACCGCCCTGAATCCGCGGGGCACCCTCTATACCCCGGACACCATCCAGGAACATCTGGCACGGCGGGATTTCATGGACGAGTTGCGCTCAACGGGCGCCATTACCGGCGGGCCATCGGTCTTGAGCAAGGTTCATCTTCAAGCGTTTGCCAACCAGTTGGACCGTTACCTGACCCGGTATGCAACGGCTGTCCAGCAAGGCGAAAATCTGAAAAGACCATCCCCCGGCGCCTGACCTCGCCCATTTTTCCTTTATTCATCTTCCCCATTTTTTCTCGCCGTCCCTGCTCTGCCCAAGTGGTATAGGCAATAATTACATCATTCTTATCCTGCCGCAATCAGGGCAGACCCAGGTCGGGCCATTGCTGAGCCCCCAGATGTTTTCCCGGAAACAGTCATCACAGATCTGAAAGCCACAGGGGCAGTTCCAGCAGAAGGGCAACTTACGCCGGCAGCAATGGCAAATGAATTCCTTGGGGCCCCGGCGACGCCCCGCCTTTTTCGGCTGTTCCCCATCCATGTTCAAGAAGGCTCCTTGACTTCGGCGGCCAGCCAGGCCAGATATTCCTTGCTCCCGGCGATTATAGGCACGGCGACAATCTCCGCAATTTCATAGGGATGAATCGCCTTGATCGCCGCCTCGATTTCAGGATAAAGCGCCGCACTACTTTTGACAAGACAGAGAAATTCGCCGGCCGACTCGACCTTCCCCTGCCAGCGATAATGGCTGGTCATGGGGCCAATTACCTGGACACAGGCAGCCAACCGCTGCTCAACCAGCAACCCGGCTATCGCCTCGGCATCCTTCTCGGTGGCAACCGTGGTGGCAATCTGGATATATTCATGCATTGGCCAAGCTCCTTTACGCCAGAGACAGTGCTTCATCCATGCTTGTTTTGCAACGGGGATCCCTCAACACTCAATGAGCAAACAAAGTTTTTCACCGAGACAACCAAGAGCATGGACAGCCTGCCCTGATCTCTGGTACAGTCTGGAAATTCATCCATAACAGCTTTCCTCACCCCAACTTGGGAGTCGCCCATGCTGCTGGCAGTTGATATCGGCAATACCCACATGGTGATCGGGGTTTTCACCGGCCCGAAGCTTCGCTGCCACTGGCGGGTGAAAACCGACAAGAGCAGTACGGTTGACGAGCTGGCCGCTATCTTCCATACCCTCTTTACCATGGAAGGCCTCCGCTTCAACGATATTTCCGACACGATCATCTCCAGTGTAGTGCCGACGATGCAGGCCGCCTGGGCAGCCTTTGCCACCCGCTACCTGGAAACCACGCCGCTGGTGGTAGGCTCGGATAAGGTGCAGACCGGCATGCCGGTGCTGATCGACAACCCCGCGGAGATCGGGGCCGACCGCCTGGTCAATGCCGTGGCGGCCTTTGCCAGGTTCAAGACCGCCCTCATCGTCGTTGATTTTGGCACCGCCATCACCTGGGACTGCGTTTCCGCCGCCGGGGAATACCTGGGCGGCGCCATTGCCCCCGGGTTGTCCATTGCCATGGAGGCCCTGGGCAGCCGCACCGCCAAGCTGCCCCAGGTTGACATCTCCATTCCGCCTGACTCGGCCATCGGCACCAATACCGTGGCCGCGATCAAGTCCGGCATCCTCTTCGGCTATGGCGGCATGGTGGACGGCCTGATCCGCCGCCTCCGGGAGCAGATGGCCCCGGAACTCCCGAAAGCAGTGGCAACCGGCGGCATGGCTACCCTCATTGCCCCATACACCACCAGCATCGATCACGTTGATCCCATGCTCACCCTCACCGGCCTGCAACTACTTCATGAACGCAACAATTAATCCCATCTTCGCCGCCCCTCTAAAAAAAGGGGATACCGTCGGCATTATCGCCCCGGCCGGACCGGTGCGCAACGAAAGCGAGTTCAGCGCCGGACTGAAAATCCTCAGCGAACTGGGCTTCAAAACCAAATACCAAAACGACATTCTCCGGCACCACGACTACCTGGCCGGGACCGACCAGGAACGGCTGGCCGAGCTGCACCAACTCTGGCGCGACCCGGAGGTAAAGGCTATCCAGGCGGTGCGCGGCGGATACGGCTGCTTGCGGCTTTTGCCCGGCCTGGATTTTTCCCTTATCCGTGAGCAGCCGAAAATACTCATCGGTTTTTCCGACCTCACGGTCCTGCTCTCCGCAATCCGGCAAAAAACCGGACTCATCACCTTCCACGGCCCCATGCTCAACACCCTGGCCCGGAGCGACCGCGATTCGCAGGATGGTTTTTTCGATCTGCTTACGGGCCGGCCAAGACCGGAGCTCAAAGTAAAGGGATTGGAGATCCTCAAGGGAGGGCAAGCCCGGGGGAGGCTTTTGCCCGGCAATCTCACCAGCCTGGTCCACCTGATCGGCACCCCTTTTGAGCCGGACTGGCGGGAGAGCATTGTCGTCCTGGAGGATATCGGCGAACCGCCCTACCGCATCGACCGGCTGCTCACCCATCTCTCTGCCGCAGGCCGGCTGGAGCAGATCGCCGGGCTGATCCTGGGTGATTTTGACCAATGCGGCGAGCGGGAGGCCATCTGGCAGCGGGCACTTGAACTGCTGGCCCACCGGCCCATTCCGATCTGGGCCAACTTCCCCTGCGGCCACGGGAGCAGAAACCTGATCCTGCCCATGGGCGCCGAGGCGCAGCTGGACTCATCCGCTGGCCGCCTTGTTTTCCCGCAGCTCCTCAGCCATTAGCGTCTCACCCCGCCTGCGGCATATTATCGGCAAGCAACCGTTCCCTGTCGGATAATATTTTCGCGGGTTCGGCTGCGTTGTCCCGTCTAGGGACGGACGGGACAGCAGACGCCTCGGAGGCAGGCAGGATGTCTGCCGAGAATGAGCGGGAATATTATCCGACAGGGAACTTCCGGCAGTGAAGTTCCCCTAAAAGACGGACCTTGCCCGGCAGCCCTTCCCCATCAATTCCCCAGCAATTCCGCCACCTTGTCCTGCAACCGCTCGGCCAGCTCCTGCTTCTGCCTGACGGTGTACTCGCTGGTGGCAATGGGCGCACCCACCCTGATCTCCACCCGGCCCGGCCTGACCAGGAGTCTCCCCTTGGGCAAAACCTGATGGGTGCCGATAATGGCCACCGGCACCACCGGCACTCCGGCCTTGATCGCCAGCACAACGGCCCCGGCCTTGAACTGGCCGAGCCGGCCGTCCGGGCTTCGGGTGCCCTCGGGGAAGATAGCGACCGAGGTGCCGACGGCAATGCGCCGGGCCGCCTCGTCCAAACTCTGGAGCGCCTTGCGGCCATGCGCCCGATCCACCGGGATATACCCGGCCAGCTGCATGGCCTTGCCGAACACCGGGATCCTGAAAAGCTCCATCTTGAGCAGCCAGCGGAAATCAAAGCCCAGATAGCCCTGGAGCGCAAAGATGTCAAACTGGCTCTGATGGTTGGCGGCAAAGATGTAGGTCTGCCCCGGGGCAAGCAGCTCGCTGCCGGTCAGGCTGACCGACACCCCGCTAAGCCAGGCGACCACCCTGCCCAGCGTGCGGGGGAGAATCTGAACCTCGGCCTCCGAGCGCCGGAAGATGTAAACCATGATAATGGCCGCGATGCTGACTAACCCGGTGAGAAGGGGGGCAAGCAGCAGAACCAGAACGCCTCGCAACAAAGTAACCATTTAAAATCTCCGATAGATTACAACCCAACTAATCACGGGGTAGGCGTCAAATAACCACGGAGCAAGCGGCCACAGGGTGGTGCAGGTTGCGGCGCACCCAGAGGGTATAAGTTTCGCTAGGGCAAACAAGCTGCCCAGCTCAGCTATAAGCGGGTCGGCGACGCGTACCTCAAGTACGTGAGCCGGACCGATCGCCGCAAGATGTGGTGCCCTGTGGCCGCTTACGTTACAACACCTTGTCCAGCGCCTCGGCCAGGTAGGCGAGATGCGCTTTTTCCTCATCGGCCAGGTGCAGAAAAAGCGCCCGGACCTCCGGTTGGGCACTCTTTTGTCCCATGCGGCTGTACAGGTCAAGGGCCTGGGTCTCAAGGGCCATGGCCAACTCCAGGATATCCAGTTTGCTGTGCAAATGGTCTTCTGCCCGGGCAAGAAAATCTTCAATCCTGCCGCCGCCCTCCATGAGTCCGGCCATCCCTTCGGCCGGCATGGCCTCCGGACCGTGCGCCAGCCGGTATTCGGCAAGGAGCCGGGCCTTGTGTTTGTCCTCAAAGGCCATCAATCGGAGATAGAGCTGCCGCTCCTCCCCGTCTTGCGTCCGCTCGGCCATAAGCCGGTAGAATTCCTGCAAGCCGTTCTCCATGGCATAGGCCAGACTAACCCCGTCCTCATACTCTTCCTGGCCGGTAAAAAACTCCAGCCCCGCCTCTTCCGGCCCCCTGGCCTGATTTCCCTGCCAGGCCTTGATGCCCCCGATCATATTGTAAACCTCGGCAAAATCCTGCCCGGCAAGCAGCTGGGCCGCGGCCTTGCTTCGGCCGCCCACGGCGCAATAGGCAATGACCGGCTTTTCTTTTTCCAGCTCACCAAGCCTTCCCGGCAACTCCTTGAGCGGGATTAGGATGGCCCCGGCCAGGTGCCCCGCCTCATACTCCTTGGGCTGCCGGACATCCAGCAGCTGATACGCCTCCGCCCCCCGCGCCTCCATATATTCCCTGGCCTGGGCCGCACTTAATTCCTTTCCCGGCGAGAAAAGATTCTTCCAGTTCATGCTCACCCCTTATTTTGTTTCTCGCTTCGGCCTCGTTTTCACGGGGTGTTGCGGGTGAAGGGCATCGCCAGCAACCGCCAGAATCCCAGCTGCTCGATCTCCCGGTGCGAACCAAGACCGATGACGATTTTTTCCTGCGCCACCTCAGTAATCAGGGTGCCCAGCAGCCGATCCCAGATGGAAAAAATCACCCCGTAATTAGAATCTCGCTCCTTGATCCGCACCGAATGATGAATGCGGTGCAGAAAAGGCGGGACAAAAAGAATTACCCACAACCGCTCAAGCCAGAGCGGAACCCGGATGCTGCTGTGATGGAACTGCACGGAAAGGTTCACCAGGATCTCAAAAAGGACATAGGCGAGCAAGGGGATACCGAAGGTATAAATCACCGCCAGCCTGATCAGGCCGGTGAAGAGAAACTCGCCCAGATGAAAACGGTTGGCCGTGGTCACATCCATGTTGAGATCGCAGTGGTGAACCCGGTGAAACCGCCAGAGAAAGGGCAGCTCATGGGTGAGCAGATGCCAGAGGTAGATAAAAAAATCCAGGATCAGGATGCCGGCGGCAATCTTCAGCCAGTCGGGCAAGACCCAGGCATTGAGCAGGCCGGTATTTTTCTCCTGACCGGCGAGAATCAGGGCAACAATGGCGCTGGTGTACAGCAGATGGTAGATAGTGCCGTTCAGGATGGACAGAGGCAGATTGGCAAGCCAGCGCCTGGGGCGGGGCACGGTGGGCGCCCGGTAGGGGAAATAGTGTTCGCCGAGCAGAAAAAAGGCGACTCCCCCCCAATAGAGGTAAGGCTTGAGGGCATACAGTTCCATGGCAGATTCTCCTTGGCCGGACAGGGAAGGCTCTCAGCCCTTCGCCCGGATGAGCGCCTCAAGCTCCTGCCAGTCCACGGAACTTTTCCGGCAGTTGCAGCCATCAAGCAGACACACCTGGGGGATCACCTTTAGTCCATGCCCCCCCAGCGAGCCCTCGCGTGAGACATTGGCGGAGCGCAGATATTTCTCCCGCAGGTCATAGGTACACAGACAGCCCAGCACCGCGCGCGGCTGGCGCTTCCCGATGCTGCGCACCAGGAAATCCCGGCTGCGCAGCATCCCCTCTTTCTTGTGCAGCTTGCCGCTGACCACCACGGAAACTTCCCCATAACCCAGGGCCAAAGCCATTTCCCGCGTCTCCCGCAAACGGCAGGGAATGCGGCAGTCGGCCTGGCACAACAAACCCTTTTCCGGATCGATAACCGTGGCGCATCCTTCAGCCCGCAGGCAGTAGGGTAAGAAAAGCATCCTTTCGCCGTAAGGCGTCCGGACAAATCTCTGGCGAAAAAACCGGTTCCCGGCCCGCACAACCGTGCGAACGTAGGCGTCTTTATCCATCTTCGGAAAAATCCGGACCAGTGGCTTGTAGAGAAAAACCAGCACAGGAAGAGTGAGCCAGGAAGGAATGGATAGGGTCATGATCTCGATAGGTATATATTTTTTTCTTATGGCGCAACAGATGCCGGGCACCGGGGACATTAACCGGCCCCGCCATGGCCAGCTTACCACAATATTTCTTGCCTTGGAAACTATTCAGCAAGCCATTGCCAGAAAATGACATTATCGTTTTAGGCAGCCGGATGGCATAAGGAGCCGTACAGTAAGGCAATATAAATGGCCATGCTGTTTCTGAACGGCTCCTAAAAACAGCAAGCAAGTTTTTGTCATTTTTAAAAACAGATATTTGTGCCCGGCGGACAATGTGGCTACCAATATTTCGGGGACATCCTGAGCTACCCCCGTTTTCACGGACAGTTGGTTAAGCAGCATTTGTCAAAAGTTCATATTGTTCCGGGCTGACACGACTCACCCTCATGCTTGAGGGTCTTCCAGGTTTTTATGGAACCGTAGTTTTCTCCGGAGTCTGCATGAATCGACTGAATACGATTCAACAGCCTTCGATTTTCCCGCTCTCGACGACTTACAGGACGACTGGCCCATCCATAAAAACCGCTGG
>JBAYTO010000038.1:0-32042 GCA_041675585.1 Desulfurivibrionaceae bacterium
AAAGACGTCCAGGAGGCGGTCAAAAGATTAAACAATCGACCAAGGAAGTGCCTCGACTACCGAACACCCCATGAAATGTTCTGGAGTGAGGCTCGTGGTGCACTTGCAATTTGAATTCACATCTCGAAACCAGCTATCTTGTGCATCGGCTGCCGGCCTGGCATGGCAACATTCGCAAGCAGGTGGTGAAAACGCCCAAGCTCCATTTTCTCGATAGCGGGCTGGTTTGTTATTTGCTGAACATCCGGGAGCCCGAACAACTGCGCCACCATCCATTACGCGGCGCTATCTTCGAGAGCTGGGTGGTGTCGGAACTCTACAAGGCGCAGGTTCATCGGGGCGAGCAGCCCAGTCTCCATCACTATCGTGAAAGTCGCGGGCTGGAAATGGATGTGCTGGTGAATCTTGGTGATCGCCTCTATGCCATCGAGGCCAAATCCGCCGCCACGGCAACCCCGGATTTCTTTAAAGGCTTCGCGCCCTTTGCCGAGAGGGCAGGCAATTCCAGCCTGCCGGCGCAGATTGAAAATGCCGTGGTCTATGGCGGCGAGGAGTCGCAACAACGATCAACGGCGCGGCTCATTGCGTGGCGGGATGTAGGGGAAATTCTGCGTGCCGAGAAAGTGAAATGATCCACTCACGCACAGACACCAGCAAGTTCCAAACACCTGATTGCGAATGTTGCCATGCCAGGCCGGCAGCCGATGCACAACGTTGAAGCGGAATTAAGTTGGTGTCCTCGGAATACCCCTGATTCTATTAAGTAGTTTCATATACTGTCCCCGGAACTCCCCCCATCCCCTCCTCATCCCCTGATTGGGAGGTGTTTACATTTATCTCATATCAAAAGAAGACTCCCCTCTCATGACGACACGGGTCGCCACGATATCGCCAGTAGGCCTGACGTCTATAGGAGAGGGGGCACCACTAACCCGCAGACAAGCAACCTCCTGAAACCGCATGGCAATAAGTATTGAGGCAAGAACATGTGGTTTTGGCCCCATGGGGACAAGAGTTATCTCACCATCTGGACGATGAGGTGCAATCGTTTCGGCGAGAAGTCGGTAGCATTTTTCAACGCTCGCTAGCGGAAGCTCAAGAAGAGCTTTTGTTCTGTTGTCATTGATCAAATCCTTATTAATTTCTCGAGCCTTCGCAACATACTTTTTTGACGATCCTGGTGACGCCAAAAAGGCATAAACAGTATCTGCTTCAAGCTGATCAAGGACAGCAAGTGTGGCTAGTCCGTGAAACCCAAGACCAAAGACCGCAATTGACTCACGTAGTCTATATGCCCGACCTTCACAGCCCTGAATGGACGCCATACTTCGGATGACCATAGGCTTTTTTGCCTCGTCATATTTACCCATTGAGTAAACAAAGTCGATAATTATGTCTTTATTAGAAGCCGCAAACCGCGCCCAGTTTAAAACTGTGGCATACCAGTGGCGCGACATGGAGGAGTAATCCAAAAGGATGCGAATAGGGCTATCGAGTGACTCTGCCTGCCTATTAAGTTCTTCATAGATAGGCTTATCACCGTCTACACTCAAAGGAATAGGCTTACGATTCCATTGCTTCAAATAAAAGTTATCGTTTTTAGGTCTGTTCCCGGAATGGGGCTCTTCTGTGAAACCAAAAACAAGCGGACTCGTTACCATGCTGGGCGTAATTTTTGCGGGGATATGAATGCATCTCGACTCATATCCACTGGCAAATAAGGAAATATCGTATAGTTCATCACACACTGAATCAAAGTCTATATCCAGAACCTGGATGGTTCTCATAACTTATCTCCAACATCAAGCAATGAAAGTTGTTTTTTTTCAGAGGGAAAAAAGGTCCCTTTGTTTTTTGGGTTCATCGCATGAAATTTTTCAATAGCCGATAGTTTTGTGGCTTTGCCCCGACGTGGCAATAGAAAAAAGTGGGGTGCAAGAGCATAGGACAGATGAAATGTTCCCTCTCGCCAGGGCATTTCGTCTGGATTACCTGAGCTAATGTTTGGATGTAAGAGTCCATAGCCGATCGCCACACGGATAAGCTTCCAGTTTTCATCAGACACGGTCTTGTCAATCGATACCGATGAGATTTGGTCGGTTGTTAACGGTTTGTAATAGAGACTCGCGTGCATATATTCACCCAGCATGCTGAGAAATTCGTGTAATTCAGGCCCCACTTCTGAAAGTGTTCTGACTTGGTTCAGCGTGCTGGCAGAAAGGGTACGAATGGCACGGGTCTGGTCTTCTCGCGAAATCCAAGTCTTAAATTTCACCCTTGCAAACGACCTTTGTTCCTTGGACCGTAACATAAGAAGCGCGTTGAATATCCTGATCAATCGTCTTGGGTTGCAGTCTGCACAACGGATAGCCATTCTTGCTCCCGAGTAGACCGTAGGAGCTTTGTTCCCTTTTAATTCGTCGATTTCTTTACGAAGTAGTAAGGCCCCATGTATCTTTCTACTTATTTCGTCTTTGAATTTTTGAGTCCCGAGCAGCCGACGCGCTCGCTCAATTGTCTTAGGCGATGCATACTTTTCTAATAATATCATGTTCGCTGACTGGGGAGTCCAATCTTCTTGCCGCGGGTCAAGAAGTTCCGAGTCTCCTAAAACATCCCATGCGCTGAGGCCAGGCCGGCTATTGCTCTCGGGAGTCTGGACAGAAGATGCTTCAATGAGTTTCTTAAACAACTTTTGTCCAAATTGTGTTCCAATGGTATCCGTCTCTCCATTAGCACGAGCGGTCAGGACACGATCGGAGTCCATATTCACATATTCAAAATCATGCCCATTTACAAGATCTGGTCCAATATTAGTTGCGAGAGTATAATGACAATATGGCATCGTTGTCATTTTGATAAATAGCTTATCTGGGTAGGCACGCATGTGTGAGTTGATAATGCGGTGGTCCATTTTATCAAGAAATTCCGTTTCATCAATACATAGGAGCCACGCGCAATTCGTGTTGATGGAAAGAATACGAGATAATTGCCTGATTCCCTGACGTAATGGCGTAAATAGATCTGTGCCGAAAGCAATTCCCTCTGGCTGCTCGCTATCGGGAAGTCGCCCAGATGCTCGTTCTCGAAGAATCTGAATTTGCTTACGATAGTCAGTATCCTCCAAATGCCGTCGAAGTTGCAAAAGGTCATCAAATATCGATCCTGGCTCGGCAATCCAGTCTTTTGAGAGTTGGTGAGCCAACTCCCTTTCGGTCTGTGCCTGCTTTGCTTTACCTGGCACATATGTCGAGATGCAGCTTTTTGCAATGGGGGTAAAAGCAATACAAGCGGCTATATTAAGACGCCACTGGAATAGCTCTTCACGTTCTTTTTCATTCAACCAAGGCTTATTTTTAAGACCACCGACCCATTCCAGACGCGTAGGGAGGTAGATCCCGATGAACTCTTGATTATAAACAGCCGAACGAGCTCTTGATTCATCCCGAGCTTGGGACAGCAATACAAGATGATCATGAGAGAGCATCTTTGCCAATGCTGTCTTACCCTGACCTCGAGCGCCGAGTACCACATGATGTTTAGCAGACAAGAGACGCCAGAACGCTTGAGTCGGAATAAATGTCTCAACCAACTCCTGCATAGACAAATTCCGGGCATTATCAACCTCGAAAAGAAATCGTCTGTGTTTTGGCTTTTCGTGCCTCATGCCTTAGTCTCCATTAATATAAAATCAAATCCTTGAGCGTTCCATACATGCTTTGACGACCTAACTGTCGTCCCATCCTCTCAAACGCGGCGATTGCACTGTTTAGAGGCAGGTGCTCCAAGTCCGGAAATTTTTCGATAACATTCTTCCATAATATGTGATCGTGCTGCGTTAACCATTGAATAATGAAAGGTTCAAGGCGTGCATCAAGTTCGCGTGGCATTACATAACTTCCAAACGGAATTAAATGGTGGATGCCACTTGTCGATTCTTCACTTGGAATCCAACCCTTACTGTGATTATTGGTCCAACTCGTGATCTTGCCAGCAATTTGTTTTTCGTTCCCTGATCTGCCACTTATCGTTACTAAGTGGAACTGATTATCAATAGTTCCAGCCCATTGAGTATCAATCTCTACCGAAAAACTGCCAGAACATAAGACCGGGATATGGGGATACGTGTGTGTACTGTGAGTGTCGAAACGAGGATGATGCTTGTGCCCATGTATAATAATGTCAAAACTGCACTCATGGAGAAGAGAAAGCAGATTGTCAGCGTTTGTCATCAGACTAAAATCGGGCGTTGAAGGTGTGGGCGCACTGAAATCCAACATGTGATGATGCACAAAAAAAAGACGGACACGACCATCTGGAGGGCCAAGTGTCGCTAAGAACTGCCGGATAGCATCAAGATGGTGTGGGTCCGCAAGCCCATGATGGGCGGCATCTTTGTGAAGAGGTGCGTCGTGGCTAGCTGAATTATAGCCAATAGCAAGGAGATCATCAAATCTCCAAGCTATGAAATGCGGAGGAGAAAAGATGTTTCCTTCCCCAGATTCTACGATTTGTCTAAAATAGAAACTGGAATGGCTAATCGGATCATATCTCTGTCCCCATCGTACTCCTGTATTATCATGTGGATCGAACACTGACCAGTCAACGTCATGATTCCCAGGAACAAATATAATTTTATTGTGTGCTACGCCGAGAGCATCAGCCGCTTGCAAAATGAAATTGGAAGCAATTTCTACCTCTTGTGGGGTTGCTTTATTGGTTATATCTCCAGGAAGCACAAGATAATCAGCGGTAATCTGAGTATCTTTAACAAACTGAACAAATTTTTGTCTGTATGCGCTTTCACTCTTTTCTTTATATCTTCTGAGATTTTTTGGGGCTGAGCGTGGTGGTTCAGGGCAAAGATCCTTTGCACGCGCTGCCAATCCAATATGGAGATCGCTCATTACTGCAAGAATCATCTTTTTGACCCGTAGTTAAAAAGTACTAGCATCATCGCGTAAGTTCTCTTTGAAAGAAACAACCTTTCGCCTTGTCATGCTTGCAGGGTGTCACTAATTAATCTATATCCTTCATTTCGCGATTTGAGACGAGAATTTCCACAGCCATACGACGATGCCGTGCAAAGCCAGCGATACTGCGCTGTGTGTTTGCTTGTCGGATATGCCAACCACCAAAAGCATCCAGGGCTTCCGGACACATGGCGTAACTCACTAAAAACGTCGCGCCGCAGCGATCAATTTGCGGAAGTGCTGAAGCGAGACGAGAAAGATCTTCTGTCCCGAAACTGTCTGGACCGTATTGGCGAAATATTTTACTGTTTTTGACAGCATAGGGTGGATCCATATAGACGAAATCACCGGGCTGTACATCCTGTAGTGTTTCCTCGAAATCTCTTGCTTCAATTTGAGCACAGAACAGATTTTTTGCCGCATTGTATAGTTCGTCCCGAGAAGGTATTCGCCCTGTCTTTGAGGACGCGTAGGGCACGTTAAATTTTCCTTTTTCATTAGTACGATAAAGGCCGTTAAAGCAAAATCGATTTAGATAAACAAAACGGGCGGCTCGATCGAGCGTGGACAGCCGCGAAGGATCTTCCTCGCGGATTCGATAGTAAGCTTCTTGTCCTAAGGGCAAACTGAGCAACCGGTTGTACACCGCACGCGGGTGATTCCGTACAGCTTTAAATGTTTCGATGAGGTCCGAGTTGATATCAGACAATATTGCTTTGGGTGGATCTATCGCGAAAAATAATGCGGCAGAGCCTACGAACGGCTCCACATATCGAGTGAATTCGTCATTCCAATAGTCGATAAGTTTCGGAAGCAGCCTCTTCTTACTTCCTGCCCAACGGAGAAATGGCTTTCCATTACACATTGATTATCCTTGTTGCAAAAACAATGGAAATTTTGGGGTGGAGGAAAATAGGGGCGCTCCCCAGTTTCCTTGTCACCTGCACACGGCAACCGAATATTTTGATGGACGCTCTTAAGAAATTAAGCTGGTATATTTTTTACTTAATTTCTTAAGAGCGTCCCGGATTATCACACTTGTTAGGCCCATCCTGGGGTATGAACCAATGACACGCGTCACAAATCGCTCTTGTCGCGATTACAAGGGATGCAAAGCATCTGGCAGTTTTCCGCTACGGTTTTGCCACCCTTGGACCACGGGGTGATGTGGTCACCATTCATTTCCCCGAGCTCAAAGACACTATGACCGTCGTCGTTTCCCGGTGTTTTGCATTTGGTCCCGTTGGCACACATGCCGTTTTGGGCCTCGTAGGCGGCACGTTTCATGTTGTCGTCGAACTGCCGTATGCTCAGGTGCCGCTCCTCGCCGGTGAGTACATAAGTGTAGATGCCCTTTTTCTTGCTCACATCTGGATCACGCATTAACGCGGCGATTCGTTTCTCTAGCGCGGCCGGGTCGTACGGCTCATCCTTGAACTCGTCGTAGAGCGGCCCCCACGCGACACCTTTCATCTCTTTGCGATAGGTCGTGAATGTTAGCTGTGCCCACTCAATGACGTTCCGGAAATAGGTCCAAAGCTCGTTGGCAGTAGGGTCGTGTTGATGATCAGACATGTAGTGCTCGATCTTGCCGCCGGACTTCCACTTGAGAGCCGTCTCCAGCAGCTCCTGACGGATTGGGGAGCCGGGGACGTACTTGCTGGCCAGACCGTAGGCCGCGCCGTTGGACTTGCTGAAAATCGACTTGGCGTGAGTCAGCCAGGGGCCGGTATAGACGGCATTGCGCAGCTCCTGATCGTAAAGCTTCTCCCCAGCTATGTTGATTGTTCGGAACCAGTCGAGCTTCTCAGTATCGTTGCCCTCACAGACGTAAACCATCAGGTCGTAGTCGAGAATAGCCTCCTTCTGCGGCTGTGTGAGATTGTGGAAGGCCATCGGGTGACCATCGATCATGATCGAGAAATCGCCAACAACATACTGACAGAACGAGATCGTCCGTTGCTGGCCATCTAAGACCTCGTAGGTGCCGTCCTCGTTAAGTGCCCAGTAAATGACGTTGAGCGGGAATCCCCTACGGATCGTATCCAGAACTGCTCCCCGTTTGTTCTCATCATAGACAAACTCTCGCTGGTACTTGGGCCTGATGTTGAGCTTGCCTTTGTAACCCGATACACCCTGCTCGTCGTTGTCAACGAAGTCTTCGGCAACGTCGCGGACGGTCACCTTCTTTAGCGCGATCTTCACGATTTGTCTCCTATATGCTTAATGACAACACGCTGGTAAACGCCTCGATGCTTCCCACTACCGAGAGGGACAAAAAACTTTCCGGTCCCGCCAACAACCCGGCCAGCGGCGCAGGCGTAGTCCTCCTTTGCCGCATACCGCGACATGGGCTCAGCCAGCTCGATGCTTTGACCGATGATTTCAAATTGCTCAGGACTGTACTTATCCAGAAACGTGATGGGGACACCCATTTCACCATCGTAGTCCATCGGGATCTCCGAAACCTTCGAAACCTCAATTGCCGGGTAATTCGTATAAGTCTGGTACTCTTCGGGGGAGTAACGCTTATACAAGGTCAAGGGCTCGTGGCGCCTGCTGTGATCGATATTTGTGAACCAGTAGGCTCGCCCCATGCTGAAGTATTTCACGCCGTTGACAATCTTCTTGCGCGATTCTGTCTTTATCTCGTAGTCATCGGGCACTCGGAACCACTTAGTACCGCCGTTGTTATAACCAAACCAAAGTTTGTTGGCCTGGATTTCTCGAAAAATCTCCCGATAAGTCACGAAATTTTGATCGCCAAGCACGAGGAACTGTTTATCGTGCTCGAGGAGCATTGGGATGAAGGACCGAATTAGACTCCATGGTGGGTTTGTTACGACTATGTCAGCCTCGTCCAGTAGAGCGACACACTCCGGGCTGCGGAAGTCGCCATCACCTCCCAGTGGAGTAACCGCGTTTGAGTCGTGGCGCAGGAGGTGCTCGACGTCGAGCAGGTCAATTGCGCCATCAGCATTGAGGTCTGGGACTTCGGTGATCTCGACCTTGTAAACATCACGCACGGGTCGAACGGCTCGCAGCCCCTCGACATCGAAGAGAGGCAGCTGCTTACCTGTGATCGGCGAACCTGCATAGCTGGTGGAAATGAGCTTCTTCAGGCCGAGGTGACCGAAGTTCATGGCGAAGTACTTGAAGAAGTTGCTCTCGAACGGGTCGTCGCAATTGCACAGCACGACCTTGTTTTTGAATTGGGCCCGGTAGTGCCGCAGTTCGTCTTCGATATCAGTAAGCTGAGTGTAGAACTCATCTGCCGAGTTCCGATTTCGCGCGCTAAGCGCCTCGTTAAGTGCCATTCGTGATGCGTCCTTCCTCGTCCGCAGTTAAAATCAAGGCTATCGATGGGGCCGACAATTCGTGGCCAGAAAGACGTCCTCCGGGTCGTTGATTCACAGAATGCTTTCTTTCTATACCATAAACCGGGGTCTGGCCAAGCTAACCTTTTGTATTATAAGGGAAATATCCCATAAATGCATATTTTTGGTGCTTAGAGGTCATTTTCAGGCATCAAATCGCCATGGGGCATGTAATGTTGCCAACCAACTTTCTAATGATACTCTGTACCCCACGGTAACCAAGGTGTTATCGGCCTGCAAAGGTTGTAATTATGGCGTGGTGAAGATGAGGAGTATCGGTGTACCGATACTATTTATCATCTTGATATTATTAGTAAACTTTGCGACCGTTAAAAAATTCTCTGCTCTGCTCTAGCCAGTTTTTTTACGACGGCATAACCGGGGGGAGGTCATTAAGGCAGGTGTCGATTATGGCCTTGAGGTTGACCATGGCTGTTTGCAGGTTGGCCTTATCCTCATCCGGCCAGGCCGAGGTATCAATGTTTGTGAGTTTTGTTGCGGCCTTGTCCAGTAAGAGGCAGGCTGCCTGGGGGGCGTTGCGATCCTGCTTCTGCCTGGGGAGGGGGGCTTTTTGCAGTTTAGCCTTGTAGGCGTTGTAAGCTGTGGTCATAGCCCGGGCCTGCTTCTTTTTGGCAATGACGATAAGGCTGCTTCTGGAGATGGCTCGGTTTCCCCGGCAGTCGTCGCGAACCTCCTGGGGCAGCCGGTTAAGGCTCAAGATCTCGCTCAAGGTGTTCTGGGCCTTTCCGATGATGCCCCCCAATTGCTCTTGGGTGTATTGCTGTTTGTTCATCAGGGCCTGCAGGCCTTCGGCCTCTTCGATGCTGGTGAGATCCTGACGGAGAAGATTCTCTACCATGGCAATTTCCGCATAATTGCCGGCAATTAAGATGGCGGGGATGGTGGCAAGCCCAGCCTTGCGCGCAGCAGCGGTGCGGCGCTCCCCGGCTACGATTACCTTGTTCCCCTGATCGTCGAGCCGAAAGATGATTGGCTGGAGCACCCCACTACTGGTAACCGAGGCGGCCAGTTCCTCTAATGCCTGTGGATCGATGCTCTTTCTGGGCTGCTGGGGATCAGTCTGTAGTTCGTCCAGATTAATTTCGTAGAGCTTTCCTTTTTCATACGTAGCGGTATCGACATTTATTGACATTATGGCGCCTCTGGAAAATCAATAGGGGTCCAGACCACGTTTGATTGTGGCACTTTGCCATGATCTGCACCTATTGGGAAATCATTGTCTCGCAGCATACAAAAATCCCCCCTGACGCAACCAGGCCGGCCGCACAAAAAAAGCCGCTCGCGGGCGGATCATCTCCCGAAGCGGCTTGCGTTTACCTGATTGTTGACGGCAGGTGGTGGTACTCGGTCCCGGCATGCCCTTTCCCCTCGGTGGCATTTATCTGAACAGCGAGGAGGTCAGCTTAAACAATAGGCCAGGAATTAACAAGCAGAAAGTTGTTAGAAACGAATCTCTTCCCCTGCCGCGGGCCGCGCTCGTTGCCCGGTAATCGCTTACGAGGGAGAGGGAGGAACGTTGTTATCTATCAAATAGTCAATCGAGGGCCACGTTTTTCGGAAAAAGGTCCGATTTATTTTTCTTTGATCCTGGTGGACTGGGGCGCGCGGGGCCAATTGCGCGAATAGCGCGAACTTATCTCGTTCACTCGAAAATCGGAATCAATTTGGCAAGCACCTCATCCATGATCGGATCCGGAACGTTTTCAAGTTTAAGGGCATGCCGTGCGCTCAGATCAAGGGCGCGGGGCTGATCGCAACGGATAACGCCGGTTGTTTCCGTGCCAACTCCCGACAGGGACACGGCAAAACCTTTTGTCCTGGCGAAATCACCGCCGCTGGTAATAGGCAGCACTATCGGTATCCGTGTTACCCGATTAAAAGATGTTGGCGAAACGACCAAAACCGGCCGTGTCCCTTGTTGTTCGCGGCCGGAAGTGGGGTCAAGCGACACCAGATAGATTTCCCCTCGTTTCAAAGCAGCTCCCCTCCGACCGGTCCCGCATCAAGCCATTGCTGATCGTCAGCGCTGATTTTCTCCTTGGGATCACATTGGGCCAGAAGTTCCTTCAGGGTGTAGCGGCGGCGTTGGGGCTCTACTACCAGGCGGCCATCATCAACGGCTACCCCTACCGTGGCCCCTGCTTGCAAATGCAAGATTTCCAGGATGGCGGGCGGAACCGCCAACATCACCGAGCCGCCAACTTTACGTAAACAGGTTGTGTGCATAGCGCAATCTCCTTGCATGAATTATACAAAAATATAACACAGCCTGTTGCCTGAAGCAAGTCTGATTTAGAGCGTCAAATGGAGTCAAATGTGAGTCAAATGGGACGCCCTTAAGATTTAAATATTTGAAATGTTTCTTTGGCATAACAGAAATTAGCAGAAATTACGGACACTCCCCAGTTTCCTTCAGGCCCAACAAGTTATTCAGCAGATCCGCGTATCATCCTAAAAAATCATGATAGCCAGAAAAGCACAGCTCTATTCAGTATCCTCCCAAGCTCCAGCCTCGTCTCGCCAGCCCCAGCAAAACCCAACAAAATATAACAGTCACACCAAGCTATAGAAAATGCCCCGCAGCATCAAGAACAGAATAATAACGCGATTCGCAATACCCCTCTTCTCGCGTCAACTACAGCGGCCAGGGGAAGGGTGGCTCGGGGATGTTCTCGGACAACAGAAAAAGAAAAAGCCCTGATTTCTCAGGGCGTTCGGGATGAAACCGGATGTTACCGGATTATGATCTGGTGGCGATGCAGGGACTTGAACCCCGGACACTACGGATATGAGCCGTATGCTCTAACCAACTGAGCTACATCGCCGTGCAAAAGAAGTCCTTATATTCAAGATTTTGCGGTAATTGTCAACCACAAAAAAAGCCCCCGGTGTTTCCGCGCACGAAAAACCGGGGGCTGCTTGTCGTAATAGAAACGGCGCGAGGCGCGGCTCTTACATCATGCCGCCCATGCCGCCCATTCCGCCCATGCCGCCCATGCCGCCAGGCATGCCGCCGCCTGCCCCGCCCTTGTCTTCCTCGGGGTGTTCGGCAATCATGCATTCGGTGGTGAGCAGCAGGCCGGAAACACTGGCCGCATTCTGCAGGGCAAAACGGGTAACCTTGGCAGGATCGATGACCCCGGCCTCGATCAGGTCTTCAAACTTCTCGGTGTCGGCGTTGAAGCCCTTGGAGCCCTTCATGTTCTTGACATGCTCCACAATCACCGAGCCTTCGAGGCCGGCGTTGTTGGCGATCTGGCGTACCGGCTCTTCGAGAGCCCGGGCCACGATCTGCTTGCCAAGCTCCATCTCGGGGGAGAGCTTGAGATTTTTGAGGGCGGTGAGGCAGCGCAGGTAGGCAACGCCGCCGCCGGGGACAATCCCCTCTTCCACTGCGGCGCGGGTGGCGTTAAGTGCATCTTCCACCCGGGCCTTCTTCTCCTTCATCTCCATCTCGGTGGCGGCGCCGACATTGATCACCGCAACCCCGCCGATCAACTTGGCCAGCCGCTCCTGGAGCTTCTCGCGGTCGTAGTCGGAGGTGGAGGCGTCGATCTGGGCGCGGATCTGCTTGACCCGGCCTTCGAGGTTCTTCTTGTCGCCGGCCCCGTCCACGATGGTGGTGTTGTCCTTGTCCATGACAATGCGCTTGGCGCTGCCCAGATCATTGATGGTGACGTTTTCCAGCTTGATCCCGAGATCCTCGGTGATCACCTGGCCGCCGGTGAGGGTGGCGATATCTTCCAGCATGGCCTTACGACGGTCGCCAAAGCCGGGAGCCTTGACGGCCGCTACGCTCAGGGTGCCGCGCAGCTTGTTGACTACCAGGGTGGCCAGAGCCTCGCCGTCCACGTCCTCGGCGATGATGCACAGGGGCCGGCCCATCTTGGCAATCTGCTCCAGGATGGGGAGCAGGTCCTTCATGTTGCTGACCTTCTTCTCGTTGATCAGGATGAAGGGCTCTTCCAGGTTTACTTCCATCTTCTCGGCATCGGTGACAAAATACGGAGAGAGATAGCCGCGGTCAAACTGCATGCCTTCGACCACGTCCAGAGTGGTCTCCATGCCCTTGGCCTCTTCCACGGTGATCACGCCTTCCTTGCCGACCTTGTCCATGGCCTCGGCGATGATGTTGCCGATGGTGGCGTCATTGTTGGCGGAGATGGTGCCGACCTGGGCGATCTCCTTCTGCTCCTTGGTGGGCTTGGCGATTTTCTTCAACTCGGCCACTACCGCCTCGACCGACTTGTCGATGCCGCGCTTGATGTCCATGGGATTGTTGCCGGCAGCCACCAGCTTAGAGCCCTCGGCATAAATAGCCTGGGCGAGAATGGTGGCAGTGGTGGTGCCGTCGCCGGCCACGTCGGAGGTCTTGGAAGCAACTTCCTTGACCATCTGGGCGCCCATGTTCTCGAACTTGTCCTTTACCTCGATCTCCTTGGCAACGGTAACGCCATCCTTGGTGATGATGGGTGCGCCGTAGGATTTCTCGATCAGCACATTCCGGCCCTTGGGACCGAGGGTGACCTTGACCGCATTGGCCAGGGTATTTACGCCATTCAGAATGGACTCGCGGGCTTTCACCCCGTATTTAAGATCTTTTGCAGCCATGGTGATAATTCTCCTTATCCGTCTAAATCAAAAAATTACACAACTTGCCGGAGTAATGATTAACCCTGCGCTTATTTGCCCTCGATAACCCCGAGAACATCGTCCTCACGCATGATGAGGTAGTCCTCGCCATCGAGCTTGACCTCGGTGCCGCCATACTTGGAAAAGAGAATCCGGTCTCCGGCCTTGAGCTCCACGGCTACCCGCTCGCCCTTGTCGTTGAGACGGCCCTTGCCCACGGCGACAACCTTGCCCTCGGCCGGTTTTTCCTTAGCGCTGTCGGGGATGAAGAGCCCACCCTTGGTTTTCTGCTCTTCCTCCAGTCTTTTGACCAGGATGCGATCATTCAACGGACGAATTTTCATGTAATGCCTCCAGTTGTGTTTGGTAATGTATTGTGGGTAATCATGAAACGAAACAACGGGTAACAACCGCCCGAGACGTTTCCCGATCCGTAAACGAAGCGGCAGGGAAGACCGTTTTCCACGGTACTTTCCTGCCTTGATGGCATATGATATGTATCGGGCCTTGAAAAATCAAGAGCAGCTATTTATTTTTTTTATAAAATTATATCAGCAAGTTGTGCATGGCACGGCATGCCGTGCCCCTACCTAGAGCTTTATCACCCAGCCGTAAGGATCTTCCTTGGCCCCATACTGAATGGCCTGGAGTTCATCAAACAGCCGCTGGGACAAGGCGCCGGTTTTCCCGTGGTTGATCAGGCAATCCCGTCCCTGGTAATGCAGGGAGCCCACCGGCGAGATCACCGCCGCGGTGCCGGTGCCGAAAATCTCCGTAAGCGAGCCGTTTTCCTGGGCCGCCAGAACCTCGTCGATGGTAATTCTCCGCTCGACGATGTCCAGGCCCCAGTCCTTGGCCACCCGGATCACCGAATCCCTGGTGATTCCCGGCAAGATGCTGCCCCCGAGCGGCGGGGTGATGATCTTCTCGCCGATGACGAAGAAGATGTTCATGGTCCCCACCTCTTCGATGTACCTCCGCTCCACGGCATCGAGCCAGAGCACCTGGGTGAAGCCGGCCTGTTGGGCCTCCACCGCCGCCATGATGCTGGCCGCGTAGTTGCCCGCGGTTTTCACATGCCCCACCCCGCCGGGCACGGCGCGAACATATTTGTCGGTGACATAAATCTTGACCGGGTTGAAGCCTTCGGGATAGTAAGCGCCCACCGGACTCAGGATGACAAAGAAGAGGTATTGCTTGGCCGGCCGCACCCCCAAGGCCGCCTCGGTGGCGATCATGGTGGGCCGGATGTAAAGGGTGGCGCCCTTGGCCGAGGGAATCCAGTCCTGATCGAGGCGCAGCAGTTCCTTCAGGGCGACGAGAACCTTAGCCACCTCCAGTTGCGGCATGCAGAGCCGCGCCGCCGACAAATTCATTCGGGCGAGATTGTCCGCCGGCCGAAAGAGATAGATGCCGCCGTCCTTACCCCGGTAAGCCTTCATCCCCTCGAAGATGGCCTGGCCGTAATGGAGAACCATGGCCGCCGGGTCGAGAGAGAAATTCCGGTATGGCTGAATCGAGGCATCGTGCCACCCCTTGCCTTCGGTGTACGACATGACCAGCATATGATCGCTGAAATGTCTGCCAAAGCCCAGGGCGCTTTGGTCCGGCTTGCATTTTGCTTCTTTTTCGGTGACTCTTTCCAACTGTAGATCCATGCTCTCTTCCTCGAACAAAACACTCCATTTCAACGTGGCATCGCCGGGTTTCCCGGCTTTCCCGGCCATTATCGGCGAAAAAGCCCATCAAGGACCACAAATATAAATGATAATCCGCTTCGCTGAAACAACTTATTGCTGTCGCCACGGTTAAAGGTGCGTAAAATGTCAGGGAGGGAATGAAGCGGAGGGGAAAAATGAAGAAAAAAGGTGGTCGGGGCGAGAGGATTCGAACCTCCGGCCTCCTGCTCCCAAGGCAGGCGCGCTAACCAGACTGCGCTACGCCCCGACGGACGATAATAGGAAGCTGCTTTATTAGCACTCTGCCCGTGGCCGGTCAAGAGAATTGTTTTTTTGCCGGAATAACGGCTCACAACGAACGGGGTAAAAAATGTAATAGTTATTTTGTGTCGGCTCCTAAAATTGTTGACGCCATGATGCGCACTTGCTATATTGCCCGCGTTCCGTTGAATAATAATCCTGGGTAGCTCAGTCGGTAGAGCAGGTGACTGTTAATCACCCTGTCGGGGGTTCGAATCCCTCCCCGGGAGCCAAGTAAATTCAAGGCCGCCTTCTTAACCAGAGGCGGCCTTTTTTTGTGCTTTTATCCCGGGCTTCTCATTATCCTTATTTTTAATGATACCGAGTGACAGCCTGAAAATGGTACGTTATTTTTAACGATATCCTCATGCTGGTGCCCAGCACAAAAAACCGAATCATCTATCTCGAGGAGGACTCATGTTTGATTTCACCTTTCACAATCCGACCAAAATCATCTTCGGCGCAGGCAAGGAGGCCTTGATCGGCTCGGAACTGAGCGGTGCCGGAATCACCAGAGTCCTCCTGGTCCATGGCCGCAACTCCGTGGTCAGCAGCGGGCTGCTCGACCGGGTCATGGCCAGCCTTGGCCAAAGCGGCATCGCCTGCACCCTTTTCGGCGGGGTGGTCTCCAATCCGATTCTCTCCCATACCAGGGAAGGGGTGGTCCTGGCCAAGCGGAACCAGGTAGAGGCGATCCTGGCGGTGGGCGGCGGTTCGGTGCTGGACGAGAGCAAGGCCATCGCGGTGGGCGCCCTGAGCGATTCGGATGTCTGGCAGTTCTTTGTGGGCAAGGAGGTGGAGCGCGCCCTGCCGATCTTCACCATTCTGACCATCGCGGCCACCGGCAGCGAGATGAACGGTAACTCGGTGGTCACCAATGCCGAAACCCGCCAGAAATACAATATCTCCTCGCCCCACGTCTACCCGCGGGTCTCCATCCTCAACCCGGAGCTGACCCATTCCGTGCCCCTTGATTACACGGCCTACGGGGCGGTGGACGCCATCGCCCACGTCTGCGAGGGCTATTTCACCAAGCAGCCCGGCACGCACCTCCAGGACCGGCTGGTGGAAGGAATCATCAAGACGGTAATCGAGACCACCACCCTGATCATGGCCGAGCCCGCCCACGCCAAGGCGCGCGCTTCCTTCATGTGGACCGCCACCCTGGCCTTGAACGGCCTGACCCCGGCCGGGATCGGCGAATACAGCTTTCCCAACCACATGATCGAACATGCCCTGAGCGCTCTTTACAATATCCCGCACGGGGCCGGGCTATCCATCGTCATGCCCGCCTGGATGAAATGGTATCTCCCGAAAAACCCCGGCCAGTTCGCGCGCTTTGCCAAAGAGATTTTCGGGCTGGATTCCGGAGAGGCGGGGATTGCCGCGCTGGAGCAATGGTTTGTCAAGCTCAACTCTCCGGTACGCTTGGCTGAGATGGGGATTGCGGCAGCAGATATCGGGACAATCGCGGAAAACGCCGAAGGCCTTGCCAAACAATGGGGGATCGATGGGCTCTACCCCAAGGAAACCATTGCCGAGATTCTGCGGCTGGCGGTGTAGCCCCCCTTCCAACTAACTTCAACGCAGGGAGTTCCCTGTCGGAGAATGTTTTCGCGGTTTCGGCTGCGCTGTCCCGCCCAAGGACGGGCGGGACAGCAGACGCCTCGGAGGCGGACAGGATGTCCGCCGAGATGAGCGAAAACATTCTTCGGCAGGGAACGGCTACTTGCCGATAATTCCCCGCTGCGGCCGGGGTAAAGCGCTAAAGAAAAAACACCGTGTGGCGCTGGCGTTGACACCCGGCAATACTCTCCTGTTCGGGGAGGAAGCAGACATAGCCGGCGGAAGGCGTCTCTCCTTCCGCCAGGCCCACCCCCTTGAGCAGCTCCCCGGAAAACCGGGCAAAGATCCCCCGCTTGAAGAATTCGTTCCTGGTCAGCCGGGTATAGTGGGGAGGCAGCTCTTCCGGCAGCCGGTGCCAGAGGTGATCCCTGATCTCCCTGGACGGCTCCGCGGCAAGAGAGGGCGGCGGCAACCTTTGCCCGCTCACCAGCCAGTCAAAGCGCAACAGCTCGCAAAACAGCTCCCGGTCGGGCCGGGTCCGGGCCAGCTCGACCAGCATCCTGCTCATGAGCTCCTGGGTTTTCGCGTAGCTGAAAAAATCCGCCGCCTGACAAACGGCAAGCAGTTGCGCAAAAAAACCAAAAGGCTCTTCGCCATTTTTCCTGAGATACGCCAGGGTGTTACGGAAAAACCGGTTGTTGTACATGGCCTCCAGACACTCTCCCAGCCAGTACAAACGACGCAAGCAAGCATGGTCCAGCCCGCGGGTAGCCAGCACCGAATAGGGCGGCATGCCTGAGCTGGTCAGGCCGAACTCCTCCGCCTCCCGGCTGATTTGGGTCCCGGGCAGAACCTTCAGCAGCCCCATCTGGAGATGATGGGGCGCCATGGCGAAGGCCTCATTCAGCGAGGTGCGGAAGGTTGCCTCGGTTTCCAGGGGCAGCCCGAGAATCAGGTCAAGGTGCAGGTGGATGTTGCCAGGAGCAGCCAGACGAGCGAGGTTCTCTTGCACCCTGCCCAGATCGAGCCGCCGGTTTACCGCGGCCAGGGTGGCCGGGTTGGTGGACTGCAAGCCGATCTCAAACTGGAAGCGTCCCAAGGGAACAATCGCCAGGAAATCGAGCATCTCTTCGGTGAACAGCTCCGGGGCGATCTCGAAATGAAAAAGGGTCTCCCCCGGCTGGGCAAGGAGCCAGCGCCAGATGGCCAGGGCACGCTCGGGCAGGGCGTTGAAGGTCCGGTCCACAAAACGGACGATCTTTGGCTTGTGGGCGAGAATTTCGGCCAGCTCCCTTTCCACCTCGGCCAGCTCCCGATAGCGCACCCCGTGCTCCACCGAGGAGAGACAGTAGCTGCAGGAAAATGGACAGCCGCGGGACGATTCGTAGTAGATATTGCGGTTTTCCAGATGGGCGGCGAAATCGCTGGCCCGGTACGGCATGGCAAACGGCGGGGCGCTGGCACCCCGGTACTCGGCTTGCAGCTCTCCCGCCGCCAGATCGCGGAAAAAATCAGCCCCCAGCCCCTCAACCTCGCCCCGGACCACGGTACAGCCGGCGGGCAGCCTTTGCGCCGCCATGAAGGTTACCTCCGGCCCGCCCAGGATGATAGGAACCTCGGGCATGATCCGGCGCAGATCAGCAACGAGCCGCATGGTGTACTCGGCGTTCCAGATATACACCGAAAAACAAACGATCTCCGGCTGGTCGCCGGTGATCCGCACCAGGGTCTGAAAATAGGGGTCGTTGATGGTGAACTGGTGCAGGAGCAGGGAACTTTCCGGCAGAGCTTGGGCCAGGGTGTTGCGCACCTGGAACAGGGCCGGGCAGGAATGGGAGTAACGGGCATTGAGGGTGATCAGGCTGATTTGCATTGTCTCACCTGCCGGGAGCGGTTAGAGTAAGCTGAAGACAGATGGCCATACTACCGCTTTTTCGCGCTCCCGTCACTGGCCCGTTTTTTCCCTTAGACCTTTAACCTCGCGCCGACCACCATGCTCCCCTACCCCCAAATCGATCCTGTTCTCCTCCACCTCGGCCCTCTTCAGGTCCGCTGGTACGGCCTCATGTATGTCCTGGGCTTTATCGCTTCCTATCTGCTGGTCCGCCATCAGATCAGACGATACAACCTTCCCGCCCTGGCCAGACATTTTGAGAACCTCAACCTGGTGCTGATCATCAGCCTGGTGCTGGGGGCCAGGCTAGGCTATGTCCTGTTCTACAACCCCGCCTACTATCTGGCCAATCCCCAGGATATCCTGGCCACCTGGCAGGGCGGTATGTCCTTCCACGGGGCGCTGCTCGGCATGCTGCTGGGCGGCCTCATCTTCTGCCGGATCACCGGCCTGCCTTTCTGGCAAAGTGCGGATGTCTACATCATCACCACCCCCATCGGCCTGGGGTTGGGCAGAATCGGCAACTTCATCAACGGCGAACTCTATGGCCGGATGAGCGAGGTCCCCTGGGCCATGGTCTTTCCCACGGGCGGGCCGCTACCGCGCCATCCGTCCCAGCTCTACGAGGCGTTTCTCGAAGGGGTCGTGCTCTTCTCCCTGCTCTGGCTGCTGAAAAACCGCTATTGGCAACAGCGTTGGCCCACCGGCTCGCTCCTGGCCCTGTTCCTCATCTTTTACGGAATCTTGCGCACCATTGTCGAGCTGTTCCGCCAGCCCGACGCCCAGCTGGGCTTTTTGTTCAACGTGCTCACCATGGGGCAACTGTTGAGCAGTCTGATGATTGCCACCGGTCTGCTCATCCTGTTTTTGAGACGAAACAATGCTGGCCCTGCCTGATCTCTTGACGCATAATCGGCAACAGCTTACAGTGTTCAGAAAATAAAAAACAACTCCGCAAGCGTTCAAAATACGCTTTCAACAGTTGTTACAGCCCCCTCGACCAAAGAATAATGACCCACACCATGGAACAAGGCGATGCGCCACAGCGCACACCAGACGCGAGGCGCACAACCGGTTCCAGCCACCGGTTGCCCCTACTCTTTTTCTTCCTTCTTCTCCTGTGTATGACCATGACTCCCAACTATGTCGAAGCTGTTGAACTCGCCCCGCACCTGCACAAAAACAAGCTCGCCAACGGCCTGACCGTTCTGGTCAAGGAGACCCCCGGCACCAAGGTGGCCACGGTCCAGATCTGGGTCAAAGCGGGGAGCATCTACGAGGAGAAGCATGAGGCGGGCATTACCCATCTCATCGAGCACATGATCTTCAAGGGTACTCCCAGCCGCGGTCCCGGCGAGGTGGCCGGAGCCATCGAGGCGGTGGGCGGCCAGATCAATGCCTACACCTCCCACGAACAAACGGTCTACCACGCCACCCTCTCTTCCCGGAACTGGGAGGAGGCCCTGGAGGTACTCACCGATGCGGTGCTCAATTCGACTTTCGATGCCGGAGAGCTGGAGCGGGAAAAAAAGGTGGTGCTGGAAGAGATCAGCATGCGCAAGGACCGGGCCAATATCGTCCTTTTTCAGGAGCTCATGGCCCGGGCTTACACGGTGCATCCTTACCGGCTGCCGGTAAGCGGCACCCCGGAGAGCGTCAGCGGTATCAGCCGCGAGGACATCCTCCGCTACCTGAAAAACCATTATCACCCGGACAATTTTACCGTGGTGGTGGTGGGGGATGTCCGGGTACAGCAGGTGGTGGACGCGGTGTACCGCCTGATGGCGGGCTTGCCGAAAAGCGAGGCCCAGCCACCCGCCATTCTCAGGGAACCACCCCAGCAGGAAGCCCGCCTCTTCGCCCTGAGCGAAGACGTCAATCAGACTCAGCTGGCCCTGGCCTTTCCCGGCTCTGCCTTCAAGAGCCAGGATACAGCCATCCTTGATGTGCTGACCAGCATCCTCGCCAGCGGCGAGACCTCACGCCTCTACACCCGGCTGCGCAACGACAAGGGGTTGGTCTACCGCATCGACGGGTCGGCCTTTACCCCCCGCGATCCGGGGTTGCTGGAGTTCACCGCTACCCTGGAAGCGGACAAAGTGGCCGCCGCCCTCACCGAGACGCTCACCGAGATCTTCCGCCTGAAACACGCCAAGGTGAGCGATGAGGAGCTTGAGCGAGCCAAACGCAACCTGGAGAGCGATTTCATCTTCAACCTGGAGCGGGCCGAGGGTCAGGCCAGGGTTCTGGGCTCTTTCGAGTTCCTGACCGGAGATCCCCGGGAGGATAAATATCTGGCCCGGGTCCGGGCAGTGAGCAAGGAGGATATCCAGCGGGTCGCCGCCTTCTACCTCAAGGGCGAGCAGCTCACCGTGGGGACCATTGCCCCGCTGGGCACCGTCCTGGCATTGACGCAGGCGAAACTGGCCCAGATTATCGCCAAGGCCGAGACCGCGGCTAAACAGGGCCAGCCCGCCTCCCGGGTGGACGACGCCTTCCTCACCGGGGTCCACCGCTTTGTGCTGAAAAACGGCATCCGGCTCCTGGTCCGGGAAAATCATGAGGTCCCCACCGTTTCCATCCGGGCCGTCCTGCCCGGCGGACTCCGCAGCGAGACCGGAACCAACAACGGCGCCTTCGCCTTTATCAGCGAACTTCTGCCCAAGAGCACGGAGCAACTGAGCGCGGAGGAACTGGCCAGGAAAGTGGCCAACATGGCCGGTTCCCTCGGCGGCTTCAACGGCAAAAACACCTTCGGGGTCAAGGGCGACTTTTTAGCCCGCTTCACCGACGAGGGGTTGGCCCTGATCCGGGACGTCCTCCTCACCCCGGCCTTCGCTCCGGCGGAAGCCGAGAAAATCCGGCCGGAACTGCTCTCCCAGCTCAAGAATCAGGAAGACTCCCTGCCGAGTCTGGCCTTCAAGGAATTCAACAAGCGGTTGTTCATGGGCCATCCCTATGGCCTCAACACCTTAGGCAACGAAACCACCATCGGCAACTTCACCGTGGCCGAGCTCAAACGGTTATACGAACAGCACGCCCGGCCCGGCGCTCTGGTTCTCGCGGTGGCCGGCGATGTTGACGCGGAAAAGGTCCGGGAGACCGTGGAGCAGCTCTTTTCCGCCTGGAGCAAACCCCTGCCGGGAAAAGCGGCGACCGGGGAGAGCGCCCTGCCCCCGGATGTGCCGGCCGGCCCGGATATTGTCAGCATCACCCGGGACAAGCAGCAGGTGCATATCGTCATCGGCTTTGTCGGCACCACCCTGAGCAGTGAAGACCGCTACGGCCTCGAGGTGCTGGACACCGCCCTTTCCGGCCAGAGCGGCCGGCTGTTCACCGAACTGCGCGACAAGCAGAGCCTGGCTTACAGCCTCTCCTCCTTCTCCCTGCTCGGCCTGGACACCGGCTCCTTCGGCATCTACATCGGCACCAGCCCGGATAAAAAGGACGCGGCGATCAAGGCTGTCTGGCAGCAACTTTACCGGGTGATGGAAGAACCGTTAAGCGAGGAGGAGCTGACCAAGGCCAGGAATGTCCTGATCAGCAATTACGCGCTGAGCCTGCAAACCCGGGGCAATCAGGCCATGGAAATGGCCTTGAACGAAACCTACGGCCTGGGCCAGAATTTCGGCAACCGCTACGTCCAGGCCCTTGAACAGGTGGATGCCAAAACCGTGCTGGGAATAGCCCGCAAATACATCCGGCCCGGCAACTATGTGCAGGTCACGGTGGGGGCCGACTCACTCCTGCCGGCCCAGAAACCGGCGGCCGAGGCCGCCCCTATCAATCCGGCAAAAAAGAAGGGAGAATAAGATGCTGCGCCCCATGATCGCCCCCTCCATCCTCTCCGCCGATTTCGCCAGGCTGGGAGAAGAAATAACCGCCGTGGCCAAAGCCGGCGCGGACGTGATCCACATCGACGTGATGGACGGCCATTTCGTGCCCAACATCACCATCGGCCCGCTGGTGGTGAAGGCGGTGCGCCGGATCACCGACCTGCCGCTCGATGTCCATCTGATGATCGAAAACGCCGATGCCTATCTGGAAGACTTTGCCCAGGCCGGAGCGGACTGGATCACGGTACATGTAGAAACCGGCTATCACCTGCACCGGACCATCCACCGCATCAAGGAACTGGGCAAGAAGGCGGGGGCGGTACTCAACCCGGCCACACCGCTGACCAGCCTTGCGGAGATCCTGCCCGACCTGGATCTGGTCATGCTGATGACCGTCAATCCCGGCTTCGGCGGGCAGTCGTTCATCGAAAGCTCCCTGGCCAAGATCAGAGAGCTCAAAAAGATGATCGATGACCGCGGCCTTACCGTGGGCATCGAGGTTGACGGCGGGGTGAGCCCGAAAACCATCGGCCCCATTGCCGCGGCCGGGGCCAACATCTTCGTGGCCGGTTCCGCGGTGTTCGGCCAAGACGACTACGCCAGGGTCATCGCCGAGCTGAAAGGCGCCTGCGGGTAACTGTCCGGCAGCACCACATCTTACGGCGATCAGTCCCCAGCTCACGTTCCAAATGTACGCATCGCCGTCCCGCTTGCCGCAATCTGCGGCACTGCCGAACAGTTACCGTTGAGATACCTCAAACTCTGTTTTTCGGCTTTAACCAAAAGGGTGCCTTAGCCGCGCCCGGTCCGTTCCCGCCAGAGCTCTGCCATCTCCTGCCGGGCAAAAAGATAGGTGGTGTTGCAATAATGACAGCAGGCCTCCACGGGAAAGGGGCCGCAACCCAGCTCCTTCAAGTCTTTTTCAGGCAGGGTGAGCAGGCGGGCGGAGATCTCTTCGCGGGAGCAGGGGCAGGCAAAGGCAACTGGCGTGCTGGTAAGCATCTCCGGCTGAAAAGCAGCAAACTCCCTGGCAAGCAAACCCTCCGTATCGCCCCCTTCGGCAAAATACCGGCCCAGGGAAGGCAGCCTTGTCAAACATTCTTCCAATTCCGCCATCAGGCCGGGCTCCACCCCCGGCATCGCCTGGAGCAGCAAGCCGCCCGCCCCCACCGGCAGACCCTCACAGTCAAACTGGATGCTCAGCGCTATGGCGGTGGGGGTCTGCTCCGAGGTCTGGAAATAATGGCTGAGGTCCAGGGCCAGATTGCCGTGCTCCAGCATGACCGTGCCGGTAAAGGGCTGGCCGGCCCCTTCCAGCTGGGTACTCACCGAGAGAAAGCCCGCCCCGAAAAACGGCGCCAGGTCGAAGGAGTCCAGAGGCTTTTCCACCGGAATCGGCGTCTGCCGCAGGTAGCCGCGCACCTCGCCCGCCGCGTTGGCCTCCGCCACCAGCCCCTTGACCGGACCGGAACACTCTATCCGCAGGGCAAGCCGGTCCTTTTCCCCCTTCAGGCTCGTGGCCAGCAGGGCCGCGGCCAGGAAGGCATGCCCCAGCACCAGGGTTTCCAGCAACCCCAATTCATGGCGGGCGCGCATCTCCCTGACCAGGTCGGTTCCCCGCACCAGCACCCCGCGCACACCCTTGCGGCCCAACAGAAAACGAAGGCGCTCATCCGCCGGCTGTTTCATAACTCCCCAAGATACTGGGCAAATTCCGTCTTGACCTCCTGAAAGGGCACGGCAAAGCCAATTCCCTGGGCATCCCGGAGTACCATGGTGTTGACCCCGATGAGCCCGCCTTGCTCGTCAATCAGCGGCCCCCCGCTGTTTCCCGGGTTGATCGGGGCATCGGTCTGGATGAACTTGCGCCCCTTGTACTCCCGGTAGCCGGAAATGATCCCGCCGGTCACGGTATGCCGCAAGCCCATGGGACTGCCGATGGAATAAACCTTCTCCCCCTGGCCGAGATTCCGGCTGTCCTTCTTTTCCCGGATAAAGGGGGCGTTGTAACAATCCACCGCAAGCAGGGCCAGGTCGGTGCGCTCGCTCATCTTCAGCGATTGCACGGGTAATTCGCTGCCGTCGATCAGGATCACTTTGATATCGGAACTCCAAGAGGAGCGCTCGATCCGCTGCAACTGGTCGATGATTTCCTGGTGCAGGGCGCGGTATTTCTCATGCGCCTCCTGCCGCCGCTCCAGTTCCTCCTCCACCTGCCGCCGCACCCCCGGATCCCTGATGGTAGCAAGCTGATTTTGCAGCACCTCCCTGTTGCGTCGATCCCGCTCCAATTCGGCGGCCATCTTGTCCGCTTTGCCCTTGAACTCTTTCAGTTTGGCGCCGTCAAACTCCACCACATGCCGGTTGGTGACGATGTAGCCATTAGGGGTAACAAAAAAACCGGAACCGCTTCCCCATGGGGTCTTGATGAATACCGTGGCGTTCCGGGCCTCCTCCAGAGGGTTGCCGACCGGAAAGGCGGCGGCCAGTTTTCCCGCCAGCCCATCAGCGGCTTGCGGCTGATCTACACCTCCATGCCGGGATATCGAGGGCGAGGCGCTTCTCCCTTCCTGCTCCATCGCCGGGGAAGGGAGGGGCAAAGGCTGTCCGGATTCCAGTCCTGTTTTTGCTGACGGACTGAACACATACCAGCCGGCCACCACACCAACCAGCACGGCAAACACCCAGCCCATCAGCCCCGAAGCCTGCTGGGACGCGGCGGAGGTTTCTCTTTCGGCTTGGGCCGGCAGGGGCTGTTCTTCTTCCTTTTTCTTGAGCCGGGCAAAGATTACTCCGCATCTCTCGCATTCCTGCTCGCCCGCCTGCACATGGCCGCATTTTGGACAGTTCAATCACCCGCCTCCTTGGTCAACCACCGGGCAACAGAGTATTGCCCCCATAGAAATCTATACACCATTAGCCCGGTTCTCGACAAATTTTTGCAAAAAAAAAGCCCGCTTTCTCCAAGCGGGCTTTTTATACCCAGAGGGCATAAGTTTCGTTTGTACCCCTCAAAAGGGCATAAAATCCGACAAGCTGCTCAACTCAGCTTTAAACCGGAATCCGGGGAAAGATTATTCGGAGATTCCCCACAGCGCTGATTGCCGCTTGGAAACAGGGGTGATCCCGATCTCTTTGCTGGCCCGCTGGCCGCCGGCGTCCGTGGCGGTTACCCGAATGACGATCCTGGTTTTTTGTTCCTCGTTAAAGGAAGATGGCACCACAAAAGTAACCGCCGAAGCTTGCCCATACCGCTTTTCCAGATACACCGCCGGGCCGGCCAGCTGCTCCCAGCTGTATTGCAAGGCCCCGGGAGAATCATCCCTGGTAAGCCCTGCGTCGAGCACCACGTTTTCCCCCACCTTGTAGGAATCGGCCACCGGCCGCAAGGCCAAAACGGGTGGCTTGTCGTTGGCCTTGACCGTGATTACCACCTCCCGAATAGGGGAGAGAACCCCAACCGAGCTGAATCGATAGCGCACTACCTCCTTGCCGCCAAAATACCTGTCCGGCTCATAGAGATGCTGGCCGCGGTCCAGCGGTCGCAAGACACCCCGCAAGAGCGGGCCGTCGAGAATTTCCACCGATACCGTGGCGCCAAAGGACTTCCGGTTGGCACCGGCCCAGATCTTTTTCCAGTCAATGGAGAGCGGGACGGTACTCAAGGTTTGCAGCTGCACATTATTCGCCCTCACCACCGGGCGCTCTACTACCGGAGGACATTCTTTCGCTGCTTCCGCCGCCACCGGTTTGACTTGCTCCGGACCCATGACCATAACCTTGGCCGGGGTGCTGGTAAGCTGCCCGTCGGAAACGCGGAATTCAAAGCTGTCTTCTCCGGGGAAATCCTTGTTGGGCAGATAGGTGATCTTGGGCGGATCACCGGAGAGCCTGCCGAAATTAGGAGGGGTCACAATTTCAAAGGTCAGGGGATCGCCATTTTCATCGGTGCCTGCCAGTTCGATTGGCAGGGATTCGTTGGCCTGGGTCATGCGCCAGCGAGACTCGCCGGCCACCGGCGGTGCATTGGTGGGGGGCGCCACAGCGGGCGCCTCCTGGACCGCGGGCGGCGCCACGGGAACCGGCGGCAGCTCAGCCTTCTTGCTGCTCCCCATGTACCAGTATCCGCCTCCTCCCATCAGCAACACCAGGCACAGCGCCGCAATGGCCAGGATTTTTTTCTTTCCTTCTTTCGGCGGATGATCCGGGCCCGAGGCAGAGGGATTTTCCCTATTGTCATCTATTGCTACATCCGCAAGAAAATCCTGCCCTGCAGCTGAAGAGGCCGAGCCAAAGAGATCTTTTTCGCCCATCCCTCCCGACGAACCTGTGGCGACGGTCTTTGTTTCATCGGGGATATCGGGCAGGTCACCAAAATCAAACTCATCTTCAAAATCGCCATCATCCGGCAAGCCAAAATTATCTTCTCCAGAGTCGGCATCGCCGGTATCTTCACTCCCGTCCTTAGCCGCCTCGGCAAAACTCTCTGTTTCCGGCTTGCCAGCCGTATTTTCACCAAAGTCGGCAAAAAGGCCATCAATATCCGACTGATCCAAATCAAAATTATCGGTGCCTACAGGCTCTTCCCCGCCGCCGAGCAGAGAATCAATATCGGACTGGTCAACATCATCCAAGCCTTCGCCTTCTCCGCCTGCAGCAAAGTCAGGAGCGGCAGCACTGCCACCTCCCAGAAGCATATCAATATCGGACTGATCAAAATCCCGGTCGCCGTCATGGTCAGGGGGAGGCCCACTGTCCACCTCCTTTTCCGCCGGGACGCCAGGGGTATCATCCGCCAGATCATCCAGCCAGTCGTCTATTTCAATGCCTGCTTTTTCTTCTGCCATATGCGGCACTCCTTTACCAGCCAATGCCCTTAACGGCAATTTTATAAGGCGGCACCGACGACTGAAACAAGGCAAGCAGTTCCTGGTTGAGCGGCAGCGAATACCGCCAGGAGGTCTTGACCGCTCCATCACTCAGGCGCACCAGGCGGCCTTGCACGATCAGGGTCTTGCGGGTATTGGCAAAGGTGGTCACCACCACATATTCGACTTCCGGAGTTCTGATTGCCAGCTCGCCGGTGTTCCGGGAAAGGATGAATTCACCGGTCTGGGGCAGAATCGTGATATCCTTGCCCATCCGTAACTCTGTCACCTTAAGGCCGCGGTCTGCCAGATCGGTAAGCAGGTATTCGCCCACGACCCGGCCAAACTCCGTGTCCAGCTTGAGATTCGAAAGGGGTACGCCATTAACCACCGCAATCCGGGCGGCAACATTCATATCTCCCTCCCCCTGCATCTCATAGAACACCTTTCCCGCCACCTCCTGGGCCATTTCCGCCAGGAGAATCTCGGTGCCCTTACTTTTTGCCCTGTCCGGCGGGGACTTATAAACATTGTCTCCGGTCACCACCCTGCGCAATTCTTCGGTCGTTTTTTTTACCGGAGCCTGCGTGTCAGGCTGATTCTTTGCCGCCTCGGCTTCCTGGGGCGTGCCGACCTTTTCCACCCGCAGCAAATCATTTTCCGAATTCACCGCACAGGAAACATTTGCCGCCAGGAGCAGTCCCAAGCCACAAATCGTCATAAGCAACACGCCATTTTTCATAATACTCTCCTCTCTGAACCCTTGTGCTTTCTTTCCATGAAAAGCCGTGCCGGCAACGCCTCTTGCAAAACTTTTTTCGAGGAAGCGCTGCCGGAACTTGTTAAATCTCCGCCGCGATCATTTTCACGATTTGATCACAATTCCAGTTTTTTCAGATAGAGCGGCTCCGGTTTAGTCTCCCGGACCGAGGCAGTGTCGGCCAGCAACTGCTCAATCAATTGATTTCTCGGGATGATGGCGGTGGCTGAGGAGAGGAGCTTGGCGCTCCGGTTGTCGATGATTCTGGCGTTGATGACAATACTGTCTTTACTCGGGGTATAGGTGCCGGTGAGCATGGCCCCGGCGGCCACCGTCTGGCTGATCTCGGCCGGTTTGCGGGAAAGGCCGAATTCGCCGCGCTTTTCCTGGAGCAGGATCGCCTGGCTTTTGCGAACCTCCACCACCTCGTAGTGGCGCTGCTGCATCTCGCTCATCAATTGCTCCGCCACATACCGCCCCAAAGACGAGGTGCGGGTAAGTTTCTTGAGATCGACAAAGGTGCAGACCAGAATGCTCTTGTCCATGCCACCGTGTTCTGAATCAATATCCGCCAGATTGCGAAACAGCTCTTCGGCCAGCCGCTGGATATCGTTATGCAGGGCGACGGCTTCATTCGCCGGAAGCTGAGCGAGTACTGGCCGAGCAGCATCCTCCGCCCTGGACTGGCTGAAGGGCCAGAAGGCCGCGGCCTGATCCGGAAAGAAAAGCAGGGCCAGTACCAATATTTTCAGGAGAAAAGAATGGCGCGGCCTGTCAAAACTTCGTTTGCTTGTCAATTGCATATATCGCCTTTCTCCTTTATTATCTAAGGCCGGAAAGATGGTTCCGTGCCGTAAGACGCCTTGGGGAAAAGAGTTCCCGGTTTGTCCTTAATCATCGGTTGGCTGAGCCATTGTCTTTAACAAAAAATGCGTTACAAATTGAGAGGATAGGGTCTTTGAGGCTCTTCGCCTCTCGCCTGCCGGAGCCAGTCAGGCTCTTTGGCAACCACCTGTGGTATGGCTTTTGATCCAGACAGCTATATCTTGCGGAAAATAAAAACGCGCAAGGCGGAAAAAATTTTTCCCCCGTTCACCTGAGGGATAAGGCCATGACCGAAAGAGAAAGTTTGCTGGCGGAAGAGCAGCTCATTGTTCGCCATTCCGGAGAGATCCCGGAAATCGCCTTCCACAGCTCCCTCTATTATCTCTGCGAAGACCCTGCCGGACCGCAACTCAGCTTGACGGAAAAGGAGCTGACTCTCCTGCGCCAACAGGTGGTGGCCCGTTACCGGGAGATCCTGCTGCGGGATCTCAGCCCGGAAAACCGGGACGCCCGCATCTACCGGGGCCTGAAGCGCTGCTTCTTCAACTGGCAACGATTGGGTAAATTCTGCCTCAGGCAAGCCATGGGGGTTGAAGAGATGCGCCGGGAGATTGCCGAGGCCTTGCGCTGCTTTCTCCGCCAGGAGGCGGACGAGGTCAGGGCCGGGTTGCGGCGCTCCTGCCTCAACTGCACCCGCGAGGAACTGGCGGCCTTTGCCCGAGAGCTGGGGGTCTTGCCGGAGCAGCTGCCAAAAGACCTGGAGCAGCTGTTCTGCTCACAGGCTTGAAGCCTATCCCAACACAAACAATCTCCCTCCCCTTGCGGGAGGGGTCGGGGTGGGAAAAACTTTCAAGTAACTTCACCGCAGGAAGTTCCCTGGCAGATAATATGTCGCAGGTAGCGGAGGAGCTCACCCCGCCACAGCAATAACCTTGCCGGGCAATTTTAACTATTACGGATTTTTTTGATGAGGGAGGTGGTGGAGCAGTTTTCCACCAGGGGAATGGAGAGTACCCGGCCGCCTGCGGCCAGCACCTCCGGGGCGCCGACTATTCTTTCCACCGGCCAGTCGCCTCCCTTGACCAGCACCTCGGGCATCAGGGTGGCGATCAGCCTCTGCGGCGTTTCTTCGCCAAAAATCACCACATGGTCCACGCAGCCCAGAGAGGCCAGAATCCTGGCCCGGCTCTGCTCGTGGTTCACCGGCCGGTCGTCGCCCTTGCCGAGAGCCCGCACCGAGGCATCGCTGTTGACTCCGACCACCAGGCAATCTCCTTCCCTCCTGGCCTGCTCCAGATAGGTGACATGCCCCTGATGCAGGATGTCGAAACAGCCATTGGTAAACACCACCTTGCGGCCCACCGCCCGATAGCGGGCGGTCAGGACGGCCAGCTCCTCCAGCTCGACAACCTTGTCCTGATCCGCAAAACGATAAGGGGCCGGCCCCACGGTGTTGAAACGCTGCCGCAGTTCCTGCATTCGGGCCGGATCGATCCCGACCCAGGCTCCCTCTTCTCCGGCGCCAGCCTCGGCCAGCACCGCGCCATCCGGGCCGATCACCAGGGAATGGCCGCCGAACCCGGTTTTCCCCGTTATCCCGCAACGGTTGCAGGCCACGACAAAGAGCTGATTTTCAATGGCCCGGGCCATGGCCAGGGTCCGCCATTGCTCCCGCCGGGCCTCGGGCCACTGGGCGCTAATAGCCAGCAGCCCAGCACCGGTCCCCGCCTGAGCCTTGCCCAGCTCGGGGAAACGGAGGTCGTAGCAGACCAGCCCACCCACCAGGCCAAACCCGGTTGCCACCGGCTGGGGATTGTCCCCGGCGGTGAAATGTTGATCCTCGGCCATGGGGGCGAAGAGCTGCTGCTTGCGGATCGAGCCGGCCACCCCGTCCGGCCCCACGATGTACAGGGTATTGTAGATGGCGGAGCCCACTTCGGTGAGCACCTCCTCGGGCAGGGAGCCGGCCAGAAAAATCCCGTACTGCCCGGCCAGCCGCCGCATCTCCTCCAGAACCTCCACAGTCCGCAGGGCAAAATGCTGAAGGCGCTCGTAGGCAAAACCGCAGCTCCACAGCTCAGGCAGGACAATGATGCCGGGACCAGCGGGAGCCAGCCGAAGCAAACCCGTCCGCACCGCAGCGAGATTCGCCGCCGGCTCGCCCAGCTGCACGTCGAATTGCAGAAACCCCGCATGGTAGGAGGCAGGGGTGTTTTCGCTGATATTTTTCATGAAACAAGCATTACCCGCCCTGCCGGTTTTGTCAATATTATGGTGAAATCCAGGAGCACCATGATAAAGCTGAGTTGAGCAGCTTGCCGGATTTTATGCCCTTCAGGGTACAAACGAAACTTATACCCTCTGGGTGCAAAAAGCCCGTTGACGAACCGGCCGGTGATGGTTTATGAAAATAAGCATGGGGCTGTAGCTCAGCTGGGAGAGCGACGCGTTCGCAATGCGTAGGCCAGGGGTTCGATCCCCCTCAGCTCCACCACACCATCTTCCCGTTCTTCCGCAAAACTCCTCCAACTTTCCTCTAAAGTTTCCCCGTCAACCTCCCGAAAAGCACAGTAGCCCGTGCGCGTCTTGGTCCGCCGTGGTAATTCGCAACCAACACCGGGAGCTTCCCGATGAACATCCCATCCCTGTCAGGCCAGGGGCCGGCCGCCTCCACCAACTACCAGTCCCTGTACGCTGCCCCCTCCAGCAAGACCACCTTCGCCCAGGTCATTGCCGAGACCAAGTCGTCCTGGCTCTCCCTGACCACGGCGGAGGGCGATCAAGTCACCCTTTCGGATCTGAGCCTCAGCTACCAGAAAACCCAGGGCGTCGACTGGGTTACCCCCACCTCCTCGGGGACGAGTGTCTCCAGCAGCTCCGCCACCGCCGAGGCCATGGGCCTTTCAGTGCAGGGCGACCTCAATGCTCAGGAGCTGGCCGACATCACCAGGCTGGTGGGTGAACTTACCTCCATCGCCTCCACCTTTTATGCCGGCGACATTGAGGGCGCCCTGAGCAAGGCGACGGATTTCGGCGACCTGGGCCTTGGTTCGGTTTCCTCTCTCGCCGCCTCCTTCAGCCGCCAAACCGTAACCCAGAGCAAAATAACCAGCTACTCCTCCCTGCTACCCATGGCAGACCGCAAGGATCTTTACGCAAAACTGGAGAAAGGCGCAACGGCTGCGCCGGATTCCGCCGCCTTGCTTGAGGCGCGCTGGCAGCAGATTCTCAAGTCCCTGGATGAAATGCAGGCGGAAACGCTGGATGGACTATTCGCCCGCCGCGAGGAATCACAAGGCTTGGCGGCCGGC
>JBAYTO010000039.1:0-27445 GCA_041675585.1 Desulfurivibrionaceae bacterium
CGAGTAGCTTGGCCCGACCCCATTTGAGATTTGATAGACCCTGCTCTCCCCCAACAAACAAACGCTTGTTTTGTTAGGTGAAAAAATCTTTTCTTCCCCTCTCAACCAGCGAGACGATAATTTTTAAAATGCCGGTTACGCAACATTTCCCTCCTGCTTGTTCTTGATCGCTATGTGCACCTCGGGGTAATGCTTCTCCATGCAATCTGAACAGATCGAATGGCTGAAGACCGCTTGGCTGTGGTTGGTAATATATTCCTCGAGTTGTTCCCAGTAACCCTCGTCGTTGCGAATCTTCTTGCAGAAACTGCAGATAGGCAGAAATCCTTGAAGAATCTTTATTTCGGTGAGCGCGGTCTGCAATTCGCCAATCAACTTTTCTCGTTCTTCATTATGGCGGAGTATGGCCTTCTGGGCAATGATATCTCGACAGCATTTCCCTATGATCGAGTGAAGTTTTTTCATGTCGATCGGCTTCAGCACATAATGGTCAATGCCGGCTTCGATAGCAAGCATGAGATAGGCGGACTCGCTATGGGCCGTGGTGGCAATGACCCTGACCTCAGGCGACAACTCATGGATCGCATGCACCATCTGGAGCCCATCCATCACCGGCATGCGGATGTCAGTGATTATGAGATCTGGGGCGTGCTGGCGAAAAAGTTCTAGCCCGGCCTTGCCGTCTTCGGCAACCAGGACCCTCTCTACCCGGTGCCTCAAGAACTGCTCGATCTCTTCCCTGGTGGTGGCGTCATCCTCGGCGTAAAGAATTGTTATGTCAAACCGGTCCATTTTTTCCATGGCGTTCTCCTCTCCCGCTTATTTGTTTGGCAAATAAGGATGACAACCTGCCGCCCTCGCTTCTTGTGGTTAGCATGTGATGCCTGGGGCATGATGAATCAAAAATGGTGGGTGTCAAAAGTCAGACCGCACTGATTGCCGATAGAGAAGGATGTCTCACGATCTTGCCGTCGTTTCTGCCGTACCACCTGCAGTGCTCGCCAGCGGCAGTTCAAGAACGAAGACCGCTCCTTGATCGCTATTTTTGACCGACAGACTTCCGCCCATGTGTTCCATAATGGCTTTGGACATATACAGCCCGAGCCCGGTGCCTTTGGCCGGATCCTTGGTGGTGAAATATGGCTCGAAGATGCGGTCGCTGATGCCGATATCGATCCCCCCGCCATTGTCAGCCACCTTGATGACCAGGGCGGTGTCAGTGCGATAAAAATCAAAGTCGATGTGGCCAGGGACCGAGGAGTGAGGCATGTCTTTGTGCTGTTTAGTAACGATGGCGTCTCGGGCGTTGTTGATGAGATTCAAGATAACATGCTCGAACTCGTTGCGGTAGCCAACTATTTCTTTCTCCGGGCAACACACGATGTCTGCCTCGTTTTCGAAGGTCTTGCCATGGGTGTGACAGGTCAGTCGATAGCTGATGCCATTGGCTGATAGTTGTGCCGAGGTCAAGGATAACACATCGCCAATGGCGCGCATGGTGTCGAACTCGGTCTTTTCCTTGTCCGGCTTGAAAAAGTTGCGGAAGTCGTCGATGGTCTTGGACATGTGCTGGATCTGGGTCATGGATCTCTGCACGGACCTTTCGAGAGACTCCTTATTCATCTCGCCGAAAGTATAGCTTTCTTGGATATTCTGGATAATGACTCCGAGGGCGTTCAAAGGTTGGCGCCATTGGTGGGAGATGGCCCCGAGCATCTCGCCCATGGCCGCCAGCTTGGACTGCTGCAACAGCATCTGCTCATTGCTCAATCTGCGTTCGACCTCCTCCTGGACCCTCCGTTCAAGTTCCTTGGTCATTCCCTCCAGTTGGCTGGTTTTTTCCAAGAGCGCGGCTTCCGCTTGTTTGCGGTCGGTGATATCCTGGAGCATCCAGATCGTACCCTCAGCGAGGTTGTCAGGGTTAACCGCACGACCGATCATGCTGCACCAGAAGCTGGTGCCGTCCTGGCGTTTCATCTTCACTTCCGTACTATAGGCTTGCCCCTTGGTAAGCTGCGCATACCCTTCGGATCCGACGCTGGTATAACCGTTTTCATCCGCATAGAACTCCGACGCATCAAGACCAATGATCTCTGCTGGGCCATACCCGAAGAGATGATTGAGGGCGGGGTTGCCCCATTGCACCTTGCGATTTATTACGAAGGACACCCCGACCGTAAGCGTATCGAGGATTGTCTTCAGCTCCTGGGCAAGCCTAGTGACCTGCTCTTCGCTTGCACGCAAGGCCTCCTCCGCCAGCTTACGATCGGTGACGTCATGGATGATGGCATAGATCAGCTTCTTGCCGCCAATTGAGATCGGCCCTGAGTAGATCTCCACCTCCCTCACCGAGCCGTCCGCCAGGAGGTTCGGAACCTGGAAGTATGAGCGCTCTTTCGCTCGCGCCGCCTCCATTTTCTCCAGCACATCCTCACGGGAGAGGGTGGTTAAATCGGTGGTTTTCATGGTCAGCAGTTCATCCCGCGACCAGCCGTAGAAGCGCGAGGCAAAGGCATTGACGTCAATGACCGCCCCTTCTGCCGGATCGACGATCAGGTTCACCACCTGAGCCGTTTCGAACAGGCTTCTGAACCGCTCCTCGCTCTCACGCAACGCAGCCTCACCCGCCTTGCGGTCCGTAATGTCGCGGATGACCCCGAGTGCGTGCCAGCACCCGCCAAGACATAAGGCTGAGATCGAAATCTCCATGGGGAACTCCGACCCGTCACTTTTGAGCGCCCCAAGCTCGACTGTCTTGCCCACAACAGGCCCCAGCCCAGTTTGCACAAATTGAGAGAAACCTCTCTGGAATGCCTCACTGTAGCGTACAGGGGCCAGCAGGAGATGCAGATCCCGGCCTAGCGCCTCCGCCTCTGAGTAGCCGAAAATTCTCTCTGCCGCGAGGTTCCAGTAAGTGATTCGCCCCACGTCATCGATTAGGATGATGGCGTCGGTCGCCACGGTGGTGATGGCACGAAACTTCTCCTCCGAGGCGCGCAAATTCTGCTCTACCCTCCTCTGTTCCGTGACATCACGGAAACTCCAGACCCTGCCGACGGGTTTGCCGTCAATGATTTGTGCCTGGGAATAGCGTTCAACGACGCGTCCATCCATTAAGTTCAAAACATCAATGCTTGTCACTGCGGGGTTCGCATACAACTCCTTGACCCTGGCGAGGAACTGTTCCGGATCCTGCACCTTCTTGAGCGCAAGATCAAGTGCCTGCTGATCGTCATGCTGAGCGAGAATGGACCTCGGTATCCCCCACAAGTCGACAAACTGCTCGTTGAAGCCGGTAATCCTGCCATCGTTGGCAATAACGAGGATCCCGTCCGCTGTCGATTGCAGTGTCGCCTGCAGCAGGGAGAGCGAGTGCTTGAGCTTCTCCTCTGCCTGCTTGCGCTCGGTAATATCACGCACAAACGCGCAATTGTATTCGTTATCTCCAAACTGCGCGTAATTTATCATCACCTCTACCGGGAAAATCCTGCCATCCTTTGCCTTTCCGCTGGTTTCGAAAGTAAAGGATTTGTGTTTCCTTACCTCCTCCCAATGGTTGGGCCAGATAGCTGGTGAAAAATCAGGGCTGATGTCGAACACACTCATCGAGAGCAGCTCATCCCGTGTATAGCCAAGGATTTTGCATGCCGCGTCATTAACAGATGAAATCCTGGCGTCAGCCCCGACCCAGTAGACGCCATCGGCAGTGGTTTCAACCACAAATTGCGTCCTACGCAGTTGCTCCTCAGAGCGCCTTTGATCGGTGATGTCGAGAGCCATCTCAAGGATCAGCGGAGAGCCATCCCAATCGGTGAATGGATAATCGTAGACATCGATAACGGTTCCGCCCGGACCGGCGCCCTCCCAATGATGTGGGCTCCCGGTTTCTAGAACTCTGTAAGTTTCGCAAGAATCACAGGGCTCGGTCCGGCCGAAGCGGAATTCGTAACAGTGCCGGTCGCCTGGTTCGCCGAACATCTTGCGAAAAGCGCGGTTGCTAAAGGGGACATGATGCTCTGGGGTCAGCAGACAGAGCATCACCGGAAGCGTTTCTAGAACCTCATAGAGCCGTTGCCGTTCCTTCAAAACCTCCTGAGTCCGCTGCTTCACGCGTTCTTCAAGCTCTATGTTGTCCTTGAGAATCTTCTTCTCCAGTCTCTTCCGCTCGGTAATGTCCTGAACAATGCCCGCCATCTTGCGGGGAACGCCTGTCGCGTTGGGGCGAAGCTGGCCGGCCGCCCAAATCCAGCGAATCTCGTTGTCGGCACGTCGGATGCGGCACTCGAAATTCCAGTTGCGTTGCCTCTCAATGGCGTGCCGGAACTTGGTGTCCACCGCCGAGCGGTCTTCAGGAAGCACATGCTCAAGGAAAATCTCGTAGGTCCACTCCGGGAGCAGTTCCGTGTAACCGAAGATGCGGTCGTGTTCTAGTGAACGAAAGGCCGTATGGTCCACCAGATCGAGGTCCCACGCCCCGGTATGGCTGGTTTCGAGGGCAAAACGCAGGCGATCCTCGTTCTCGCATATCGCCGCCTCCGCTCGTTTGCGTTCAGTGATGTCTCGCACGGAGGCCTGGAGCAGGGTCTGGCCTCCAAGTTCGAATCGCGTCAGCAGAACAGTTGCAGGAAATGTCTCCCCGTCGAGTCTTTGATGGCTCCACTCGAAGCGAAGCGATCCTTCTCGCATCGCGGTCTCTATCAGCTCTCTTGCTTTGTCAGCGGAAAGAGTGTTGTCGGACTGGCGCTCGGGCGCATATTCCCAGGGCAGCCGGGAGATGAAATCAGCCTCGTCGCGGGCGCGAAACATCCTGATGGCGGCCGGATTGCCGGTGGTGAACTTCCACGAAGGAGGGGCCAGAGTCATAATTGCGTCGCGGGAGGTCTCAAACAAAAGCCGGTACTTCTCTTCGCTGGCACGGAGAGACTCTTGCCTTTGTTTATGATCCGTTACATCCCGGCCGTAGAGGTTGACGTAGTTGCGGCCTGCGACAGGGATAAGGTCAAATGAGAGCTCCCTGTTGCCGGAGCGAATCTCCAACTCTTGCTTCGAGCCGCTCTCCACAACCGTCTGTATCGCCTGCTGCAAAAAAACCGGAACCTGGGAGCCTACCTCGCACTGCCACTGTTCAAGGAGTCGCACGGCAGGGCGGTTGGCGTACAAAAGGATATAATCACAACCCACACGCAGGACAGGGGAGGGGTTCTCCTCTGGGAAGAGTGCGGCATCAAGATTGAGTGACTTGGTATGCTGGAGCACCTCGATCTCTCTCCGCAACCTCACAAGCTCCTCAAGCAGATCCTGCTTCGTGATTTCTTTGTCACCCAAAACTCTATCCCCTTTAGGCACCACATGAAGGTGATGTATTTTCATGCAGGGCAAAGCATATCTCTACAGGATCTTATTAACAGCTCAATAAACACAACATGATGCCTAATTGAGCCTTGACCATTTCGGCTTTAAATAACTGATACATCTCACTCCGTGTTACTGATTATCAGATATTATTATGATCAAATGCAAACTTAATGTTAGCAACTCAAGTTTCTTGCTTGCCCGCCAGGTTAAAAATGGTGAGGTAGGCTGAAAATATGGGTCATATCAGGCCTTAATTTGCCTTTTTATGGCCATAAAAGGTGATTTGTCATATGGCGCGAGCGAAGCGGCATCACATACCAGGCCAAGTGTGGCATCTGACGCACAGGTGTCACAAACGGGAGTTTTTGCTCAAGTTCCGTAAGGATCGTCAAAGCTGGGTCCAGTGGCTATATGAGGCCAAAAAGCGCTATGGGCTGGTGATCTTCAATTACAACAGTAACCTCCAATCATATTCATCTTCTTGTGCTCGATGCCGGAGACCGTCACGTCATCCCCCAATCGATGCAACTGCTTGCCGGACGTGTCGGCCAGGAACATAACCGGCGCAAGAGCCGCAAGGAGCCTTTTGGGAAGACAGATACCACGCGACGGCAGAGGATAAGGGATCGCATCTTTTCCGCTGCCTCGTGTATCTGGATCTCAGTATGGTCCGGGCCGGGGTTGTGTCGCCTCCGGCGGAATGGGAACATTGCGGCTATAACGAAATTAAGCAACCGCGCCAGAGGAAATCCTTGATTCGGTTTTGTGGTTCGAGTCATTTCCGGCATTGAGCTGGATAGTTACACAGGCGGCCCAGTTGTTGCTTGACAAGGTTTGGGAATTGATTTATCTTCACAAAATTTTCCAGCATATTGCGTCTGGGTTTTTGGGAAACGGTAGCCGTGCAGAAAACCTGTCAGCCGGGAAACGGCGCGGGCAGAGTGTTTTGAATCAATCAACAATACAGCAAACAGGAGTTGAGAATTGGCTAATCATAAATCCGCCGAGAAAAGGAATCGTCAGAATCAGTTGCAACGGCTTCGCAATCGCTCCAACAAGAGCAAGATGAAGGGCGTTGTAAAGAAAGTTCTTGAGGCCGTTGAGCTGAAAGCCGGGGACCAAGCCCAGGAAGCACTTAAGTTGGCGATCCCTGTTATTGAAAAAACAGCGGTGAAAGGTTCCATCCACAAAAAGAATGCCTCCCGCAAGGTTTCCCGTTTGACCAAGCGGGTAAATGCCTTGTTGGCCGCGGTGTAATCAGGAGATAGCCGATAGCGTCTGGGGACCTGCCGTGGTTCTTCTCTCCACGGGGGAGAAGGTTTTCCTGGGATCCTGACGATTGGCCTGGTTGTGCCTCTTCCGCCATGCGCAGGGATCAGACCTGTTATGATGAAGAGTGTTTTGTTGTGAATTAAAAAAATAATAAGCCATGGGACGCCAGTGTTCCATGGCTTTTTTTTATAGCTGAGTTGAGCAGCTCGCCGGATTTTATGCCCTTTTGAGGGGTGCAAACGAAACTTATACCCGAAGGGTGTATGAGTTGAGGAGCCATCATGTTCCGACCTTCTTTGCAGGAGTTTGAGCGCCTGGCGGTCGATGCCGGTCTGGTGCCGATCTATCGGGAAATCATCGCCGATCTCGATACGCCGCTGACCATTTTTGCCAAGGTGGCGGGAGGGGAGTCGCACGCCTTTCTTTTTGAAAGCCTTGAGGGCGGAGAGAAATGGGGGCGTTATTCATTTATCGGCTTTGACCCCATCGTATCCTTTGCCAGTCGCGGTACCCGGATTACCATTACCAGGGAGGGAAAGGAGGAGGCGCAGGACGGCGACCCGCTTGCGGCCCTGCAGAATCTGCTGAAGTCCTTCAATGCCTGCAATGCGGAGATGGCCTGCGACCCGGAGCTGTTGCCGCGTTTTTTCGGCGGCGCCGTGGGGTTCTTGGGTTACGACATGGTTCGCTTCATGGAGCGGCTGCCCGAGAGTAATTCGCCCCTGGACGAGTTTCCAGAGAGCGCCTTCATGGTGCCGCGCACTGTCCTGATTTACGACAACCTCAGGCAGTTGCTCACCGTGGTCAATCTGGTGCAGACCTCCGGGGCAGGTACGCAAACGCGGGATATCCCGGCCTTGTATGCGAAAGCGCAGGCTGAGATCGAGAAGGTCATCGCCCGTCTGCAGGCGCCCATGCCCACGGAGTATCTCGGCGGTTCCGCCAGGCAGTCAGTCGCGCCACACTCCTTCACCGCCAACATGACCGAGGCGGCTTTTGAGAAGATGGTTGAGGCGGCCAAGGAGTATATCCAGGCCGGCGATATCATCCAGGTTGTGCTGTCGCAACGGTTTCACACCAAAACAGCGTTGGAGCCGTTCAAGCTCTACCGCGCCTTGCGCCATATCAATCCCAGCCCCTATCTTTTCTATCTCAAGCTCGGGGATTTGGTCCAGATCGGCTCTTCCCCGGAGATCCTGGTCCGCCTGGAACAGGAGGATATCGAGCTGCGTCCCATTGCCGGGACGAGGAAACGCGGCAGAAACCAGGAAGAGGACGCAGCTCTTGAGCAGGAACTGCTGGCCGATCCCAAGGAGCGGGCCGAACATCTGATGCTCGTCGATCTGGGCCGCAACGATGTGGGGCGGGTTGCCAGCTATGGATCGGTGGAGGTCCGGGATCTGCTGGTAGTCGAGCGATACAGCCATGTCATGCATCTGGTTTCCGGAGTGCATGGCACCCTGGCCCCCGGCAAGGATCAGTTCGATGTCCTGCGCGCCTGCTTTCCCGCGGGCACGGTGAGCGGCGCCCCCAAGATCCGCGCCATGGAGATCATCGAAGAGCTTGAACCGGAGCGGCGCGGCCCCTATGCCGGCTCGGTCGGTTATTTCGGGTTTTCCGGGAATATGGATTTTTGCATCACCATCCGGACTTTTGTCATGCAGGGCGACGATCTCTGGGTGCAGGCCGGGGCGGGAATTGTCGCCGATTCGGTGCCTGCCCTGGAGTATCAGGAAACCATCAACAAATCCATGGGGCTGCGGCGAGCAGTGGAGTTGGCGGAAAAAGAATTTTAGGAGCCGTTAACGCTTTACCCCGGCCGCAGCGGGGATTAATCGGCAAGTAACCGTTCCCCTGTCGAAGAATGTTTTCGCTCATGGTCGGCACTGCTGCCGACAATTGACACTCGGCGGACATCCTGTCCGCCTCCAAGGCGTCTGCTGTCCCGCCCGTCCTTGGGCGGGACAGCGCAGCCGAAACCGCGAAAACATTCTCCGACAGGGAACTCCCTGCGGTGAAGATACTTGGAAGGAAACAGGAGCTTTCTTGTTCGTTTCGTTACGGCTCCTTATGCCGATCACTGCATTTCAATGGTATAGTTTTTCTGAACAACGGCTTAGCCCGGCGGAGCGAGAGAAAGAATATGATCGTTATTATCGACAACTACGACTCCTTTACCTACAACATCGTCCAGACCCTCGGGGGGATGGGCGCCGAGATGAAGATCTTCCGCAATGACGAGGTGGATCTTGCCTTTCTCGCCGCGCTGGCCCCTGACCGGCTGCTGATCTCCCCCGGCCCCTGTTCGCCGGCCCAGGCGGGGATCTCCATTGAGGCGATCCGTTTTTTCAGCACCAGAATTCCGGTGCTGGGCGTCTGTCTGGGGCATCAGTCCCTGGGCGAGGCCTTTGGCGGACAAACCGTGCGGGCCGGGCGGCTGATGCACGGCAAGACCAGCCCCATCAGCCACGACGGTCTGGGGGTGTTCACCGGCCTGCCCAACCCCTTTGAGGCCATGCGCTACCATTCCCTGGTGGTGCGGGAATCGGATCTGCCCGATTGTCTGCTGGTTTCGGCGCGTTCCGATCAGGGCGAACTCATGGGGCTCAGGCACCGGAGCCTGCCGGTGGAAGGGGTGCAATTTCATCCCGAATCCATCATGACCCCGGCCGGGGTGCAGTTGCTGAAGAATTTCCTCGATCCGGCCTACCCGGAAATCCTCGCCAAACAGCGTAAGGAGATGTTGCCATGATGAAAGCGGCCATTGCCAAAGTGGTGGCGGGCACCGACCTGAGCGAAGCGGAGATGGTCGGGGTGATGGAGACCATCATGGGCGGCGAAGCTACCCAGGCCCAGATCGGCGCCTTTATTACAGCCCTGCGAATCAAGGGGGAAACCGTGGACGAGATCACCGGCGCGGCCAGGGTGATGCGGGCCAAGGCCACCAAGGTGATTGCGGGCGCGGAGGGGGGGATTCTCGTCGATACCTGCGGCACCGGGGGCGACGCCTCCGGCACCTTCAATGTTTCCACCACCACCGCCTTTGTCGTGGCCGCCGCCGGGATTGCCGTGGCCAAGCACGGCAACCGGTCCGTTTCCAGCCACTGCGGCAGCGCCGATGTGCTTGAGGCCCTGGGCGTGGACCTTAGTTTAAGCCCGGAGCAGATTGGCCAATGCATCCGGGAGATCGGCATCGGCTTCATGTTTGCCCCTGCCCTGCATGGGGCGATGAAGCACGCCATCGGCCCGCGCCGCGAGATCGGCATCCGGACGATTTTCAATATCCTCGGCCCCCTTACCAACCCGGCCGGGGCCAATGTCCAGATCATGGGGGTATATGATCCCGCTCTTACCGAAACCCTGGCCCGGGTCCTGGGCCGGCTTGGCACCCGGCGCGCCCTGGTGGTGTGCGGCGAGGGCAATCTTGACGAAATCACCATTACCGGGGCGACTAAAGTGGCCGACTGGGCCAACGGCGAACTGACAACCTACAGCATTCATCCCTCGGAGTTGGGCATGGCCACGGCCACCCTGGCCGAGATCAAAGGCGGGATAACCGCAGGCGAGGCGGCGGCACAGTTGCGCCTGGTGCTTAGCGGCGAGGCCGGGCCCTGTCTTGACATGGTCCTGCTCAATGCCGGCGCCGCTCTGATGGCTGCAGGCCGGAGCGGTGATCTTGCCTCCGGCGTGGCTCTGGCCCGGGAGGTGGTGGCCAGCGGCGCCGCCCTCAACAAGGTGGAGGCGCTGGTTGCTTTTTGCCGCTCGGTGCAGAAATGATCCTCGATACCATCGTCGCTAGGAAAAAAGAAGAGGTCGCAGCCCTCAAGGCCCGAGGCCTGGTAGTACCCGAGCTGGAGATTTCGCCGCCGCGCGGCTTTATCCGGGCGCTCATTGACTGTGCCGGCGTGGCCGTCATCGCCGAGGCCAAGAAGGCCTCGCCCTCCAAGGGGGTGATCCGGGCCGATTTCGATCCGGTGGCCATCGCCCGCAGCTATCAGGCCGGCGGGGCCCAGGCCTTGTCAGTGTTGACCGACGTGGTTTTTTTCCAGGGCTCGCTCGCCTATCTCCCCGCGGTGCGGAGTGCGGTCGCTCTACCGGTGCTGCGCAAGGATTTTATCATCGATCCGCTGCAGATCCGCGAGGCGCGGGCGTACGGTGCTGATGCCATTCTCCTGATCGCCGCTATCCTTTCGACCGCCCAAATCCAGGATTATCAGGCCCTGGCTTTGGAGTTGGGGATGGATGCTTTGGTGGAGGTGCATGACGAGGCGGAGGTTGAAAAGGCCGTGGCCGCGGGCAGCCGGCTGATCGGGGTCAACAACCGCGATCTTCGCGATTTTTCCATGGACCTGAATACCACCTTCCGTTTGCAGAAGATGATTCCGGCGGAGATTCCCCTGGTGAGCGAATCAGGAATCCGTGACCATCAAGACATGTTGCGGCTTGCCGAACATGGGGTCAGGGCGGCGCTGGTCGGAGAGACCCTGATGCGGGCCACAGATCCGGCCGAGGCCCTGCGGGCGCTGGTTAACGGGTGGCAAGGATGAGGAGCATGAACGCGAGAACGCGGATCAAGATCTGCGGGATGCGGGAGATGACGGAGGTTGCCGGGGTGGTGGCTGCGGGGGTGGATGCGATCGGCCTGATTTTCGCCCCCCAAAGCCCCCGGTACATCGACCCGGAACGGGCTCGGGAGATTGTTGCCGGCTTGCCGCCCTTTGTCGAGGCGGTGGGGGTTTTTGTCGACCAGGAAGCGGCAAAGGTGAACGAGATCGTCCGGTACTGCGGCTTGACCATGGTTCAGCTGCACGGGGCGGAGTCGCCGGCCTGCTGCGCGGAGATCTCCTGCCGGGTGATGAAGGCTTTTCGAGTAAGGGAATCGCTGACTACGGAAGAGCTGGCCCCCTATGCGGGGGGGGTTGCCGCTTTTTTGTTCGACACCTTTCACGAAAAGATTGCCGGCGGCACCGGGCAGACCTTTGCCTGGCATCTGCTGGAAAAATTAGCGTCTCCGCGGCCGGTTGTCCTGGCTGGCGGCCTTACCCCCGAGAACGTGGGCGAGGCCATCCGCCAGGCGCGTCCCTTTGCCGTGGACTTAAACTCAGGCGTGGAGTCTGCCCCGGGCCGCAAGGATCTTGCCAGGGTGCGGGCGGCCATTGCCCAGGTGGCGGCGGCGGATGCCGCCTTGCGGGTGTCGTTGACAGCCTGACAGCTTATAAGCAGAGAGCTGAGCCTTACCTGACCGTGGGGAAGAGGATGACTACCTGCGGCGTGTTGCCGATGGTCAGGGAGAGCCGCACCTCTTTTACCCCATCCGCTTCCTCTCCCTCCATTCCCGGAAAAAACAGGACGCCGTAGGCGATCTGGTGCGGCAGGATCGCGGTGTTGCGCAGGCTTTTGGCGGCAAGATCGGCCCTGATTTTTTCCCCACTGTCGCTGTAGCTCTTGGCCCCTCCGACAATAGCTCCTCCCGCCGCGCCAAGCACAGCGCCGGTTCCCATTGCCTCACCCACGTTCTGGCCGGTGACCACCCCCACGGCCAGTCCGGCCAGCGCACCGGCCGCGCCCATCAGCAGGGCCGGTTTGCCGGCGCCTTTGACGGTTTCCCCAAGATCGACATGCCCGGCAGTCCGCTGATAGGTTTTCTCCAGGGAGAGAATCGGCCAGGCATTATTATTGTTGTCGATGAGAAAAGTCTGCTCCGGGTTGATCCGCACCTTGTCCGGACTGTCGTTTTGCAGGGTGAGTTGCACGGGCAGCAGGCCGGCCTTGCGCGCCCCGAAGCCGAAGGCCTGCTTGGTCGCCTCGTCACTGCGGAAAGCCAGGGCGGAAATCTTGAGCCCATCACCCACCACGATGCCGCCATTCCTGGCATCCGGCAGGTTGAGCGGGGCGACCCGGTCCCGGTAAGTGCAGCCGCTGACCAGCATGCTCAGCAGGGCGGCCAGACAGACCAGTCGTTTTCCTGAGCTACACAGATTTTTCATGTCCATTCCTTTTTAGTTTAGTCTCAGGCCGAAAAACCGGGTGCGTCCATCTCGCTTGATAAAAAATGATACCGTTGATTTTGCCTTTAATTTTTTGACTTCGTTGAGAAAAGTCTTTGTATCCCGGACAGCTCTCTGGTTGAATTCAAGGATCAGATCTCCCTTTCGTAAGCCGGCTTCCGCCGCCGGGGAGTTCGGCTCAACTCCGGTAATCAGCACGCCCTGCTTATCGGTAATTCCCAAAGCGGCGGCAATCTCCGGGGTGAGATCCTGCACCCCCAGACCCAACCGTTTGTTGATAGCCTCCGCCGGTTCGTTTGCGGCAAGCTGTTCTTCATCGAGCTTGGCAATGACGACGGGCAGTTTTTTCAGAGCCCCTTTCCGAAACAGGGTGATTTCCGCCCTGCTTCCCACTGGAGTTCCCGCCACCAGATTGGGCAGCATGCTCATATGGGAGATTTCCTCGCCATTGAATTCTACAATGACATCGCCTGGTTTAACGCCGGCCTTCTCCGCCGGGCTGGCAGGGGTTACTTCACCAACCAGGGCGCCGATGGGTCGCTCCATTTTGAACTGAGCGGCAAGCTCCGGAGTGACGGGCTGGATCATCACCCCAAGCCAGCCGCGAACCACCGAGCCATGTTCCTTGAGTTGGCCGATAACATTCTTGGCAAGCTTGGCGGGAATGGCGAAGCCGATGCCGATGTTGCCGCCGCTGCGGCTGTAGATGGCGGAATTGATCCCGACCATTTCCCCCTTGAGATTGAACAGAGGCCCGCCGGAATTGCCGGGATTGATGGAGGCGTCTGTCTGGATGAAGCTGTCATATGGCCCACTGCCCAGGGATCTTCCCTTGCCGCTGACAATTCCGGCGGTAACGGTCTGTTCAAAGCCAAAAGGGTTGCCGATGGCCATGACCCAGTCGCCAACCCGTAATTTGTCAGAATCCCCGAAGGCTGTTACCGGCAGGCCATTCTTTGGCGCAATCTTGAGCAGGGCCAGATCGGTTTTCGGGTCGCGGCCGATGATCTTAGCATCGTATTCCTCAAAGTTGGTCAGCCGCACGTTGATGGTGTCCGCATTTTCCACGACATGATTGTTGGTGACGATATAGCCATCCTTGGAGATGATCACCCCGGAGCCGAGGCTGGTTCTTTTTTGCTCCTGTTGGGGATGTCCCTGGCCATTTGGGGCGGGCAGGCCGAAGAAGCGGCGAAAGGGCTCGGGAAGATCCTGGTCGTTGAACAGGTCGTGTGGTGAACGGGAGACCTTGACCTTCTGGGTGGTATAGATATTTACCACGGTGGGGCTGAGTTTTTCCGCCAGATCGGCAAAGGTCTCCGGAGGGCTGCTCGCTGCTCGGCTTATACCTGGCATGGTCGCGAGAAAAAAGCCGATGAGCAGCACGGCCAGAAAAAAAGAAAAGGAGTGGCGGTGAGGAAAGGCTGGTAAGGGGTATGTCATAGTGTACTCCTTGGTGGGGGAAACCCAGACAGAAACTGTTTGGTTCGTATGGATTCGATAATGTTGCAAAGCCTTGGGGCAATGAGTTGCTGGTGCGCATTTACCTTATTGTTGTAACTCTTTTCCAGGATGTCAAGCCCGGTATGCGGGGGATTTTTGTTCAAGAAAGAGTGGGACCGCAGGGCCGGAGCAGCCCTGCGGTCCCGGTAGGGGCCCTTCTGGGGGAGAAAGGCGAGGAAGAAGAGAGGATTGTAGGATGCGCATCATGAATATTATGACATGTTCTGGCTGGCAAAAGTTCCTTAAAAAATTGGCACCATTTTTTATTGAAAGCGGATGGCCGCGGTCAGCACTTTCTTGCCGCTGCCGAATCTGGCCTCGGCGGCCGAGGCGGGTTTAAAGGAGAAACGATGATGGGCAAGAAGTGCATGGAATGCCTCCAGGTCAGCCTGGGGAAGATGGAGAAGAAACAGGCTGGAGGTTATCCGGTGAAGCTGCCAGTTCCGCCGCGACATTTCCCGGCAGAGCGTGACCAGGCTGTCATGGTCGATATCCTCGATGAGTACATGGATATCAGGGGATAACAGGCGGCGGGGATTATTATCCGGGGCTGAATTGGTCGCCAGGGCTGTCCGGGCAAGCGACCCCTGAATCCAGCTCTGGCGTTCATCATTATGGGACACGGCAAACATTGCGGGGTTGGCAATAACTGGCCTTCCGGGCGAGATCTCCCTTTGCGGCAAGGCGGCGCCGTTCCGGGAGGAGAGCGCCTGGAAGATGGCGGGCTGCTCCAGGGGAGAGGTTTTCAGCAGAAAGCCGCCCAGCATGGCGACGGAGAAGATGGCTGCGGCGGCGGGGATCGACAGGGAAAAGTTCAGGGCCTCGACAAGTCTCCAAGCCCGGGCGAAAATCCCCTGTTTGGCCAGTTTGGCCTGGATGCCCGGCAGCAGATCGGCTGGGGGAGCTTGGGTCTCGAGGCTGGAAACCAGGCTGAGGGTCTGCTGGAATTCCCGCCATTCCAGGGCGCAAGCCGGGCAGCCTTGAAGATGGTCGTTCAGGGCGTGCAGCTCTTCGCGGCTCAGGGTGTTATCGGTCAACTCGGTGAACAGCGGCAGGACTTCAGTGCATTGCATGGGGGGACCGTTTACATAAAATATTTGTTGGCATCGCAGATAAGCGCAGATTTTGAAAAGCCGCGATTACAAGGTTATTGCTTAGCTGCTTCGCGGCGGGAACTCTTTGCTTTCCCAGTCTCGGCCTTGTCTCGTTTCCCTGCATTACTTACGACCTGTGATTTTTTTATGCTCTGGAGAGGCCAGCATGTTTAAGGCGATTTTTCAAGGCCAGGCGAGCCCGGTTTAACTTGGATTTGACCGTGCCCATGGGCAGGGCAAGGATTTCACTGATTTCTTCGTAGGACAGTTCCTGCAGGTCGCGGAGAAGAATGACCTCTTTTTCCGCTGGCGCCAAAGAGGCAATAGCCTCCCGGACCAACTGCGAGGTGTTTTGCCGCTCATAATCCTTTTCCGGGGTGGCGCCGGAGCTTAATTGCAGGCCGGTTTCCGGGTCATCAAGGGGCTGGTTGCTGAAAAACCCCCTCCGGCGCAGTTTCTGATAACGGTTGCGGCAGTGGTTCAAGGCAAGCTGATAGAGCCAGGCCCCGAATTTGTTTTCTTCTTTCAGTTTGTCTATCTGCTGGAACACCGTAACGAAGATGTCCTGGGTGAGATCCTTGGCTTCATCTTCCTGTTTTACATAGCCGAGAGCCAGATTGTATATCTTTCTCTGGTAGAGCATCACCAACCGGTTAAAGGCCTGCTGGCTTCCCTGGCGGAAGGCGCGGACAAGTTCGGGTGCTTCTTGGTATGGCATCGTGATCCGCTTGCCCCAAAGGCCAGGGCCAATTTTTCCTGTATGTGATAGAGACAAGTCCCCGGATAAAAAGTTCCGGGCAAAGTGGTAATGGGTTTCAATGCTTTTTCGGTAGAAAGCATCTTGCTCGATTAAAACATTATAACAAAATAATTATACCATTTAAATGGCAAGAACGGCATAAGGAGCTATAACGGGACGGCTGGAATTGGATAAAGCTGAGTTGAGCAGCTTGCCTGCTCTAACGAAACTTATACCCGAAGGGTGAAAAGCTGAGTTGAGCAGCTTGCCTGCTCTAGCGAAACTTATACCCGAAGGGTGCAAGTTGTGTTGTGGCGGCTGCTGGTTAAAAAAATGTCGAAAGAACCACAGGAAAGCGTGGTGCTCCGTGGAAGGCGGCTTAGCCCGCATAGTTGAAAGAATCTCCGCGATTGAGTATCCTGCGTCCCTGGGATCGATCCGTGCCGCTGTTTCCTTTTGCTGAGACTATTCCCATGATAGAAAAAATTATAACCGACTTGAAAACGATGTTTCACTTCAAGGAGACCACCCAGATCGGGGATATTGTTCTGATCGTGGCCGGACAGATCGTCTATGCGCAGGTTACCGGGATCGAGAAGGATTTTACCAGAAAAGAGGAGTGGTGGCAGGTGAGCATGCAGTTGTTGACCATCCCCCCGCAACAGATCGTCTGGACTCTGCGGACGCCGCAGTTCACCGGCCAGGAGATATTCACCATGGGCGGCGAGTCGCGGTTTGTCAAGGCCATTGATTTTGGCGGGGGCGGGGCGGTGGGGCCGAAGAATGAGGCTGGCCGGATCACTCCTGAGAAAAAGAAGAAGTCTTTTCTCAAGGTAATCAAATAGGCTGGGTGGTTCAGGCGCTTTTGCTGTAGCCGTTCAGGATAGAGAAGTTGTCAATTCTCTTCAGCATCTGCTTGTAGCACTGAGGGCAATAACCATGTGAAATCTGACTTCCGGCTCTGGTCGTCAGTTTTGTCCAACCGCTTGGGCTTTTTGTTTTTTGACAGGCGCAGCAGATTATTTGCATGATCGGTTCCTCCTTGCTCTTTGCTTTACATATCGGGATAATTTTTGGGAAACTTGACTGAAAACGCAACTTCGACAGGTTACGGATTTTAGATCCTTAAAGGACGTAACCGATCACGGGGCAACCCCCAAAGAGCAAATATCCACGAAATCACCCTCCGGGTATAAGTTTCGTTTGAGCAGACAAGCTGCTCAACTCAGCTTTAAAGGACAGGCATGACAAGGCCGGAAGGGGAAAGAGAGATTATCGCCCGCATTCGCCGGGCGGCGGGGAATTGCCGTGATCTGGTGGTCGGGATCGGCGATGACTGCGCGGTATACAAAACGGCCCCGGACCGGATAAGTCTGGTCACCACCGACACCATGGTGGAAGGGGTTCATTTTGCTCCGGCCTGGCATCCTCCCTTTGCGCTTGGCCGGAAGGCGGCCTCGGTAAATATCAGCGATATCGCGGCCATGGGCGGGTTGCCCCGTTTTGCCCTGCTTTCCCTGGCCCTGACCCCGGCCTGCGAGAGCCGGTGGCTGGAACCGTTCCTGGCCGGTTTTCTGGCCGTGCTTTCCGAGCATGGTGTCGTCCTGATCGGCGGCGATACGGTGCAGAGCGGGCAGGAGATCGTGCTCTCCGTCACGGTGTTGGGGGAGATGGCCGAGTCGGAACTGCTTACCAGAAAGACTGCGCGACCGGGCGATGTGGTTCTGGTCAGCGGTTTTCTGGGCGAGGCCGCGGCTGGTCTGGCCCTGTGCCGGATGGGGCTGGCTCAGGAGGCTGCTTGGCACCCCTTGGTCTTTGCGCACCTGGACCCGGTTCCCCAGGTGGCTTTGGGCAGGGTGTTGGCCGCAAGCGGGCTGGTTCATGCCATGCAGGATCTCTCCGACGGCCTGGCCACCGATCTCGCTCATATCTGTGCGGAGAGCGGGGTCGGGGCGGTGGTGGCGGCGGAAAAGATCCCTCTCTCCCCTTTGCTGCGCCGGGCGGCGGAAACCTGCGGGCAATCGCCCCTTGACTGGGCGCTGGCCGGGGGGGAAGATTACCAGTTGCTGTTCACCGCAGGCGAGGAGCAGGTGGCGGGGTTGGGCGCCCTGGTCCGCAAAGAACTCGGCCGCGAACTTTATCCGGTGGGGCGGATTGTCGAAGGGGGGGGTGTTTTTCTTGCAGAGGCGGGACAGAGCCGGGAGATCAGCTATCAAGGCTATGAGCATTTCCGATAACGTATTGGCGGCTGCTGATCTTCAGGATACTTTTACCTTGCGGTTTACCATTGGCTCCGAGGATGCAGGCACGGCCTGCGACCTGATCGCTGCCCGGGCCGGGCTCGCCAAGAGTCGGGTGAAAGACGCCATGTGCAAGGGGGCGGTCTGGCTGACGGGCAAAAGGGGCGGGCGGAAACGGCTGCGGAAGGCAACCGCGCAGCCGGGGCCAGGCGATGTTCTGGAGCTGTTTTACGCCCCGCGGCTTCTCGCAGTAAAACCGCCTGCGGCTCAATGTCTGCACGATGCCCGCCATTACAGCATCTGGCTGAAGCCCGCCGGTCTGCTGGCCCAGGGAACCGATTACGGCGACCACTGTTCGCTGGTCCGTCAGGTCGAGGTCCATTTCCGGCTGAAGCGGCCTGTTCTGCCCGTACATCGGCTCGACCGGGAGGCGGCCGGTCTGATGATCATGGCCCACACCAAGGCGGCGGCAGCCAGACTCTCCCAATTGTTGCAGGAAAATGCCATTGGCAAACAGTACCGGGTAACCGTACTTGGCCGTCCCAGCCCGGAACAAGGGGAGATCGAGCTGCCTCTGGACGGCAAGCCCGCCTCCACCCGCTATACCCTCACCGGTTATGACCCTGCTACGGATACCTCGGTGGTCGAAGTTATCCTCAAAACCGGGCGTCTGCATCAGATCCGCCGCCATTTCGCCATGCTCGGCCATCCCGTGCTCGGCGATCCGAGGTACGGGGTCGGAAACAAGAATCTTACCGGCATGGAGCTTGTCGCCTATCACCTTGCCTTTCGCTGTCCCTTTACCGGCAAGATGGTAGAGGTGAGCCTTGGCGAACCCGGGGCGAGATGCCCTTCCGCTTAACCCTGTCGGTTGACGGCGACCATGTTGTGGCCTTCAGCATTGTTTCTCGGGGCTGGTCAGGGTTTAGTTCAGAGCGGCCTGAGCATGGCCGGGCCGCCGAGCTGACGCATCTGTCGCTGGATCTGGGCGGCTCGCTGGCGGAGGTAGGCGGAGGGCTTGGCGGGGTTGAAGCGCAGGGGGCTGGGCAGGGTGGCCGCCAGCAGGGCGGCCTCGCCGCTGGTCAGCCGGGCGGCCGGTTTGCGGAAGTAGGCCTGGCTGGCGGCCTCGACTCCGAAGATGCCGGGGCCGAATTCCGCCACATTTAGGTAGACTTCCAAGATACGGTGTTTGGGCCAGAGCCCCTCCAGCAGCAGGGTAAAATAAACCTCCAGCCCTTTGCGAACAAAGCTCCTTTGCGGCCAGAGAAAGAGGTTTTTGGCAAGCTGCTGGGAGATGGTGCTGGCCCCGTGTACCTTTTTTTTACGCTGGTTGTGCTCCCAGGCCTTTTCGATTGCCTCAAAATCAAAGCCCAGGTGATCGGGAAATTTTTGATCTTCGGAGGCGATCACCGCCAACGGTGCGTAAGGGGAGATTTTTTTCAGGCCGACCCAGCGGTGACGGAAGCGAAAATCATTGTCCTCCTGCCAAAAAGAGGCAATCCTCTTCTGGATCATCATGGAACTGCATGGCACCGGCACCCAGCGGAAGACAATGGTGATGGCCATGCTGCCTGCGACCAGAAACAGGCAAGCGTGGAAGAGCCAGCGCCAGGCTTGGCGAAACAGGCTTGGCGCCCCAGCCTGCCATCCCTGATTTTTTGCGGCGCCGGAACAGGCTGTGCTTTTTTTGCGATTAGCCATGGTCAGAATCAGATCCCGCCTTGCCTCACACGTTGTTATCCGGTTCAGGCACCGCAGGAAGGGGCGCGGTGATACTGCTGATGATCTTTTCCTCGGTCTTTGAGAAGCCGCTTACCATGGCCATGATCACCGTCGCCAGATAGGGGATCGACTGGACAAGCAGGACCATGATCCATACCATCAGGTCCGCAGTCTCAGACCCTTGCGCCACCACGACGCAGATGGCGGCGAGCCAGAGGGCGATCATGATCAGGCCTTCTTCCCTGGCTGATTGCAAGGCCTGCAGCAAGGCATGACTCCTGGTTCTCTTCGGGGTTCGGAAAAAAGGTTTGTCCTTGGTGACAAAGCCAAGAAGAATCGCTTTGGAAATGGTGTGGGACAAGGAAAGGCCCGCCAGCGCCGAGGCCAGGGTCTGCCCGGCTGTGGCGCCGACCCTGGTCCGGTAGAGATAAATCATTTTGCCAATTTTGAAAACAAAGAGGGCGAGCGGCATGATTGACAGGATCACCAGGGGCGGGTCAACCTTGAGCGGAAAATAGACCATGCCGGTAGTCCAGCCCAAGGCGGCCAGAGTGAAGAACAGGTTCATGCTGTCCGCCAGCCAGGGGATCCATCCGGCGACAAAATGATACCGTTGTCCCCGGGTGAGGGCGGTATCTTTACCAAAGAGCAGGGAATCGGCATGCCGACGCAGAATCTGCACCGCTCCGTAGGCCCAGCGGAAGCGCTGTTTTTTGAAATCGATGAAGGTGTCCGGCATCAACCCCCGGCCATAGGTCTTGGGGATATATGTGGCTTCGTAGCCGCGGTCAAAGATCTTCAACCCCAGTTCGGCATCCTCAGTGATGCACCATTCCGCCCAGCCGCCGACTTCTGCCAGCACGGATTTGCGGACCATGGTCATAGTGCCGTGCTGGATGATGGCGTTGCGTTCATTACGGGTCAGCATGCCTATATAGAAAAAGCCCTTGTATTCCGCGTAACACATGGCCTTGAACAGGTTTTCTCCGTCGTCCCGATAATCCTGTGGCGCCTGGGCAATGGCCAGGGAGGGCTTGGCAAACTGGGGAGCCAAGTCCTTGAGCCAGTCCGGGGTTACCACGTAATCGCTGTCGATGACCGCGATGATCTCGGCCTCCGGCGCGGTTTTTTCCAGAGCAAAGTTCAGCGCCCCGGCCTTGAACCCGGCCAGCGGCTCCACATGAAAGAAACGAAACTTGGGTCCGAGTTTCCGGCAGTGGGCCTTAACCGGTTGCCAGACTGCGGGATCCTTGGTGTTGTTGTCGATGACCAGAACCTCGTAGCGGGGATAATCCAGTTTGGCCAAGGCATTGAGGGTCTCGATCAGCATCCCGGGCGGCTCGTTGTAGGCTGGCACCTGAACGGAAACCATGGGCAGCTGGTCATCATCCAGGTGTTGCGGGGTAAAGGGGCGGCGCCACTGGGCCAGCCAGGTTGCTTCCGCCCATTCATGGGCCTCGGCCAGGAGAACCACCACCACCCCGATCATGCCGATAACCATGAGTAAGCCGATGAGGATGGTAGTCGGGTTCAGGTATTGTCTGGTGTAGGTGTAAACGATCCACACTGCCCCGGTGGAGGCGGCGAAGGCAATGGTGGCAAGAAAGCTGCGACCTCTGGTGCGCAGGGTTTTGCTGTCGATCAGGAGAAAGGCGAAGGTGATGATGGCGATGATCGCCGAGATCCCGGCCAGCATCCGCCATTCCGGAATCCGGACAATGGGTTCGCTGAAGGGGAATTTTGGCTGGCGGTCGACGTTGTATACGCCCCAGTATGCCCCCACCGAGCCCTCACTTCCTTGTTTCCAGGGCTGGTCAAAGGCCTCCATCACATAGTAGGTATATTTTTCCTGTTCGGCCTTGGCCAGAAAACGACGGAGAAAGATGGCTTCATTGGCCGGTGAGGCTACCGCCAATTGGCGGGTTCTGCCGTTGCTGGGCCAGCCTACCTCGCCGATGATCACCTGTTGGTCCGGGAATTTTTGTCTCAGCATGTTCATGTGCTTGACGATGTAATCAATGGACTGGGCCATCTCCACGCCTTCCCAGTAAGGCAGCATGTGGGTGGCGATGTAGTCCACGTGCTCTCCTAGCTCCGGATACTTCATCCAGATATGCCAAGGTTCGGCCGCGCTCACAGGAACATCAATGGCCTCCTGCACCCGGTCGAGGTAGGCAATGAGCTGTTCCGGGGTCAGATCACCCCGGAGGAGCGCCTCGTTGCCGATGATGATCCGGATCACATTTTTGCGGTTTTCCCGGGCAACCCGGATGGCGGTTTCGATCTCCACCTCGTTTCTTTCCAGATCGCTGGTCAGCCAGGCGCCGAGGGTCACGTTGAGACCGTGCTTGCGGGCCAGGCGGGGTATCTCTGCCAGGGAGCCTTCCAGGGTATAAGTTCTGACCGCATGGGTTTTCTTGGCCAGCAGGGCCAGATCCGCGTCGATCTCTTCCTCGCTGGGCAGGACGTGGTCTATGGCGCTCTGCCACTCGCGGAACGGCGAAAAGGAAAAACCCTGGATGCGTTTGGGCCAGCGGGGTTCCTGCCCCGGCTGGTTGACAAAGGCCCAGATGGAGCTGGAAATAACCGCAATCGCTATGGCAATGAGGATGTTAGCCCTGGTCATATGGCTCTCTTAGGCGTGGGAGATTTCTGCGAACGCCAGGTTTCCCTGCCTGGAGAACAACGGGGAAGAGGAGCGTTGCCGCGGCCCGGCGTCTTGTCTCGTCTGAGGCGGGATGTTTGGGGATAAGCCCATTTTTTTAATACGCCTGTGGGGAAAGTGCTGGAATTTATACCATGAATAGAAGCAGTATATACGTCTGAAGAGGGTTGCTTGTCAATCCTGTTCGTGGGCGGTTTTGTTTTTTCTGATTAGTCTAATCTTTCGCAACAAGCTCATCATCCTGTACAAAAAGTATTCAGATCCCCTTCCCGCTTTTCAGCAGCGACAGATTGGCTTCGGTAATCACGATTGCCTCGCCCAGATCCTTTGATTTTACCTTACGCCTTGCCGGCATGACATTCAGATTGACTACAATAGACATGCCGCCACCTCAAATGATCCGGGTGTTTCATCATGGAGGCGGTACGCCTCTGCGGTCAATAAACAAGCCCAGAAAATCAAGTTGCCGTTGAGGCCGATGTTTTGTCCTTGGATTGTTTTCCCGATACCTCTTTAATACGAATGCGCCAGACCCGGACATGTCGTAGGTGTTGCTCCTGAAATTCCCAGTTGCCACGTTCTGAATAGTGTTCCATAACCAGTTGCAGCCCCCATGCCCTGTCAACATCTTCAACCAGTTCTTCCACGGCACCGTAGCCGATGATGCTGTAATAGGAAAAACTCCAGCCGCATGCCCGTTCCTCGTTCGGGATAACTGCCACCTCGTGTTCGATCTCAAAACAAACCTGATTGTTGGCGGTGAAAAATTCGATCTTCCGGCCATCAACCGCGGTGTGAAAGTAAAGTGCGGTTCCATCGTAGCCAAATGAGACCGGGACAATGTAGGGAACATTATCTTTACACAGGCCAAGTCTGCACACCTGGGCCTCTCTGATGATTCGCTTGATAAGATCGGGTTGTAAAATTTCTTTGTCTTTGCGGCGCATGGTGATTTTCCATTTTTTCGGTTAAGGGCATAATATCTTGTCTAATGGATGCAACACAAGAAGAAGACTGGAAAATAAGGGGAGCCTATTTGTTCAAATAAAAGTTCTGGCCTGGAATTGGAAAATCAGCTTGTTACTCTACCTATATTTCTTCTGTCGGAAAATGCAAGAATTGCAGAGGCATTGCCTGGTTCTGATTAGTCAGGATTGTATTTACCCCTCTTCTTGAATATGATGCCGATTGCCTGCCCATTATTTCTGACCCTGGAGATGCGAACCATGTCCTTTCAGCTTGAAACCACCTTTACCCCCGCCGGAGACCAGCCTGCCGCCATCGACCTGTTATGCCGCGGCCTGGCGGAAGGGTTGCCGCACCAGGTTCTCCTCGGGGTAACCGGTTCTGGTAAGACCTTCACCATGGCCCAGGTCATCGGCAAAACAGGCCGCCCGGCCCTGGTCATGGCCCCCAACAAGACCCTGGCGGCTCAGCTGTATTCGGAATTCAAGGAACTTTTTCCCCACAACGCGGTGGAATATTTTGTCAGCTATTACGATTACTACCAGCCCGAGGCGTACATCCCCTCGTCGGACACCTACATCGAAAAGGACTCGGCCATCAACGAGGCCATCGACAAGATGCGCCACTCCGCCACCCGCGCCTTGCTGACCCGGCGGGACGTAATCATCGTCGCTTCGGTTTCCTGTATCTACGGCCTGGGCTCGCCGGAGGAGTACAAGAGCATGCATCTTTTCCTTAAAGAAGGGGAGGAGTATCCCCTGGAGGAGATGCGGCGCCGACTGGTGCACATGCTCTACGAGCGCAACGATCTTTCCTTTCACCGGGGCACCTTCCGGGTGCGGGGCGATGTGCTGGAGATCTTCCCGGCCTATGAGGAGGACCGCGCCGTGCGGGTGGAGTTTTTCGGCGACACCATCGAGGCGGTGAGCATCATCGACCCGTTGCGCGGCAAGGTGCTGGAGCGGTTTCCCGAACTCACCGTTTTCCCGGGCAGCCATTTCGTCACCTCCAGGGACCGGCTGCAGCGGGCCGTGGCTACCATCAAGGAGGAGCTGCGGGAGCGGCTCGAATTTTTTCAAGCCCACAACCGGCTCCTTGAGGCGCAACGGTTGGAACAGCGCACCATGTTCGACCTGGAGATGTTGCAGGAGCTGGGCTACTGCCATGGGATCGAGAATTACAGCCGCCATTTCACCGGCCTGGCGCCGGGGGAGCCGCCGCCCACTCTGCTGGATTACTTTCCCCCGGATTTCATCCTCTTTGCCGACGAATCCCATGTGACCATCCCCCAGGTTCGGGGCATGTACCGGGGGGATCGCTCCCGCAAGGAAACTCTGACCGAGTTCGGTTTCCGGCTGCCTTCGGCCCTGGACAACCGGCCCCTGATGTTTGAGGAATTCGCGGCCCGCATCCCCCAGGCAGTCTATGTTTCCGCGACCCCCGGCGATTTCGAGCTGGAGAAGGCCGAAGGCCGGGTGGTTGAGCAGGTGATTCGGCCCACCGGCCTGCTGGACCCGGAAATTGTGGTCCGGCCGGCCACCAATCAGGTGGACGATCTGCTGGAAGAAGTCAGGCTGCGGGAGGAGCGCGGGGAAGCGGTGCTGATCACTACCCTGACCAAGCGGATGGCCGAGGATCTTACCGAGTATTACGCCAAGCTGGGGGTGCGGGTGCGCTACCTGCACTCGGACATCAAGACCATGGAGCGGATGGAGATTATCCGCGATCTGCGCCGGGGGGAGTTTCAGGTGCTGGTCGGGATCAACCTGCTCCGCGAGGGGCTGGATATCCCGGAAGTTTCCCTGGTGGCGGTGCTGGACGCCGACAAGGAGGGGTTTCTCCGCAGCGGTCGCTCCCTGATCCAGACCTGCGGCCGGGCGGCCCGCAATGTCAGAGGGATGGTGATCCTCTACGGCGACCGGCTCACCGACTCCATGCGCCAGACCATTGAAGAAACCAAGCGGCGGCGGGCCATTCAGGCGGCTTACAACGAGGCTCATTCCATTACCCCGGAGAGCGTGCAGTCGCGGATCAAGGATCTGATGGATACGGTGTATGAAAAGGATTATGTTACCGTGGGGGTGGCAACCGGCGAGACCGGGCCGCAATACACAACCCTGGCGGAACTGCGCCGGGAGATGAAGGCGCTGGAAAAGGAGATGCTGGCTGCGGCCAAAGAGCTTGCCTTTGAGGATGCGGCCGCCCTGCGCGACCAGCTCAAGAAATTGAAGGAAATGGAACTTGCATGGCTGTGAAAAACGGTTTGATCTACAGACTCTTATTGGCCGTGGTGCCGTGGCTTTACGCCGGCTTGAGCCGGCTGCTTTTCGCCACCTGCCGGGTCAGGGTGCATGGGGCTGAATATCTGGCCCGGTGCGAGGTGCAGGCTCAGCCTTGTGTCGCGGTATTCTGGCATTACAGTGTTTTTCCGGTTATCACCTTGAATCGTGGCCGGGACCGGGGCTGGGGTGCCATGGTCAGCGCCAGCGACGATGGTGAATTTGTCGCCCGGATTCTTGCCCGGCAAGGGGTCGTCAGTGTGCGCGGCTCCCGAAACCGGCGCGGGTTGTCGGCGCTCAAGGGGTTGCTTGCCTTGCTCCACCAGGGCTATAACGCGGCCATCGTTGCCGACGGCTCCCAGGGGCCGGCCAGGGTGATGCAGGCTGGCGCCATTCTCCTCGCCGGCAAAAGCGGGGCGCCCATCCTGCCCATGGCAGTGGCGGCGGACCGTTACTGGGCCTTTCGCAGCTGGGATCGCACCCTGCTGCCCAAGCCCTTTGCCCGGCTTGCTCTCTGGTATGGCGAACCCATTAGCGTGCCGGAAAAGCTCGGGGGGGGAGAGATCGAGCGATACCGCCGGGAGATGGAAAACCGGCTCAATGGTCTGTATGCCAAGGCGTGGGGAGAGTTTGGCAAGGAAGGGCATGAAGAGTAAAAAAAAGGGTGAGAGACATGCGTCCTCACCCTTTTTTGCAGATAAAGCCCAAAAGGGGCTTGTCTGGTGTCTAGGCCAACTGGGCCATGATCGACTCGGTTACCGCTTTAATGGAGGTTGAGCCATCCACGGAGATCACCTTGGCGCCGCCACCCTTCTTGAAGTAATTGACCGCGGCCATGGTGCCGGTCTTGTCATCGTAGTAGATGTCGTGGCGCTTGTTGATCGCCTCCTCGTCCTGGTCGTCGGCCCGGGCACTCAAATCGCCGCCGCACACCCGGCAGACCAGTTTGCCGTCTTTTTCCACCGGTTTGATGGCCTCGAAGGCGATGTGGTTGGGGTGGTTGTTGTCGTTGGCGCAGAGGCGGCGGCCCATGATCCGGTCCTTGGCGATCTGGCGGTCGAGCAGGATCTCCACCACATAGCTCAGCGGCATGTCTGCCTCTTGCAGCGCCTTGTCCAGCGCCTCTGCCTGGGCCAGGGAACGGGGAAAGCCGTCCAGCAGCCACCCCTTGGCCTTGGATTTTTTCAGGGTCTCGAGAACCATGGGGATGGTAATCTCGTCTGGAACCAGGTCGCCGCGCTCGATGAAGGCTTTAGCCTTCATGCCCAGCTCGGTGCCGCCCTTGATGTGCTCGCGGAAGATCGCCCCGGATTCAATGTGGTCGATATTGTACTTGTCCTTGACAATGGCGCCTTGGGTGCCCTTGCCGCTGCCATTTGGCCCGAAAGCCAGAATGTTTACCGCCATGATGATTCTCCTTTATCAATACAGGGTAGGTTGGCGGGAAAGCCTGATGCGTCCCGCGCCATGGAAATTAATAAAGCTGAGTTGAGCAGCTTGCCTGCTCCTACGAAACTTATACCCGAAGGGTGAAAAGCTGAGTTGAGCAGCTTGCCTGCTCCTACGAAACTTATACCCGAAGGGTGAAAAGCTGAGTTGAGC
>JBAYTO010000040.1:0-26550 GCA_041675585.1 Desulfurivibrionaceae bacterium
GACACGTTTTGCTGCCGACTATTCGCAACAGGTTCGACAGGCTCGGCCAAAACTCCCGGAAGCATTGAGTGACCGTGCTCAGGACAACTGGGAGCCCTTGCTGGCCATTGCCGGATGTGCCGGTCCTGAATGGGCGCAACGTGCGTTAGAGGCAGCCTTAAAGCTTTCTGGTGCCAGCGAGGAATCCGTTAGCACCGGCAATGAATTGCTGGCGGACATCAAACATATTTTTGAGACTTGTGAAAGCGATACCAAAATCACCACGGCTAATCTTATCAGCAAACTGGTGGATGACGAAGAAATGCCGTGGGCAACCTATAACCGTGGCAAACAGCTTTCTCCGCGTCAATTGTCAAAACAACTTGGCTTCTACGGCATCAAGTCCAAGACAGTCCGCTTTGGGCCATCAACTCCAAAGGGATATGAATACTCGCAGTTTGAGGATGCTTTTGCGCGCTATCTCGCACCCCCGGAAGATTTGCCGCAACTCTGCAACGTTTTGCCGGAATCCAACGCAGGCGTGGCCCTGCGCGTTTCGGATGCGGGGAGCGTTGCGGCAACGGAACACACGAACGCAACGCCAGGCCCCATGCCACTGCTCGATTGTGGCGGCGTTTCGGATGAAAGCCCGATTGTCGAGGGGGCCTCTGGAGTGCAACTCGGGCCGAACCCGGAGGACCTGTTTTGATGCGCGCAATGGAAGATCGGCCACCGTGCGGGGGAGCGGGCGCCAGGAGATCTCAGGCAGCAAACCCATCGAAAATAAAGACAAAATTTGATAATAAGACCAAGTTTACGCTGCCCTCGTTACGTTTTGCAGCAGTACAGCATAGGTAGCGGGGTTTTTCGATGGCAAAATTGGAAGAGGATCTGGGGCAAGCACTAACGGTCAAGCAATTGGCGGAATATTTGCAGTTAAACGCGAAGACAGTTCGCGATAGATATCGTGATTTCGGTGGGATACGCATAGGACGATCCTACAGATTTTTCGAGAAGGAGATTAAAAATGCCATTCAAAAGAACGAGAAACGGCAAGACCAAGTTCATTGGTCAGTGCAGGAAGAAAGACAGGAAGATAGAACGGGTATTCCTCACCCGCAGGGAAGCAATTCACTGGGAGGAGGCAATGAGAAACCTACCCGAGGAAGAATGGCTAGGGACGACAAGCACAACCTGCTTAATCAGTTGGGCTGAAGCATACTTGGACCATGCCAAGGAAATGTTCTCAAAAAAAACCTACGAGGAGAAGCAGGCAATGTTCCGTAGATTTTTTAAACGGGTCGATCCGCAGTTGAATGTTGCGGAACTTAGCCCTGCTATCGTATTGGGCTTTCTTCAGGAGCAAAAGAAGTCCCGGTCTGGATGCGGAGCTAACAAGGATCGCAAGAATTTGGTATCCGCATATAACTGGGGAATGAGATATTATGGTTCAGCTTTACCATCGCCCAACCCTTGCTTGGTCATGAAGATGCCGGAGATAAGAAAGCCTCGATATATTCCGCAGGAAGAGGACTTTTGGAAGGTATATAATGTGGCCGAGGGGCAAGACAAGGTGATGCTCCTTGCGTTCATTCACCTTGCCGCCCGCCGAGGGGAACTCTTCCGGCTGAAAATAGAAGACCTGGACTTTGACAGCAGGAGGGTCAGACTATGGACCAGGAAGCGAGGGAACGGCAACTATGAGTCGGACTGGCTGCCCATGACGGACGGCTTGCGGGAGGCTTTACTTGGGTGGCTGGCGAACAGGCCCATAAAAGATGATCCCCACGTCTTTCTCTGTCTCGACAAAACCCATTTCTGCCAAGAGTATTATGGTAAACCGTTCAAGCTCAGGGCGCATCTCATGTCCAATTTGTGCGACAAGGCGGGGATCGAGAAACCTTTCGGTTTCCACTCCATAAGGCACCTGACCGCGACGATTCTCTTCAAGCAGGGATACAGTGTCGGAACGATCCAGGCGATATTACGCCATCAGAATCCAAACACGACGACGATTTACCTGAAAACGCTCGGGGTGGAAGATGTCAGGGGGGCTTTGGACGGGCTCTTTGTGCCGACAGGAAGCAAGATGGACTGGGCAGTTCCATAAGAAAAAAAGCCGTCAAGGGAGCCGTCAAACGAAAAAAGGGGCTACGCCGATTGGCATAACCCCTTGGTAATTCTGGCGTCCCCAACGAGATTTGAACTCGTGTCGCCGGCGTGAAAGGCCGGTGTCCTGGACCGGGCTAGACGATGGGGACAAATATCCGTACAGAAAATTGGTGGGTCGTGCGCGACTTGAACGCGCGACTCTCTGCTTAAAAGGCAGATACTCTACCGACTGAGTTAACGACCCAACCTGTAGGAAAAGGCACTTTTACAACAGACGGTTTTCCGTGTCAAGTATTTGCTGTCTTCTTTCTCCTTTTTTGGTAACTGTCCGGCAGCACCGCATCTGCGTCGTTATCAGCCTGCTCATGTGCACCAGCACACGTCGCCGGCTTCTGCCTAGCAGCTCCGGCACTGCCGGACAGTTACGGTTGGTGGGTTCTGGCCATTTCCGGCCCCAGGTTGGATAGGTACGCTTTTTCTGCCCGCTTTCTTCTCCGTCGATCTACGGGTAACGGGTTGAGCTTCTGTAATTATTGGGATTTTGTAATGGAGAATCCGCCGCTTAAATAGCTTGTGGCGGCGGCGCTGGTCTGCTATATCTTCTCCTTTATTGTCGGGCAATTTGGGGGTTCTGCGCGAAGCAGGGCTTTTTTCTGACTATTTACTTTTGGGTGCGCCATGGGGTTGTTGGCCAGATCGGCAAGTTTTGTCCGTTATGCGGTGCAAGGGGATCTGCCCGCGAATTTCTGGGAGTTCGCCGCCGAGCGGATTGCCCGGAATTCCTTCCGGGATATTGACGAGAGCTACGAAGAACGCTCCGTGGGCTGGGTTTCCGTACTCAACATGTTCGACAGCGAGTTCGCCTATGCCTCCTACGCAGCAGCGGACCATGTTGTCCTTTCCCTGCGGGTGGACGAGCGGCGGGTCTCGCCCAAGGTACTCAACAAGTTCTGCCTGAAAGAAGAGGAGCGGCTCAAGAAAGAGCGGCAGATTCCCAAGCTGGCCCGCGCTCACCGGGTGGAGATCAAGGAGAGCGTTCGGCTGATGCTGGTGAAAAAGGTCCCGCCATCTCCGGCGGTCTATGACCTCTGCTGGAATCTGGCCGAAGGGACGGTGCTGTTTTTTTCCACCAGCCAGAAGGCCCAGGAGCTGCTGGAGGAGTACTTCAAGGAGACCTTTGATCTAAGCCTGATGCTGCAGGTGCCCTATCTCACCGCCGAACACCTGCTCGACGCCCCCGGTCGCGAGGCCCTGGCCGACATCACCCCCGCCATCTTCATTTAATCTCCAGAGGCCTTACGCACATGGATTTAGTCGATCTCATTGACGAAAAACGATTTTTGGGCCAGGAATTTCTCACCTGGCTCTGGTTCAAAAGCGAGGAGCGGGGGGGCACTATTTTTCTTCCCGAGGCTGGGGAGGACATCCAACTGGTCTTTGAAAAGCATATGCTGCTTGAGTACGGCGAAGGCGAGAACCGCGAAAAACTGATCTGCCGGGGATTGATGACCGAATTGCAGGAGGCGCGCACCGGCCTGGCCATGGGCAAGAAGCTGGAGCAGGCCAGAATTCTGCTGACCCGGGGGGAGTATGAGTGGAATCTCTCCTTTAAAGCCACCCTCATGGAGTTTCGCAACGTCAAGCCGCCCAAAACCATGGGCTCCGCCGAAGAGGGCAACGATCCCGAGGCAGTGGAAGGCAGGCTGCTGGAGCATCTCAGCCTGCACGAGATGGTGGTGCGCACCATGGATCATCTGTTTCGCATGTTTCTTGCGCTGCGGATCGGCTCCGGCTGGGAGCAGGAACTGATCCGGATGCAGGCCTGGGTGCGGAAAGGAAAAGAGACCCACTGATCGGCGCGGGTGTCCCGCCGTCATTTAGTATTAGCGTTTTACCCCGGCCGCAGCGGGGATTTATCGGCAAGTAACCGTTCCCTGCGGTGAAGTTACTTGGAAGGGAGAGAAGACCATGGAATTTGAAACCGTCATCGGCCTGGAGGTCCATGCCCAGCTCAAGACCAGGAGCAAGATTTTTTGCGGCTGCACCACCGCCTTCGGCAACCCGCCCAACACCAACACCTGTCCGGTCTGTCTCGGCATGCCCGGCGTTTTGCCGGTACTGAACAAAAAGGTGGTGGAGTATGCGATGAAGATGGCCCTGGCTACCAACTGCGCCATCGGCCCCATGAACCAGTTTGCCCGCAAGAACTATTTCTACCCTGACTTGCCCAAAGGCTACCAGATCTCCCAGTTCGATCTGCCCATCGCCGAGCACGGCTGGGTGGAGGTCGAGGCGGATGGCCGGACGAGAAGGATCGGGATCACCCGTATCCACATGGAGGAGGACGCCGGCAAGCTCATTCACGACGAGCGCGAGCCGGTGAGCTATGTGGACCTCAACCGCACCGGGACTCCGCTCATCGAGATCGTCAGCGAACCGGACATTCGTTCGCCGGAGGAGGCCGCGGCCTACCTGAAAAAACTGCACGCCATCCTGCGCTATCTCGACATCTGCGACGGCAACATGCAGGAGGGCAGCTTCCGCTGCGACGCCAATATCTCCCTCAGGCCCGTGGGTCAGACGGAGCTGGGTACCCGCACCGAGCTCAAGAACATGAACTCCTTTAAAAACGTGCAGAAGGCGCTGGAGTTCGAGGTGCGCCGCCAGCGCGACCGGTTGCTGGACGGCGAAAAAATCGTCCAGGAAACCCTGCTCTGGGATGCGGACCGCAACGTGACCAACGCCATGCGTTCCAAGGAGGAGGCCCACGATTACCGTTACTTTCCGGACCCGGATCTGGTGCCGGTGGTAATCGACTCGGCCTGGATCGAGGCGATTCGCGCCATCCTGCCCGAGCTGCCCGATGCCCGGAAGAATCGTTTTATTGAGCAACTGGGGCTGCCGGAAGAGGACGCCTCGGTGCTCACCTCCTCCCGCGAGCTGGCCGATTATTTCGAGGCGGCTTATGCCGGCTACCCAAATGCCAAAAAACTCGGCAACTGGCTGATGACCGAGCTGATGCGGCTGATGAAGGGCGAGGAGGCCATGGATATCAGCCAATGCCCGGTCTCCCCCGAGAATCTGGCCGCTCTTCTGGCCATGATCGACGGAGGCACCATCAGCGGCAAGATCGCCAAGACCGTTTTCGAGGAGATGATGCTCTCCGGCAAGGACCCGGAGAGCGTGGTCAAGGAGAAAGGGTTGGTGCAGATGAGCGACCAGGGCGAGATCATGGCCATGGTCAAAGAGATTATCGCCGCCAACCCCGAGCAGGCGGCGCAGTTTCGGGAAGGCAAGACCAAGGTCATGGGCTTTTTCGTGGGCCAGCTCATGAAGCAGACCGGGGGCAAGGCTAACCCGGGGCTGGCCAATGAGCTATTTGTCAAGGCGCTGGCGGAGTAAGTTGGCTGGGTTGTTCATTTCTTTGCTTGCCCAAAGAAACGAACCAAAGAAAGGGCACCCCGGCACTTGTCCCGCCGAAGCCGGGATGCTCTGTACTCCTCGATGCTGCCGGGGCTTTGCAAACTCGCTACGCTCAAACAGTGCAAATCCCCTTTTCGGCAGCCTCTCCGGTGCTCGGCTGCGTGCCAATGGGGTTTTGGGTAACGTGCCATTGCATAAAAAACCTCCCGGAGTTCTTGGCCAAGCATGGATAAAACCGACTGGCAGAAAAAAGGCGACGGTCATCGGCAGCGGTTGCGGGACAGATTTCTGGCCCACGGCCTGGACGGCTTCACCGACAGCGAGGTGCTGGAGCTGCTTATCGCCCTTGGGACCCCCCGCAAGGATTGCAAGGAGCCAGCCCGTCTGCTGCTCAAACAATTCGGCACCCTGGCCAAGGTCCTGGATGCCAGTCAGGGTGAGCTGGAGCTGGTCGACGGCATCGGGCCGAAAAACGGTTTTGCCCTGCACTTTGTCCAGTCCGTGGCCCGGCGCTATCTCAAGCAGCGGCTGGCGGCCAAGGAATACCTCCGATCCTCGCGCGAGGTGGGGGAGTATCTGGTCCACTCCATGCGCGGGCTTAAGCGCGAGGTGCTGACCGCGGTCTTTCTCGACGCCTCCCTGGCCATCATCGACACCGAGCTGGTGGCGGAAGGAACCCTGGCCAGCAACACCGTCCACCCCAGGGAGCTGATCAGGATGGCCCTGGGTCACCATGCCGCCTCGGTGGTCATCGCCCATAACCATCCTTCCGGCAGCCTGACTCCTTCGGCGGAGGACACCAGGCTCACCCGCCATCTCTTCATCGCCCTGGCTTTTGCCGGGATTCAACTTCTCGATCATCTCATCGTGGGGGAGAGCGAGCAGCCTTTCAGCTTCGCCGACCATGGCTTGCTGGAGGATATCCGCCGTCAGAGCCGGGCGCTGATCGCCGGCGAATGACGGGGCTAGAGACCATGGCCACTGCTTTTACCCCGATCAGCGGCGAAGAGGAGCCCGGTCTTTATCTCCACATCCCCTTCTGCCGGAGCCGGTGCGCTTACTGCTCCTTCAACTCCTATGCCTGCCCGTCGCCCCCCCCCGCTTATCTCGCCGCCCTTGCCGGCCAGATCCGCCATTGGGCCGCTCAGCAGTGGTGCCGGGAGCGGACCTTTACCACTTTGTTCATCGGCGGCGGCACCCCGACCATCTACAAGGGCAGCGAACTGGCCGGGCTGGTTGACCTGTGTCTGAAATCGTTCAACTTCAGGGAAGAGCCCGAGATCACGGTGGAGGCCAACCCGAACACCGTAACCGTGGAGGCGTTGCTTGCCTTGCGCCGCGCCGGAGTCAATCGGCTGAGCCTCGGGGTGCAGGCCTTTTCCGACCGGCTGCTGACCGGGCTTGGCCGGAGCCACACGGTGGCCGAGGCTCATGCCGCCATCGAGGCTGCCCGGCGGGCCGGTTTTGCCAATCTCAACCTGGATCTGATGTACGGCCTGCCTGGGCAGAGCACGGCGGACTGGCGGGACACCCTGGCCCTGGCCCTGGCCTGCGGGCCTGAACATCTGGCCTGCTACGAGCTGACCATCGAAGAGGGGACCCCCTTTGCCCGGCTGGTGGAAAGGGGGGAACTCAGCCTGCCCTGCGAGGAGGAGGCTCTGGCCATGGCCGAGCTTACCCATGCTCTTCTGGCCCGGTCCGTATTAGGGCGTTACGAGATCTCCAACTACGCCGCCCCGGGCCGGGAGTGTTGCCACAACCTTAATTACTGGCGCAACGGCAGTTATCTGGGGCTGGGGGCCGGGGCGGTTTCCTGTCTGTCCGGGTTCCGGTTCGGCACGGTGGCGGAGCCCGAGCAGTTTGCCGGGCTGGTTCAAAAAGGGGAACTCACCCTGGCCGAGGGGGAATGCCTGCCGCTGGCACCCCGCTTCCGGGAAAGCGTGGTCATGGGGCTCAGGCTGCTCGAAGGGGTGTCTTTTGCCCGGCTGCAACGCCAGTTTGGTTTGACGCCGGTGGGCTATTATGGGAAGATGCTGGAGGATCTGCGCTGCCAGGGTCTGATCGAGATTGGCCACGACAGTCTGCGCCTGACCGAGGCCGGCCTGCCAGTGGCCAATCAGGTCTTGGCCCGGCTTGTTTAACGGTAACTGTCCAGCAGCACCCCATCTTGCGGCGATCGGGCCGGCTCACGTACTTGAGGTACGTTTTGCCGTCCCGCTAACCGCAACCTGGGGCACTGCTGAACAGTTACGGTTTGGTGGTTATTGTCATTTCCGGCCTTGAGCTGGATAGTTAATAAGAATAGTGCTGAGGGCTGAGGGCCGAGAGCTGAGTGCAGAGATATGATAATTGAGACAAGGCGGGGTTGTCGGTAATGGCGAAAGAAAAGGCAGCGTATATCTGCACCACCTGCAACGGGGTGTTCAGCAAATGGGCCGGGCAGTGCGAAGGTTGCGGTGCCTGGGATACCCTGGCCGAGCAACAGGCAGCCTCCGGGCCGATCCGCCGTTTTCAGGGCTATTCCGGCGCTCTGGCCAAGGTGCAGACCATGGCCGAGGTGGGCCGTGATGAGCTGGTCCGTTTTTCCACCGGGATGGGCGAGCTGGACCGGGTGCTGGGCGGTGGCCTGGTGCCGGGCTCGGTGGTGCTGATCGGCGGCGATCCGGGGGTGGGCAAGTCCACCGGTCTGCTCCAGGTTTGCTGCAACCTGAGCCTTACCCGTAAATGCCTCTATGTGACCGGTGAGGAGTCGCTCCAGCAGATCGCCATGCGAGCCCGGCGGCTTGGCCTGCCGGATAAGGCCCTCCTTCTGCTGGCGGAGACCAGGGTGGAGGATATCTGCGCCACGGCGCTTAAGGAGCGGCCAGAGGTTCTGGTGATCGATTCCATCCAGACCATGCAGGTGGCGGAGAGCCAATCCGCGCCGGGCAGCGTCAGTCAGGTGCGGGAGTCCGCCGCTCTCCTTACCCAGTTCGCCAAGCAGACCGGGGTGGCCATCTTTCTGGTAGGCCATGTCACCAAGAGCGGCGATCTGGCCGGGCCCAGAGTGCTGGAGCACATCATCGACGTGGTCTGCTACATCGAAGGCGGCGGCGACAGTCGCTTCCGGGTGATGCGGGCGGTGAAGAACCGCTACGGCGCGGTGAATGAGCTGGGGGTCTTTGCCATGACCGACAAGGGGCTGCGCGAGATAGCCAATCCCTCGGCGATCTTTCTCTCCCGCAACGCCGAAGCCATGCCCGGCAGCGTGGTCATGGCGATCTGGGAGGGCAGCCGCCCCCTGCTCGTGGAGATGCAGGCCCTGGTGGACGACAGCCACAGCGAGAACCCCCGGCGGGTGACAGTGGGGCTCGAACAGAATCGGCTGGCCATGCTTCTCGCCGTGCTGCACCGGCATGGGGGGATCGCCACCTATGGCCAGGATGTGTTCATTAATGTGGCGGGCGGGGTGCGGGTCAGCGAAACCAGCGCCGATCTGCCCCTGCTCCTGGCGGTGTTTTCCAGCCTGAAAAACAAGCCCCTGCCCGTGGAGCTGGTGGCCTTCGGCGAGGTCGGCCTCTCCGGGGAGATCCGGCCCGTGCCCAGCGGCCAGGAGCGCTTGCGGGAGGCGGCCAAGCACGGCTTTAAAAAGGCGATTGTCCCCTTGGCCAACGTGCCCAAAGGCGGGATCAAGGGCATGGAGATCATCGGGGTCAAAAAGCTGGCCGAGGCTATAGAGGCGGTCCGGTAAACTGGTTGTCCCGCTGCACCACTTCGGGCCCCGAACCGGTTTGTAAACAGCGTCAAATTTGATGGTCTCGTAACAAGGGAAAAAGGTCACAGGTCCGAGACACAAAATTAAATGGTTACGCAGCGACAACCGTTGTAATCGCGGCTTTTTGCGATTTCAACAAATTTGGGGGAAGGAGACTTTTGCCTTGACAGCAGACGGCGGCCTGCTAGTATTTACCTCTTTAATGAAGGCATAAAAAATCCAGATAATTACGGGAATCAAGCCATGAAAAAGATGCGCAGTGATGCAATACGCAAAGGGGTGGAGCGGGCGCCGCATCGGTCCCTGCTCAAGGCCATGGGCTACACCAACGAAGAGATCAGCCGGCCTCTGATCGGCATTGCCCACGCCCATAACGAGATCATTCCCGGCCACATGCACCTCGACAAGATCCTCGAAGCGGTGAAAACCGGGATCCGCATCGCGGGAGGTACCCCCATCGCCTTCGGGACCATCGGGGTCTGCGACGGTATCGCCATGAACCACCCGGGCATGAAATATTCCCTGGCCAGCCGCGAGATCATCGCCGATTCGGTGGAGATCATGGCCATGGCCCACCCTTTTGACGCCCTGGTGATGATTCCCAACTGCGACAAGGTGACGCCCGGCATGCTCATGGCCATGCTGCGGGTCAATATCCCGGCGATCATGGTGAGCGGCGGCCCTATGCTCACCGGGCGTTTTCGCGGCAAGGAGGTGCATCTGGTCAGCGTCTTCGAGGGGGTCGGCCGGGTGAAGGCCGAAACCATGAGCCTGGAAGAACTGGCCGAACTTGAAGATCACGCCTGCCCAGGCTGCGGTTCCTGCGCCGGGATGTTCACCGCCAATTCGATGAACTGCCTCACCGAGGCCATCGGCCTAGGCCTGCCGGGCAACGGCACCATTCCGGCGGTGGCTGCCGCCCGGATTCGCCTGGCCAAAGAGGCGGGCATGGCGGTGATGCGGCTGCTGGCCGAGGATATCCGCCCCCGGGATATCGCCACCCGGGCGGCCTTTGAAAACGCCATGGCCATCGACATGGCCCTGGGCTGCTCCACCAATACCGTCCTTCACGTGCCCGCCATCGCCAAGGAAGCAGGGGTGGATCTGCCCCTGGCCCTGTTCAACGAGGTGAGCGAGCGGGTGCCCCATCTCTGCAGTCTGATCCCCGGCGGGCCCCACAGCCTGCAGCAGCTGGACGAGGCCGGCGGCGTGCCGGCGGTGATGTGCGAACTGCTCAATACCGGGGCCGGGCTTAATCTGGAGGTCATGACCGTTACCGGCAAAACCCTGGGTGATAACCTGGAAAAGGTCAGGGTGCGGGATGCCGACATCATCCGGCCTGCGGATGAGCCTTACCACAAATTCGGCGGTATCGCGGTACTCTACGGCAACCTGGCCCCGGACGGTTGCGTGGTCAAGCAGTCGGCGGTAGCCGAAGAGATGCTCAAGCACAGCGGGCCGGCCCGGGTGTTCGACTCCGAGGATACTGCGCAGGCTGCCATTCTGGGCGGCGGGATCAAGGCCGGGGACGTGGTGGTCATCCGCTACTGCGGCCCCAAGGGCGGCCCCGGCATGCCGGAGATGCTTTCCCCCACCTCGGCCATTGTCGGCATGGGGCTTGGCAAGAGTGTGGCCCTGATCACCGACGGCCGTTTCAGCGGCGGCACCCAGGGGGCCTGTATCGGCCATGTCTCGCCGGAAGCGGCGGACGGCGGCCTCATTGCCCTGGTCGAGGAGGGAGACCGGATCACCATTGATATCAGGCACAAGTCCATCGAGCTGAGCGTGGCGGAGGAGATTCTGGCCCAGCGGCAGAGCAAATGGCAACCGCCCGCGCCGAAGATCACCCGCGGCTACATGGCCCGTTACGCCAGATTGGTGACCTCCGGCAGCACCGGCGCGGTTCTGAGGGATGATGCCTGCAACCGGCAGGCGGATTGATGGCAGGAACAGAGCATGGGGCGTTAAGCCAGTCTGCGTTTTGTCTCGTGCCTGAAGGGGAAGACAAGGCCGAGAAACGGGTAAATCCAGGCGTTGTTCTGTGCGGCATCGTGGCGGCGTTGGCCGCCCTTGTCCCCGTCCCCGCGTCGGCCGGGGTCATTCCTTGGGAGATCACGGCGAACAGCCTCGTTCATCTCAATGATCCGGACACTATTCTGGCCGAGGGCAATGTTATTGTGACCCGGCCCAGGAGTCAGGGGTCCGACAGCATGTTTATCCGGGCGGATTGGGCTCGTTACGATGTGGCGCACGGTACGATCAAGGCCCGGGGCAACGTCTATATCCTTTCGGGCGCGGACGAGATCACCGCCGTCAGCGTGGATCTCGATCTTGAGGCTGAGACCGGCACCTTTACCGACTCCACCATCTTTATGGCCGAGAGCCATATGTATGTCACCGGGCAGGAGGTGGCTAAAACAGCGGAGTTTAGCTATATCCTGAAAAATGGCTGGGCCACCGCCTGCAAGCCGGAGGAGGGCAAAAGCCCCCCCTGGTCGTTTACCAGCAACACCACCAGGCTCACCCTGGACGGCATGGCTCAGATGAGCAACGTCGTCTTTCAGGTAAAGGACGTTCCTCTGGCTTACACCCCTTACTTCACCTTTCCCGCCAAGACCAAAAGGGAAAGCGGCGTACTTTTCCCGGAATGGTCTAACTCGAGCCGGAGCGGCTTTGGCCTCATGGTTCCTGTTTTCTTCAATATCTCGCCCAGCACTGATATCACCCTCTATCCAGGCTACCTCTCCAAAAGAGGCGTCCAGTATGGAGGAGAGTTCCGCTATGTGAAAGGGGTTGCGTCCTATGGCACGTTGATGCTCAATTATCTGCACGATGATCTTGTCGATGGCGAGAATTTCGTAGATGAATACAAGCAGGACGGGCTCATCCGGAGCGAGGCCGACCGTTACTGGCTTCGAGGCAAGGCTAACCATGATTTCGGCAGTAACCTGACCGGCAGACTTGATCTTGATTTGGTCTCCGACCAGGATTACCTGCAGGAATTCAAGGGAGGCTTCATGGGCTTTGCGGCTAACAAGCTCCAGTTCCTTGATGAGTTTGGCCGGGATCTGCAGGAGGAAACGATTCTTGAGCGGGAATCTTCTCTGCAACTGGTCAAGTCCTGGCCCAATATGGTCGCCAGCGGCGAACTGCGAACCAGGCAGGATACCCGCCATGAGATTGGGTTGGTGGCGGGGGAACAGATTGCTCTCCCCCGGACAACCAGCCCCCTGCAGGCATTGCCCCGGCTGGATTTCGCCGGGCGTCGACCCATCCGCGGGACAAGGATGAGCGTGGCCTGGGAGTCGGAGTACGTTAATTACTGGCGAGAAGAGGGGGTCGGCGTCCAGCGGGTTGATTTGCATCCCAGGCTGATCTCTTTTCTGCCGCGGAGTGGCTGGTTTGAGGGGAGGCTTAGCGGCGGGGTGCGGGAAACGGCCTACCAGCTTGAATCGTACGGGGATTCCTCCTGGGACAAGGATAATTTTCAGGACAGGCAGGCCTATGATTTTACCGGGAATATCGCAACTATCCTGCAGCGGGATTTTGCGCTGGGCAACAGCGGCTGGCTCGAGCATCTGGTGCGCCCCAACCTCATCTATGAATATTTGACCAGAACCAGGGAGCTGCCAAGTTTTACGGAAGATCTAACTCTTGATAACACCCCAGGCTATTTTGACAGTGTGGACCGGCTGGAGCGAAAAAACTGGCTGACCTGGCAGCTCAATAATTACTTTACCCTGGGCGGCATTGATAAAAAGGGCGATTCCTGGACCCGCAATTCAGGGGTGGGCAAGATTCTCCAGACCTATGACCTGCGGCAGGAAAACCCGGAAAGTTCAGGCTTGCCGGCGGACGGCAAGCGCTATGCCTGGTCTGACCTTAGAGTTGAAGCGGCAGTATCCCCGCTGCCGGACTGGACCCTCGGTTACCAGACTAATGTGAGCATGTACGGGAAAGGTGTTACCCGGTATGAGCTGATCAACCAGTACAGTCTCGCCGGCGGGCAGACCTTCGGCCTTAATTACCGGTATCTGAAGGACAGCGGGATGATCGCCCCTTATTTTTATACCGAACTTGGCGAGTCGGCCCATGACTTGATCGGCTCGGTGGGGATGCCCCTGAGCGAAACGCTTACTGCTTCCGCCTATCTGGTCAAGTCATTTTCCGATAGACATACGGTGGAATCCAGGGCTCGTCTGATCTATAAACCCGCTTGTTGGATGATGGAGATGGAGATCAGCAAAACCGTCGACGATCATCGGGTGATGGTGATTTTTTCCCTTGATGGGGTGGGCCGGGCTCTCCGTTTCGGCCGGGATCTCTGATCATGTTGCGGGATGGAGCGTTGAAGCCATGACCGCGGTCTATTACGATGTCTTCAATGGTGATGCGGACGGCATCTGCGCCCTGCACCAGCTTCGCCTGGCCGAGCCTCGGGAAGCCACCCTGATAACCGGGGTCAAACGGGATATCCGCTTGCTGGACCGGGTGGCCGGGGTGCGGGGGGCGGAACTCACCGTGCTGGACATCTCCCTGGAGAGCAACCGGGCGGCCTTGCGGCAACTGCTTGAATCCTGCCGGGTTTTCTATGTGGATCATCATTATGCCGGGGAGCTGCCGCCCAGCCCCAACCTGATCGCTCATCTCGATCCCAGTCCCGAGGTCTGCACCGCTCTCCTGGTTGATACCCTGCTGGGCGGTCGTTTCCGGGGTTGGGCCGTGGCCGCCGCCTTTGGCGACAACCTGCATGCCTCGGCCCGCAAGGCCGCCGCGCCCCTGCATCTGGCCGAGGGTCAGGTGGAAAGATTGCGGGAGCTGGGCGAGTTGATGAACTACAACGGCTACGGCCGGGAGGTGGCTGATCTGCATCTGCCGCCCCAGACTTTATATGCGGCGGTAAAACCCTACACCGACCCATTAATTTTTTGTGAAGAGGCCCAGGTTCTTGCTCTGCTGCGCCAGGGGTTTGCCGATGATCTGCGGCGGGCTCACGCGGTGTCGCCCCTGCGGGAAACAGCCTGGGGCCGGATTTTCGCCTTTCCCGCAGAAAAATGGGCCAGCCGGATCGCCGGGATATTCAGTAACGAAAAGGCCAGGGAAAGAGGGGAGGCGGCCCACGCCCTGCTGGTGGACAATGGTGACGGCAGCTTCATGGTCAGTGTGCGCGCGCCTCTTGCCCGGCGTATCGGGGCCGACAGTCTGTGCCGCGCTTTTCCTACGGGCGGCGGCCGGGCGGCGGCGGCCGGAATCAATGCCCTGCCTGCCGGGCAGGTTGAGGAGTTTTTTATGAAATTTTTTGAGGTATTTTCCCCATGAGGATTTCTCTGACCAATAGAACCGTGCTTGCTCTCTCCTTGCTGCTGTCCGGGGTCAACTTTTTCTGCCTGCCGGGTTTGGCCGCAGCCGGGGCGGGAGAGGTGACGCCCCTGGCGGCCGAGCTGGTTGAGGACGGACAGGCCATTGATCTTTCCAGCCCGCGTTATCAGGAGCTTTTGCAGGAGCTGGCGACGGGGTATGGTTTTGACAAGGAAGAGCTGGAACGGATCTTTGCCGGAGTAGCCATCAAGAAACGGGTGCTGGAGCTCATGGATACCCAGTGGGAGGCAAAGCCCTATTTTGAGTATTTCCCCAAGTTTATCACCCCGCAGATAATCGGACGGGGAAAGAGGCTGCTTGCCGAACACCGTGAGGTGCTGGACCGGATTGAAAATGAGCTCGGGGTCGAGCGGGAGATTGTCGTAGCCATCTGGGGGATCGAAAGCAAATTCGGCGCCCACAAGGGGGCCTTCGGCATGTTCCAGACCCTCAACACCATGTTTGACGCCTATCCCCGCCGAAGCAAGTTCTACCGGAAGCAGTTGATCGAGTACCTCCTGCTTTGCCGGGAAAACGGGGTTGATCCGCTGACCATCACCGGCTCTTATGGCGGGGCCTTTGGTCAGACCCAGTTCATCCCCTCAAGCTTCAGACTCTATGCCGTGGATTTTGACGGAGATGGCCGCCGCGATGTCTGGGAATCGGTGCCCGATGTCCTGGCCAGCATTGCCAACTATCTCCAGAGATTCGGCTGGACCTTTAACGCCCCTGTTTACCGGGAGATCGGCGTAAGTCTGAAAGGGGAGACGCTGGAAAAGGCCTATGCTCAGGGACGGAAGGGCTTTGTCTCCCGTGCGGCGGTGGAAAAGATTCAGAATGTTGAGCTGCCGCCATCCCCGGAGAACAAGGAGCTGACCATTGTCGGCCTTGAATTGCCGGATGGCGGTATGCGGTACGTGGCAGGCTATCCGAACTTCCAGGCGATCACCAAATGGAACAACGCCAACCGCTACGCCATGGCGGTCAGCGAGCTGGCGGAAAAACTTAAGGAATAGTAACTATCAAGCAGCACCGCATCTTGTGGCGATCGGGTCGGCTCACGTAACTCGATGTTCGCTTCGCCGTCCCTCTTCCCGCAACCTGAAGTACTGCTGAATAGTTACGGTTTGATGGGTCGAGCCTCTTTCCGGCAGCTGCGGCACAGCGAAACAGTTACGGGTTTTTGCTCTTTTTCTGTTTACCGTTGTCCGCGCCTTACCGTTTAAAATATCGCTCGGTTTCCCCCTTGACCACCTGAGCCAGCAACAGCAAGCCGACAATGTTGGGGATGGCCATCATCCCGTTCATCAGGTCGGAAAAATTCCAGACGAATTCCAGCTTCATCATTGCCCCCACGACCACCACCGCTACGAAGACTACCCGGTAGGGGGCAATGGCGCGGCGGCCCGCCAGATACTCGATGGCCTTTTCCCCGTAGTAATTCCAGCCGATCAGGGTGGAGTAGGCGAAAAGCGCCGTGGCTACGGCGACAATTATTACCCCGCTCTGCCCCAGGGTCTCGCCGAAACTGGCGCTGGTCAGTTCCCCCGGCGCCACCCCTTCCAGCCAGGCGTGGCTGGTCAGAATCACCATGGCGGTCATGGTGCAGACCACCAGGGTGTCGATGAAGGTTTGAGTCATGCTCACCAGCGCCTGTTTTACCGGATCCTTGGTTCGGGCGGCGGCCGCGGCAATGGGCGCCGAACCAAGACCTGATTCGTTGGAAAAAACTCCGCGGGCGATCCCGTAGCGCATGGAGGCGGCGACCATTGAGCCGGCAAAGCCGCCGCTGGCAGCAATGGGGTTGAAGGCGTGGTAGAAAATCAGGCCCAGGGCGTGGGGGATTTCGCCGGCATTAAGGGCCAGCACCAGCAGCGAAGCGCCGGTGTAGCCGACGATCATGAACGGCACCAGAAACGAGGTGAACCTCCCGATGGACTTGATGCCCCCCAGGATCACCAGGCCGGTAAGCAGCATCAGGATGGTGCCGGTGAGCCAGGGTTCGATGTGGAAGGTCGATTGAAAGATGCTGGCCACTGCATTGGCCTGGGTCATATTGCCGATGCCGAAGGTCGCCAGGGCGGTGAACAGGGCGAAGAGCCAGGCCAGCTTGGGCAGACCAGCGCCCTTGGCCAGATAGTACATGGGGCCGCCGCGCATGCCGTGTTCCCCTTTTTCCCGGTATTTCACGGCCAGCACCGCTTCCGCGTACTTGGTGGCCATCCCCACCAGCCCGGTCATCCACATCCAGAAGACTGCTCCCGGCCCGCCGATGCTGATGGCGGTCGCCACCCCGACGATGTTACCAATCCCAACCGTGGCCGCGAGTGCAGTCATCAGCGCGGCAAAATGGCTGATGTCGCCGTCGCCGGTGTGCTCCTTGTGCCAGATCAACCGCATGGCGTGGGGCAGGGCGCTAAACTGCATGCCGCGCAGGATCACGGTCAGGTACAGGCCGGTGCCCACCAGCAGGGTGAGCATGGGAGGGCCCCAGATCCAGCCGGAAAGGGTGGAAATCAACAGTTCGATGGATTCCATGGCGTGCCTTTGGTGAGAGGGTTTGAAAGAAAAAGCAGTTTTCTCGGTCAAAATACCTGAAAAGGCGGGGGATGCAAAGGGGAATGAATAGTGTAGAGTGCAGAAAGGAACCGAGAAAATACCCGATTGCCTGGAGCTTGTCCGCCCGGAAACAGTCTCATTCAGGATAAAGATTCCGACGGAGAGGATGGGCCGGGGTTCTGGCCTTTTAAGATTTTCTCTGCGCGGTGGTACGTAAATTGCTTGTTATTTTATGGCCCGGTAGGAGTTAATCTTGGTGCTTACCTTGACTTCTTTTGTGCTGACAAGGGGGGGCGAAATGTCATGTTTGACGAGCGGTTCTGTCCGGCCGTGTTGAGTTTTCCCTGCCCCCCTCTCCTTGACCGCACTGGGAAACAACATTAGATTGCAAAATTGGGAGATGGGAAATTGTTTTTCCCCGCAGTCGAGCAATGTTGCAAGAAGCTGCTTTCTCATGTTGCAGGGTTTGTTGCGCCATGGTGTTAAGTTTTTTGTAACCGTTCAGCAGTGCCGCAGTTTTGGTACTTTGGCGGCCGCCCCGGTGACGGTTACAGTTTTTTAAATTTCTGCCCCTGAAGAACGATGAAAAACCAGAAAGACCAGTCCGTCCGGATGAGCATTCTCGTCCCCCTGTCTTTGACCATTGCCGTATTGTTGGGCGCTTTTCTTTACAGCTCCTACCATATCCGCGCCAGGCAGGGTCTCGATGACATGCAGCATCGTGATGAAACGACCCAGCTGTTCCTGAAGGAACTTCTTGAGCGGCAGTCGGCACAGATGAGAGGGATTCTTTCCCAGCTGACCCTTGACAAGGGACTTCGGGAGGCCATGCGCAAGGGGGACCGCGAAGCGCTCTATAACCTCAGTATGCCAGTTTTTCGGCAAATTAAGCAGCATCACGGGATCACCCATTTTTATTTCAATGATCCGGGCGGCAAGGTGTTTCTCCGGCTTTACGACCCCAAGAAATTTGGGGATCGGGTCGAGCGGGTCACCTTCAAGATGGCGGCAGAGGAGAATGCCGTTAAGTCCGGGTTGGAACTGGGCCGGCTGGGGACGCTTTCCTACCGTACCGTCATGCCGTGGATAGTTGATGGACAGCTGCTCGGTTATCTTGAACTCGGCATGGAGGTAGATTTTTTGCTGAGGAAATTGAAGGAGGTCGTCAAGGATGATTTTTTGGCGACAGTTCCAAAACAACTGATCACCCGGAAATCATGGAGCCGCGGCAGGAGGATGTTCAACTATCCGGTTGACTGGGACACTTTTCCGGAGGATGTTATTTCCGCTTCCACCCTGGGCGAGGATTTCACTGAAAGTATAGCGCGCGACATGAAATCCCCAAGGGTCAAGAAAGCCTTGTTTGCCCGGGAATTTTCCCATCTATCTTTTGGCCGCAGGGATTACCGGTTTCGGGCGGTACCCTTGTTCTCCCAAGGCGGCCAGGATATCGGCAAACTATATATTCTTCATGATTTTACGTATGAAAACAGGGAGTTCCGTTCTTTTGTGTTGCGTATTCTTTTGTTCAGTATCTTACTCTGCCAAATCATGTTTGTTTTTGCCTACAACATTCTCGGCCGGATGGACAGACGGCTGTCTCTGGCCAGGGAGCGGCTTGCCGCTGAGATCGACAAGGTAAAAGCGATGAATACCTCCATGGAGGTGGAGATAGCCCAGCGCCATAACGCCGAAATGGAGTTGAAAAAGCTCAACGACGACCTTGAAACCAGGGTTGCGCGGCGCACCATGTCCCTGGAAAAACTGAACCGGGATCTGGAAACCAATCGCGCCGCGCTTGACCAGGCCTGCCAGGATCTGCGGGAAAAGCATTCCACCATCCTCCACCAGGAGAAAATGGCCTGCATCGGCCAGCTTGCCGCCGGGGTCGCGCACGACATCAACAATCCCATGGGCTTTATCTCGAATAACCTCACCGAGCTGAGCGGTTATTCCGACACTCTCTTCCGGTTCATTATTTTTCTCGAGTCCGTTCTCCGGGAAAAGTGCGACAACGAGGAGGCAAAGGCCGCGGTGGCCGCCTTGCGGAACCAGCTCCAGATCGACACGGTCATGAACGACATGGGAGAAATGATTGATGAATCGCTGGAGGGAAGCGATCGGGTCAGCAGGATCGTCAAGAACCTGCGCAATTTTTCCCGGATCGACGACCAGGATTACAGCATGGCGGATGTGAACGAATGCCTGGAAAGCACCATCAACATCGTATGGAACGAGTTGAAATACAAGGCGAAGGTTGTCCGTGATTACGGGGACATTCCGCAGATCCCATGTTATCCTGGGCAGTTGAATCAGGTATTCATGAATCTGCTCCTCAATGCGGCCCAGGCCATCGAGCACTATGGCACGATCACGGTCAGAACCTGGGTTTCAGCCGTCGGCGCCATCGTGATCAGCATCTCCGACACGGGTACCGGTATTGCTGCCGAACATCTTACGAAAATTTTCGAACCGTTCTTCACCACCAAGGAAATCGGCAAGGGGACCGGCTTGGGCTTGAGCATCACCTACGACATCATCAAGCAGCATCATGGCGAAATTTCCGTGGATAGCGAACTCGGCACGGGCACAACCTTCACCGTTACGCTCCCCTTGGCGGGGGGCGGGATGACCGCGGAACAGGGGGCAGGATGATGCAACGCCTTCTCTGCGTGGACGACGAACCGTTTATATTAACGTCTCTGCAGCGTTCATTCAGGAACGAAGGGTATGAGCTTTTTTTCGCCGCCTCAGGGGGGGAGGCCCTGGAGATTATGGAGCGGGTGACGCCCATCCAGGTCGTTCTTTCCGATTTTCAGATGCCGGGGATGAACGGCCTGGATTTTATCCGGCTGGTCAAGGCCAACCGACCGCAGGTGGTCTGCATCATTCTCACCGGATATGCTGATTTGCGGCAGCTTGCTTCCGCCCTCAACGAGAGGTGCATCTTCGACCTGGTCCACAAGCCGTGGGATCGCGCCGTGCTGCGCCGGACGGTGGCCAGAGCCATGAGGCAGTACGAAATCGATGCGGCAGCCTGCGCCGCCGTTGTCGATGCAGGCAAATGAGGAGCCCGGCGATGTCACGGAAAACGAAAATTCTTTTTGTCGACGACGAGCCGGCCTACCGGCGCTCTTTCGCCGTCAGGCTGCGCAGGCATGACGAGCATGCCTATGAGGTGGAGACCGCCGAGGACGGCGTCGAGGCTCTGGAAAAGCTGGCGGCTTTTGCCGCCGACATTGTGTTCACCGATTTTCTTATGCCGCGCATGGACGGCATGACCCTGCTGGCCGAGATCCGAGAACGTTATCCCGCCATATTCGTGGTGATGCTGACCGGGGTTGGCGATACCCGGCAGGTGGTGGCGGCCATGAAAGCCGGAGCCTACGACTACATCCTCAAGCCCTTCGATTTCCCGATGATCATCAATGCCATCGAGAAACTGGTGGCGCACCGGACCATCCTTGACCGGGGCGAGGAGTTGCGCCGCGCCGGCACCGGTCAGCCCGCCTTTGAGAATATCATCGGCCAGGATCAGAAGATGTTCGAGCTTTATGAAAAAATCAACCAAGTGGCCCAGAGCAACGCCGCGGTCCTGATCACCGGCGAGTCTGGCACCGGCAAGGAGTTGATTGCCGCGGCCATCCACAGCAAGAGCACCAGGAGCGATCGGCCCCTGGTGCAGGTCAACTGCGCCTCTCTCACCGAGACCCTGATCAACAGTGAGCTCTTCGGCCATGAAAAAGGCGCTTTTACCGGGGCCGTGGCCCGTAAGCGCGGGTTTTTCGAGCAGGCCGACGGCGGCACCCTGTTTCTTGACGAATTCGGCGATATTCCCATGGCCACCCAGGTCGCCCTGCTCCGCGTTCTGGAGCTGGGCACCTTTCAGCGGGTTGGCGGCACCGAGACTATCCGGGTGGACGTGCGGTTGATTTGCGCCACCAACCGCAACCTGCTTCAGGCGGTGCGTGACAAGCTGTTCCGCGAGGATCTCTATTACCGGATCAATGTCGTGGCCCTGGAGGCTCCCTCCCTGCGGGAGCGCAAATCAGACATCCCCCTGCTGGCCAACTTTTTTTTCGAGAAGTATTGCGCGGAAACCGGCAAGCCGTTTTATGCCATTCCCAGGGCGATTCTCGATCACCTCAAAGAGTATGCCTGGCCCGGCAACGTGCGGGAGCTGGCCAACGCCATGGAGCATGCCGCGGTCTTCAGCCGCGGCCAGGAACTTTCCCTGGCTGATCTGCCGCCGGAGATCCGGCAGCCACAGGCCGTGACGGATCTTGCCCTGCGCCTTCCCACCGCCTCCTTGGCCAAGGCCGAGGAGGCCCTGATCCGCAAGGTTCTCGAGGAATGCCAGTGGAACCTCAAGCAGGCGGCTCAATCCCTGGATATTGCCCGCGGCACCCTTTACTCCAAGATCGAAAAATACGGCATCCAAAAACCATTCTGAGTCGGACGGTCAGTTTGTCCGCCTGTTGAAAAGGTTTATGTCGTAACTTGAACATCTTTTCCTCCCCCCGCTCCCGACTCAGCTTTCAGCACTCAGCACTCAGCACTCAGCCCACAGCCCACAGCGTTCAGCAAAACCGGGACTGTCCCCGGCCCCATCGGGGGCTGTCCCAGGCTTTTGCGAGTTGAAGCCACAGCAGTTACAAAAAGCCTAAAACTCAGACTTTTGTAGTGTTGGCCACCATGGTTGCATCAAACCCGTAAACTTCCGGGACAGCCCCCGATAAGGCCGGGGACAGTCCCAAGTTTACTCAGCACTCAGCACTCGGAACTCAGCCCCAGCTCTCTTTTCCTGGCCTAGTGGCCTGTTATGGAGTGCCGGAAATTGAGCAGATCCTTGTTTTGCTAAAAAATCTTGTTATTTCGATAGGTTGAACTTCGTTGGACCGCCAGGACATGCCGGGAATTGAACAATTCCAGTCTCCGCTACCTGGGCAAGGGGATCGATGAGAGGTGAGTCGCAGGCGGCGCCATGTTATTCAAGTGGTAACATGTTGATTTTATGTGATTTATTTTTTGTTTTTTCTGTTGGCACGCTGCTTGCTTAATGAGCTGGCAACGGGAACGAAACAGATGGCAGTTTTCCCCAGAGGCAAGAAGCAAGAGAAAAAGGGGCCGCCGGTTTCAAGACCGGCGGCAAAATATCCTCCGCAAAAAGTAAACCCGCTGTAAGGCGGGGGCACAAAGCCAACGGGTCCTGGGGCACAGGACGGCCGGGTTACCGGAGATCACAGAGGGAAGGAAAAATATTTCCGGAGGATGAACAGATGAAAAAAGTAATTTTTACGGCAGCGGTAATGGCAATGGTGGCAGGTGGCGCATCCATGGTAATGGCGGCAGCGGCCAATGACGGCCAGGGTATTCTCGGCAGCTCCCATGATTTTTCCGACGGCACCCTGCTGGCCGCCAAAACCGGAGCTACCGTCACCAATGAAGCCTGGAACACTCGCGGCGAGGTGTGCCGGGTTTGTCATGCCCCCCATGATAAGAACCGCACCCGTTACACCGACGGTCTGCTCTGGAACCATCAGGTATCCGATGTATCCTTCACCATGTACAGCTCCGAGACTCTCCAGGGCGTAGTGGACGCAAGCCCCACCGGCAGCACCAAGCTCTGCATGGGTTGTCATGACGGCGTCACCGCCATCGACACCTTTGACAGCCTGACCGGCTCCACCGCCATCACCGCTTATGCCAATACCAGCATCGTCATGGGCGCCAGCGCCGGCCACCTGGATGGCAACCATCCGGTCTCCATCACCTACCCCACGACCGATGCCGAGCTGCATGCTCCCGCCACCGCCACCTGGAAGAACGGCAACACCGTCGCCTCTACCCTGCAGGACGGCAAGGTCCAGTGCTCCACCTGCCACGATGTCCACAACAAGGACACCTACGCCGGTTCCTCCCTGCTACGGACCGGGAACAAGATCGACGCAGTCGGAGGCGCCACCGCCTCCGGCCTCTGTCTGACCTGTCACAACAAGTAAGTCCGGGGGATGTTCTCCTGATTTGCAGTGAATTTGCCTCTCAGGAGGAGGGCCGAACGGCCCTCCTCCTGAACCTGTTTGCCGCCGCGGCAAAGGAGGGATGGGATGCAATGTTTGATGAGCAGGATCAAGGGGATCTTGTCGCCGGCTCCGGCCGGTTTTTCCGGCGTACTCACCGTCTTGTTCGCCCTTTGCTGTCTGGCGCCTTGGGCATTGCCGGCCCAGGCCGGCAATGCCCAGGGAATCAGGGGCAGTGTTCATGATTTCAGTGATGAAGAATGGTCGACCGAGCGGGAAATATGCAATGTCTGTCACGCCCCCCACGACAAGGGCCGCGATCGCTACAAGAACGGCCTGCTTTGGAATCATACCCTGAGCAGCGCCACCTACGTAATGTACAGCAATGGTTTCAGCGAGACCCAGACCCATGCCGCCGCCAGTCAGCCCACCGGCAACTCGAAACTCTGCCTGGGCTGCCATGACGGCACCGTGGCCCTGGACAGCTTCGACCGCTATGCCGGAGATCCCGATCTGGTCATGGGCAATATCAGTCCGCTGAAGAGAGTGCCAAGGGTGATGTCCGGCTCCGAGCTCGACCTGCGCGGCACCCATCCGATTTCGGTTTCTTATGCCGGCGATGATCCGGCGCTGCATCCGGCCACCAACACCTGGCCGGGCGGCCGGACCATTGCCCAAACCCTGGAAGACGGCAAGGTGCAATGCTCCACCTGTCACGATGTCCATAACGGGCCAGAGTCGGTGGCCGGCACCATGCTGTTGCGTGCTGCGAACAGCTTGGCTCTTGGGAGTGAAGCGGCTTCGGGGCTGTGCCTGACCTGCCATAATAAGTAGGGAACCGCGGCTGGGCAGGGCTGGCGGCGACTGCTATAATCATCTTTAATCCCGAGACGGACAGGCCGGCTTTGCCGGCCTGTCCGTCTCGGGATTTTTGCCGTTCCTGGTGGCGCCTTTGCTGCCGGGAATTTTGCCGCGGCTGGTTTATCCTCATCCCGGTCGCCTGGCCGGTTTTTTCTGGAGCTTGATGCGTTGATGCTCGATACCTGCACCCATCTGATGGGCACTTGGTTGATCTCCAAGGATTGTCTCCGGCCATGCCGGGGGATGATCCCGGTTTGCTTGCTGCTCTGCATCCTCCTGCCGGTGTCCGCCTCCGCGGCCGTCCGGGCGGCAAGTAAGCCCGTGGCCCTGAAACCGGGCCAGCCCTGCCTCGACTGCCACGGCAAACTGAACAAACAGAAATATATCCATTCAGCCACCGAGGGGGGGCAGGGATGTGCCACCCTCTGTCACGAGCAGGCTGACCCGGCCCAACACCGGTTCGCACCGCCGCCGGCGCCCATAGGCCCGCTCTGCCTTGGCTGCCACGATCAGGTCGTTTCAGCCAAGGACACCCATAAGCACCCGCCGGTGGCGGACGGCGATTGCACCGCCTGTCATGATCCCCATCAATCTGACCGGGCCAAATTGCTCCGCGGCGCCTACCCGGAGACCTTTTACCAGGCATACAGCGAGGCGGCCTACGAACTCTGCCTGAACTGCCATGACGCCGCGGCTTTCAAGGTGCCCCGCACCACGACGGCCACCGCTTTCCGCAATGGCGATCTCAACTTGCACCAACGCCACGTCAACAAGAAAAAGGGCCGCAGCTGCAAGGCCTGTCACGACCTGCACGGCGCGCCCCAGCCGCACCTGATCGCCTCGGCGTTCCGCTTCGGCGAACGCGGCCTCTCGATTGCCTACGAGACCACCGACAACGGCGGCAGCTGTGTGACCAGCTGCCATGTCAAGGTCTCCTACGACCGGCTGACCCCGGTCAACAATCCCCTACGCACCTCCCCTCGGCCGGGGCAGGACGCCGTTTTGGAAAAATTAACCCCGCCCGTTCAGGGGCAGAAGAAATAATTATCCTACCACAGGAGGTTGTTCATGTTACGTGCCGCATCGTTGATTACTTTATGCCTGTTTGGACAATTGCTGGCCGGTTGCGCCACCACCGCGCCGCAGAAAACGGAGACCGTCTTTTATCCGCCCCTGCCCCAGCAGCCGCGTCTCCAGTTTCTGACCACTATTTCCACCGAGGATGATCTGGGGAAAAAGGCATCAGCCTTTCGGGAATTCGTGGTCGGCAAGGAGCAGGCCCTCAAGGGGATCGCCCGGGCCCTGGACGTGGGCAGTGTCAAGGGCAAACTCTACGTCTCCGATCAGACCTTCAAGCGGATCATCATCATCGATCTGGTAAAAGGCGAATTTGCCGCCCTCAAGGATGGGAAGTCCGGTGGCCTCAAGGAGCCCTTCGGCCTGCATGTCACAGCCGACGGCTTCAAGTATGTCGCCGACGGGGATCGCAAGCAGGTGGTGGTCTTTGGCCCGGACGACGCTTTTGTCCGGACCTACGGTAAGGAGGGACAGTTCGAGCGGCCCCTGGACGTGGCGGTGTTCGGCGAGCGGGTCTATGTGGTTGACAACCCCAGGCACACAGTCCTGGTGCTGGACAAACAGAGCGGTGAAACCGTGCAGACCATCGGCGGCCGCGGCACGGAAGCGGGCAAGATGGACCGTCCCAGCCATGCCCGGGTTGACCGGCAGGGCAACCTCTTTGTCAACGATTCCTTCAATTTCCGCATCCAGAAGTTCGACCCGGCGGGCAACTACCTGAAGGAGTTCGGCTATTCCGGCGCCACCCTGGGCGGCTTCGCCCGGCCCAAGGGGCTGGACCTCTCTCCGGACGGTAAGCAGCTCTATGTGGTGGACGCCGCCTTTGAAAATGTCCAGATTTTTGATGAGGAGTCCACCGATGTGCTGCTTTTTTTCGGCGCTTTCGGCAATGTCCCCGGCAGCCTCTACCTGCCTTCGGCTCTCTTTATCGACGACAAGAATCTCGACTATTTCCAGCGGTACGCGGACAAGGATTTCAAGATTCGCTACCTGGTCATCGCCAGCAGCCTGTTGGGCGAGAAAAAGCTGAACATCTACGGTTTCGGCGACTGGATCGGAGAAAAAACGCCGGAAATGGCGCCTAAGCCGCCGCGCGCGCCGGAGAAGGATGACAAGAAGTCCGCTAAACCTGTCAAGCCTGCCAAGAAGCCGGATGCCGCGAAATAATTACCGCTTACTGTTGGCCGGGCTGCTGCCGGCCCTGCTCGCCATACTTGCCGGCGGTTGCAGTCGTGCGGCCCGCCATGATGTGCTGACCTTTTTTTTCACCGGGGTGCCCCCCCTGGATGGGGGGGGGGGGAAGGGGGCCGGGGCGCCAAGGGCCCCGACCGTTGTTTGGGTTTTGGTGAAAAGGGCCCTGAAGGAAAAGCGCCGGGCCGAACGGGACCGGGCCGCCGCGCTGGGGCC
>JBAYTO010000041.1:0-24968 GCA_041675585.1 Desulfurivibrionaceae bacterium
ATGACCAGCCCCAAGCTGTTTGTCGCCGAGGGCGGACTCAAGCGGATGGTCTGGCTGCCTAAGATGATGAAGGAAGAGATCAAGGACAAGCTCATGCAGCGCTGCAAGGAAATAGGCATGCCGGAGTTTTACGACATGATCGCCACCGAGGAGAACGGCACCACGGAAGAGGAAATCCTCGCCTTCATGAAAAAGGTCGGCCACCCGGCCCTGGAAATGGAATCCGTTGTCTAACAAAAAATACGGAGCTGAGGGTTCAGAACTGGGAATCAGGCTGCTGGCCTTTATGACTCAGAACTTTGCACTTCAGCGCTCAGCACTTTAGATGGGAGGAACAGACAGATGGCTTTAACAGGTATTCAAATCCTCAAAATGCTCCCCAAAAAAAACTGCGGGGAGTGCGGCATTCCGACCTGTCTCGCCTTTGCCATGAAGGTGGCTGCCGGGCAGATGGAAATAGGCGAATGTCCGTATGTGAGCGATGAGGTCAAGGAGCAAATCGGCGAGGCCTCCGCCCCTCCGATCCGGACTGTTAAAATCGGCGCAGGCGACAGCGCCTATACCACCGGCGGCGAGACCTGTCTGTTCCGCCATGAAAAGCGTTTCGAGAACCCCACCGGCATCGCGGTGCTGGTTACCACCGCGATGAGCGAGGCCGAGGTCGAGGGGAGGATCAGCCGGTTCAACAGCCTCCGCTACGAGCGGGTCGGCGTCCTGCTCAAGGCCGACCTGATTGCGGTCAAGGACAGCCAGGGCGACGGGGCGGCCTTTACCGCCCTGACCAAAAAGGTGCTGGATGGCGCCGCCAATGCCGGGTTGATCCTGATGAGCGACCAGGCCGACAACCTCAAGGCTGCCGCGGCCGCCTGCGGAGAGCGTAAGCCTCTGCTCTACGCCGCCACCGCCGAGAATGCCGAGGCCATGGCTGGGGTGGCCAAAGAGGCCGGCTGTCCTCTGGTTGCCAAGGGCGCAAACCTCGATGAGACCATCGTTATTTCTGAAAAACTTCTTGCTGCCGGACTTAAGGATCTTGTGCTTGACAGCGGCGCCCGCACCATTCGGGCCGCCATGGAAGACAGCGTGGTGGGGCGGCGTGCCGCCATCCGGGCCAAATTCAAGCCTCTGGGTTTTCCGACCATCACCTTTCCCTGCGAGATCACCACTGATCCGCTGATGGAGGCCATGGTCGCCTCGGTGCTTATTGCCAAATACGCCGGGATTATCGTTCTCTCCGACCTGCAGGGCGACATCCTCTTCCCCCTGCTGCTGGAGCGGCTCAACCTTTTCACCGACCCGCAGCGGCCCATGGTGGTTCAGGAAGACGTCTACAACATCAACGGCCCCACCGAGGATTCCCCGGTGCTGATCACCTGCAACTTCTCCCTTACTTACTTCATCGTCTCCGGCGAGATCGAGGGGAGCAAGGTGCCTTCCTGGCTGCTGATCAAGGATACGGAAGGTCTTTCGGTTCTCACCGCCTGGGCGGCCGGCAAGTTCGGCGCGGACATGATTGCGGCGTTCATGAAGAAGTCCGGGATCGAGAACAAGGTCAAGCATCGGGAGCTTATTATCCCCGGATACCTGGCCTCCATGAAGGGAGAGCTTGAGGAAGAGCTGGCCGGCTGGACCATTACCATCGGCCCCCGGGAAGCCGGACATCTGCCCGCCTTTTTGAAGGAATGGAAGCCTGCGGCTTGATTCCGAGTGGCTGAGTGCTGAGTGCGGAGTACCGAGCGCTTTGCAGTGGGATTATAGGTCCTGTAAGTCTCATAGGTCTTATATATTCTAAAATTTTTTTTGGTTTTTTCCGATGACAAACATCGAGATCAACGGCTTGCCTATAACCGCCGAAGAAGGGATCACCATCCTGGAAGCGGCCAAGCGAGCGGATATCCATATCCCGACCCTGTGCTATGTGAACAAGGGCACTTCGGACATCCCGTGCGAGCTCTGCGTGGTCAGCGTGGAAGGGCTGGAGGCGCCGGTGCGCTCCTGCGTAACCAAGATCCGCGAAGGGATGCGGATTACCACCGAGTCCAAGGAGCTGCAGGCCAAGCGCACCGAACGGTTGACCCTTCTGATGGAGACCCATTTCGGCGATTGCAAGGCGCCCTGCAATCTCACCTGTCCCGGGCAGATCAATGTGCAGGGCTACATCGCCCATGTGGCCAAGGGCCAGTACGAAGAGGCCCTGCGTCTGGTCATGGAGCGCAACCCCTTCCCCTTTTCCGTGGGGAGGGTGTGCCCCAGGTTCTGCGAGACCCGCTGTCGGCGGATTTTGGTGGATGAGCCGGTGTCCATCAACCATCTCAAGCGTTTTGTCGCCGACTGGTGCATGGCCCACAAGATCGACCTGCGTATTCCCCGCGATCCGGCCACGGGCAAAAAGATCGCCGTTATTGGCGGCGGCCCCTCCGGCCTGACCGGCGCCTATTATCTTGCCCGCAAGGGCCATGATGTCACGGTGTTTGAGTCTTCTCCCAAACTCGGCGGCATGTTGCGCTACGGCATCCCAAACTACAAGATTCCCCAGGACGTGCTTGATTACGAAATAAATACCATTTTGCGCATGGGAATCAACGTCCGCTTGAGCCAGAAGTGGGGCGAGGATTTCACCCTGCAATCCCTCAAGGATCTTGGCTACGAGGCGATTCTCATCGCCACCGGCACCCCGGTGGACGAGAGCCTGGATGTGCCTGGCTGCGGTCTGCCCAAAGTCATCCATGCCACCAAGTTTTTGCGAGACATGTCAGAGGGCAAAGGCGGCAGCTACGGCCGATCCGCGGTGGTTTTCGGCGGCAATAATATCGCCATGGAGGTTGCCCGCTCCCTGTTGCGAAAGGAGGTAGGCCAGGTAACGATCATCTATCCCCGGGCCCAGTCCGAGATGCCGGCCAACCAGCGCAATATTCTGGTGGCGGAAAAAGAGGGCGTCCAGTTTCTGCTTATGGCCTCGCCGGTTAATTTCAGGGATACCAATAACGGCATCGATGTACAATTGATCCGCACCAAACTCGGAGAGCCGGACGAGAAAGGCATTCGCTACCCCGAGGCGATCCCCGGTTCCACGGTGAATATCCAGGCCGATACCGTCATTGTCGCCCAGGGCTTAAGCGCCTGTCGCGACAAATTCGAAGGCGGCCAGCTTGAGGCGAGCCTGGAGCTGACCCCGAAATGCAACATCAAGGCCAACCCCAGAACTTCGCTGACCAACCATCCCGGCATCTATGCGGCCGGGGATGTGACCAGCGGTCCCCGTTCGGTGATTCAGGCCGTGGTCGCGGCCAGGCGGGCGGCGGAAAATATTCATGCTCAGGTCATGGGCCTTACCAACAAGACCGTGGCCGAAAGCCGCTTCAACTTCAGCCGCGGCAAGGCTTTTGATGATGTGGATCTGAGGAATTTCGAGGGGATCAACATCAAGCTGCGGGAAAAGATGCCCACCAGACAGCCACAGATCGCTACCCAGGATTTCGGCGAGATCAAGCTCGGCTTTTCGGAGCAAATGGCGATCACCGAGGCCAACCGTTGCCTGTCCTGCGGCTGTCGCGCTTTTGACCGCTGTGAACTGAAAAAAAAGGCCATGGACTTCGGCCTCGATCCAAGCCGGACCGGGATGGCTGGCAAGCCGACCTACATGGGAAAAATCGACCATCCCATGATTATGGTTGATCTTAACAAGTGCATTTACTGCAAGCGCTGTCAGAACAGCTGCGAATATGATGCCCTGGAAATCAGCGCTGATGAGGTCGATGCCAAGGGCCGCCCCTTGGGGCTGCGTTTTCGCTTCAACGAGAAATGCGTCAACTGCGGGGCCTGCGTGGACAACTGCTCAACCGGGGCGCTGAACAAGAAAGACGCCCTGGTGCCGGTGGTCAACGAGGCCATCCGCGAGGTTCGCTCCACCTGCCCTTACTGCGGGGCCGGTTGCCAGATCATCCTCAAGGTGAAGGGCAATACCCTGATGGAGGTCACCTCTGATCCGGATCTGGCGCCCAATTACGGGGCCCTCTGCGTTAAGGGGCGGTTCGGGCATAATTTCGTCCAGCACAAGGATCGTTTGACCAAGCCCTTGATTCGCCTGGGCTCCCAATTGGTGGAGACAAGCTGGGAAGAGGCTCTCAATGTTGTAGCCAAGGGATTCTTCGATATCAAGGCCATGTACGGACCTGATGCCATTGCCGGTTTCAGCTGTGCCCGGGCCAGCAACGAAGAAAACTATCTGATGCAAAAATTCATGCGGACAGCGATCGGAACGAATAATATCGATCACTGCGCCCGACTCTGACACGCTCCCACGGTGGCCAGTCTGGCCCTCACCTTCGGCAGCGGCGCAATGACCAACTCCATTGCGGATATGAAAAAAACCGATCTCTTCTTCATGGTCGGCAGCAACCCGGACACCAGCCATCCTACCATCGGCCTGCGTATTCATCAGGCCCTTGACCGGGGGGCGACACTGATCGTGGTGGATCCCCGCCGGACCAGGCTGGCAGAACGGGCCGATCTCTGGCTGCGCATTCAACCGGGGACCGATGTCGCCTTTTTAAACGGGATGATGCAGGTCATTATCGAGGAAGAGCTCTGGGACAAAAAATTTGTCGAAGAGCGAACCGAAGATTTTGACGAGCTCGTCAGGCTGGTCGGGAAATACACCCCGGAGATGGTCGAGAAGATTACCGGCATCAACGAAGCCCAGCTGCGCCAGGCCGCCCGGATGTATGCGGCGGAAGGCAGGCACGCCGCTTTCTGGGGCATGGGCATCACCCACTATGTCACCGGCACGGACCGGGTGAAGTCCATCGCCGGCCTGACCATGCTCTGCGGCAAGATCGGCAAGGAAGGCACCGGCTGCAATCCCCTCCGGGGCCAGAACAACGTGCAGGGCGCCTGCGACATGGGGGCGCTGTTCAATACCCTGCCAGGTTACGGCGGCCTGGAAAACGATGAGCTCTTCGACCGGTATGAAAAACTCTGGGGCATCAAACTGCCCAGGCGTCCCGGCAAACCCGCCACCGAGGTCTGGGATAATGTCTTCAAGGGCAATATCCGCGGTCTCTATATCTTCGGTGAGGATCCGGCCGTGGCCGATGCCAATATCGCCCATGTCCAGGCGGCGCTGGAAAAAGTCGATTTCCTGGTGGTTCAGGATATTTTCCTGACCGATACCGCGAAGATGGCGGACGTGGTATTGCCTGCCGCCTGCTATGCCGAAAAAGACGGCACCTTCACCTGCACCGAGCGGAGGGTCCAGCGGATTCGCAAGGCGGTTGAGCCGCCGGGCGAGGCCAAGCCGGACTGGCAGATTATTTCCCTGCTTTCCCAGCGGATGGGCTACCCCATGCATTATAATTCCGCTTCGGAAATCTTTGACGAGGTCTGCCAGCTGCTGCCGCAGTACAAAGGGTTGTCCTATGAGCGGCTGGAAAAAGTCGGCCTGCAGTGGCCGGTGCCGGACCAGGATCATCCCGGCACTGCGGTCTTGCATGTGGACACCTTCAGCCGGGGCAAGGGGCTGTTTATTCCGGAGGATTACTTTCCTCCGGTGGAATTGCCCGACGAAGATTATCCGCTCCTTTTCACCACCGGCCGCGATCTGGCCCGTTACAACTTCAGCAGCATGACCGGCAAGACCCCGCAAATTGACGAGGTCAGCCCGGAATGTTTTGCCGAGGTGCATCCCCTGGATGCGGAGCGGTTGGGGCTTAAGGAAAAAAACTGGGTGCGGCTCACCTCGCGGCGCGGTTCGGTGCAGATGCGGGCCACCATCACCGACCGGACTCAGGAGGGCACTATCTTCAGCACCTATAATCATTTGCAGGCGCTGGTAAACATGCTTACCCTGGATGCGCTGGATCGTCTTTCCCGGACTCCGGAGTACAAGCTGTGTGCCATCAAGGTTGAAGTTCTGGGAGATGAGCTGCCGGAGTGACCTTTATCGGAGAGCGTTTCCCCGCTCCATAACCGTCAGTTGAAAATAATTGTACTATTGGAAATGCCATGACCGGCATAAGGATCCGTAACGAAATGGTCCAGAAAACTGGACATTTCGAAACGGCTCCTAAGCCGTAAGTTGAAAATAATTGTACTATTGGAAATGCCATGACCGGCATAAGGATCCGTAACGAAATGGTCCAGAAAACTGGACATTTCGAAACGGCTCCTAAATTTTTTTCAGTGGAGTTACAAGATGGGACATGCAAAAGATCCTAAAAAATCAGGGACGGTGATGGTCGTTGGCGGCGGTATCGCCGGGGTCCAGGCGGCCCTTGATTTAACCGAGCTTGGCTACTATGTCTATCTGGTGGAAAAATCCGCAGCCATTGGCGGTGCCATGGCCCAGCTGGATAAAACCTTCCCCACCAATGACTGTTCGCTTTGAATACTCGCGCCTAAACTGGTAGAGGCCGGTCGGTCTCCAAATATCGAAATCTTAAGCAACGCCGATTTTCTTTCCCTCGATGGAAAGCCGGGGAAGTTTACCGCCAAACTGCGGATGCGCCCCCGTTATATCGATACAGACAAATGTACGGCTTGCGGGCTGTGCACCAAATATTGCCCCAAGCATCTGGTAGATCCTTATAATGAGGGTTTGGCGGTTACCAGACCGATCCACATCGACTATGCCCAGGCGGTGCCGGCCACCTATTATATTGATCCGTCGGCCTGTCTGTACCTGCAGCACGGCACCTGCCAGATCTGCGTCAGTTCCTGCCAGAGCAAGGCCATTGATTTCAGCCAGAAGGCGGAGGAAAAGGAGATCCAGATCGGGGCGGTGATCATGGCCCCGGGCTTTGGCCGCATTCCCGATGCAACCCTGACCAAGTACAGCTATGGTCAGCATCCAGATGTGATGACCAGCCTGGAGTTCGAGCGGCTGCTCTGCGCCTCCGGCCCTTTCGAGGGTGAGGTCAAATGCCTCTCCGACCGGAGGCATCCCAAACGAATCGCCTTTATTCAGTGCGTGGGCTCGCGGGATCTGGGTTGCAACAATGGCTTCTGTTCTTCGGTCTGCTGCATGTATTCCATCAAGGAGGCCATGGTTGCCAAGGAGCATGACCCCGAGGTGGAGATCACCATCTACTACATTGACATGCGGACCCAGGGCAAAGGTTTCGATGCGGCCCAGAAGAAGGCCGAGGCCATGGGGATCAGCTTTGTCCGGGCCAGGGTGGCGGATGTCATGCCCTGGGAAAAGAACCTGAAGCTGACCTATTCCACCATGGAAGGGACGCACCACTTCGAACCATACGATATCGTCGTGCTTTCCGTGGGGCTTGACGCTCCGGCCGATGCTAAAAATCTCGGCGAGATTGCCGGTTTTGCCCTGAATAACTACGATTTCTGCAAGACCGAGACCTTTGCCCCGCTGCTTACCAGCAGACCGGGGGTTTACGTGGCCGGGGCCTTCCAGGGCCCCAAGGATATCCCGGAAAGCGTCACTCAGTCCAGCGCCGCCGCAGGGTTGGCGGCCGGGCTGATTGCCAAGGATCGCGGCAAGGCCCTGGTGCACAAGACCTATCCCAAGGAACAGAAAACCGGCAAGGACGAAGAGATCAGGATCGGGGTCTTTGTCTGCCATTGCGGGATCAACATCGGCAGCGTGGTCGATGTGCCGGCGGTGGAGCAGTACACCGAAGGGATGGAAGGCGTGGTCTACCATGCCCAGAGCATGTACAGCTGCTCCCAGGATGCCCAGGAGGTGCTCAAGGCCAAGATCAGGGAGCACAACCTCAACCGGGTGGTCATAGCCGCCTGTTCCCCGCGCACCCACGAGCCGCTTTTTCAGGAGACCATGAAGGATGCGGGGCTGAATCGCTGTCTTTTTGAGATGGTCAATATCCGCGACCACTGCTCCTGGGTCCATGCCAACGAGCCTGCGGCCGCGACGGAAAAATCCAAGGACCTGGTGCGGATGGGCGTTGCCAAGGCCCGTCATATTCAGCCCCTTCCCGAGCAGACCGTGCCGGTTACCGCCAAGGCCCTCGTTTTGGGCGGCGGGGTGGCAGGGCTGACTGCGGCCCTGATCCTTGCCGAGCAGGGCTTTCATACCACGGTGGTGGAAAAGGAGGCAACCCTGGGCGGGCACCTTCAGCATCTTTCCTACACTCTGCAGGGCGATACGGTGAGTACGGTTCTGGGTGAGTTGACCGAGACGGTGAAAAAGAACAAGCTGATCGAGGTGCTGACCAATACCGAACTGACCCAGGTCAACGGCTTTGTCGGCAATTTCAGCTCGGTGCTCACTACCAGCAAGGGCAAGAAGACCACGGAGACCACCCTTGACCACGGGGTGATCATCATCGCCACCGGCGGCCGCGAGCATCGTCCAGAGGTGGTGCTGGGAAACCCGGTCACGTATTCCGAAGCAATCGTAACCCAGCGCGAGCTGGAGCAGCGGCTGTCCGGCAAAGGCAAGAATGTGGCGCCCAAATCGGTGGTCATGGTGCAGTGCGCCGGTTCCCGGGGGGATGATCTCAACTACTGCAGCAAGGTCTGCTGCAACCATGCGGTGAAGAATGCTTTGAAAATTAAGGCGCTCGATCCGGCCGCCCAGGTAGTGGTGCTTTATCGCGATATGCGCACCTACGGTTTTGCCGAGGATGCTTACCGTCAGGCCAGGGAAAAAGGGGTGGTCTTCATTCCCTACACCATGGACAACAAACCGAAATTTAAGAGCAGCGGCAAAAAGACCAGCATCACCTTTTTCGATCCGATTCTGCGCGACCAGGTCACCATCACCCCGGAGGTTCTGGCCCTGAGTGTCGGCATTGTCGCCGAAGGAACAGAAGAGATCAGCAAGCTCCTGAAGGTGCCGGTGAACGAGGACAAGTTCTTCCTCGAGGCCCACGTCAAGCTGCGGCCGGTGGAGCTGCCGGTGAGCGGGGTTTATGTCTGCGGCCTGGCCCATTCGCCCAAGCCGGTGGAGGAGATCATCGTCCAGGCGCAGGCGGCGGCGGCCAAGGCTGCCATCCCGCTCTGCAAGGGCTTTGTTTCGGTGGAGCCCACCATCTCTTGCGTGGACAAGGAGGCCTGCATCGGCTGCGGCCTGTGCGAATCGCTCTGCCCCTATCAGTCCATCCGGATTAGCAAGGATGAAAACGGTAAGCGCAAGGCCGAAACCATTACCGCTTCCTGCAAGGGCTGCGGCATCTGCGCCTCGCATTGCCCGGTCTTCGCCATTTCCATGGGCGGCTACACCGACGAACAGATCAATGCACAAATCACCGCCTTTGGTGAAAATTGATGAACTTGTAAAAAGGAAAAAGTTTACAGGTCCGCAACGAAAATTAGCAAATTATAAGCGAAATACCCGTTGCAATCGCGTTTTTTGCGATTTCAACAAACCAAGGAGTAGTTTTTATGAGTCAGAAAGATTTCAACCCCAAGATCCTGGGTTTTCTCTGCAACTGGTGCTGCTATGCCGCAGCGGACAGTGCCGGGGTTGCCCGCTATCAGTATCCGCCCAATTTGCGGACCATCCGCGTGATGTGTACCGGGCGTCTTGATCCGGCCTTTGTCCTGCGCGGGTTTGCCGAAGGTGCCGACGGCATCTTCTCCGGTGGCTGACAACTCGGGGAATGTCATTACCAGGTTGGTAATTACGACGCGATGGGTGTAAGTGCATTGGTGAAAAAGGTTCTGGCCGAGGTCGGGATTAAGCCGGAACGGTTTGGTCTGCAGTGGGCCTCCGCGGCGGAGGGGCCGCGCTTTGTCAAGCTGATCACCGATTTTACCATGAAGACCAAGGAACTCGGCCCCATAGGCGAGGCGGAAGGGCTTAGCCCCGAAGAGCTGAAGAGCCGGATCGACAAGGCCCTGGCCCTGGTGAGTGACCGCAAGCTGCGGATCGCTTTGGGCAACGCCACCAAAACCATCCGCAAGGAGGCTAATTTCACCCAGGAGTTCATCACTTCGGTGATCGAGGACAAGCTGGGCAAGGCCATCACCGCCGGATTGGAAGGCGGCGGAGCGGAGGCGGCTGGCAAAAAGTAACTGCGGAAAGTAGCATTTCCGAAGAGGATGTTGCAACGGGAGGCGCGGGCAATTGTTCGCGCCTCCCGTTTTTTTTTATTGAGATGGCTGCCGGGAATCAATCTTTTTGTTTGACCATGGCATGATAATTACCTACTCTTGAATTGTTATGAAGTGCCTATCTGGAAATAGATCCACAGGAAAACGATGCGTTAAAAATGCTCGTTTGTTGAGGAGAAGCAAGATCAATGAGTCAAGCCAAGTCTGACCCGCAAACGGAAACGATGCCCATCCAGAAGAAGGTAAATCTGGCGCTGCTGCTGATTTTTGCCCTGGTGATGGCGGCCATCGCCTCTTTTTCCGTCTGGAGCGAGCGGGCGATGGTCCTGAAGGTGATTGAACAGCAGACAATGGATATGGCCACTTCTTATTTCGATGCCATCAATATCTTGATGATCACCGAGAATATGGACAAGCGTGAACTGGCCAGGAAAAAAATTATGGAGCGTCCGGGAATGGTCGAGGCGCGGATTATCCGGGGCGAAGAGTTTAACCGGATGTCCGGCAGTGCCGGCTCCGACGATTCCCGCCCCGCGGATGAACTCGATCGCCGGGCGCTGGCCGGCGAGTCGGTGACCGAATTGCAGAAGACAGCCACTGGCGACCGCACCATCGTCGTGGTCGTGCCGATGCTCGCCCTCAGTAATTATCATGGCACCAACTGCCTGACCTGTCATCAGGCCCAGGAGAATTCCGTGCTGGGGGCGGTGCGGGTCGCTTACTCTCTCAAGGGTCTGGATGGCCAGGTTTCCACGAACCAGCTCAAATTGGCGCTTGTCCAGCTGGCGGTGTTCGCGGTCGGGTTTTTCATCATGATGCAACTGATCAGTCGTTTGGTGGTGCAAACCATTATCGGGGTGAGCGGTGAGCTTGAGGAGGCCGCCAACCAGGTGGCGGCGACGGCTGCAGAAGTATATTCCTCCAGCCAGAGCTTGGCGGATGGCGCTTCGGGGCAGGCCGCTGCCGTGGAGCAGACTTCCTCTTCGCTGGAAGAGGTGAACGCGATGATCAAGCAAGATTTCGAGAACGCCCGGCAGGCGAACGGGCTTATGAAAGATGCGAACCAGGTAATCCGTGATGCCGATTCGTCCATGATGCGGCTCACCACCTCCATGGCGGAAATAGCCTCGGCGAGCAGCGAAACCCAGAAAATCGTCAAGACCATCGACGAGATCGCCTTTCAGACCAATCTGTTAGCCCTGAACGCTGCGGTGGAGGCCGCCAGGGCAGGGGAGGCCGGCGCCGGTTTTGCAGTGGTGGCCGACGAGGTGCGCAATCTTGCCATGCGGGCTGCCGCCGCGGCCCGTAATACCTCGGAGCTTATCGAGGGCACGGTCCTCAGGGTTAAAACCGGTTCAGCTTTAGTCGAGGAAACCAGCGCCGCCTTCAACAGCGCCGCCCAGGCCACCAGCCGCATCGGCACCATTATCGAAGAGATGGCCGGCTCCTCTGGAGAGCAAGCTAAAGCCGTCGATCAGGTAACCACCGCGATCCACCAGATCGACAATGTGACCCAGAGCAATGCTGCCGCGGCCGAAGAGACGGCAGCGGCTTCGGCAGAACTTGCCTCCCAATCAGAAGTAATGAAAGAGTCCGTCGGACACCTCCTGAAACTTGTTGGTGGCGCAAGCCATGGCCCTAGTAAGCCAGGGAAACCGAGAGTGTCGGCCGCGGCAAGCAAAATCGGCACTAAGTCCAGCGGGCCTAAGGTGGGTAAGGGGAGAGGTTCTCTAAAAACCATGCTGCCTGCACCGGCAAAAAAGGGAGAGACGCGACAGCCGGGTAAGCCAAATGAAATTATTCCCATGGATAATGATGACTTTGAGGATTTTTGAAATTAGCACGGCGAAAAATACCCGGCTCTGGATTATGGAAATGAATATCAGCCAAAGCACATTTCTTTGGAACCGGCAACAGGATCAAGGAAGCATGACTTTTTTATGAAAAATAATCACCGGAGATTCAAGATGAAATGTTTTCTGCTTGTCGCGGCAATAGCAGCCGCCACCATCACCACCCCGGCACTCGCTGCCGATGTCGGCGTCTCGATCAGCTTAGGCCAGCCCGGTTTTTATGGGCAAATTGAGATCGGCGACTTCTCCCCGCCGCCACAAGTGATCTACCGTCAGCCGAGAATCATTCTCCGGGAGGTGCGCAGGGACCGTCCTCCGATTTATCTGCGCGTACCGCCGCGCCATATCAAAAATTGGAAAATGGATTGCCGCAAATACAACGCCTGCGGCGAACGGGTTTTCTTTGTGCGTGATGACTGGTACGAACGCAAGTATGTCCCGCGTTATCAGGAAAAGCATCGTGATCGCAGGGATGGGCGCCATGACGAGGGCAATAATGATGATCGCGGGAAACATAACAGAGGCGGCAATGGGCACGGTCATGATCGCTAAGGATCAGTGCGGATCATGCCCTGCCAGTAGTTAAGGTAAATATGGGATACTTCCCGCCATTGCGTGAACCTGCTAAAATGTAGAGGGTGATTTAGCCTGAGACCATCGCCCCAAGGGGAGGCAGAATCGAAATGAAAAACGCCAGCTGGAAACCGGAAACCATCGCCCTCCACGGCGGCCATACCCCGGACTCCGCCACCCGTAGCCGGGCGGTGCCGATCTACCAGACCACCAGCTACGTTTTTGCCGACACCGAAGACGCGGCTTCTCTCTTTGCCCTCAAGCCAGAGGTCTGGGCGCCCCGGCTCAACCTTGCAACCAAGGGGCTGCGGCCCGAGGATTTCCCGCCCGAGGCCACCGGCAATATCTACACCCGGATCATGAACCCGACCACCGACGTGCTGGAGCGGCGGATGATGCTGCTCGAAGGCGGGGTAGGGGCGCTGGCCACCAGTTCCGGTTCCTCGGCGATCTCCTACGCGATCATGAACATCTGCCAGAGCGGCGATCATCTGGTTTCGGCCTCGAGCCTCTACGGCGGCACCTACAATCTCTTTCATCACACCCTGCCTCGCTACGGCATTACCACCAGCTTTGTCGATGCCGCTTCCCCGGAGGCTTTTGCCAGGGCGATCACCGAACGGACCCGCTGCCTCTTTGTCGAAACCATCGGCAACCCGCGGTTGGACGTGCCGGATCTCGCGGCCATCGCCCGGGTCGCCCATGAGGTCGGACTGCCCCTGATCGTCGACAATACCGTGGCCACGCCCGCCCTCTGTCGCCCCTTTGACTTCGGGGCCGACATCGTGGTCCATTCCCTTACCAAGTTTTGCGGCGGCCACGGCACATCGATCGGCGGGGTGATTGTCGACAGCGGCAAATTCGACTGGAGGGGGAGTGGGCGCTTTCCCATGTTCACCGAGCCGGACCCTTCCTACGGCGGCGTGATCTGGAGCGAGGCGGTGGGGGCAGCCGCATACATTATTCGGGCTCGCACTATCCTGCTGAGGGATATGGGCGCCTGTCTTTCCCCCTTCAACAGCTTCCTGATTCTCCAGGGGATCGAAACCCTGACCCTGCGCATGGAACGGCATTGCACCAATGCCATGGCCGTGGCGGAGTTTTTGCGTGGGCATCCGCAGGTGGACTGGGTTCTCTATCCTGGTCTTGCCACCCACCCGAGCCACCATCTGGCGAGTATTTACCTGCGCGGCGGCTTCGGTGCCCTGGTGGGCTTCGGCATCAAGGGGGGGCGGGAAGCGGGCCGCCGCTTCATCGAACATCTCGGCCTGTTCAGCCATCTGGCCAACATCGGCGACGCCAAGAGTCTGGCGATCCATCCTGCCACCACCACCCATTCCCAACTGAGCCCCGACGAGCAGCAGGCCGCCGGGGTATCCCCGGATTTCATCCGGCTCTCCATCGGCATCGAGCATCTGGACGACATCATCGCGGACCTGAATCAGGCTCTCGCTGCGGCGGTTTAGCGAAATAGGAAGAACAGGTTCTAAATTAAACGACATTACTGGTACGAGCGGCTTCAGTCGCGATGGCTTACAGTTTCGCGGCTGAAGCCGCTCGTACATTCCGCTGGCTACAGCTGGCCGCAGTTTACGATCATCACTTTTTTCTTAGGCCGGCCGCTTTGCGACCCCAGCTCTTCGACTCTTTTTACCACCTCCATGCCTTCGACCACTTTGCCGAAGACCACATGCTTGCCGTCGAGCCAAGGCGTCTGGGCGGTGGTGATGAAAAACTGGGAACCGTTGGTATTCGGCCCGGCATTGGCCATGGACAGCGTGCCCGGCCCCAGATGGTGGCGAAAGAAATTTTCATCGGCAAAGGTGCGGCCATAAATAGACTTGCCGCCGGTGCCGTCGCCGTTGGTGATATCGCCGCCCTGGAGCATAAACTGGGGAATAATGCGGTGGAAGATGCTCCCTTTGTACCCGAAGCCTTTTTCGTGGGTGGCCAGCTGCCGGAAATTCTCCGCTGTTTTCGGCACCACATCGGCGAACAGCTCCATTACGATCCTCCCCGCCTTTTCATCGCCGATGACGATGTCAAAAAAAACCCTGGGATTGGCCGTTATCGCCGGTTTTTCCTGAGCCGCCAGACTGCCGGCCAGAAACAGACCCAGGAAAACCACTCCACCGATGAACAGATTTTTCCCGTATTCCTTCACTTGTTTCTCCTTCAGTTTAAGAAAGCGAGGCGCTTCCCTGATTGATTTTTTGTAAGCGATTCCGGGGCACCACATCTTGCACCACCCTGTGACCGCTGGTCATTTTCACCACTATCGGCCGGCACCGATTTTTTCCTCCCGGACCTTAAGACACTTGCGGTTGAAGTCATCAAATTCTGCGCAGGTTTCCAGGACAAAGGCATTCTGACGAGGATAAAAGGTACATTTGCTCCGGTAGTCGCAGGTGTTGCTGAACGAATCCCAATGCTGGCACTCTTCGACACATTCCAGATTGCCATAACTGTGGATGGCCTTTTCAAAGAGACACTTTTTGGCAAAATCTTCCCAGTACTGACACTCACGCACGGCCATGGTTCGGCCGGAAGAGCTGGCCTGCCCCCCATCGCAGATCACGGTAAGATCACGGTCGCGGTAAACCTCTCCTTTTTTCAGCCGCACCTCCCTGGCCCCGCTGCTGCCAGGAAGGAAAACAAGGAAAACAGCCAGGAGGAGCAGTAGGCGCGGATTCATATTCGTCTCCTTTTTAAGAGCAGCACCAAAAAATGGACGCTCCCGGATTAATTGTTCCCCCTGAAATCTTAAGGGCCGGCAAGATTGCCCTTAGTTCTTGCCATAACGGTTCAGCACGTTCTTGACACTGTCCCGCAGCTTGTCCAGATTGATCGGCTTGAGTACATAGCCCTTGGCCCCGGCCCCGATGGCTTCGATCACCATCTGCTCCTGGCCGTGGGAGGTCACCATGATAATCAGGGCCTTCGGCCGCAAGGCAAGAATCCGGCGGGTCGCCGTAATACCGTCCATGTCCGGCATGGTAATATCCATGGTGATAAGATCCGGGATGGAGATGCTTTTGTTGGTCATATATTCGATGGTCTCGACCGCCTCCAGGCCGGTCTTGCAGATTTTGCCGACCTCGTAGCCCAGCTGTTCAAGCATCGCCACCAACCGTTTTGCGGTCAGGGCCGAATCGTCCACCACCATGATGTTCGGTTTGTTCATTATAGTTTCTCCACGTAATTGAGGTTCAGATCAAAGAGTTCCTTGGGGCCGATGAAATGAATACTCAACATGCCGCTGGCGGTGATAATGTCCAAGGTGTAAAATGTGGCCCCCTTGTTGCGGGAAATATTTTTAGCCTCGTTGATGATAATGGGCGGGGAGATGGGGATGACCGTGCCCCTGGAGGCCAGGTCGGCCATGGCGTTGCCGACAATGATGTTGATCAGCTCGGCGACGGTTTCTTCCCGCATCATCTCCTGTTCATCTTCGGCGATATCCAGCCCCTGGGTGCTGGCGATAAAAACCCGTTCCGTCAGCTCCCGGTCAAAACTGAAAGCAATGAGCATGCGGATGTCCGCCTCCACCGAGAGAATCGAGGTCAGGTGCTGCAATTGCATGCGCTTGACATCCTGCATATGCGCCGTTGTGCCCCGGACCGTGATTTTCAGCTCATTTTTCAGGTAGCCCACGGTTCGGTCGCCGATGGCCTGGACCAGCTGGTTGTGTCTGTCATCTTGGACATTGCGCATTATTTTTTCTCCCTGGCCGTGTTTTGCAGTGATGATTGTTGAAATCAAAATGAGCCGCGATTACAACGGTTGTTGCTTGGTAACGCTGTGATCTTGGGTTACGGAGCTGTTGCTTTTTTCCCTTTTTGCAAATCCGGCAATGATTCAAGGTAAGGAAGGATAAATCTGAACCTGGTTCCCTTGCCGAGGGTCGAGTCCACCTCAATCCTGCCGCCCAGCCTTTCCGTTTCCATGCGGACCGCCGCCAAACCGACGCCGCGGCCAGACAGTTCGCTCACTTCCTCCTTGGTGGAGAACTCATCTTCAAAGATCAGCAGGCGCAGCGCGCCTTCGTCCATAGCGCTACCCTGTTCCTGGGTGAATAGCCCTGTGGCCACCCCCTTGCCGCGGATCGCCTCAAGATCAAGGCCTCGACCGTCGTCGTCGATTTCGAGGATGATCCGGTCATCTTCCATAAAAACACGGCAGCTCAGGTGGCCTTCTTCCTCCTTGCCATGCGCCAGCCGTTCCTCCGGGGTCTCAAGCCCGTGATCCACTGCGTTACGGAAGAGATGGATCAGCGACTTGGTAAAGGGGCTGTAAATCTCCGGGGCGACCCGCAGACCGTTGTCCTCCACTTCGACCGGGGCCAGCTCCTTTTCCAGCCGCTCTGCCAGGCGCACCGCCGTCTTGGCGTGTCCCGACAGCAGGTCACTGAAGAAAACATAGCGCAACCGCTTGATGCGGCGCAGCATCTCCCTGGTCTCTTCTGAATCCAGCGCCGGCCCCTTGGCCTGCAAGAGCCGGTCGGCCAGGCGCTCCAGCATCTCGGCCTGCTCAGGCGTAAGGGAGAGATGGCCGCGCCGGGCAAAGAAGGCGTCGCCCAGGGTCTCTTGAAGCACGGCCAGTTCCTGCGCCAGGGCCTGATCGGCCAGGGCTTGCTCTTGTTCGAGCAGGGCCCGGTCCGGTTGTTGCCTGGTCAGATCGCGGCGCAACCGGTTGAGGGCGGATTCGTATTGATGGAGACGGCGCGGCAGGTGCAGGAATTCCAGTTGCCCGAAAAGCCCCTTGAAGGTGTGGACCTGGCGGTAAATCTCGGTCAGACCTGCGGCCAGTTCCTCGTCCGGGGCGGCCAGCAGCCGGGGCAGGGTATTTTTACTGAAGTTTTGGTAATCGTCAAGCACTTCGAACAGATCAGCCGATTCGGTGGCCGCGGCCACGATGAAGCGCAGACGGATTTGCTCTTCCGCCACCCGGGCCTCAAGGCGGCGCTGCTCGGTGATATCGGTGATGATCAGCATCAGCCGCCTGTCGCCCAGCAGGCGGTAGGCGATATCCAGGTAACGTTCGTTGAGATACAGCTCTTTGGGCATCAGCGAAAGGAGAATGTCGCGCTGAAACTCGTCGGCGGTCTGGACAATGCGTTGAATATTGGCGCCGAAACGCTGCCTTTCCTCACCATCTTCGGGAAAGAGCAGAGCAGCCACGGAGTTGCCGGCCACCTCTCCGTTGAAAAAGGTCAGGCATTCCCGGCTGTATTCCGGCTCAACCGCCAGGTCCGGGCCGAAGGAAAGAAAGCCCTGGCCGGAGTTGTTGAGCAGGCCGGAGAGACGGTCACTCTTGTCGGCCAGTTGGCGCCGGGTAATGAGAATGCGCCGGTACATGGTGGCGATGATAAAGGTGACCAGCAACACCACCGTGGCATTGCCCAGCAGAATATAGATCAGCTGCCGGGTGCTTTCTCTGGTTCTCTGCAGAAAGGCGGCTTTGTCGATGGTCACCCCCAGCACCCCTGCGGTCTCCCCGACCTGCCAGTAAGTATGGCAGACGGTGCATTTGCCTTCCACCGGGATGCGCTCGTAAAAATGGGCCACGCGGTCTTCCAGCACCTCGGCCCGGTTCCGGTCGTTGAAGCGGAGGTTTTTATCCAGGACGAAATGGCAGCCATCGCAGGATTTCCCCTTCACCTTTGCCAAATGAGCCTGCCCGGCAGCGGAATCAAAACGGCCGGCCAGGTGCCAGTCCTTGCGCAGAAACATTCCCCTGGTTTTTTCGTACAGGTCGAGGTTGGGGTTGATCAAGGCGCCTTTTTCATCATGGACAAAGGGCAGCCCTACCGTCACCGTGCCGGAACGGTAGTTCATCAAGCCTTCCCGGGGGTAGAGGGTGGTGGCGGCAACTCCTTCAAGCTGGGCGGTGTTGTCCATCACCAGCTGGAAGGTCTTGCGCTGGCCTTTCTCGATGGAATCGCGGGTCTGGGAGACATAGCTAGAGAGGATGCCGCTGCCCTGTTCGCGGATGGTGCGATTCATCATCTGCTTCTGGTAATAATTAAAGACCAGTCCGGCCACCAACGAGATCAGCAACAGGCTGGAGAAGGCGATCAAAAGAAAACGAGGCACCACCCGCTCTGGGTTGGGCTCCCGGTGGCCCGGTTTCTGTTTTTCCATTTCCGGCCTCATCTTGCCGATCCACGCAGATTGCCCCCGACCTTTGCCTTTGCTTCAGCGCGGGTGTGGTAAAGCAGGGGACGGGGGAAAAGTTCGCTGGCGCAGCCGATGCAGGGGTGACCGGCCCGGATGCAGTTGTTGGTGTTGCTGTTGTAGCCGAGAGCGATGCAATCGTTGTAAGTCACCGGCCCCTGGCAGCCCAATTCCATCAGGCAACCCTCCTCGCCGATGGATCGGGCGAAATCTCGGGCTTGAAAGGCTGCGTAGCGGGGGCAGCGCTCATGGACCGAATGGGAGAAAAAGCGCCGGGGACGCCGCGCGTCGTCAAGATCCGGCAACCTCCTGGCCTTGATGAAATGCAGCAGGGTGTAGACCAGGTGGTCGGGGTGCATGGGGCAGGACGGCAGGTTGACCGAGGGGGTCTTGATGGCCCGCTGTTTGAGAAAATTATCCAGGGATTCAGCGCCCGTCAGGGTGCCGGCCATTTTCGCCACGCCGCCCGAGGCGGCACAGGTACCGCCGGCGATACACAGCAAGGCTTTAGCGGCCAGCAGCCCGGCCCATTCGCTGATGGGCTTATGGGCCAGCATGCAGGTATGGGGCATGCCCACGGGAATGGCGCCCTCCATGATCAGGATGTACGGCTTGCCGGAAGCAGCTAGTTTGTTCAGGATCTGCGGGACCTGATCTCCGGAGGCTGTAGAGAGATTAGGGTGGTACACCAACCTGGTGAAATAAGTAAGAAAGTCCAGGATGGTGATCTGTTCGACATTAAGCAGCGAGGTGGAGCAGCCGGAACAGGACGCCCCCTGCAGCCAGACCAGGTTGGGCCTGGACCAGCCGACCGCCGCGGAATTGACCTCGGCGGCCAGCAACTCCTCAAAGGAGAGCAGGGGCGCGGCCCCGGCCGCAATCACCACCTGATAGATTCTTTGCAGAAATTTTCGTCGATCCAGGGTTATGGTCATTTTAATGCACCGAACAAGCGATACAGGGATCGGCGGACCGAACGATGCGGGCCAGTTCCAGGGGATTGGCCGGATCAGCGATTTTGGTGCCGATCAGCATCTTTTCCACCGCTCCCGGCTGCCCGGTGGCATCCCGCGGGCCCATATTCCAGGTGGTGGGCATCACCATTTCATAGTTTTTGATCAACCCCTTATCGTCAATCTCCAGCCAGTGGCCGAGAGCGCCGCGGGAAGCTTCGGTAATGCCGATTCCCCTTACGTTGCGGGGCACTTCCTTTTCTATGAAACCGAGAACCCCCGGCCGGACCTGCTCCAGCTGTTCCCTGAGCCGGCCGAGCAACAAGGTAACCGTGATATACCGGCTTAAATGGCGGCCCAGCACCGAATTGTAGTCTTGCAGCCCGATGTCGAGATCCCGGTTAAGCCGGTCCACCAGCTGATTTAAGGCCGGATTGCGGCCGGAGTGATAGGTGTTTACCACCCGGGCCGCGGCCCCGGTTTCCATGACCTTGCCCCCATAGCGGGGAGCGCGGCTCCAGCTGTATTTGCCGTCCGGCCGCTGTTCTTCGCGCTGGAACTGTTTCCAGTCGAGGGGCTCGAGCCGGCTTGCCCCCAGAGGTTTGATCCCTGCACTGGGCTTGTTTTGGTAATAACTGTAGGTGTGATCTTCGGTAATCGCCTTGAGGTCGAGGGGGGTGTGTCTGCCCGCAATGGTTGCGCCGCCGGCAAAAAAATGGTTCTTGCCGGCAGAGTCTGGGAAATAGGGAAAAGAGAGAAAATTACCGTAGCCGCGCCCTTCCTGAAAATACCCCGGAAAGGCCTTGCCCACCGACAAAATATCTTCCCGATAACAGGTGTGGACAAACCGCTCGACCCGATTGAGCAAGGTTCGGTATTTGGCAAGATTGTCGATGGTCGGCCGGGTCGTGACCCCGCCGGCCTCAATGGCCACGGGGTGGGGCGATTTGCCGCCAAACAGGGCCACCATTTTGTGCAGGTCGGCCATTATGGTAAAGGATTCGAGATAATTGCGCACCGCGGAAAGGTTGGCGGTCGAATCCTTAAGGTAATCACCCTGATAACGGGGGAGGAAGGGAGCGGCGGGAAAGATCCGCTGGGAACTGGTTTCGCTGCGTACCCAATCGCGCATTGCGGTTAAGCCGGGATCTGCGCCCCGGTACTCCAGCACCGCGGTTACGTCGATGAAATCGAGAGCGCTCAACTGGTAAAAATGCAACAGGCAATCCTGCACTTGATACGCGCCGACAATGAGGTTGCGCAGCAGTTGCCCGTTGGCATTGAGGCGAAGGCCCATGGCGTTTTCCAGAGCCAGGGCCGCCGCTTCCGCGTGGGCATACGGACAGACGCCGCAGACCCGCTGGGTCAGCTGCAAGGCGGTGCGGGGGTCATAGCCGATGAGCGCCTTTTCGATGCCGCGAAAGAGCATGCCGGAAGTACGGGCCGAAGCAACCACGCCGTTCTCGACCCGGGTCTCGAACTTGAGATGCCCTTCCACCCTGGTCAGGGGATCAACGGTTATTCTGGTTACGGTCATGCACGGCCTCCCGCCGAATTTTACCAGGCTGCGTTTCTCTCCTTGAGTCGCTTCGGCGGATTCGCAAAATAAACGATCGGGAACACCGTTTCTGGAGAAACATCCACTATTAAGTTGCTGTGTTGGTTTTACCGTTTAGGCTCTGCACCAAGCGCAGCCTCGAATGATAGTACCAGATTCGGGAGTGAAAGAAAGCAAGGTTTTAAGCAAGCGAAAATTACCGCATACCTGGCGCCAGGCCGCCCGTAATCTCCTCGCCTGCTTCCACCCGATTACGCCCTTTTCCCTTGGCCCGGTAAAGCGCCTCGTCCGCTCGCCGGAGCAAGGCTTCCCCGTCGTCCCCAGGCCGAAAGGCGGCCACCCCTAAACTGGCGGTTATCCGGCCCACAACCGGGAATCGGGCTGCTTCGATAGAGGTGCGCAGCTGTTCGGCCAGAAACATGCCCCCGTTTCCATCGGTTTCGGGGCAGAGGAGCAAAAACTCCTCTCCGCCCCATCGTCCCACCACATCACTGGCCCGGCTGTGGTTCCGCAGGATGGCGGCTATTTCCGCCAGCACCTCGTCGCCAGCCTGATGGCCATAGGTGTCGTTTACTGCCTTGAAATGATCAATATCCAGCAGGACCAAGGCAAAAGGGGTTCCGTGACGCCGGGATCTTACCAATTCGTCGGCCAGCCGCTCGTCCAGCTTGTTGCGGTTGCCAAGCCCGGTAAGATGATCGGTCACCGAGAGCAATTCCAGTTCGCGGCTCTTAAGGGCCAGCTGGGCATGGGCTTCGGCCAGGGAATTCTGAATCTGTTTTGTGGCCGAGATATCCACCACCACGGAGTATTTAACGATTTTGCCGTCCGGCCAAAAGATGACCTGCTCATGATGCTGATACCAGCACTCGTCCACTTCGTTATAATGTTCGTGGACAATAAATTCGCCGGTTGGCTGTCCCTCGCTGGTTAGCAGGTGCTTGAGCCGGCAATGGTGACAGGGGCCTTCCCCCTGGTGGAGCAACTCCCAGCAACGGGCGTCGGTGTAATCGCCGGTAATGCCGTAGCGCTCGGCAAGAAAGGGGTTTAGATAAACCAGGCGATAGCTGGCCGCATCCACCGCGTAGATTCCGAAAGGTAAATTGTCGACCAGGACTAAGGGCAATTGCGGCTGAATCATGGGCTGATTTCCAGAGGCTCTTCGTCATGAATACAATTCCCGCACATCACGCCGTGTTTCTCTTTTAGAGCCGTTTCGGCAGAATTGCGAAATAGATGACCGGGATGGCCGAGGCACTGCACCCGGCACATCACTGAGCAATGGTACCAGATTTTTTAGTGAAAGAAAGCAAGGATTTAATCAGTAGGAAATTGAGGCGAACCTGGCCCCAGGTCATTCAGGGATTGAACCGCTCAACGCTCGAGAGAATCCTAGCCCACCCTTGCAAGAACTTCGATATCCAAAGAGTGGTGATGCTGTACAATGTGCAGTAGATTTCGAACCAAATTCCACTATGGGGCACCAGTTCCGTCTCCTATTCCCGGAACTCCAACTACTTCAACACTCATTAATATGAGTGTCCATAGTTTTTGGGGCACATCAAACGTGGTCTGACCCAATTAATTCGGACAGGAGTCGATTAACTGGTCCAGTTTTTGACCTTAAGGCCGGGTACCCGCTGAAATTCCTTTTCGTTGTTCGTCACCAGAGTGCACTGCAAGCTGAGGGCATGGGCGGCGATCAGGGTGTCGAGCGGCCCGATTGGCGTACCAAAGCGTTCCAGGATGGCCCGGATTTCTCCGTACACCGAAGCCGCCTCTTCAGCAAAGCCCAAGACCTCGAAACGCATTAAAAACTCTTCTAATTTGTCGCGGTTTTGCGCGCTCCGGGCGCTTTTGGCGATGCCGTAACGCATTTCCGCCGCAGTGATGGCGGAAATAACGATGTCACCATAAAGCAATCCGTCCATGTGTCGCAATATGGCCTCGTGGGTCGGCCCACGGTTGATGAGATAGATGCAGATGTTGGTGTCGAGAAGGTAACGCATCACAGGTCGAAGTCGCGTTCTTGATTGCTAACCGGCTGATCGCGGTCGATTCGGAAGTCCGGCTCGAATTGGTCGAACATGGACTTGAGTGCGGCATACTCGTAGCGTTTGGGCATCAGCAGGATGGTATCGCCTATCTTTTTGATCACCACCTCGTCACCCTCCACCCGGAAACCCTTTGGCAGCCGTACCGCCTGGCTGTTACCGTTTTTAAAGACCTTTGCCGTCTGCATAAGATATCCTCCCTGCAATTTGTGTGTACATTAAATATATACCACCAAGGCAATGCGTTTGCCAACGGGAAATCTCCAACACCAGCAAATCGCCGGTCAGAAATCAAGGGGGCTTTTCTTTTCCTTGATGGTCGTGCTTTTGATGGTGTGGGTGTAGATCATGGTGGTACGGATGTCGCCGTGCCCCAGCAGTTCCTGGATGGTGCGGATATCGTAGTTGGCCTGCAACAGATGGCTGGCGAACGAGTGCCGGAAGGTATGGGCCGAGGCGCGCTTGACCAGCCGGGCCTTTACTACAGCGGCGCGGATCGCCTTTTGGATATGGCTTTCATGGAGATGATAACGCCGATATGCCTTTTCTTCAGGCACGAAGGTCAATATCTTGGCAGGGAAGAACCATTGCCAGGAAAGCTCCCTGGCGGCGTTCTTGTACTTATGCCCCAATAAATTGACCAGAAAGGTTCCGGCGTAACCGGCCGCAAGATCTTGCCCATGGAGAGCGGCAACCGAATCGAGTTGCGCTTTCAGGTCCGGCACGATTCTTTCCGGCAACGGGACGGTGCGATCTTTTTGTCCTTTGCCGTCATGAACGGTCAGGACCATGGCATCGAAGTTGAAATCCTGAAGCCGGAGCTTCGCTCCCTCGAACAGGCGCAGCCCGCAACCATACAAGAGCTTGACCACCAAATCGTACGGCGAAGGCAGGGCGGCAATGATGGTATCGACTTCCTCGCGGGACAATACCACCGGGATGTACGGTCTGCGCTTGGCCCGAGGAACATCCTTGATCTCGCCGAACTCCTTTTTCAAGACATGGCGAAAAAAGAAAAGCAGAGCATTGAATGCCTGATTCTGCGAAGAAGCGGAAACCTTGCGTTTGACCGCTAAAAAAGTGAGAAATTCCTTGACATCGCTTGGAGTGAGCAGGATGATGTCCTTGCTTTTGGTGAATGCTTGCAGGTGGCGCGTCCAAGTCGTGTACGCCCGCAAAGTTTTCGGAGAATAATGGCGCACTGCAATCTCCGATTTAAGGTCAGCGTAAGCGGAGCGCCAATCAGCGTTGGTAAGTTTTGGCTGTTCGGTCCCAGGGAGGGGGGAATCAGTATTTTTCTCTGGCCGAGGCGTTGAGCGAGGTGGGTTGGGGTTCTGTGGTGGCGGAGCCGGCGGCATGGCGGGTACGTCGCAACAACTGTCATAAAAAAGCGAAATGGCGTGGGCTGCCTGTTTGCGTAGTTGCTCGGGCTGTTTTTTTTCGATCAGTTTTTCATGAAAATGCGGCAAACTCTCCCGGCTGGAGGCCTCATGCTGATATTTGCTGCAAAAATCGAAGTAAAACCTCAACCATCTCCGGTAAAAATTGTAAAACTGCTTTGGAATCGGTTCCTTGGTTAAGCGGGCGTCGAAGCGCAAAAGTATCTCGCGAGGAATATCGATCATGGTGAAATCCGGTTATAAGATTTCTTGTTAACACGCATTTTGTGGTGTTATCAGGTTAGTAAACAGCCTACCTGACCGGGTTATTGTGTCAATGTTTTTTTAAGCCCCGGAGTTATCGGGAAACCAGATACTTACTTGTTG
>JBAYTO010000042.1:0-21874 GCA_041675585.1 Desulfurivibrionaceae bacterium
AGAGTGCCGGTGGTCTGCCCGGCAGCGATAACGATGTCGCCGAGATTGGTGGTGATGGTGACCTCCGTCTCGCCGGGGTTGCTGAGGGTGGCGGAGAAGGTGACGCTGGCCGCGTCTTCGTTGGCACCTTCAACGCTCAAGCTGATCGTGGTGGTGTCGATGGTGTCGGAAACCGTGTAACCAACGGGAGTTGGATCAATACTAAGTACCTCATCTGTGCCACCGCCGGTTATCCCGGTGATATTAGTAGATTCTACGGACGGATCAATGTACGGGTCGTCACCCTGCACAGGTACCGGTTCGGATGCTCCGGTGAGCTGGCCGGCTGGGATAGTGACGGTAACCCCATTTGAAAGGGTGACGGTGATGTCGGAGGTTGATGCCTGTGAGAGACCAACAGTGAAGATCATCGAGCCGCCTTCCAGAATTCCTTCAGCATCGCCGGTAGGCGCAACGCTGATCAGAGAGGCGACTATTGCCCCCTCGGGGGCCGCTCCGGCCTCGAAGGTCGGGGGCACATCACTGACGGATGATTCAAACTGAAAAGCCAGCGGATCCACAGGCTCGACAATTCTCAGCAGGCGGACAAAGCTGTTGCCCTCTCCTTCGGCGCCGCCCCCAAGACCGGCGGCCGGGGCTTCGAGAATCTCACTGATATCCTTGCCTTCTGCCAGGGCCTGGAGGACCTGTTCCGAGGTGGCGCCGGCCAGGGCGGCCGCAGCGGCATCCGGTTGTTGGCCTGACGCCAAAAGCTCCGCAGCCATGAGAACGGTTTGGTCTGCGGTTACGGTCATGTCGGAGCCATCCATGAAGGAAAGCTCGACCCGGCCATCGGCGGAGGTGATAATGGTTTCCCCTTCCAGGAGAACATCGCCCTGCTTTATGGTGCGCAACTCACCGTTCTCATTCCGGGCAAAGGCCCTACCGATTACGTTGGCGACAGTGGCGATAGCTTGTTTGGCCATGATTGTTCTCCTTGTGTTTCGTTGGGAGGAAAGCGTTTTTTGAGGCGAAAATTTACGTTACTAAAGACAAGATATCAGAAGAAAACAGAAAAAGAATTGTACCAAGGTACAAGGGAGGAAAAAAGTTCAGAGTGCTGAGTACAAAGGGCAGAGTGCAGGGAACTCAATTCCCGTGCAAGCATGAATTGAGTTAAAAAACTGACGGAAGATTCGCGCTAATCAGGAAGAATTTTACCCCTGCCCGAGCAGCAGCACCAACTGGAGGCGATCGCGAACCTGGAGTTTTTCAAAGATCGCTCCCAGGTGAGCTTTGACCGTTCGTTCGCTGATCTCGAGGAGTTCGGCCACTTCCCGGTTGGAGATGCCGCGGGTCACGGCCTGGGCTACCTCTTTTTCCCTGGTCGTCAGACAGTCCAGGGCCGGGCTGCCGGGCTGCGGCGTGATAACCCGACCGGCTGCGGCTACGACCCGGCTCATCAACTCGGGGCCTATCCACAGACCGCCGTTGTTCACCACCGTGGCAACCTGTTGCAGCATCTGCGGGGTGGCGAAGGCATGGCAGTAGCCAGAGGCCCCGGCGTTAATGGCCAGGAGGGCTTCCTGCTGCGAAGGGGTGCTGGAGATGATCACGATCCGGGCCTCGGGAAGCAATTTTCGCACGACCCGGATGGCATCATCGATGCGCGCCTGCGGCAGTGCCCCTGCGTGCAGCCAGAGCAGAGCCCCGGCAGAGGCCGCCCGGGAAAGGGCGGCAAGGGTGGCGATCACCGTGCCGGCGGGAAAGGCTTGACGCCAGCGGGACAGGGCTTCGGGCCGGGTGGAGAGACAGAGATTTGCGTTCATCAGCACCTCGAGGCAGGGAAAAAGATGGGTTATCGTTCCTTCATGGCATTGGCCTTGGCCCGGAGCACGGGCTTGAGGAGATAGCGGAGGATGGTCTTTTTCCCGGTCAGGACATCAACCTGCGCTACCATGCCCGGAATAATAGGAAGGTTCCCCTTTAGTTTAGTTTCGTTTGTGCGTACCCGGACAATATAAAAAACATTGCCGCGCTCGTCCGTGATCGTATCGGCGCCGATTTGCTCCACCACGGCCTTGAGGCCGCCGTAGATGGAAAAATCATAGGCCGTGAACTTGACCAGAGCCTCTTGGCCGGGGCGAAGAAAGGCAATATCCTTGGGGGTAATCCTGGCCTCCAGCAGCAAGGCATCGTCGAGGGGGACCACTTCCACCACCTCCCTCCCCGGCTGCACCACCCCGCCCACCGTGTTGACCAGCAGCCTTTTTACGGTGCCGCGCACCGGAGATTTGACCTCCGCGTGCTTGACCCGGTCTTCCAGGGCTGAGCTTCCCTCGGTGAGCGCGCCCAGCCTGCCCATGACCTCGGAGAGCTCGGCGCGGATCTGGTTGCGGAACTGGAGTTCAACCTCCTGGATTTTCTGCCGGGCCTCCCGGATGGAAGCGTGCAAGCGGTCGATCTGGGCCGCCACCTGGCCGCGTTCGCCGCTCAACCGCACGACTTCCCGTTCCAGGCGCAACAGATCCATATCCGACACCGCACCCGAGGCAGCCAGGGGTTTTGATATGGACAGTTCCTTGCGCGCCAGCTCCAGGCCGCGGTTTACATGCTCCCGCCGGGACATGGCTTCGTTGAGTTCCTGCTGGCGCTGTTCCAGTTGCTGACGGGCGATGCTGACACTGGCCGCAACGCCGTCGCGGCTGGAGTTATAGAGGGTTCGCTCGCGTTCGACGGTGTCGGGATCCTCGGCCACCAGTTCGGGGGAGGGCACAAAAGGACGCCCCTCGGACAGGGCTTGGAGGCGCTCGGCCTTTGCCTGCAAGCTCAGATCCATGGAGCGGTTTTCCCGCAGGGAGGAAAGAAAACGGGTGGGGTCAATGCGTAGCAGCACCTGGCCCTGGCGCACGGTTTCTCCTTCCTTAACCAGGATATCGGAGACGATGCCGCCGTCCATCGACTGGATGATCTGGATTTGTCTGGAAGGGATGACTTTGCCTTCGCCGCGGGTGACCTCGTCGATCTCGGCAAAGGCAGCCCAGATGGTCAGCGCCACGAGGATAAGGCAGGCCCAGTGCAGCAAGGTCCTGGCGCGCAGTGGCTCCTGCTCCAGGCTGGCCCAGTCTGCGTCGGCGCCCCAGTCTTCGCTGGTTTCCGAGCGCAGGGGGAGTTTGCGCGCCAGCAGGGAATCAATCATGCCCCCAAACCTGCCGTTGGCCGGGGAAGAAGCAACCTTGGCGATGTCGCCTTCACCATCGAACCAAGCGCTGTTGGTCCGCCGGAACCGGTTCAGCAAAGAATCAAGCAGTCCCATTATGCCGCCCTCCCGATGCGTCCCTGACGCAGGGCTTCCACCACCTGGGCTTTTGGCCCATCCGCGACAATTTTTCCGGAATCAACAACAATGATCCTGTCCACCAGTTCAAGCAGTGAGGTGCGGTGGGTGATGACGATCATGGTTTTGCCTTGGGTATAGGTGCGCAGGCGGGTTTTGATATCTTCCTCGCTGGAATGATCCATGGAGCCGGTGGGTTCGTCCAGCAGCAGCACGGGCGGCTCGCCGATCAGTGCCCGACCTACGGCCACCCTCTGGCGCTGGCCTCCGGACAGCGACTCGCCCCGTTCGCCCACCAGCATGTCAAAACCCTGGGGATGGCTGTTGACAAAGTCGAGCAGGCCGCAGATCTCCGCCGCTTGCAGCACCTCGGCGTCGTCGGCCGAGGGCATCCCCATGGTCAGGTTGTCGCGCAGGGTACCGTAAAAAAGGGTGACATCCTGGGGAACGTAGCCGATATGGCGCCGCAGTTCCGCGGGGTCGATCTGGCGCAGGTCGATGCCGTCCATGAGTACCGCGCCTTCCGTGGGCTGGTAAAGGCCCAGGATGAGTTTCTGGATGGTGGTCTTGCCGGAGCCCACCCGGCCAAGGATGCCCACATGCTCGCCGGCTTTTATCTTGAGGGAAATATTGCGCAGGGCATTCATCTCCTGGCCGGGATAGCTGAAGCTGACCTCCTTGAACTCGATGGCGCCGCTAAAGGCGCTGCGGGAGAGGAATCTGGCGTCATCGGGTCGTTCCACCGGATTGTTCATGATTCCGTTGAGGGAGACCAGGGCGGTGGTGGCGTTGTGATACTGGGTGAGCAGCCCGGCTACCTGACCGATGGGAGCCATGGCCCGGGAAGAAAGCATGGAGCAGGCGATGAGCCCGCCCATGGAAAGTTCGCCTTTGGAGATAAGATAAACTCCGGTGATGATGACCGCCACCGTGATCAGCTGCTGGGCCCAGACCGCGCTGTTCATGGTGGATGAGGAAAGCAGTCTGAGCCGCGCGCCGGTGCGGGAAAGAAAAGCGGCGCTGTTTTCCCACTTGCGCTGCATCAGTCCCTCGGCCCCAAGGGTTTTGATGGTTTCCAGCCCCACCAGGCTTTCGATCAGGGTGGCGTTGCGTTGGGCGCTGGCCCGATAGGTCGTTTCGGACAAGGCATGCATTTTTTTCTGCACGGTCAGCCCGAAGAGGAGCACCAGCAACATGCCGGCCATAATGGGCAGGACAATGGGCCAGGCGATCCAGCCGATCACCAGCAGAAAGACCAGGGCAAAGGGCAGGTCGATGAAGGCGGTCACCGTGGCCGAGGTGATGAAATCGCGTACCGTTTCAAAAGAGCGCAGGTTGGCGGCAAAGGAGCCGGCGCTGATGGGCCGGTTTTCAAGGCGGATACCGAGCACCCGCTCCATTATGTAGGCCGAGAGCTTGACATCTATCCGGCTGCTGGCCAGGTCCAGAAAATAGCCCCGCATGGTCCGGGTAGCCACATCGGCCAGCAAGACGGTGGCTACCCCGATAGCCAGTACCCACAGGGTTTCAAAGGCGTGGTTGGGCACGACCCGGTCATAGACATTCATGGTGAACAGGGGCAGGGCCACGGCGAACATGCTGATAAGAAAGGCGGAAAGCAGAACATCCCGGTAAAGGGGCAGATTGTCGGCCAAGGCCCCCCAGAACCAATGGCGGCCGGTTACGCGCCCAACTTCCGGAGACCGGGCGTCAAAGGCGAAGCGGGGCCGCGCCAGGATGGCCCTGCCGCTGTAACGGGCGGCAAGCTCCTCAAGGGGCAGGCTGACTTCGGCATCGCCGAGTTCCGGGAAAATTACTCTGGCCTGGCTGCCATCCTCAGTAAAGCCCAAAATAACACAGGCATCATGGTCATGCAGAATTAAAACCGCGGGAAAAAGCCGGGGATTGAGTGTGGCAAGGGGCCGCTTGATAATGCTGCAGGCCAGACCGGCACGCCTGGCGGCCCGGGAAAAAAGGCTTGGGGAAAGCCTGGCTTGACGCTCCAAAGGAAGCCCGGCCAGGGCGGCATCGCGGGTGAGGGCCCGGCCATGGGCGCGAGCCATGATCAGCAGGCTTTCCAGCAGGGGGTCTACATCATCTCGATGGCTGGCAGCGGCGGATTTTGCGCCGACCTGGTCATCAGAAAGCACCTCTTCAATTTCCACCGCAACCTCCGTACTCTTTTTCCCTCGTGGTGTGATCACTCACTAACAGAGCGTCACTTATAGTTATAAAAAACAATGCAAACTGCAGATTTATACTTTTGCATACTCTCAGAAAGCTCCGTTAGCTGTCAAGGCAAATATTCCCCTTGGCGTAACTATCCAGCAGCAGCCAATCGTGCGGCGATCGGGCCGGTTCACGTACCCGAGGTACGCTTCGCTGTCCTGCTTATAGCTGAGCTGGGCAGCTTGTCTGCCCTGGCGAAACTTATGCCCTCTGGGTGTACCGCAACCCGGGGCACTGCTGAATAGTTACGGTTTGCTGGTTCGAGTCAATTCCGGCCTTGATCTGGATAGTTATCCCCCGGCAAGCAAAAAGAAACAGGCCTGGCCAGATTGCCCTGATCGTCGAAATAAGCCTGGCTTTTTGGCGGGGGTTTTGTTTACTTGTTTTGTTTTTACGTAGATCAGACAGGGGGAGACATGCAAAATAAATCTTCGGTTATCAATATCATCTGGCTGTCCATGGTCGTGCTGGCCACGGTGACCGCCGCCTACACCAACCGGATGGACGCCCTGACCAAGGCCTCGTTCGAGTCGGCCAAGGATGCGGTCGTCCTGGCCATCGGTCTGATCGGCCCCATGGCCCTTTGGCTGGGGATCATGAAGGTGGCCGAGGCCGGGGGGTTGATGCGCATCGTGGCCCGGTGGGTGCGGCCCCTGATGGTCCGGTTGTTTCCGGACGTGCCTCCCGAGCATCCGGCCATGAGCGCCATGATCATGAACATGGCGGCCAATGCCCTGGGCCTGGGCAACGCGGCTACGCCCATGGGGATCAAGGCCATGCAGGAGCTGGAGAAGCTCGCCCCGGAAAAAGGCACGGCCACCAACGCCATGTGCCTGTTCCTGGCGATCAACACCTCCAGCGTCACCCTGCTGCCCCTGGGGGTGATCACCATCCGGGCCGCCGCGGGCGCAGTGAGCCCGGCCGCCATCTTTATCCCCTCTCTCATCGCCACCACCTGTTCCACCATCACGGCCATCGTGGCAGCCAAGATGCTGAGCCGCAAAAACATGGAACCGGCCGCGGTGCAGGCAAGCCAGAAGACAGCGGCACTCGAGGCGGAAGCCTACGCCGAGCCGGAGCTGTTTCCGCCGAGCGCGGCCGGAAAGTGGTTCATCTGGCTGCTGGTCGCCGCCTTTGCGGGGGGAGCTGGGTATCAGTTGAGCAGCGCCCCGGCGCCGCTGGCGTTTTCCGCGGCCAGCCTCAACAGCCTGTCCAGCTGGCTGATTCCGGCCTTGATCTCCGGGTTGCTTATCTTCGGCTACCTGCGGGGGGTGCGGATCTATGAAACCCTCACCGACGGGGCCAAGGAGGGGTTCACCACCGCCATGCGGATCATTCCCTTCATGGTGGCGATCTTTGTCGCCATCGGCATGTTCCGGGCCAGCGGGGCCATGGATATTCTGGTTGCCGTGCTCTCCCCTCTAACCTCCGCGGTGGGTATGCCGGCCGAGGCCCTGGCCATGGGGTTGCTGCGGCCCCTTTCCGGCAGCGGCTCTTTCGCCTTCATGAGCGAGATCATCAACCAATCGCCGGACAGCCTGCTTTCCGCCATGGTCTCGGTGATCCAGGGCTCCAGCGAAACCACCCTCTATGTGCTGGCCGTCTACTTCGGGGCGGTCGGGGTCCGGCGGACCAGGCACGCCCTGCCCGCCGCGCTCTGCGGCGAGACCGTGGGCTTGATTGCCGCAGTGACGGTTTGTAACTTTTGGTTTTAAAGCTGAGTTGAGCAGCTTGCCTGCTCAAACGAAACTTATGCCCTCTGGGTGAAAAGCTGAGTTGAGCAGCTTGTCTGCTCCTACGAAACTTATGCCCTTTGGGTATAAGAATGGCAGCCGGCTATTTTCCCAGCACCGCCTCCTTGAATTTTTGTGAGTCGGTGCGCTCCATGAAACGAGCGGTCCGTTCCAGCTTGCGGGCGTTGGCGGCATAGTGGCGCAGGCATTTTTCCGCCAGGGCGACCACGCTGTCATCAGCCAAATCCTTGGCGATGATGTCGCCGATTCGGGGAACCCCCCCGCCGTTGCCGCCGAAGATCAAGGTCCAACCATTTTTTTTACCGAACACCCCGAGGTCACGAACAAAACTCTCGCAGCAATTCATAGGGCAACCGGAGATACCGACCTTGGTTTTGGCGGGCAGGGGGATGCTCATCAGAGTCTCCTCCATCTTCTTGCCCAGAACCGGGGAATCCTGCCTGCCGAACTTGCACCATTGCGCGCCGGGGCAGGCTTGGATGTAGTGGATGCCCACCGGTTTTTTCGGCCCTTCGCCTTGACCGAAATCGTGCCAGATGGCAACCGCCGCTTCGGGGCTGTGGCCACCGATGGCGATTCGCTGGGCCGAGGTGAGTTTGAGCAGCGGAATATTGTGCATGCGCGCCGCCGCGGCAACGGCTTCCAGATAGTCGGGGGTGACAAGGCCCATTTTGGGTCCGGGAAGAATGTTGTAGGTCTTGGGATGCTGGTCCGGCATGGGGGCAGTTCTCCTTTGTTTAAGGTTATGGCGGATAATATCGCCGTTTTCCTGCAATAAACATGACTCAAGTCAAGGCGAGGCCATTGCCCGGCAAAAGAATAATGCTTGCCTGGGCAATCTTGACTTCCGGCGGTGATCCGGGTAAATGCTTTTTGTCCAAGCAGGGTTAACAGGAAGAGAAAGGAGAAGAAATCATGTTCAATATCGTGGTGCTGGCCACCAGGAACAAGGGAAAGCTGAGGGAGTTCCAGGAACTGCTCAAGGATTTCCCGGTGGAGGTCCGCTCGCTTGCCGATTTCGGCCCCATCCCCGAGGTGGTTGAGGACGGCGCCACCTTTGACGACAATGCCTATAAAAAGGCGCATTTCACCGCCAAGGTTCTGGGGCTGCCTTGCATTGCCGATGATTCCGGGCTGGCGGTTGAGGCCCTGGCTGGGGCGCCCGGCGTGTATTCGGCCCGCTATGCCGGGGATAATGCCGGCGACGCCGAGAATACCGCCAAGCTGCTCAAGGAGATGGCAGGGGTGGCCAACCGCAAGGCCGCCTTCCACTGCGTCATCTCCATCGCCGTGCCCGGCGGTCCGGCGCTGACCTACGAGGGAACCTGTGAAGGGGAGCTGCTCACCGCGCCTCGAGGCGAGGACGGTTTTGGCTACGATCCCGTTTTTTATTATCCTGCACTGGGCAAGACCTTTGCCGAACTGACCATGGAAGAGAAAAACCGGGTCAGCCACCGGGGGAAGGCCATGGCCGAGATGGCCGCGGAGTTCGAGCAGGTGCTCAACTGGCTCAAGCAGCGGTTGAATGAGGAAAAACCACCCAAGCCGGACCATGAGCAGTTTGCGCACAACGACTGGTCCGAAGAAGTCATGGTCCGGAAGGTTAAGTAAGGCCTGTGCATCCCGGTCGTGTCGTTACTCCCCTCTCCCGCAAGGGATCGAGGGGAGTGTCCTCTGCAAGCGAATCTTCCCGTTTTCCTCGCTCCATTCTATCCCGGACCCGGCCAGCTGCTTGAACAGCGGTCTGCCGAAAAGAAAAAACTCCAGCTCCCGGGAAATTCCTGTCTTTTGGGCAACCTCTGCCCGGATGGCAAGATCGACGCGCACCAGTTCATTAAGCCTGGCGAGAACCTCCTGCCCTCCTGTTTCTGCAAGCAGTGCGGTGAATTCCTTGCCCGGACAGGCTCGTTCGTGGCGCTCGATCTCCACCAGGATCGGGTCTTGAGGGTTGATCAGGTCGGCGCGGCGCAGGGTGTTATGATAGATGGTGGCCAAAAGCGCTTCGGGCTGCCGACACTGGAGAAGCCTGCAGGTCGAGGGGCGGTGGGCATAGATGGTGCAGCCGTTGCTTTCTTCGGCAAGGAACAGACAACTCCAGCCACCCCCCTGGCCCCGGATTTTGAGCAGCTCAACGGGCACCGACTCCAGCCTGCCGGTGCCAGGATTGTAGCCCATCTCCCCTTGCCGGATGGTGAGCAGCTGATCGTGGCGGATATGCCCTTGCCGGACAAGAGCGAGGTCTTGCCGGTTAAGGGTAGGCCCGCCTTTCCGGCAGCAGGTCCCGCATTGGCGGCATTTTTGGGTGGTTTGTGTCATGGTAACTATCCAGCAGCACCCCATCTTGCGGCGATCGGTCCGGCTCACGTACCTGATGTACGCTTCGCCGTCCCGCTTACCGCAACCTGGGGCACTGCTGAATAGTTACGGTTTGGTAGTTTGGGCCATTTTCGGCATTGATCCGTGCCTGGTTAAGCAGAAAATCTCTGTCCGTTTGTTTGTGGAGAATTGGAAGCAGTAATAGTCGAAACCGGCCGTTTTGTCAGCTCCTTTGCCTGCCGTCTTTCCGGGGCCTTTTGGGATGGGAAGATCCCCCCTTCAGGTTCTCCTTGACAGGGCGCGCCCGGCAAGGGTAGGAATCTGGTTTGAAAAAATTACCGGACCATCCCGGTTTCTTATGGTTGTAAGGAGGTATTTCCCATGCTTGAGGCGTATCAGAAACATGTTGCCGAGCGGGCCGCTCTTGGTCTGCCTCCCCTTCCCCTTTCCGCCGGCCAGACCACCGCCCTGGTTGAGCTGCTGCAAAAACCGCCCGCCGGAACGGAAGCAACCCTGCTCGACCTGATCAGCAACCAGGTTCCGCCGGGGGTGGATGAGGCCTCCAGGGTCAAGGCCGGATTTTTGGCCGGGGTGGCAGAGGGGAAGATCGTCTCGCCGCTCATCGACAAGTTGGTGGCGGTGCAGCTCCTCGGCACCATGCTTGGTGGCTACAATGTGCAGCCGCTCATTGAGCTGCTTGATGAGGCTGAGCTGGCCCCGGCGGCGGTGGCGGCGCTTTCTGGCACCCTTTTGGTCTATGAGTCCTTTAACGAAGTGACCGCCAAGGCAAAGAGCAACCCGCACGCCCGGCAGGTGCTGGCCAACTGGGCGGCGGCGACCTGGTTCACCTCCCGGCCCCCCATGCCGGAGGAACTGACGGTTACCGTGTTCAAGGTGGGGGGCGAGACCAACACCGACGATCTTTCCCCTGCCTCCGAGGCTTGGAGCCGCCCGGATGTCCCCCTGCACGCCCAGTCCATGCTGATTAACCGGCTGCCCGGTTCGCTGGCGAAGATCGAGGAACTGAAGAAAAAGGGGCATCCCGTGGCCTATGTGGGCGATGTCGTGGGTACCGGCTCCTCCCGCAAGTCCGGGGTCAACTCCATGCTCTGGCATCTTGGCCACGACATCCCCCATGTGCCGGCCAAGCGCACCGGCGGGGTGGTCATGGGTTCCACCATCGCGCCGATCTACTTCAACACTGCCGAGGACTCCGGCATGCTGCCCATCCAATGCGATGTGACGAGTCTTGAAACCGGCGATCTCATTACCATCAACACCCGCACCGGCACGATCAGCCGGGACGGGCAGAATATTGCCAATTTCAGCCTCTCCCCCGCCACTCTGCCCGACGAGGTTCAGGCCGGAGGGAGGGTCAATCTTATTATCGGCCGGGGGTTGACCGCCAAGGCCCGCGAGGCCCTGGGGCTGCCGCCCTCCACCCTCTTTCGGGAGCCGGAGGTGCCCAAGGATACCGGGCGCGGATACACCCTGGCCCAGAAGATGGTGGGCAAGGGTTGCAATCTTCCCGGGGTGCGGCCCGGCATGTACTGCGAGCCGAAGATGACCTCGGTGGGCTCTCAGGACACCACCGGCCCCATGACCCGCGACGAGATCAAGGAGCTGGCCTGCCTGAAATTCTCCGCCCCCCTGGTGATGCAGTCCTTCTGCCACACCGCCGCCTACCCCAAGCCGGTGGACGTGCAGACCCACCAGACCCTGCCCTCCTTTATCAGCGAACGGGGCGGGATCAGCCTGCGCCCCGGCGACGGGGTGGTCCATTCCTGGCTCAACCGCATGGTCCTTCCCGACACGGTGGGCACCGGCGGCGACTCCCACACCCGCTTCCCCATCGGCATCTCCTTCCCGGCCGGCTCCGGCCTGGTGGCCTTTGCCGCGGCCACCGGCGCCATGCCCCTGGTGATGCCGGAGTCGGTGCTGATCCGCTTTACCGGCCGGATGCAGCCGGGCATCACCCTGCGCGATCTGGTCAACGCCATTCCCTGGGTGGCCATCCAAAAGGGGTTGCTCACCGTGGAGAAGAAGGGCAAGAAGAACCTCTTTGCCGGGACAGTGCTGGAGATCGAGGGGCTGCCGGATCTGGCGGTGGAACAGGCCTTCGAGCTGGCCGATGCCTCGGCCGAGCGCTCCGCCGCCGCCTGCACCGTGCGCCTCAATGAGGGGCCGGTAGCCGAGTTTCTCCGCTCCAATGTGGTGTTGCTGCAAAATCTGCTGACCAGGGGCTATCAGGATGCAAAGGCTATCCGCAACCGGATCGCGGCCATGGAGGCGTGGCTGGCCGCGCCCGCGCTCCTGGCCCCGGATGCGGACGCCGAATACAAGGCGGTGCTCACGATCGATCTCAACACGATCACCGAACCGCTGCTGGCCTGCCCCAACGATCCGGACGACGTGCGCTTGCTATCCGAGGTGGCGGGTACCCCCATCGACGAGGTTTTTGTCGGCTCCTGCATGACCAACATCGGTCATTTCCGGGCTCTGGCCAGGATTCTCGACAACGGGCCCCAGGTACCGGTCCGTCTCTGGGTGGCGCCGCCCACCCGCATGGACGAGGAGCAGCTTAAAGCCGAGGGGCTGTACAGCATTTTTGGTCGCGCCGGGGCGCGGACCGAGATCGCCGGCTGTTCGCTCTGCATGGGCAACCAGGCGAGAACCCGCGACAAGGCGGTGGTTTTTTCCACCTCCACCCGCAATTTCGACAATCGCATCGGCACCGGCGCCAGGGTCTTCCTGGGCTCGGCCGAGCTGGCCGCCATCTGCGCCTTGCTGGGACGCATCCCCACCGTGGCGGAATACAATACGATCCTTGCCGAACGGGTGACCCCCAAGGCGGACGAAGTGTATCGTTATCTCAACTTTGATCGGATTGCGGGATACGCAGAGAAAGGCTGGTAAAATAGCCGGCTACCATTACCGGATGGCTTTTGTAACTATCCAGCGGCACCGCTGGATAGTTACGGCTAGTTCCGAATGGCGCTAGTTTAAGCATTTTTTGTAACCGCAGGGAGTAAACTCGGGACTGTCCCCGGCCTTATCGGGGGCTGTCCCGAAAGTTTACGGGTTTGATGCAACCATGGTGGCCAGCGCCGCAAAAGTCTGAGTTTCAGGCTTTTTGCAACTGCTGTGGTTTCAATTCGCAAAAGCCTGGGACAGCCCCAGATGGGGCCGGGGACAGTCCCGGTTTTGCTGGCCTCCGTCCTTAAACTAGCGCCATTCCGGCTAGCTTTCCTTTTTTTTATATTTGCCGGTAAAGCAGCCGCTATCGCTATCCTCCAGGGGAATCGCGACATAGCGGTTTTTACCCTCTTCCTTGGCCATGTACATGGCCCTGTCGGCGGCGCAGACTAGATTCTGATCCGTCAGCTCGGCGGACGGTTTCACCGCCGTTACCCCGAAACTCATGGTTACCAGACCGCCGGTGTCGGAACCGGCATGGGGGATGGCCAGTTTTTCCACGTCCTGGCGGATCGCCTCGGCGAGATAGGCGCCGCCTTCCAGATCGGTGCCGGGCAGGAGAATGACGAACTCTTCCCCGCCGAAACGGGCCGCCAGATCGGAAGACCTCATCAGTGGACTGCGCAGGGCCAGGGCGATTTTCCGCAGGCACTCGTCGCCGGCCAGATGGCCGTAGGTGTCGTTGAATGCCTTGAAGGCATCAATATCGGCAATAATCAGAGCCAGGGAATGGCCGTTGCGCAGGGCGCGCCGCCATTCCGTGGCCAGCGCCTCCTTGAACTGCCGCCGATTGGCTAGCCCGGTGAGGGCATCGGTGCGGGAGAGTTCCTCCAGCTGCTGGTTGGCCGTCTCCAGCTGCTGGTTGGTCTCCTCCATCTGGGCCTTTAAGACCAGCAACTCCTCCACCTTCTGATCGAGCTCCTCCGTCTTTTTTTCCAGCAGCCGCTGCTGGCGGTAGATTTTCAGGAAAACCTCGACCTTGCTGCGCAGGATGACCGGGTTTACCGGCTTGAACAGATAGTCGATGGCCCCGGCGTCGTAACCCCGGAAGATATGCTCGTCCTCCTTGTTGATCGCGGTGACGAAGATGATCGGCAGCTGCCGGGTCTGTTTCATCCCCCGCATCAAGGCGGCGGTCTCGAAGCCGTCCATGTCCGGCATCTGGACATCGAGGAGCACCAGGGCGAACTCATGTTTCAGCATCAAGGCCAAGGCCTCATGGCCGGAGGAGGCGGTGAGCAGGTCGGCGCCCACTTCCTCCAGCAACCCCTCCATTGCCAGCAGGTTGGCGGGCTGGTCATCGACGATCAGGATTTTTGGAGTGCCGGGCATGATTATTACTCCTCGTACAGATTGGCTAAAAATTGGCCTATGGCGGCCAGGGGCAGGACAAAATCAACCTTGGCCGCCTGGAGCGCGGCCTTGGGCATGGTATCCACCTCGGCGTCGGCCGGGCTCTGGACCACCGCCAGCCCGCCCCGCTTTTTGATTGCGGCCAGGCCGCGGCTGCCGTCATCGTTGGCTCCGGTCAGGATAATCCCGATCAGTTTGGCGCCGTAAACATCCGCCGCGCTCTCGAACAGCACGTCGATGGAGGGCCGGGCAAAGCGCACCCTGCTTTCCAGGGTCAGGGAAAAGGTCCGGTCATCCTCCAGCAGCAGGTGATAATTGGCCGGGGCCAGATAAACCGTGCCCGGCGCGGCCTCCTCCTTTTCCTCCGCCTCCTTGACCTGCACCAAGCAGCGCTGGTCAAGGTAGTGGGCGAAAAAACCGTCGCTTTCCGCCCCCCGGTGCTGGACCACGACCACCGGCACCGGAAAATTTTTCGGCAACCTGGGCAGGATGACGCGCAGCGCGTGCAGGCCGCCGGCTGAAACCCCGATCACCACGGCGTCGTAAGGAACCCGCTTGGCCGGTCGGGTCATTATTACAGCTCCCTCTTGTAGATTTTTTCCTCCGGAAACAGCGGGTCAAAGTGTTTGTCCAGGGGGGAAAGCCGCAGGGACTCCTTTGAGCCGAGCCAGAGAAAGCCGCCGGGGCACAGGCTTTCATAAAACGTCTGGAAAATCCGGTTCTGGAGGTCCCGGTTGAAATAGATCAGGACATTGCGGCAGACCACCAGCTGCATCTCGCTGAAGACGCTGTCGGTGACCAGGTTATGATCGGCAAAGACGATTCTTTTTTTCAGCCAGTTTTTGAGAATCACCGAGTGGTCGTCCGCCGTGTAGTAATCGGAAAATGATTCTCTTCCCCCGCTTTTCTGGTAATTGGCGGTAAACTGCCGAATATGGTCCAGGGCGTAAATGCCAGCCTTGGCCTTTTTGAGGGCGATCTGGTTGAAATCGGTGGCGTAAATCTGGCACCGCTCAAGCAGCCCTTCCTCGTGCAGGAGAATGGCCATGGAATAGACCTCCTCGCCGGTGGCGCAGCCCGCGTGCCAGATCTTGACAAAGGGATAGGTCTTGAGCCGGGATACCACCTCGGTTCTGATCCGCAGATAGATGTCCGGGTCGCGGAACATCTCGGTGACATTGATCGACAGATCCCGCAGCAGCAATTCAAAAAAGCTCCGGTCATGGAGTACCCGGTGCAGCATGGCCCCCATGTCCGGCAGCAAGGAGGACTCCATCCGGTGCCGCAGGCGGCGGCGCAGGTGGGCCAGGGAATAGTCGCGAAAATCATAGCCGTACCGCTTGAACATCCCCTCCAGCAGCAAGGCGATCTCCAGATCCTCGACTTCTTTGCTGTCATCGGTCTCGTTTATCATCGGTAGTAACCATTCATCGGGGCGGTCGTCAAAGCACTAAAACCACCGGACTGTAACCGTTCAGCAGTGCTGCAGATTTGGCCAAGCGGACCGGCGCTGCGTACCTCGTGTCCGTAAGCAGGGCCGATCGTCCGAAGATGTGGTGTTGCTGAACGGTTACTCATCGGTATAACCAGACCCGCAGCAGAGACACCAGCTTTTCCGGATCAATCGGCTTGGCCAGGTAATCGCTGGCCCCGGCTTTCAGGCATTTGTCCCGGTCGCCCCGCATGGCCTTGGCGGTGAGGGCGATGATCGGCAGGTTGCGTTGTTTGGGGTCTTTCCTGATTCGGCGCATCGCCTCGTAGCCGTCCATCTCCGGCATCATAATATCCATCAGCACCAGGTCGATCTCAGGATGGGCGGCCAGTTTTTCCAAGGCTTCCAGGCCGTTTTTTGCCACCACGATTGCGAGGCCCTGTTCTTCCAGCACACTGGAGAGGGCAAAAACGTTGCGCATGTCGTCGTCCGTCAGCAGGATGGTCCGGCCATTGAGGGTGGATTCCCGGTCGTGGAGGGTGTTCAGGATCTCCTGCTGCTCCTTGGGCAGGTTTTTTTCTACCCGGTGGAGAAAGAGGGTGGTTTCGTCAAGGAGCCGTTCCGGTGACCGGGCGCCCTTGATGATGATGGAGTTGGCATACTGCTGGAGCCGCTCTTCCTCATCCTGGTCGAGTTCCTTGCCGGTATAAATGACCACCGGAATCCGGGCGATCTCCGGATTGTCCTTGATCCGGGTGAGCAGGTCAAAGCCGGACATGTCTCCCAAGCCCAGATCCAGGATGATGCAGTCAAAATGTTCGGCCAGCAGCCGCCGGTGCGCTTCTTCGCCGGTGGCTGCCTCTTCCACGACAACATCGCCGTTGCCGATCAGGGCCTTGATCGCCTGGCGCTGGACCAGGTCGTCCTCCACGATCAGCAGCTTTTTCATCGGCCTTTCCACCAGTTTTTCGATCCGGCCGAAAACCTGTTCCAGCTTTTCCACGCTGACCGGTTTGGTCAGATAGCCGATCGCGCCCAGCTGCATGATGTCGGAGGACTGATCGCTGGCCGAAATGAACTGGACCGGAATATGGCGGGTTTCCGGGTTGTTCTTGAGCCGTTCCAGCACCTCCTTGCCGCTGATGCCGGGCAGCCCCATATCGAGCAGCACCGCGCTGGGCCGGTAGTAGTCGGCCAGATGGAGGCCGGTTTCTCCGTCTTCGGCTACCAGCCCCTTGTAGCCCTTTTCCCTGGCCAGATCGAGGAGCAGGGAGGCAAAGGCCGGATCGTCCTCGACGATGAGCAGGCTCTTGTCGTCGCTTTTTAGCAGACGGCGGTCATCACGAACCAGCTTGTCGGCTGCCTCCTCCGGTGGCGGGCCGATCTTCTCCGGCAGTGCGGCCGGGGCGGGCTGGGCCTTGGCCCGGTCCTCCACTGGCAGCCGGATTTTTTTCGGGGCTAACGGGGCAGGGGCAGCGACCGCGGCAACTTCCGGCCGGGCACCCTTGAACCGTTCCGGCAACCAGAGGGTAAAAGCGCTGCCGACGCCTTCCTCGCTTTCCACGGTCAAGACGCCACCCAGGAAGCGGGCCAGCTCCCGGGAGATGGAAAGTCCCAGGCCGGTGCCGCCGAACTTGCGGCTGGTGGTTCCGTCCGCCTGCTTGAAGGCCTCGAAAACAATCTCCAGCTTGTCGGCGGGAATCCCGATGCCGCTGTCGCTCACCCGGAAGAAAATGGTCGCCTCCGGGCGGACAGCCCGCAGTTCCATGGGCAGGGCGCCGGCCGCGGGCCGTCCGACGGTAAGCTCAACCGCGCCCTGCTCGGTGAACTTGAAGGCGTTGGAAAGCAGATTTTTCAGGATCTGACGCAGGCGGGCATCATCGGAGAAAATCATCACCGGGACGTTGTCTTCCCGCACCAGGGTCAAGCCGATCTTTTTCTGCTCAGCCAGGGGCCGGAAAGGAGTGAGCAGCGAAGAAAGCAGGTTGTCCAGGGAGATCTCCTCCGGGTTGACCTCCATCCGGCCAGCCTCGATCTTGGAGAGATCCAGCACTTCGTTGATCAGGTTGAGCAGGTCGGAACCGGAGTTGTGGATGGTGGAAGCGAACTCAACCTGCCTGGGTATCAGGTTCGCCTCCTTGTTGGCGGCCAGCAGCTGGGAGAGGATGAGGATGCTGTTCAAGGGGGTGCGGAGTTCGTGGCTCATGTTGGCCAGGAATTCCGACTTGTAGCGACCGGAAACCTCCAGGGCCTTAGCCTTTTCCTCCAGATCCTGCCGGGCCCGGAGCAAGCCCCGGTTGGCGGTTTCTATCTCCTCGTTTTTGGCGGACAGCGCCTTGGAGCGTTCTTCCAGTTCTTCGTTTGATACCCGCAACTCCTCCTGCTGGGTCTGCAACTGCTCTTCGGAAATGGAGAGGGTGCGCGCCTGTTCCTGCAGCTCCTCGTTGGTTTGCTGCAACTCCTCCTGCTGGACCTGGAGCCTTTCCGATTGTTCCTGGGTGGTTTTCAAGAGGCGGTCCAGTTCCAGTCGAGCCTCGGTGGTGTGGATCGCCACCCCGATATTCTCCATTACCCGGTCGAGCAGGAGCTCTTCCCTTGGGGTGAATGGCTTGTGGCGACCCAGCTCAATCACGGCCAGCAGCTGGTTTTCAAAGTAGATGGGAGCGACTACCACCCCGGCGGCATCGGCCTCGCCAAGACTGGAGGAAATTTTCAGGTAGCCGGGGGGAAGATCGTTGATCACCAAGGGTTTGCCCTGGTGCAGCGCCCGGCCGATAATGCCATGACCGCGGCTGATCAGCGGCCTGGCCTCCACCGCTTCGTCCGTCCCGTAGGCCTTCAGCAGCCGCAGGGTGTCATCGTCCTGGGCCAGGTAAAAGACCGCGGCCTGGGCATCGATCACCTCTACCAATACCTCCAGGATGTTGTGGGCCAGGGTGAGCATTTCATGCTGGCCATGGAGCCGGTCGCTCACCGCGGCCGTGCCCTCGGCCAGCCAGTGGTCCGTCTCCTGTTTGCCGCCCAGGTCGCGGAGGGTGGCGGCCATCCGGTTCAAGGCGTGGCTTAACCGGTCATCCTCGGAGCGGGACGGGATGACGATGTCATAGTTGCCTTGGGAAACGGCCTCGGCCATCTCCACCACCCGCATTTCGTCGCGGATATCCACGATGTACTCCACCGCCCCGATGATCCGGCCGTCGTCGTCCTTGAGCGGAGCGGCGGTGTAGCGGTAATGGGTTTCGCCCTTGGGGGTGATGATGATGTTTTCCCCGGTGAGTACCCGGTTCTGGATCATGGCCCGCACGACCTTGCACCGGTCGCTTTGGCAGTCGCGGGTGTGGAAAAGGGCGTGGCATTTTTTGCCGATGCACTGGCCTACGGCCAGGCGGGCGGCCCGGGCTCCGGCCTGGTTGACGAAGCGGATGGTGAGATCGCGGTCCACCACCTGGACCGGGGTGGGAATGGCGTGGAGATAACGGACCAGCTCGGCGGCCTGGAGATGGGCCTGGCGCAGATCATCGTTCATAGTCTGCTGCCAGGCCGCCTGTTGGGCGGCCTCTGCCTGAAGCGGGCGGACCAGCCGGCGGGCAAGCAGCGTCGCGGCTCCGGCCGTGGCCAGGGTGACGCCCGGCCAGACCAGCCAGGATGAGCCGGGCAGCAGTGAGGCCGCCAGGCCTGCGAGCAGCAGAGCCGCTGCCGCCGAGCCAAGGGCAGCCAGCAGAATCCGGCGGTCCAGGGAATTATTCATGAGCGACCTCTTTATTTGTAAGCGGAAAATATGGCCGAGCCAAGCTGGCTACAAAACATCTCATACGCCTAACAGATTGTCAATACTAGAAAAACGGAGCAGTATTAGATTGTATTGAAATCGCAAAAAATCGAGGTTGCAATAGATATTGTGTGAGACTATTTGGTTATGTTCATAATCTGTGTAGTGTTAGCAGGATAGTCAAAAGTTTTATGCATTCATGTGCAGAAGGTTCGAGCTTTGCCTTGGCGCAGATAATCTTACCGTGAACCGGCGATCTCCCAGAAGGCCAGGATCTTGGGGTTGCGCAGGTTTTTTTTCACGGTGCAGACCCCCAGGGAAAACGGCGCCAGCGCCGGGGAGATAGCGAGTACCGTGATCTGCGCTTGGAGCGGGCTTTTTTCCAGCACCAGGAGGGGCACCACCCCGACCCCGCAGCCCAGGCTGACCATGGCGATGATCGCCTCGTTGCCCGCCACCTGGGCGTAGATGTTAGGCAGGATTTTTTTCGCGGCAAACCAGCGGTCGAGCCGCTCCCGGCTCAACCCCTGCTCGGCCACGATAAGCGGGGTTTTGCGCCAGTCGATCTCCGGGCCTTCATAAATAACGGTTTCGGGAAAGGCCAGGGGCGCGATGAAGACCAGGGGCGTTTCGGTGAGCTGCCGGAACTCCAGGCTGCCGGCCTGTTTATCCGGCAGGGCGTCGATGATCACCTCCACCTCGCCGTTACGGAGCCGGGTCAGCCCCTGGGCCGCGTCGCCGGTCTGGAGCTTGATCTGCACCTCGGGGCAAGCCTTGCGGAACCTGCCCAGAATGCCCGGCAGGATGGAGTAGGCGGCGGTCACCGAGCAGTAGAGGGAGATGTCGCCGTGCAGGGCCGCATCGACGGCAAGGCTGTTTTTCAGCTCCTGCCAGCGGTTGATGCTCTCCTCGGCATACTGCCTCAGGGCTTCCCCCGCTCTGGTTAGCCGTGCCGAGCGCTTGTCACGGTCAAAGAGCCGTTCCCCCACCTCCGCTTCAAGGCGCTGGATGGTCCGGGTCAGGGCCGAGGGCGTCACATGACAGCTCCTGCTGGTTTTGCCGAAGTGCAGGGACTCTGCCAGGTGGCGAAAGAGCTTCAGTTCTTCAATGTCCATGGGCACTCTCCGGTTGTTGCAATTTTCGCAACACAATATCGCGAACAAGTCACTTGACGCAACAGAAAATGCCGCTATGATGGTTGCTTGGAAGCAAGAAAAGAAAGTAACTATCCAGTTTTAGGGGAAAAGGCTTAAAATAACCCCAAACCTGTAACTATTCAGCAGTGGTGCAGAGGCGCGGAAGAGGCCTGCGAAGTGTGCTGTTGCCCACGAACAGGCCGATGACAAAGCAGATGCGGTGCTGCTGGATAGTTAAATTTCCAAGACGATAAGGAGAAGACAATGGGAGAGAATTACTTCAACAGCCTGCCGCTACGGTTGCAGCTTGAGGAGCTTGGCCAGTGCCGCTTCATGGACTCAGCCGAGTTCAACGGAGTCGAGGCGCTCAAGGGCAAGAAGATCGTCATCGTCGGCTGCGGCGCCCAGGGGCTGCATCAGGGCTTGAACCTTCGCGACAGCGGCCTGAATGTTTCCTACGCCCTGCGTGAGGAAGCGATCAAGACCAAACGGCAGTCCTTCAAAAACGCCAGCGAAAACGGCTTTACCGTCGGCACCCCCGAGCAGCTGATCCCCAAGGCCGATCTGGTCATCAACCTCACCCCGGACAAGCAGCACACCAAGGTGGTTTCCGCCATCATGCCCCTGATGAAAAAAGGGGCGACCCTCTCCTACTCCCACGGCTTCAACATCGTGGAAGAGGGGATGCAGATCCGTAAGGATCTCACGGTGATCATGGTGGCCCCCAAGTCCCCCGGTACCGAGGTGCGGGAAGAGTACAAGCGCGGCTTCGGCGTCCCCACCCTGATTGCCGTACATCGCGCCAACGATCCCCAGGGCAAGGGTTGGGAGCAGGCCAAGGCCTATGCCTGCGGCACCGGCGGCGACCGGGCCGGCGTACTGGAATCCTCCTTTGTCGCCGAGGTCAAGTCCGACCTGATGGGCGAACAGACCATCCTCTGCGGCATGCTCCAGGCCGGCTCCCTGCTCTGCTACGACAAGATGATCGAAAAGGGGATCGAAAGCGGCTATGCCTCCAAGCTCGTCCAGTACGGCTGGGAGACCATCACCGAGGCCCTGAAGCACGGCGGCATCACCAACATGCTGGACCGCCTCGCCAATCCGGCCAAGATCAAGGCCTTCGATCTTGCCGAGGAGCTCAAGGAGATCCTGGCCCCGCTTTTTGCCAAGCACATGGACGACATCATGAGCGGGCACTTCTCGAAAACCATGATGGAAGACTGGGCCGACAACGACAAGAACCTCCTGAAATGGCGGGCGGCCACCGGCAAAACCGCTTTTGAAAAGTCCACCTCTACCAAAAAGAAGATCAGCGAGCAGGAATACTTTGACCACGGTATCCTGATGGTGGCCATGGTCAAGGCCGGGGTCGAGCTGGCCTTCGACACCATGGTTTCCGCCGGGATAAAGGAGGAGTCCGCTTATTACGAGTCGCTGCACGAGGTGCCGCTCATCGCCAACCTCATCGCCCGCAAGAAGCTCTACGAGATGAACGTGGTCATCTCCGACACCGCCGAGTACGGCTGCTACCTCTTTGCCCACGCCGCCGTGCCCATGCTGGCCAAGTTCATGAAGAAGATCGACACCGACGTG
>JBAYTO010000043.1:0-20272 GCA_041675585.1 Desulfurivibrionaceae bacterium
AGATGGGTGTAGGACATGGCAGGCTCCTTCTGGGTGTGAGTTGGTCGTGCTTCTCAACATACCAGAAATCCTGCCATGTCCTGCTTTTAGCTCAAGTGGTGCACTTTTAAGTTGAATCTACCTTTGCCATGATCTGCGCCTATTGGACCGGTGGCATTGTCACGCAGCATAAAAAAAATCCCCCTGACACAATCAAGCGGACGCACAAAAAAAGCCGCTCTCGGGCGGATCATCTCCCGAAGCGGCTTGCGTTTACCTGGTTGTTGACGGCAGGTGGTGGTACTCGGTCCCGGCATGCCTTTCCCCACGGTGGCATTTATCTGAACAGCGAGGAGGTCAGCCTAAACAATAGGCCAGGGTTTAACAAGCAAAAAGTTGTTAAAAGAAATTCGGGACACTCGCCAATTTCTCCTCCAATTCACCAAGAAACTCAACTTCTATCGGCTAAAGCCGGAGGCTTGACATGGCGGGCTGAAACTCCGGATACGGGGCAAACAGATTAGACGAGATCATCGATTGCTACGCGAAGAATGGCGGCGATGCGCTTGAGCGTATCAATGCCGCCTTCGCGGGTACCGGTCTCGATCTGTGACAGATAGGAGGTGCTGATATGCGCCCCCGCCGCAAGGTCGCGAGCGGATAGCCCTCGATACTCACGCCAGACCCGGATTTTGCTTTCCCCATCAAGAATGCGGTTCACCATTTCGGCGGGGAGCAACTCCTCTTCGCCCGCTTCAAGCCGACGCTGAAAATTCTCGATTGCCGCGATGTCCTCGCGATTCTCGATGGCGTCCAACATGGCAAGGTAATCAGCCTCGGGGATTACAACCAGGCGCTCTCCCCCGGTGGTGGTGATAATCTGCTCGTGCATGACCGCCTGCTCCTAATCATAAGCGCCGCCACGCGGCGCGACCTTAATGACGGCGATGACTTCGCCGGTTTCCGAGAAAATCACCCGCCAGTCGCCAAAGCGGAGACGAAGATAACCAGCCGCGCCTTTCAACGCCGTGACATTGTTGGCCAGGCTCGTCGGCTCCGCCGCATATTGCTCGAGCTTGGCTCGAATCAAACGGGCGGCGTCGGTGGGCATTCGACTCAGCGTCTTCAAGGCGTCCCGACTGTAAGTGATTTTTTTTATTTGCATCATAGTAGCTCAAAGCAAACACAGTGTCAAGTTGTTGGATTGCAATCAGCAACACTCGGCTGCTTGTAAATTCTCCCCAGATGAAATTCCAAGAACAGAGTCAGGCCAACATCTCCAAAAGCAGCGGATGCCACAAGGATAGCTCCACTTTCCCGCGTTTCACCATTGCCAGTCCACGCTTTCGCCCATGGTATCGATAATTCCGGCCCAGACATCCACATCTTTGTCGGCTCGATAGCTGTCAAACCACCCGAGTCTCGGGGGATGATTTATCGGTTCAATGATGATGCGCCGTCCTTCCTGCCGCATTTCTATTTCCGTGCCGATTCCGCAAGCCGCCAGAAAGGTCGCAGGGATAAGGATTCCGCGTGAATTTCCTACCTTGCGAAAGGTTGTTTGCATCTTTTTGCACCTCCGTTTGAGTTGCAAAAAAGTTATAACATGGCAGAGATAAAGCAATGAAATTTTCTGCTGACGGTTTAGTAGGGTTGCTTACTTAATTCTCAAAGATTGGGAAAATTTCAGAGAAAGGCGCGATAGTCGCAGCCAAGGGCACGGGCCATCTTTCTGGCGTTTTCCTTGCCGATGGTTCGCTTGCCGTTCTCCATTTCGGAAATATGCCGCCTTGGTATCCCAGCCAGTTTGGCAAGCTGCTCCTGGCTGAGGCTGTTTCGGTGGCGAATACCTTTGAGATAGACCCCGCCGGGATTGCTATCTAGCTCCGGGTTGAGCATGGAAGCGGGAATGCTTTCCGCTTCTTCCGCTACACCTGTTTCACGGGCCAGCTTGCGCAGGCGCTCGATTGCCGCCGGTGGCCCGACAAAGCGAACGCTTTCAGTATGGTGCTTTTTCGTGCGTGCCAACATAAATAAACTCCACGAGTCGAATTTTGCCGTCTTTTTCTTGCCAGACCGCAACATAAGTAGGGTGGCCCTTTTTCAGGTGACAGTGGTGGACCCCATCCCCCAATCTGGAATAGTTGGGCCAGTCGCCGCGCACTGGTCCGGATCGGCGGATGTCCAAGGTCAGCGCGTCCAGGATCGCTTGGATTTGCATCGGCTCAGCCTGCTTCGCTGCTTTACCGCTTTTCGATTATAGACAACTGTCCATCGCAAGTTAGTGTACCATTTTTTAGTACATCGTCAAGAGGGATCGGAGCCTTGAAAAATCATATTTTTGGATTGCCCGCTGCGTGAAAAATCTAGCAATCCTCCCAACCTCCAAAATGGTGCATGCAAAAGGTGTAAAGAAATAGCCTGTGCTTGCCAAACCATTTTGTGTTAGGCCAAGCAAAAAACAGAGCTGATCCCCAGAAAGAGATCCCCCTGTTTGACAAAATTCTTCTGGAAGGGTAGTCATACCACTGGATTTCGTCATTCCGGCGAAGGCCGGAGGTAAGCGAGTGGAGTGAGACTCCGATCCAGATTTTTGAATAGTTGCGGTAAGACTGTACCCCGGATTGCACCGGGGTGACGACTATCCAAGTTTATCAAGAACCGCGCCGGATTACAGCGACCATGCCCCCATTTGCTTTCAAAGAATTCCTGCCCACCGTGCCCTTGCAGCCCGGCGTATATCTGATGAAGAGCCGGGCGGACGAGGTGCTTTATGTCGGCAAGGCCAGGGAGTTGCGCAAACGGCTTTCCTCCTACGCTCGCATCGATCAGGGACAGCACGGCAAAACCGCGATGCTGCTCTCCCAGGTGCGGGCAATCGAGACCATTGTCACCAATTCGGAAAAGGATGCCCTCATCCTTGAATCCGCGCTGATCAAGCAGCACCGGCCCAAATATAATGTGATCCTCCGCGACGACAAAAGTTACCCGCTTTTGAAGGTGACGGTGCAGGAGCAGTGGCCCAGGCTGGTGATGACCCGGCGGCGGGTCAAGGACGGGGCCCGGTATTTCGGCCCCTTTTCCTCGCCCTCGGCCATGTGGGAAACCATCCGCTACCTCAACTCGCTTTTTCCCCTGCGCCGCTGCAAGGAAAAGAGCCTTAAGCCCAAGTCCCGCCCCTGCCTCAACCACCAGATGGGCCGCTGTCTTGCCCCCTGTGCGGACCAGGTGAGCCGCGAGGCGTACTGGGAGCTGGTCGATAATATCCTCCTGGTGCTGGAAGGGAAGAACCAGCAGCTGGTCAAGGAACTGTCCCGGAAGATGGCGCAGGCCTCGGCTGAGCTGCGCTTTGAGGAGGCGGCAGAGCTGCGGGACCGGATCAATTCCCTGACCCAGACCCTGGAAAAGCAGCAGGTGGTGGCCACGCACACCAAGGATCAGGATGTACTCGGCTTTGCTCGCCAGGAGGCTGCCGTGGCCGTGGCCCTGCTCTTTATCCGCAAGGGGGTGATCACCGGGCAGCAGGCTTTTTATCTTGCCGAGCCGGTGGGCACGGACGCCGAGGTGCTGACCGAGGTGCTCTCCCGGTTTTACGGGGAGGAGGACCGCTATCTTCCCCAAGAGATTCTGCTGCCCTTTGCGGGCACCGATGATCCGCTCCTGGCGGAGTGGTTGAGCGAGCAGCGGGGCGGCCCGGTGGTCATTGCCTGCCCGCAGCGGGGGGACCGGGTGCGGCTGCTGGAGATGGCCGAAGCCAATGCCCGGCAGGTTTTGGTGGCGAGAAAAACCAGGCAGACCTCCTGGCAGGTCCTGGCCGGGGGGCTGCAAAAAGCCCTTGGTCTGGCAAGGCTGCCGGAGCGGATCGAGTGCCTGGATATCTCCAACCTGGGCGGCAAGCAGGCGGTGGGCTCCCTGGTCTGCTTTATCGGGGGCGAGATGGCCAAGGATCGCTATCGCCATTATGGAATCCACACCGTGGAAGGGCCGGATGATTACGCCATGATGGCCGAGGTTTTGGGGCGGCGCTTTGCCAAGGGGCTGGCTCAAGGGGAGATGCCCGATCTGCTCCTGGTGGACGGCGGCAAGGGCCAGCTTGGCGTGGCCATGCAGGCCTTGGCCGATCTCGGCATTCCCGGCGGGGTTGAACTGGCCGGCATTGCCAAAGAGAAGACGGAGGAGGGGGAGAAACTGTACCGGCCGGGGCGGAAAAACCCGATCATTCTGGAGCGCCATTCCCCGGTACTCCTCTATCTCATGCGGATCAGGGATGAGGCGCACCGCTACGGCATAACCATCCACCGGAAATTGCGGGGGAAAGAGGGGCTGACCTCATCGCTTACCAGGATTCCCGGGGTGGGCAAGGCGCGTACGGAGTTGCTGCTGCGGGGGCTTGGCAGCATGCAGCGTATTGCCCAGGCCGGCGTGGCGGAGCTTGGAGCGGTGGCGGGGATTGGTGCGTGCTTGGCTGCCCAGATCTGGCAGCATCTCCATGGCGGGGAGGGCGCAGGGCAAGGGGAGAAGAATTCGACAGAAGGCACCCCTTGAAGGCGGCAAGATGAACCCCAAGGATTATTGTTGCTTTTTAAACCTTGAAAAACTAAATTGCTTAGTTCCGTAAAAAGAGCTTTGCAAGCTGCTTGCGGGAATGGTTGCAATTTGGATAAACGATAAACTTGAATGGCGGGTGCGGGCGGGATGTTTGCCTGCCGCACGAGCCGCCGTTTTTGCCTTGATTGCCGGGAGAAAATACTATGTGGGAATATACGGATAAGGTTCGGGATCATTTCATGAATCCCCGCAATGTGGGGGAGATTAAAGATGCGGACGGGGTCGGCGAGGTCGGTTCCCTGGCCTGCGGCGATGCCCTTAAGCTTTTCCTCAAGGTGGACAAAAGCGACGACCGGATTGCCGAGGCCAAGTTTCAGACCTTCGGCTGCGCCAGCGCCATCGCCTCCTCCTCGGCCCTCACCGAGATAATCAAGGGACTTACCCTCAACGAGGCGGCCAAGGTTACCAATCAGGATATCGCCGATTATCTCGGCGGCCTGCCCAAAGAAAAAATGCACTGTTCGGTCATGGGCCGGGAAGCGCTGGAAGCCGCGATTGCCAACTACCGCGGCCTCCCCCTGCCCATGGCGGAAGGGGAGGTGGTCTGCGAATGCTTCGGGGTCACCGACCTGGAGATAAAGCGGGCCATTGAGGAAAACAAGCTCCAGACCGTGGAGGAAATCACCAATTTCACCAAGGCCGGCGGCGGCTGCGGCAAATGCCTCGACCGGCTTGAGGAGATCCTCCGGGAAAGCCGGCGGGAACCGAGGCAGATCATTCCGGACCAGCGGCCTGGCCGGATGACCACTATCCAGAAGATCAAGCGGATCGAAGAAGTACTCGAACGCGAGGTTCGGCCCGCCCTGCGCAAGGATGGCGGGGACATCGAGCTGATCGATGTGGACGGCGATTTCGTCATCGTCTCCCTGCGCGGCGCCTGCGGCACCTGCAAGAAATCGCAGACCACCCTCAAGGAATACGTGGAAAAGAAACTGCGCGAACAGGTACTCGATACCCTGATCGTCGAGGAGGGGAAATAATGAACACGGTCTATATGGACAACAACGCCACCACCCGGGTTGCCCCGGAGGTGGTCGAGGTCATGCTTCCGTATTATTCCGAGCTGTACGGCAACCCTTCCAGCATGCACACCTTCGGCGGCCAGGTGGGCCGGGCCGTGGAAGAGGCCCGGGGCAAGATCGCCTCGCTCCTGGGCGCCCAGCCCGACGAACTGATCTTTACCAGCTGCGGCACCGAGTCTGATTCCACCGCCATCCTCTCCGCCCTGCAATCCTTTCCGGAAAAACGGCACATCGTTACCACCCGGGTCGAGCATCCGGCGGTGAAAAATCTTTGCGAGAGCCTGGATAAGCTCACCGGCCACAAGCACCGGATCACCCAGCTGCCGGTGAACAGCGACGGCACCCTGGATCTGGCTCTCTACGAAGAGAGCCTCGGCGATGAGACCGCCATTGTCAGCGCCATGTGGGCCAACAACGAGACCGGGGTGATCTTTCCGATCAAGGAAATGGCCCAAATCGCCAAGAGCCGGGGCATCTTGTTTCATACCGACGCGGTGCAGGCGGTGGGGAAAATTCCCATCGACCTGTCACAAGTACCGATTGATTTCCTTTCGCTTTCCGGTCATAAATTACACGCGCCCAAGGGGATCGGCGTTCTCTATGTTCGCAAGGGCACGCCCTTTGTCCCCTTTATCATCGGCGGGCATCAGGAACATGGCCGCCGGGGCGGCACGGAAAATGTCGCCTCCATCGTCGGCCTGGGCAAGGCCTGTGAGCTGGCTGCCTTCCAGATGCACGCGGAAAATACCAAGGTGAAGGCGCTGCGGGACAAGCTGGAGGACGGGCTGCTGGCCACGATTCCCAGCTCCCTGCTCAACGGGCACAAGACCATGCGTCTGCCCAATACGACCAACATCAGCTTTGAGTTTGTGGAGGGCGAGGCGATTTTGCTCCATCTCGACCGTTTCGGGATCTGCGCCTCCTCCGGCTCCGCCTGCACCTCCGGGTCGCTGGAGCCTTCGCATGTGATGCGGGCCATGGGCGTGCCCTTTACCGCGGCGCACGGTTCGATCCGCTTGAGCTTGAGCGTCTACAACACCGAGGACGAGGTGGATTTTGTCCTGGAAAAATTGCCCCCAATCATCGCCCAGCTCCGGGAGATGTCGCCGTTCTGGAAGAGCGAACACAAGGGCAAGGTCGGCTCCAGTCAATGCAAGTGCAGCTGTTCCTGACCGAAACGCGATAAGGATAAAGCTGAGTTGAGCAGCTTGTCTGCTCCTACGAAACTTATACCATCTTGGTGCAACAACATGAAGGTTATACCGGCTTCGTTTCAGATCCTCGAAGAACTGGACCGCCAGTCTCTGGCGGTGCGCATCGAGGCGTGCGGGCGGCTGTGCTATAAATCCGAGGACAAGATCAGCGAGGCTTCGGCCGAGCCTTTTGTCAAGGGAATCGTCAAGCACGGCCATAATTCGGTGCTGGAGATGGCGGCCCTGACCCTGCGGGTTGAGATCGACAGCGAATCGCTGGTCACCCAGTTTTTAAGCGTGATCCCCAAGTTCATCCAGTTCGACCGGCTCGAAAAAAAGGTGCTGCTCATCACCGGGACGATCCGGGCCTTCCGCGAGCTGGCCCGCGATTACGGCAAGGTCAAGGTGATCAAGGGGATAGCCGGCCATTTGGCCGCCTCTTATCCGCTCTTCTTTATTGACCTGGCCCCGAAACGCGGCTGGATTCCCCAGGACGGGGTTGCCGTCACCCGGCTGCCGCTGGCCGAGGTCGAATCCCTGCCCGCGGATCTGCTGGTCAAGCACCGCTATGTGGCGGTGCGCTTTATCACCAACCGGGCCGTGACCCATGAGATCGTCCGGCACCGGCCCTGCTCCTTTTTGCAGGAAAGCCAGCGCTATTGCCGGTATGCCGATGACAAGTTCGGCAACGAGATCACCTTTATCGCCCCGATGTTTTTTAGCGAGGGAAGCAAGGAATACAAGCTCTGGGAAAAGGCGATGCTGGAGACGGAGAAGATCTACCTCAAACTTCTGGCCACCTCTTCGCCCCAGGCCGCCCGCACCGTGCTGCCCAACTCCTGCAAGACCGAGATCATCGTCTTTGCCAATCTCTTGGAGTGGCTGCATATCTTTAAGCTGCGCACCCCCAAGAATGCAGAGCCTTCCATGCGCGAGGTGATGATCCCGCTGGCCAAGGCCTTTCAGGAGAGATTTCCGGCGGTTTTTGCCGATGCCTCCTTTGCCACGGAATAAATAAGGTTAGAAAATCCGGGGCAAGGGCTGAAGCCTGGCGCCCATGTTTTTGTTGCTACAGAGAAATCGAGAACAATTTATTTAACAAGGAGAGAGAGATGGCTTTTGATGCGGTGAATATGGCGGATTGGCAGATTTCCGAGGCTGCCGAAAAGAACATGCCCACCCCCGAGGAGTGGCGAGACAGATTAGGACTCGAGAAAGACGAAATTCTCCCCATGGGCCGGTTGGCCAAGCTCGATTTTCTGAAAATTATCAATCGTCTCAAAAACAAGCCGGACGGCAAGTACATCGAGGTAACGGCGATTACCCCGACCCCGCTGGGCGAAGGGAAGTCCACCACCTCCTGCGGCCTGATGGAAGGGTTGGGCAAGCGCGGCAAGAATGCCGGTGGTTCCCTGCGTCAGCCTTCCGGCGGCCCGACCATGAACGTCAAGGGGACCGCGGCAGGCGGCGGCAACTCCCTCTTGATCCCGATGACCGAGTTTTCTCTCGGCCTCACCGGCGACATCAACGACATCATGAATGCCCATAACCTGGGCATGGTGGCCATGACCTCCCGCATGCAGCATGAACGGAATTATAACGACGAGCAGCTGGCCAGATTGACCGGCATGCGGCGGCTTGACATCGACCCCACCCGGGTTGAATTCGGCTGGGTTATCGACTTCTGTGCCCAGGCGCTGCGCAATATCGTCATCGGCCTCGGCGGTCGTACCGACGGCTATACCATGCAGTCCAAATTCGGCATCGCCGTGGGTTCCGAACTCATGGCCATCCTCGCGATTGCCACCGATCTGGCGGATCTGAAGGAACGGATCAACGACATCACCGTGGCCTTTGACAAGAGCGGCAAACCGGTAACCTGCCGTGACCTGGAAGTGGGCAACGCCATGGCCGCCTTCATGCGCAACACCATCAACCCGACCCTGATGTGCACCGCCGAGTACAACCCCTGCCTGGTCCACGCCGGACCTTTCGCCAACATCGCCGTCGGCCAGTCTTCCATCATCGCCGACCGGGTTGCCCTGAAACTTTTTGAATACAACGTCACCGAGTCTGGCTTTGCCGCCGATATCGGCTTTGAGAAATTTTGGAACGTGAAATGCCGTTATTCCGGCCTCAAACCGCATGTCTCGGTGCTCACCGCCACTATCCGCGCCTTGAAGATGCATGGCGGCGGCCCGAAGGTGGTGCCGGGCAAGCCGCTTGACGACGCCTACACCAAGGAGAACATCGGCCTGGTCGAGAAGGGCTGCGAGAACATGGTCCATCTGATCAATGTTATCCGCAAGGCCGGCATCAACCCCGTGGTCTGCATCAACCGTTTCTACTCCGACACCGACGCAGAGTGCAAGGTTGTGCAGCGGATCGCCGAAGCAGCCGGGGCCCGTTGCGCCGAATCCAAACATTGGGAACTGGGCGGCGACGGGGCCCTCGAGTTCGCCGATGCCGTTATCGACGCCTGCAACGAAGAGAACGATTTCAAGTTCCTCTACCCGCTCGAAATGAAGCTGCGCGACCGGGTTGAGTTGATCACCAAGGAAGTCTATGGCGGTGACGGGGTTGATTGGTCTCCCGAGGCCTTGACCAAGGCCAAGATGCTGGAGAACGACCCCCAGTATGCCGACTATGCCACCATGATGGTCAAGAGCCACCTGAGTCTGACCCATGACCCGACCCTCAAGGGCGTGCCCAAGGGCTGGCGTCTGCCGGTGCTGGACATCCTGATCTATTCCGGCGCCAAGTTCCTCTGCCCGTGTGCGGGAACGATCAGTCTGATGCCCGGCACCAGCTCGAATCCGGCCTTCCGCCGTATCGATGTCGACCCGGAAACCGGGAAGGTTTCAGGGCTGTTCTAAAGCAGTAAGCTTACCCATTTTTCTGTCGGCACTGGTCAAAAGACATTTGTCTTTTGACCAGTGTTTTTTTGCCGGGCAGGCTCAGTCCCCGATCCCGCTTGCTTTTTTTGTTTGCAATGAACAGATATGCTTGTCAGAGGGGAACAGGATATAGTATGCAGTAGTAATGGTTTTTCCCGCACCTAACAATCGTTGAAGGGTAGCCTAGCAGCCATGGCAGTAGCAGACAATAAATCCAATTTGCGGTCCACGGTAAAAGATCAATCCGGGGCAGGAAAGATAAAGATAGGCGAATTGCTGCGCAAGGCCGGGCAGATCAGTAGCTACCAGCTCGATGAGGCTCTGGCCGCCCAGAAAAAATCCGGCGGCCGTCTGAGTAGCATCCTCCTGCGCCTTGGCCATATTGATGAATCCACCATCCTCAATTTTTTAACTCGCCTGCACAACTATCAAGCCGTAGTTATCAGCAGGGAACCTCCCAAGCCAGAGGTTTTGCCCCTTCTGCCCTACGAAATCGCCAAGAAATTTCTGGCTTTCCCGTTGCGGCAAATCGGCAAATCCCTCCAGGTGGCTATGGCCGAGCCCACGGATACCGGGGCGGTGGAAAGCTTGCAGGCCGCGGTCAAAATGCCGTTGACTGTCTGTGTCGCCACGGAAAAGGACATCGTCGACGCATTTCAGGTTTATTACAAGATCAGCGAGGAGGAATATCAGTCTTTCTTTTCCTCGGTGGGCGCGGATGAAAAAGATGAAGAGTCGGTCACCCAGATCGACGACTTCGGCTCCCTTGCCTCTGAGGCGGCCGAGGGCATGGAGATTGCTTCCATGGAGGAGGATGGGGGCGGGGATCAGTATTCCGCTTCGGACGCCCCCATCATCAAGCTGGTTAATGGTATCCTGCTCAAGGCGGTTAACGACGGGGTGAGCGATATCCATATCGAGCCTTACGAAAGAACGCTTCAGGTGCGCTACCGTATGGATGGCTCTCTGTATAAGTCCATGAACCTGCCTCTCTCGATCAAAAACGCCCTTAATTCCCGGATCAAGATCATGTCCCAGCTCGATATTACCGAGCGGCGAGTGCCCCAGGACGGTCGGATCAGGATCAAGCTTGGGCGAACCAGGGCCGTGGATTTCCGGGTTTCCACCCTGCCTACCCTGTTCGGGGAGAGTATCGTTCTGCGTATCCTCGACAAGGGCAGTCTTAATGTCGATCTCACCAAGCTGGGCTTTGAGAAGGAAACCTTTGCCACCCTTAAGCGCTGCATCGACCGACCCCAGGGATTACTGCTTGTTACCGGCCCCACGGGCAGCGGTAAGACGGTAACCCTTTATTCGGTGTTGAATTCCCTGAACAGCGAAGACACCAAGATCCTCACCGCCGAAGATCCGGTGGAATTTAATTTCAAGGGAATCAACCAGGTCAATGTCAAAAAGGAAGTGGGGATGACTTTCCCTGCGGCACTCAAGGCCTTTCTCCGGCAGGATCCGGACATCATCATGGTCGGCGAAATCCGGGATATGGAAACCGCCGAGATTGCCATCAAGGCGGCGATGACCGGACATCTTGTATTCAGCACCCTCCATACCAACGACTGTCCCGCCACCATTGGCCGCCTGGTTGATATCGGTGTTCCGCCCTTTATGCTGGCCTCGGCGGTCACCATGGTTCTTTCCCAGCGGCTGGCGAGAAGGCTTTGCCCTAACTGCAAGGTAGAGGTTCCCAAGCCGCCCCGGGAAGATCTTATCGCCTTGGGTTTTAAAGAGAAGGATTTCGAGAAGGATTTTGTTATTTACGGTCCCAAAGGATGCCAAAAATGCAACGGCGGCGGCTATAAGGGGCGGGTCGGCCTCTTTGAGCTAATGGAGATCACCCACGAGGTGGCCAAGGCGATCAGCGCCGAAGTGCCGGAGGATCAGCTTCGCAAGATCGCCATCCAGGAGGGGATGACTCCCCTCCGGCGGGCCGGGGTGAAAAAGGTTATCGAGGGCGCCACCAGCATAGAAGAAATTTTGCGGCGTACCGTGATCACCGAGGAGAGTCTGCCCGCCTATCTGGTCCATCCGGATATTGAGGAATATGAAGATGGGGACTTCATCATCCGGCAGAATAATAACGACGTTGATTTCTTCAAGCTGGTCACCGGCGCGGTCTCCGTAGTGAAGGATGGCAAAAAGATCGCCGAGATCACCGAGCCTGGCGAGTATTTCGGCGAGATGAGCGTTATCTCCGGCGAGCCTCGTTCCGCCTCAATTACCTCAAAGGGACGATCCAAGATAAAGCGTTTTCCTGGCGACAAGCTTCAGGAAGTAATTCAAAAATATCCCGATGTGTCCAGTCATCTTTTTAAAACCGTGGTTAATCGCTTGACCCAGGCTAACAATATCATTGTCAAACTGGCAAACGAGAGAGCAAAAAAGCCATAATTACCGTTAGATATTATTCTTTTTTTCCCCGCTCCTTATAATTATCACTTTCCCTTCGTTTTTTTCTGCTATTTTCCTCCAAAAAATGTATAGTGCAGGGCTTTTTGCAAGTATATCTACCTATTGAAATATCGTGTCGAATTGGGTAGTTTTGTAACCTCTAATCATATTTTTGCCTTGCCGGTGCCATCGTCAAATGTCAGTCCATCCCTGGAGATGAGGCGCAGGTTGTTTTTTCTAGGATGATAACTGTTGTTGCTTCGTTGCTGTAGACATTTTCAGGTTGTGCCGTGGGCATGTGCCTGGGGTCCTTTTTTGCAAGCCCATCACTTTTTGATATTTAAGGAGTAATTAAATGAGTGCTAAAATTATCAGCGGGACGGAAGTTGCCAAAGCCATTCGTGAAGAGTTGCAGGCCGAGGTCTTGGAGCTTAAGGAAAAATATGATGTTATCCCGGGTCTGGTGACGATTCTGGTTGGCGAAGATCCGGCCTCTCAATCTTATGTGAGCGCCAAGAACAAGACCGCCCATGCGCTTGGCATCCATTCCGAGCAGGTAACCCTGCCCGCCGATACCAGTGAGCAGGCTCTTCTGGCTACGGTCGAAAAATACAACAACGACAAGAAGATCCATGGGATTCTCGTGCAGTTGCCCCTGCCCAAACATATCAATGAAACCAATGTACTTTATGCCATCGATCCGGCCAAGGACGTGGATGGCTTCCATCCGGTAAATGTGGGCAAGATGGTGTTGGGCGAGGAGTGCTACCTGCCCTGCACGCCCCATGGCATCCTTGAACTGCTTACCAGAAGCGGGGTGGAAACCAGTGGCGCCGAGGTGGTGGTTATCGGGCGCAGCAATATTGTCGGCAAGCCCATCGCCAACCTGATGCTTCAGAAGCGCAAAGGCGGCAACGCCACGGTTACTTTGTGTCATACCCGGACCAGGGACATGGCTGCGCACTGCAAGCGGGCCGATATTATCATCGCCGCTGTCGGGGTGCCGAAAATGGTAACCGCTGACATGGTAAAAGACGGGGTAGTGATAATCGATGTCGGGGTGAACCGGATCGGCAAGACCGCGGAAGGCAAGGCCATTCTTGCCGGGGATGTGGATTTTGATGCGGTAAAGGAAAAAGCTTCTTATATTACCCCAGTTCCGGGTGGGGTCGGCCCCATGACCATCACCATGCTTATGAAAAATACCGTGCAGGCAGCCAGGCAGGCCGCAACTCTGAAATAATCGGGCTGCCGCAGATTTTCTCTTCCATAGCGAACCCAAGATGCTGAGGACATACGATGGCGATCAAACGAATTGGATGTGAAGGATGCGCGGATCTCACCTGCGTTTCCACGCAACAGATTATCTCCCATGAGGTAGCCAAGAACGTCAGGACTGCCTATGACCGCGTAAAGGCGCGGGGGATGTCGGCCTGTCTTTTCGGTTCCGGCGGCACCTGTTGCCGTAACTGCAATATGGGGCCGTGCCAGATCATCGACGGGGTGGAAGATATGGTTGGCGTCTGCGGCGCTACCGCCGATACCGTGGCGGCCAGGAATTTTGCCCGCACCGTGGCCGGCGGTTCCGCCGCGCACACCGATCATGCCCGGGAGATGGTAAAGGGCTTCATCGGTGCAGCAAAAGGTGAGGGGCCGCATCAGATTAAAGACGTAGCCAAGCTGAAGAAGCTGGCCGAGGTTTATGATATTGTTACCGAAGGGAGGGAGGTAAAGGACATCGCCTTGGAGCTGGGGGAAAAGGCCCTGGCCGAATTCGGCAAGCAGGATGATGCGCCTCTTTCCATGCTGAAACGGGCCACGCCCAAGCGTCAAGCCCTCTGGAACAAGCTCGGCATCGCGCCGCGCGGCATCGATCGCGAGGTGGTGGAAATGATGCACCGCACCCATATGGGCGTTGATCAGGAATATCACAACCTCATGCTTCAGGCCTCACGCACCGCCTTGTCTGACGGCTGGGGCGCCTCGATGCTTTCCACCGAGCTGACCGACATCATGTTCGGCACTCCGGTACCCAGGCGCGCCATCGTTGACATTGGGGTGCTGAAAACTGATCAGGTTAATATCACCGTGCATGGCCATGAGCCTTTGCTGGCCGAGGCCCTGTGCCTCGCGGCCCAGGAACCGGAGATGCTGGAACTGGCCAAGAAGCAGGGGGCCAAGGGGATCAATCTGGCCGGCGTCTGCTGCACCGGCAACGAGATTCTCATGCGCCGCGGGATTCCGGTGGCCGGAGGTTTCGTCCAGCAGGAGATGGTTCTGGCCACCGGCGCGGTAGAGGCGATGGTGGTTGATGTCCAGTGCGTCATGCAGTCCGTAGCCGAGGTGGCCAAGAATTTTCACACCGACATCATCACCACCAACTATCGAGCCAAGATGCCCGGCGGTATTCATATCCAGTTTGAGGAGCACGAAGCGCTCGAATCCGCCAGAAAAATTCTGACCCACGCCATCAAGAACTTCAAGAAGCGCGGCAAGTGCTTTATCCCTCAGGAAACCAAGATGGACGTGGTGGTGGGCTTCAGTCACGAAACCATTAATACCATGCTGGGCGGACGATTTCGCGCCAGCTACCGGCCGCTGAACGACAACATCATTAATGGCCGCATTCGCGGAGTGGCCGCCATTGTAGGCTGCGACAATTTCAAGCTGGCGGATGACACCCATGAAATAATCGTCAGGGAGTTGCTGAAAAACAACATTCTCGTTCTCGCTACCGGTTGTGCCGCAACTTCCCTCGGCAAGGCCGGCCTGGTCAATCCCGAAGCGGCCCGTTTCTGCGGTGACAGCCTGCGGGAGGTCTGCGAGACCGTGGGAATGCCGCCGGTTCTGCATATGGGATCCTGTGTAGACAACTCACGGATTCTTATTGCTGCCACCGAGATGGTGCGGCAGGGCGGCCTGGGCGACGACATCTCCGATTTGCCTGCCATCGGCACCGCCCCCTTGTGGATGAGTGAAAAGGCCGTGGCCATCGGCCAGTATTTCGTGGCCAGCGGCGCTCAGGTGGTGTTTCAGAATCTTGCCACCTCCGGGGCCAAGAATTTCACCAAGTATCTCACCGAAGGGTTGACGAGCGAGGTTGGCGCCCATTGGAATATCGCCTCGGAGCCTTTGGAGATCGCCAGGATCATGATCGAGAAGATCGAGGAAAAACGTGATGCCCTGGGGATCAACAAGAAGAAAGAGCGTGTTCTTTTCGACATGAACATGCGGCGCGACCTTGGCGGCGGCGGTCTGACGGACGTTGGCTGCCATGGCCCGGGTGTTGTAGCTTAAGCCGTTGTGCAAAAGCCGCCCCTTTTTTTTAGAAGCAAGAATAAAGGATCATAACCGATGAAATCGGGAAGCCGTTTAGAACGGATTTTAACATCAGGAGAGTTCGCAGTCACCGGCGAGCTGGGACCACCCAAGAACGGCAATGCCGAACTGGTGCGGGAAAAGGCCCGGCTGCTCAAGGGAAGTGTTGACGCGGTCAACATTACTGACTGCCAGACCGCCATCGTCCGCATGTCCAGCATCAGCGCCGGCTTGTTGACTCTGGCCGAGGGGGTGGAGCCGGTCATCCAGATGACCTGCCGCGACCGCAACCGGATCGGGATGCAGAGCGATCTTCTGGGCGCTGCCGCCCTGGGGCTCAAGAACCTGCTCTGCCTTACCGGCGACCATCAGAAATTCGGCAACCATCCCGGCTCAAAAGGCGTCTTTGACATGGACTCCATCCAGCTGCTCGGCATGGTTAAGTCCATGCGGGATGAGAAGATATTTCAGTGCGGCGAGCCGATCAAGTCGCATGAGCCCCGGTTCTTTCTCGGCGCTGCGGCAAATCCCTTTGCCGGACCGTCCGAGCAGTTCCGGGCTGCCCGGCTGGCAAAAAAAGTTGCTAATGGTGCGGATTTTGTCCAGACCCAGATTATCTACAATGTGGAACGCTTTGCCCGTTTCATGCAGGCGGTCCGCGCTCTAGGGCTCCATAAAAAAGTCCACATTCTGGCCGGGGTAACTCCCCCCAGATCCGTGGGCATGGCCCGTTACATGCAGAGTTCGGTGCCGGGGATGGATGTCACCGATGAGGTGATCAAGCGGATGCAGGGAGCAAAGGACAAGGAAGACGAGGGGATCAACATCTGTGTTGATATCATCCGTCAGGTCCGGGAGATAGAAGGGGTGGCCGGCGTCCATATCATGGCCATTGAATGGGAGAGCGCCGTCCCTGAGATCGTCAGCCGGGCAGGGCTCGCCAGCCGTCCGGTCTTTGCCGATGAGCCTTTTGCTCTTGCGCCTTCGGCGGGAACGCCGACTGCGGCTATCGAGGTTCGGACCACGGTGGCCGAGAGTAAGGAAAATGATGCTCTCCTGGCGGCAGCCAAGGCGGAAGCAGAACAGATTATCGCCGCGGCCAGGGCAGAGGCTGCCCAGTTCCGGGCGTCAGCCGCAACTGGCGGCAGTGAAGCCGGAGCGGTTGACCAGGTAAGGATTGAAACAGACGAAGCAGGAGAGGATGCGATGAACGAAAAAGAACGGCAAATGGCGCTTGACTCGGTACGGCTCGGTCTTGATGCGCTGAAAAAAGCCTACGGCTTGTCGGACGATCAATTTGATGCCCTGGTGAAATTTGCCGGAGCAGAGGCTATTCTCAAGCGTGAGCCGGTACTTGTCGCTCCTGCTCCTTCGGCCCCCGCTCCGGTTGCTCCCCCGGCGCCGGCGGCGCCCGCGCCGGTCCAGGACGAGAGGGTAGCCAAGAAGGCGGCCGAGGAGAAAGCCGCGGCAGAGGCCAAGCAGGCGGAAGCCGCCAGGAAAGCAGCCGAGGAGAAGGCGGCGGCAGAAGCCAAGCAGGCAGAGGCGGCGAAAAAAGCTGCCGAGGCCGCGGCCGCGGAAGAGGCGAAGAAGGTGGAGGCCGCCAAGAAAGCAGCCGAGATCAAGGCGGCGGAAGAGAGCAAAAAAGCCGCCGAGCCTGCACCGAAAATGGTCAGTCCGGCCCCGGCTGTTGCCGGCGCGGCGGAGCTCGCCCTGGAAAAAACACCTTTGCGCGAACGGGCCGCCAAGGTTCCCGAAGCTTCCTACAAGCAGGCATACACCGGCGCCATCCGCCAGACCGTTTTAGGCGACGCGGCCAGCGGCATCAAGGTGGGCGGGGCAAATACCCTGTCGTTCCATCTATTTGAAGGAGACATGCCCAACCGGCCCCAGATCGCCTTTGATGTCCTTGATGTAAAACCCGACGAATGGCCCGACACCCTGGCCCGGCATTATCAAGATGTTCTGGACAATCCCCTGGCCTGGGCCCAGAAATGCGTCAAGGAATATGGGGCGGACGCCATCTGTCTTTCCATGGTCAGCACCGATCCCAACGGCTTGAACCGCCCGGCCGGCGAAGCGGCCAGAGCCGCAGCCGAGGTGGTGAAGAATATTGAGGTGCCGGTTATTGTCTGGGGCTGCGGCAACGGCGAAAAGGACACGGAAACCCTGCGGGAGATCACCTCGCTGATCGGCGACAAGAAGGTTTGTCTGGCGCCGCTTTCCGACAGCAACTACCGGGCCATCGGCGCCACCGCCATGGCCTTCCAGTACCCCATGGTCGCGGCTTCGCCCATTGACGTGAATCTGGCCAAACAGCTCAACATCCTGCTGGAAAATCTCGGCGTCTCCCTGGATTCCGTGTTGATCGACCCCTCCATCGGCGCCCTTGGCTACGGCATCGAATACACCTACTCCGTCATGGAGCGTATTCGCCTTGCCGCGCTGACCCAGAAAGACGAGAAGCTCCAGGTGCCTTTTATCTGCAACCTGGGCCGCGAGGTCTGGAAGGCCAAGGAATGTCGCTTGCCCAGCGATGAGATGATCGGTGATCAGGAGACCCGCGGTATTCTCATGGAAGCCATCACCGCTTCCATCATGCTGATGGCAGGCGGTGAGCTGATGATCATGCGGCATCCGCGGGCAGTTGCTCTTACCAAGTCGCTGATCACCGGGCTCATGGCCTGAGTTCTGAAATTTGAGCACTTACCGATCGTAGCGCCGAAAAGCGTAACGGATTAAAGAGGAGAAATACAAAATGTCTAAGATCATCTGTTCAGCCGCCATTCGTGGGGCTCACAAGATTGTGGATATGGCGGAGGCCAAGTTCGAAGAGGTCCTCAAGAAGTACGGCCCCGAACAGGAGGTTGGTTTTCCCAACACCGCCTACTTTCTGCCGATCATTTACAGCATGTTGGGCGCCAAGGTGCAGAATCTCGGCGACATGAAGGAAATTTTCCGGGAATGCCGCACCCTTTTGCCGCAGGAGGTGAGCAACAACACCTGGCTGCCGTACCTTGCGCCGGCCCTGGATGCGGGCATGGCCACCTTTTTTGCCGAGGAGATGTACGAGGCCATCCGCTATCTCGAAACTCCTGACTTTTATACCAAGACCGAGGATCCGCTGGAGGGCAATATCTGGCTGGGCGCTGCCGACGACGTAATTTTCCGTAAGCGCGGCGTCGAGTTCGTGGACGGTACGGCGCCCGGTTTTGCCGCGATCATGGGCACCCCGGACGACAACGAGGTTGCTTCGCGGATCGCCCTTGAACTTCAGGAGAAAAATCTCTACATCTTCATGCACGACCAGTCAAACGGCAAGAACATGGCCGAGCGGCTGATGGAAAACAAGGTGCAGGTCGGCTGGAATACCCGTCTGGTCCCCTTTGGCAAGAGCTACACTTCGGCGGTCTTCGCCATCGGTTTTGCCTGCCGGGTGGCCATGGCCTTCGGCGGCATCAAGCCAGGCGATTACCGGGGCAACCTGATCTACAACAAGGACCGGACCTTTGCCTTTATCATGGCCTTCGGACCGGTTTCCGACGAGTGGTACGCCAACGCGGCCGGCGCCATCAACTGGGGCTTTCCCACCATCTCCGACTACGACATCCCCCAGGTACTGCCCACCGGGATCTGCACCTACGAACACGTGGTCAGCCAGGTGCCCCATGCGGAGATCGTCCAGAAAGCCATCGAGGTGCGCGGCCTTAAGGTCAACGTCACCAAGATCGACATCCCCATGTCCTTCGGCCCGGCCTTTGAAGGCGAGCGCATCCGTAAGGACGACCTTTTCATGGAATGCGGCGGCGGTCGGACCTCCGCGGTGGAGGTTTTGATTTCCAAGGATATGTCCGAGGTGGAGGACGGCAAGGTTACCATCGAAGGGCCTGATATCAAGGACATCGAGCAGGGCAAAAACCTGCCCATCGCCATTTTGGTTGAGGTTGCCGGGCGCGGGATGCAGTCTGATTTCGAACCGATCCTCGAGCGCCAGTTCCATCACCTGATGAACTACATTCAGGGCATCATGCACATGGGCCAGCGGAACATCATGTGGATCCGCATCGGCAAGGCCGCAGTGGAAAAGGGCTTTTCCTTCACCCATCTCGGCAAGGTGCTGCACGGCAAGCTGCATCAGGAGTTCGGCGCCATTGTCGATAAAATCCAGGTTAAAATCTACACCGAGCTGGACAAGGTGGAGGAGGTCCAGGAGCTGGCCCGCAAGGTGTACGCGGAGCGCGATGAGCGCTTAGGCTCCATGACCGATGAGACCGAGGAGATTTTCTACTCCTGCACCCTGTGCCAATCCTTTGCTCCTAGCCATGTCTGCGTAATCACTCCGGAGCGGATCGGCATGTGCGGCGCCTATAACTGGCTGGACGGCAAGGCCTCCTTTCAGATCAATCCCACCGGGCCCAACCAGCCGATCCAGAAGGGCGAGTGCCTGGATGAGAAACTGGGCATCTTCAAGGGAATCAACGATTTTGTCGAGCAGACCTCCCGCGGGGCCGTGCCCGAGTTGGCCCTCTATTCCCTGATGAACAGCCCGATGACCGCCTGCGGCTGTTTTGAGGCCATTGCCGCCATGCTCCCTCAGTGCAACGGGATCATGGTGGTCAACCGCGATTTCAGCGGTATGACCCCCTCCGGGATGAAGTTCACCACCCTGGCCGGCATGGCTGGCGGCGGTGCCCAAACCCCTGGTTTCATCGGGGTTTCCAAGCATTTCATGACCAGCCCCAAGCTGTTTGTCGCCGAGGGCGGACTCAAGCGGATGGTCTGGCTGCCTAAGATGATGAAGGAAGAGATCAAGGACAAGCTCATGCAGCGCTGCAAGGAAATAGGCATGCCG
>JBAYTO010000044.1:0-19341 GCA_041675585.1 Desulfurivibrionaceae bacterium
CAGAATGCTCCAGGAGATGGAAATGGCCTTGCCCTGGCCTACCCTGATGCTTATCAGTCTGGTAGATCTGCTGGTTGCCTGGTGGTGGCTGCTGCTCATCGCTCTGGGGCTTGGCCTCACGGCTTTGCGGCGTTATTGGCGGACCGAGGCCGGACGCTTGCGCATCGATCGAATACTGCTCAAGGCGCCAGTGTTCGGCCGATTGCTGCTGCTGATCGCCACAACCCGTTTCTCCCGCACCCTCGGCACCCTGCTGCAGAGCGGCGTGCCAATGCTTAAGGCTCTAGACATCTCGCGCAACCTGCTCGACAATCATGTGCTGCGCCAGGCGGTGGAAACTGCCAGGCTGCGGGTCCAGGAAGGAGGCAGCCTGGCCGTCGCTCTGCGGGAAACCGCCGTTTTTCCCTCGATGCTGATCCAGCTGACCGCCGCCGGCGAGCAGAGCGGCAAACTGGACGAGATGCTGTATCGGGTTGCTGACACATACGAACACCAGACCGACCTTTCAATCACCGGCATGCTCTCTCTGCTGGAACCGCTGATGATTTTGTTCATGGGTGTGGTGGTCGGTTTCGCGGTTCTGGCGATTCTGCTGCCGATCTTCCAGGCAAGCCAGGGGTTCGGTTGAGATTGCGAAAACCAAATAGTAAGTTGCCTTCCGTGTTTTTCGGCCAATACCAGCAGCAAGCTGGACAGTTGTAAGGAGAGTTGAATATGTCATTTCCAAGTTATCGTTCCTGTCGCGGCTTTACCTTGATCGAAATCATGGTGGTCGTGGTGATTCTCGGCATCCTGGCGGCGATGATCGTCCCCCGCTTGCTTAGCCGTCCGGACATGGCCAAGGTGACCAAGGCCAAGATTGATATAAAAGGCATCGAGGAATCGCTCGGCCTGTTCAAGCTCGACAACGGCTTCTATCCCTCCACCGAGCAGGGACTCCAGGCCTTGGTCACCAAGCCGGAGACGGGGCGTATTCCGACCCGTTACAGCGTCGAGGGGTATCTGAAAAAAGTTCCGGTCGATCCTTGGAACAAGCCCTATATCTATATCTCTCCGGGGGTTAACAGCATCGACTTCGACATCATCAGCCACGGGTCCGACAATGAACCGGGAGGCGAAGGGTTTGCTGCGGATATCAACAGTTGGGAGATCGAGTAGGCGGGGGTGTTCATTGAGAGTCAGGCACCTTTCTGATCATTCCGGATTCACCCTGATTGAACTGGGTGTGGTGGTCACACTGCTGGCCCTCTTCGCCCTGCTCACCATTCCGTTGTTCGGCGCGACCGGGACCAGCAAAGTGGGCTATTCCGCCCGGCGCTTGAACGGTATGGTCAAGTACCTGTTCAACGAAGCGGCCTTGACCGGCAGAGAGCACCGCCTGATTTACAACCTGGACAGCGGCACCTATCGCGCCCGGATTCTCCAGGCCGACGGTGAGGTCGTTGATCTCCCAGGGCTTGGCCGGGAGACCGCGCTGGCCGGCGATGTCCGGTTTCGGGATTTGCAGTTGCCGGGCCGGGGTACTTTCACCACTGGGGAGGTGACGGTGCGGATTTATCCCTCCGGCTGGCTCGAGGAGAGCAGCGTACATCTTGAAGATGGCAGCGGAAACGCCCTGACCCTCCTTTTCATGCCGCTGACCGGTACCGCGGAAATCTTCGAGGGTTACAAGACGATCTAGGTCGTGGTTAAAAAAACAACCTGCTCATATCGGATGACCAAAACGGCACAAGGAGCCGTAAAGGAACGATTAATAATTGGCCAAGTTATTTTGTAACGGCTCCGGGCAACGGGCTTTTACCCTGCTGGAGATCATGGTCGCCTTGGCCATCATCAGCATTGCCCTGGTTGCGCTGTTGAGTCTGGGCAACCGCTCCATCGCGGTACACAGCCGTCTGCAGCATATGACCCAGGCGACCTTGCTGGCCCAGCAGAAGATGGCGGAGAGCGAACTTAAAGCCCGCAGCAGCGGCGTGGGGCAACTGAACGAGAGTACCGGGGCGTTTGCCGAACCGTTTACCGACTACCAATGGCGGATTGCCATTAGCAGCACGCCCTTGCCGGCGGTGCAGATGGTTACGGTGACGGTACTCTGGGGCAAAGAGGAGCGTAATGAGCTTGTCGAAATCACCTCGTTCCTTTTTTGATAATTCGTCGCCTTCGGGTCAGCGCGGCTTTACCCTGATCGAAGTGCTGGTGGCGGTCAGTATGTTGGCCATTGTTATGACCGCGGTCTATGGGATCTTCGGAGGGGTAAATTCCGCCAAACTACGCCTGGAACGAGACAGTGCCGATTATCATCTGGCTCGGGTAGTTTTCGACCGCCTCGGTCGCGAGTTGCATGGCGCTTACTACCGGAGCGCTGATAAGACGACCATGTTTCGCGGCGGGGTTAATGACGAGGGCGAATCTTTTTTGGAGCTGACCACTACGGCAGTGTCGCTGTTAAGTGCCACCGGCAGCGGAATTTCCGAGGTCCGCTACCGCCTGGCCCCGGATCCGGAAGCTGGGGCGGGGGGCCAGGTGTTGCTGCGTGCCGAACGGGCCAGGCAGTCGGCGACTGGCCCTGTGGATGACCGCATGATGCGGCTGGCGCCGGATGTCGCCAGTCTGTCCTTGCGTTTCTTTACCGGCGATAGCTGGCAGGAGAAGTGGGATGCCCGACAGAACGGCTTGCCAAAGCTGGTGGAAATTTCTTTGCTGGTCGGCGCTGATAAACAACGGCAGCTCCCTTTTACCACGACCTTTGAAATTCCGGATGTCAGTGTGCAATGAACGGCTGCGTAGCTGATCACAGGAGAGGCGATGATGTTCGGCATTTCCCCGGATTCAAGGCCAACAGGGGAATGGCTCTGCTGGTGGTCCTGGCCATTGTCGCTCTGTTGACCTCGTTGCTGGCCGAGCTGGCATTTTCCACCCTGGTCGACCTGCGCCTGACCGAAACCTTTCGCGATACCACCAGGGCCTATTACCTGGCAAGGGGAGGCATCACCGCCGGACGCATGATTCTCCAGGAGGATCGCAACAACCATGACGGCCTGGAAGAGCTCTGGAGCCAGGGAGTCAGCAATTACCCGGTCCATGACGGTTCCGTTTCTGTACACATTATCGACCAGGACGGCAAATTAGGGATAAACGCCCTGGTCAACGGGGATATGCCGGACACTCTGATGGTCGATCGCTTCTATCGGCTGTTCTTGGCGTTGGAACTCGCCGACCCGGCCGGGTTGACCGCTAACCTGATCGATTGGCTGGACAGCGGCAGCGCTCCTTATACGCAGATTCTCACCGGTGGAGCGGCTATCCCGGTCTCCGGGGCCGAAGACGCATATTACCAAGGGTTGTCACCACCATATCCGGTCAAGAACGGTCGCCTGGATACCCTGGACGAACTGTCATTGATCAAGGATTTTACTCCGGAAGTCCTGCGTCTGGTTTTACCGCATGTCGGCCTGCATGACTCTATGGCGGTGAATATCAACACCGCCAGCGGCCCCGTACTCAGATCCCTCGATCCCCTGGTGACTGACGCTGTGGCCGAAACCCTGATCAAGTATCGTCAGGAAACGCCGATCGAGAATTTGGCACTACTTGACGGGGTGATTCCTCCCGGAGCCTACAGTGCGCTGAAATCCCTCGGCAACCTCGAACAGTTGGGCGTGCGGAGTAGAAGCTACCGGATCGAGGCCGAGGCCCAGGTAAATGACGGACGCCGACGCCTGCAAGCCGAGGTGGACAAACAGGGCAACAGATTGTTATTATTAAAGGTAAACTGACTGCTATGGCAAAACGATTGATAGGCATCGATATCGGCCGGCATACTCTGCGCCTGGCTGTCCTCACCCACGATCAGGGCACCCTTTCGGTCGTTTCGGTTCTGGAAAGCCCTTATGAAGAAACAGCGGATCAGGTGGCCAGGCTGCGGGATACCCTGCACGGTGATTTTAACCTTGGCGACCGGCTGGCCGCCTGCCTGCCCGGCGGCGCCGCCTTGGTGCGACGGCTGACCTTCCCGTTCAGCGACCGGCGGAAAATTGCTGCCGCTGTTCCTTTTGAGCTGGCCTCCCAGTTGCCGGTCGCCCTGGATGACTATACTACGGTCATGCAGCCCCCGGTCCGAAACGATGCCGGGGCCACCATCGTCGCCGCCGCGGTCAAGACGGTCCAGCTGGCGGAAACGCTTGCCCCTTTCGACGCCCATGGCATCCCCCTGCACATCCTGGACCTGGCCCCGTATGCCTACGTCGCTGGACTCAAGGACTTCCTGGTTGACGGTATTCTCGTTTCCGCTATGGAGCAGGGAACCAGTCTGGCTCTGGTCCGCGCCGGTGAGGTGCTTGATTATCGGCAGTTGCCGTTTGGGGTTGGAATGGAAGTGACCGACCAGGCTCAGGCCATTCACCGGGAAGCCACCCTTTTGGGGCGATCCCACCAGCCGGGCGGGTTGAGCCTGCAATTGATGGGTCCTCTGGCAACCCCGGAGTTGTTGACAGCTCTCAGTACGCTGCGGGACGAAGTGGAAATTCTCTCCATCGACATCAATGGGCAGACCATCGAAGCTCCGTTTCTGCCCGCGGTGGCGCTTGCTTTGCGGGCTGCGGATACCGGCAAGCCGCAGGCTTTCAACCTGCGCCAAGGACCCTTCGTCCTGAAAAGCGAGTGGGCCGGTCTGCGCAAAAACCTGCTGCTGATCGCCGGTCTGACCGGCCTCGTCCTGATTACCCTTGGCGTCAGTATGGGGCTGCGCTATTACGACAAGCAGCATCAGGTCCGGATACTGGAACAGCAGATGGCGGCGCTTTACAAGCAGAGCTTTCCCAAGGCGGCAACAGTGGTCGATGTCCCCATGCAGATGAAAAGCGCAATCCGGCAAGTGCAGGAGGACTCCGGCATCATCGGCGCCGAGCAGCTTTCTTCCCTGCAACTGCTGCGGATTCTCTCCGAGCTGCCTAAATCGCTCAGTGTCGATGTAGACGAAGTCACCATGGAACGCAACGAAGTGCGGATCTCCGGGCGAACCACCACCTTCGAAGAGGTGAATCGCATGGCGGAGACTTTTCGCCATTCCCCCGACTTCGAAAAAGTCGAGGTTGCTGAATCGAAGATGGACTTGGACGGCAAGCGGGTCAGTTATCGCCTGCGCATGATTTTGAGCGGAAAAGGTGGTGCGTCATGATAAAAACACTGAATCAGAATCAGCGCTATGCGCTTGCCGGCGGGGCAGTGATCCTTGCTCTGGCGCTGATTATTTTTGGCGTGCTGCTCCCATACCGTGCCGCCAGTAAACGCCTCGACAACCGGATCAATTCCCGGCGGGCGCAAGTAAAAGAGGTTCGGCAGCTGCAGGTCGACTATCTGGCGCTTATAAAACAGGCCAGTCAATTGCAGCGCGATCTGGATCGGCGTGAAGCTAATCCGCCCTTGACTTTTCTCGAACAGACAGCCAGTCAGTTTGGCGGTCGCGAGAATCTCGTCCTGATGCGTCCGCTGCCCTCTGTTGTCCAAGGGAAACTGCGGATTGAGACCACCGAATTCAAGGTGGAGCACCTCGGCATGGAGCAGGTTTTGCGAATCTTGCAGGCAATAGAGCAGGCCAGCCCCCCGATGCGGGTCGACCGGCTGCACCTCAAGCAACGCTTTGACAACGTCGCCCAGCTTGACCTGAGCGCAACGGTCAGCGCTACCAGGAGAAATTGATGAAGTTTATGAAACGGTTTCGGTTCAAGGCTTCCGCCGAGACTCAACCGCCCGGGAGTCCTCGAACTTCCTTGCGCCTTTATCGCGCGACCGGACTCGGGATCTTCCTGCTCGGCCTGCTGGCTGGTGTTTACCTGGGCTTCCCGGATGAGGTTCTCCGGCAGCGACTGAGCCAAGAGCTCGAAACACGGTTCCCGATCAGGGTTGATCTGGCCGAAGTTGGTCTGCGGCCGCTGTTGACTCTGACCGGCGAGAAAGGGGTCATTCGTTATCCGGACGGTGCCGAGACCATCGCCAGTATTGAGCGGTTTAGTTTTTCCCCCTTATGGACCAGCCTCTTCACCGGAGATCCGGGGGTAAAAGGCAACTTTTCCACTGGCGGCGGAGAACTTGCCTTCCGTTGGCAGAGGAGTGGCTCGCTGGCCATGCACGCCACCAACCTGCCGGTAAATTTTCCCTTGCCTGGAAGTCCGGCGATGCGGATTGCCGGAGTTATTGCCACCGGACAGATGACCTCTGCCGCCGCCCCGAAAAAGGTGCCCAGGAGCCTGGTTGATATTACCATCGAGAAGGCCGTATTGCAGGGCCTGGGAGCCATGAGTGGCGATGCAGCCGGCTTGCGACTGGGTAAGGTTTCACTGCGGATGTCCGGTCAGGGGACAGAGCTTGCCATCGAGCGGCTGGATGCGAGCGGCGGTGATTTGGTGGTTTCCGGCAAAGGAACCTTGCTGCTGTCCCCGGCAAATCCACTGAATAGCCGGATCAATTTCAGTCTGTCGCTACGTCCCGGCAAACAGGAAGACCAGACCATGGCCAATTTTCTTGCTCTTGTCGGCCCCCCGCTGCCGGATGGCAGCCGTATGCTCCTCCTGACCGGCACCCTGGCTAACCCCGTGATCAGGTAGGCGGTCGGCAGATGTATAATTCCTATTTCGGCCTTAACGAGAGCCCTTTCTCCATCGCGCCGGACCCGCTCTACCTGTATATGAGCGAGCACCACCGTGAGGCCATGGCCCACCTTCAGTACGGAATCATGAGAGACGGCGGGTTCGTTCTCCTGACCGGCGAGGTCGGGGCCGGCAAAACAACCATTTGCCGCAGTCTTCTTGAGCAGTTGCCTGAGGGCGTGGATATTGCCTTCGTCTTTAATCCCAAGGTCAGCGTCATCGAGCTGCTTGAGACCATCTGTGACGAACTCCGTATTGACCGGCCGGAACATGGCAGCATCAAGAATCTGGTCGACCGGATCAACACCTCCCTGCTCGAAGCTAATGCCCAGGGGCGCAAGACCGTGCTCTTCATCGACGAGGCACAGAATCTCTCCACCGATGTTCTTGAACAGCTGCGTCTTTTGACCAATCTCGAAACGAACCGCTACAAGCTGTTGCAGATCGTCTTGCTCGGTCAACCGGAGTTGCTTGCTATTTTGGACCGCCAGGAGATGCGCCAGTTCTCGCAGCGAATTACCGCCCGTTATCATCTGGGATCGCTTGATACGGCAGAGATGGGCGCTTATGTGCGCCATCGCCTGGAGATAGCTGGATGCAAGCGGACACTTTTCCCTGAAACTCTCAACAAGACCCTGGCGCAGCTGACAGGCGGCATTCCCCGCTTGATTAATCTGGTCTGCGACCGTGCTCTGCTTGGGGCGTATACCCTGAACCGTCAGGAGGTCGACAGCCGCATCCTCCGTCAGGCCGCCAAGGAAGTCCTCGGCAAAATTCCGTCGCAGGGAAAGGGGAAAAAGGCTGCGCTGGCAGCCGGCCTGGCAGCTCTCGTTCTGTTCCTCTGGATAGCCGCCCTCTGGGGATGGAAGAAGCCCTCCTCCGGCCCCGGGCCCGGCTCTGCCGCGCCGCCCCAGAGACAGAGCCGGGGCGAAAATAAACCTGAGGCGGTTCTCCCGTTACCGGAGGGTAAAGGCGTTACGTTGCCTCTGAAGTGGCCCAATGATTTTGCCGTTTCCCAGAGCATGGAGAGTGCCTTTGTCGACCTGGCCGGGCTGTGGGGCCTTTCTTACCGCGCTGATCGTCCCGATTACTGTGCGTACGCCATTGAACATGGCCTGGATTGCCTTGTCGGCAAGGACAGCCTGGATACCCTGCGGAACATGAACCAGCCGGCTATCCTGACTCTCTATGGCGATGAGGGCACCCCCTTTTATGTCGTGATGGCTGGGCTGGCGCGCGACAGGGCCATTTTCGTCGCCGGCGGCAAGCAGCATGAATTAGCTCTGTCGGCCATCGCCTCGCGCTGGTTTGGAGAGTACCTTTTACTCTGGCAGAGGCCACCCATAGAGCGGGTGCTTTTAAAGCCGGGGGGGGAGGGAGTCTCGGTGGAGTGGTTGGCGAAGACCCTCCAGGAACTGGGAATCTATGAAGCGACCGGTCGGGAAGTGCGCCTGGAGGGAGCGCTTCTCGGCGCTTTCAAGCGTTTCCAGCTCAGTAGCGGTTTGACGCCGGATGGGGTTCTCGGGCCGATGACCCTGATTCACCTCAATACCGCCCGCAACCTGCCCGGGCCGCGGCTTTTCCCGCGAGGAGCCAACTGATGTCCTTCATCCTCGAAGCACTCAAGAAATCTGAGCAGCAACGGCAGCAGAAGAACGCCCCGCAGCAGGAGGTGCGGCAAAGGAATATCGTCATCCCGGCCCGCCGCTCAGGTTGGTCTCCTTATTGGCTGGCGGCAGGCTTGTTGCCTCTGCTCCTGCTCTTTGCCTGGTGGTTGTCCGGGAGGATGGAATCAACCCCGGAAATGTCTCCGGCCACTCCTGCCCATCCTTCTTCCTCTGCCCAGTCCAGGCAGCCGGAAGAGGCGCCTGTGCCTCGTGATTTTGTTGCCGTGCCGCCCCCTTTATCCGAGGATTTCCCGATTGAAGTCTCGACCGCTACCTCGATAAAGAAGCATGGCAAGGCAACGGATCCTGCGCCAAGAGAAAGTCTGAAAGCCGCCGTCCCGAACACGGCAGCGGTCAGCGAACAGCCGGAAGCGCACCCCGGCGAAAAGGCGCCGCTCTACCTGGACTTGCCCAAGGAATTGCGCGATCGGATGCCCCGGTTGATCATGAGCATGCACTACCACAGCCCCGACCCGGAGCGCAGATTGGTGCGGATCAACGACCGGTTGCTGCACGAGGGTGACTGGCTGAGCGGGGAGCTGCAACTCGTGGAAATTACCCCGACCGGGGCAACCCTGAACTTTCTGGGGAAATCATTTTTGCTTAGATAGTGGGGATCTTTTTTGGTTGACAAGGACACCACCCATCTACTACAAAATAAAATTGCCTAAATAAAAAGTAAAAAAGCTTAACTGCCTAATCAAGTTTTTTTGCCATTAACCTCAGTGTGCAAGGGGAGAGATATCATGTCGAAACTGCGTTTTGTCGGGTATGTTGCAATGGCCGGAGCGTTGACGCTCGCTGGGGTTTTTTTGCCGCTCCAGTCTGGTTATGCCGCGGTTAATCCGCTGGCGCCGGGCGACGATGCCAAGGCGCGTTCCTCGCACGCCCCCTACGCCGGCGGGGAATGTGCCATCTGCCATGAGGTGGCCGCTGATGGAAAAAAAATCGGCAAGAGTCCCGGTAAACTAGCCAGTGATGTTAATGCGCTCTGCGCTATCTGCCATGAAGACATGGAGAAGGCGCTTAAATCCAGCCGGGTAGTCCATGCGCCGGTAATGGCGGGTTGCACCTCCTGCCACAACCCCCACAACTCGCCCAATGACAGCCTGCTTCTTGTCCAGGGCAAGAAGCTCTGTCTGGATTGCCATGGCGAGATCCAGAAGATGATTAACGAGTCCAAGGTCCAGCATAAGGCGGTGGTCGAAAAAGGGGCTTGCATGAACTGCCACACCCCCCATGCCTCCAACATCCAGCATCTGCTCAAGAAACTACCCTTTGACCTCTGCGTTTCCTGCCACAGCGAAGATAACAAGCTCGATGCCAACGGTCGCCTGTTGAGCAATTTCACCAAGATGCTGGCCAACAATCCCTTCCAGCACGAACCGGTGAAGAGCAAGGATTGCAGTGCCTGCCACCTGACCCACGGCAGCAATAATTCCAACCTGCTGGTTGCCGAATATCCGGCTCTTTTCTACTCTCCGTATACTCCGGCCAATTACGCTCTCTGCTATCGCTGTCACGACGACCAGAACATGGCCGACCCCCAGACTACGACCACCACCGGCTTCCGAGACGGCTCGCGGAATCTCCATTATCTCCATGTCAACAAAGCTGACCGGGGACGGACCTGCCGCGCCTGTCATGAGGTCCATGCCTCAAAAAAGCCCCACCAGCTTCGCGAGGGAGTTCCGTTTGGGCCTCAAAACTGGATGTTGCCGATTAATTACACCAAGACCAAAACCGGTGGCTCCTGCACCAAGACCTGCCATCAGACCAAGACTTACGATAATACTAAAAAATAATGGAGTGATTGGGCCAGGATTTCAGGAAAAAGAGAGCCTTTATCGGCATCAGTTTCTGGATAGCCTGCCCGTCCATCGGCGGGGTGATTTGAACAAGTAGGCTCAACAGCAAAGAGGCTGGAGGAATCCCATGCGAAATCGATTGGTTGGCACCCTGCTCATCAGCGGCCTTATCATGCTGCTGCCTCAGATGGCTTGGCCTGAAGAGAGCATGGCCTTCGCCAACCTGACGATCGGCAAGGACGTCCTTGACAACCCGGCCTTGCCGACCATAGACGGCGGCCAGGCCAGCCTGCTGGATCTGAAAAAAGGCGCTAATGTTTTCATTTTCTTCCGCTCCGGAGCCGAGCCCTCGCGGCTCGGCTTGAAGGAGATGGGAAAATGCGCGGAGGAGCTGGCCTCTTATCCTGTTCATTGGGTGGGCCTGGTGTCCGACCACGATCCGGTGGAAGCGGTCAAGGCGATGGTCGTTGAAAGCAGATTTCCCGGACCGGTCCTGATCGATACCGGCAACGCGCTCTACGGAAAATTCGGGGTACGGCTTCATCCGGTAGTCGGTATCACCGATCAAAAGGGCCTGTTCACTGCCTACCAGCCCTATGCTCAGATCAATTTTTGCGCCATGGTCAAGGCCCAGGTGCTCCGAACCCTTGGGAAGATCAGTGAGGAAGAACTGCAGCGGCAACTGAATCCAGCCGCGACGGTGAACCCGAAAGGCGATGATTCCAAGGCTCTCCGGAACCTGAAGATGGGAGAGCGATTATTTGCGGCCGGCAATTACGAACAGGCTCTGGCCACCGCCCGGCGGAGTCTCCAACTGGCTCCTGATCTGCCCGAGGCTCACGGCCTGGCCGCCTTGTCCCTTGCCTCTATGAAGCAGTGCGCCGAGGCGGCGGAACATCAAAAACGGGCGCTGGCCGGCAACCCGCAGGAAGCAAAGGCCCTCGAGGCACAACGGATCTGTAGGTAAAAGTAACCAGTCTCCATCCTACAACTAATTGCCTAGGTCGACAGACTTAAGCTATTGGAATTGAGGGCTGGAGTTCTTTGCAGGGATGGAGATTACAGCGGTGTCTTTTTTTGCACTTTTTTTGTCTGCAGTTTTCAGCGTTCGGCCTGAACAGCCTGAGTCTTCACTCAAATAGGAGGTGCCGCGATGAATTCTTCCCGGATTTTGTTTTTGTTCGGACTCTTTTTGTTTCTGCTGGTGACCGGCGGAACATCAGCAACCCTGGCGGACAGCCGGAACGGCTCCCAGGTTTCCGGGGCTACAACTGAAAAGTTTGTCGCTGTGCTGGTTGCCGATGTCCATGAAGGGAAAGCGGTGGAAACCACGGCCAGTGGCCGGGCGAATTTTGAGGTGGTCGAAGATGGCTCCGGACTGGCCTACACCATCACGGTGTCGGGGCTGGAAGCCCCCTATATGGCTCACCTGCGGCTGGGTAAGTCAATGGATCATCAGGGCTCGCTGGTTGTTTGGCTCTGGCCGGCTGATCGTAAACCCGTTGAAGGGAAAAAAGAGCTTCACGATGGCCTGCTGGCCTCCGGAGTGATCCGCGCCAATGATCTTACTGGTGTCCTGGCCAAAAAGAAAATGACTGATCTCCTGGCGGCCATTCGGGGCGGCAAGGTAGACGCCGATATTCACACCCGGCGCCATATGCCCGGGGAATTGCGCGGGTTGCTGGTAAAGGCGGAATAACTTTCCCGCCAAGCCGTTGAAAAAGAAACAACCGGGATATTTGTAACCGATCACGGGGCAACCCCACAAAGGTCAAATAACCACGGGATCACCCTTCGGGGATAAGTTTCGTATTGAGCAGACAAGCTGCTCAACTCAGCTAAAAGCGGTCACAGGGTGCAGCAGATTGCGGCAAGCAGGACGGCGATGTGAGCCGGACCGATCGCCGCAAGATGTGGTGCCTGGGATCGCTTACGGATATTTGTATAGCAAAAGCGGCATAAGGAGCCGCAAGGAAAGGCACAGAATTGAACAAGTTATTTTCTAGCGGCTTTTGAATGCAGCCAATCTCCATGTCTACAGATTTTTCCCTTTTCTTCCGGGTGATGGCGGCTTGGCCAAGGGCAATTTTTCTGTCCCTGTTGCTGGCCTCTCCCGCTCTGGCCTTTGATCCGCCGGTTTACACCAGAAGGGTGAGTCCTGGGGTCGAGGTTTCCGGCCGGGCATCCACCGAACTCCAGTGGCACCACGAATCCCGCCGCAGTGATTCCATGCCGGCCTACCAGTATCTGATGCTGAACCTGCGGGATTTTGACCAAAATCTGCAGGAACGCCAGAGTTTCCACGCATACGGCCGCATTGGGACCGATCTGGCCAACGAGGATGATTACGCCGACAGCCGGCTCTATTATGCCTATTACGAGAAGCAGCGGATGCTTGATGACCAGGTAGATATCCGCCTGGGGCGCCAGTTTATCGCGATCACCGCCGGCGCCTCCCTGATGGACGGGATGACCGTCGATTATCGGCCCGGCGGCCGTTTCAGTTACCGGCTGTTCGGCGGCGGCGATGTCCCCTTCTATACCGGCTACAATGCCAAAGATACCATTGTCGGCGGTGAGATGAGGGGCCGTTTTATGGATGACTCCCTGCTCACCGGATTTTCCTATGCTCAGCGCCGGGAGGATGCCGATTTGGCCACCGAGCTGATCGGAGCGGACTTCGACTACGGCTTCCGCAAGCTTTTGAACCTCTATGGGGAAATCCAGTACGATCGCCTCTCCGATCGGGTCAGCTACGGGCTGGTCGGCGGCAATTACCATGGCAGTGACAAATGGGGCTTTAGGGCGGAATACCTCTATTCCCTGCCGGTTTTTTCAAGCACCTCGATATATTCGGTTTTTGCGGTGAGCAAGTACCAGGAGGCAATGGCCGAGGTCAATTACTCCTTCGGTCCGGGTCACCGGGTCTTCGGTCGCTACAGCCGGGAGATCTACGAGGATTTCAGTGCTGCCGACGTCTTCGAGGCCGGGGTGGAAAAAATCCGGACCGAACGTTTTTCCGGTTCGCTCAGCGGGGTCTGGCGACTGGACAAGGATGGGCAGGATCTGCACGGCGCCAGGGTCCGGGTTGCCTGGCTTATGACCGAGGCCATCCAGTCCGGGCTCGGAGCCGAAATCGATGTCCTTCAGCGGCGGCTCGACGAATTCGAGGACGATACGCTAAGCACCCGCTACTGGGCCTATTGCACCGCCCGGTTGCGCCGCGACCTCGAACTCCAGGCCCGTCTGGAGAGGGCTGAAAGCGATGGCTTTTGGGGTTATGAGAATCGGGGCACCCTGCGACTTAACGTGATTTTTTAAACAGGCTGTTAGATTTAAAAAGCTGAGTTGAGCAGCTCGTTTGCGCAAACGAAACTTATACCCTTTGGGTGCAAGAAGAATTATCCCGCCAAATCATCCATCGGCACTAAATAGTCTTGCAAGTAACTCCACCGCAGGCAGGCGGCGTGGGATACTAACAGCATAAGATGGTCGGCGTCTTGATCTCGGAGCGGAGCAGGGCTATTGTTGTTATCCAACAGACGAACAGACGAACGGTCTTAACATGAAGAAATTTGCCGCTATATTGCTGGTCATTCTGGCCATGCTCTCATTATCGTGGACGGCCTTGGCCCAGCAGGAGTATGCCCCCACCTTCAACCATGATCAGCATCGCTACCTGATTTTCCCCGGTTCGCCCTGCACCACCTGCCATCTGCCGGAAAGCCCCACGGTCGTGCCGGAGCGTCGGGCCTGCCGGCAATGCCATGACCAGAAATTTGCCGAGCAGGTAAAATTGCCCGCCCTGCGCAATACCCACGGTCCTCTCTGGGGTTTCATCCACGGCCCCTTCGCTAAAAACAGGCAGATCGATTGTGCCAACTGTCATCAGCAGGATTACTGCCTGAACTGCCATGTCCAGGGGCCTGCCATGGAGATGGGCAAGTTCGGCGGTGGTCTGGTCAATGTCCATCGCAGTGATTTCAAGGTCAGCCACCCTTTGCTCGCTCGGACCAACCCCCGGCTCTGTTCAACTTGCCATGAACCGGCCTCCTGCGAGTCCTGCCACAAGAGTTTCCGCCGCGATACCGGTTGGGACGGCCGGGCGGCCAGTCCCTCCCACCGGAGGGTCTTTGACCTGGGAATCAACGGCGACATCGAGGCGATCCACGCCAATTTCCGGGGCCAGGGTGCCTTGAGTCGTTGCGACGACTGCCACCTCCACGGTGGGGTTGCACCGAGCATGCATGTATGGAGCAAGGATCATGCCCGGGAGGCCCGGCGTAGTCTCAATACCTGCCAGGCCTGTCATCCCGGCGGCGATACTTGTCTCAAGTGTCACAGTGCTGCGGGCGGTCCCGGCGGCATCAACCCCCACGGCCCAGGCTTTGCCGGCCATCGAGCGGAAAGATTGCGCAAGGCCTCCGGCGGCGCTACTTGTATCCGCTGTCATAAACCTTAATGTAACTAACCAGCTCAAGGCCGGAAAGCGAACAAAAACAACTCAAACCGTAACTATCCATCAGTGCCGTATCTGCTAGGCAGAAGCCGGCGAAGTGTGCTGGTGCCCATGAGCAGGCTGATATAGCTGAGTTGAGCAGCTTGTCTGCTCAAACGAAACTTATACCCTCTGGGTGCAGCAACGCAGATGCGGTGCTGCTGGATAGTTACACCTTAATGGAGATGGATCCGTGTTGTCTCAGTCGAACCGTATTTCCTGTTTATCGGCCTTTCTGCTGTTTATTTCTTTGACTGCCTGCAGTGGCGGCGGTGCTGACCCGGCTGCGGGCAACATCACCATCCCGGTTTTCGGTACCGATGATCAGCAGGTCACCTACATCGGCAGTGACCGTTGTCTGACCTGCCATGAAGCCCTTACTCCCGACCCGGTGGCAAGTTACCTTGCTTCCCGGCATGGATGGCCAGGCTCGGTTGATGCTACTGCCGACCCCGCCTGCCTGAGCTGCCACGATCCCATTGGCGATGGCCGGACCCTGGCCCCCTGGTTTAGCGACCGCCCACTTCCGGCCGGGGGAATGGCGGCGGTTGGTTGCGAAAATTGCCATGGCGCCGGGCCGCTCCACCTGGCGATAATCCCTGATCATCCTAATCCGGTGCCTGATTTCAACGTCTGCGGCAAGTGCCATGGTGCTTTGCCGACCGGCGTTGCTGCGCACGGCACCGGAATTAAGACCAACATTCTGGCCGCATACCAGCAAAGCGCCCATGCCAATACGCCGATCAATCTAACCATCCCTCTTTGCGCGCGCTGCCATAGCGATGAAGTTTTTCGCCAATATGGCGCCGAAACCGCTGGCATGGATGGCGGGCAGTTGGCAGATTTTTTTATCGGTGTTGAGAGGTTGCCGACACGCAGCCCCATTCAATGCCGGACCTGCCACAATGGCCATGACGGCACTCTTCGTGCTACGGCAACCACGGCAATGGAAAACGGCACGACGGTGATTAAATATTCCCGGCAGTTTAATCTTTGTACTTCCTGCCATCAGGTTTTTCTTACCGCTACCTATAATCCGGCCAGCGCCGCTTACAGCTATCTGCTGGATACCAGTAAAGTGCCGTTCCATGGGACTACCAATGCGGCAGGAAAGCCCAATCAAGCTTCGGATGTAATTTGGGACAACCATTTTGCCACGGAGGTGGGAGGGATTGCTTTACCGGTCAATCCCGCTTCCGAGCAAGCCTGTGTTCTCTGTCATGATCCCCACGGCACCACCAAGTTTATTTAACTGGGGAAGGATGTGAAGTAGATAAAAAAGGCCGCCCGAATGGGTGGCCTTTTTTGCTGTGCTTTCCTGGGATGTTGTCTGTCTATTCGCCTCTCCGCCTCGTTTTTAAAGTCTTTAAGGACTCGATGAGTCTTGACGGATCATAGTACGGGTTATCTTTGCTCCTTGCTTTTTCGGTGTGAAAGTACTGGTATTTGTAGCGCGTCTCCTTCCGGTGGCAATCGACACAGCTCGTCTTTGCCGGGTCTACCGCCTTGAGGAAGGCGGTCTTCGACGACACCGTGCGGTCGGGCCTTCCTTCCAGCAGGGTGGCGCTCCACCGATGGGGATCGTGGCAGGTCAGGCAATGAATTTCCAGATCGAGCCCCTTGCCGTCTTTCCGGAAGTCGCCCTTGGCCAACAACAAAGGATCTGCCAGGAGAAAACCCTCCGGATGACGGTATAGTTTCACCAGCGCTTTTTCTCCGGGTCCATTCTGCCGGTGGCATTCCAGGCATAGTCTGCTTTTCGGTTTTTCTTCCGGGAAGAATTTGCCGGTATCTCTTGCCCAGATGGGTGCCTCTTTGCCCCGGTGGACAACGTGGCAGAACTCGCAGACCCCCTTCTTTTCCTTTTCGGACACATCGTGTTTGCTCCGAAAAATCCGGTATTCGCTCTTGTGGCATTCCTTGCACAAACCCCCTTGGGAGTTCTCGATTCTGAGAAAGCTGTTGCTGAGGTCTCCATCCGTCAGTTTGCCGGGGCCGAAGTCCTCTTTGCTTGGAGACCAGCGATGCGGCTGATGGCAGGATGCGCAGCTCACTTCGGCATCCTTCATTTTCCCTTCCGCCTCTTTTGGCTTCTTGCCCAGGGTATGACTGATTTTTCCAGTAAGCTTCTTCTCGCCGATCTTTCCTTCCTCGTGGCACGACAAGCAGTAAAGGTTGGCCTGGTTCCTGCTTATTTCCGCCGGATACTCCCTGGTGGGCAGAGGCACGGCAAAGCCGATGGGAGTCGGGCCTTCATGGACCAGATGGCAGGTGCCGCAGAGACCGGATTCCTTGGGGCCTTCCTTGCGGATGTTCTCATATTTTTTTTCAAAAAGGGAAGCGTCGTGCCCGGTCCCCTTCACATACCTTTCATTGAGATGACACTTGCCGCACAGGTCGGTTTTGTTTTCCGCGCGGAGGAATTTGGTTTTGAGCAACCCCCGCTCGTCCCTGTTGCTATCTTTGGGAAGCTTGAGGCCTTTGCTGCCATGGGAATCGTGACAGGAAGAACAGTACACCTTGTTGCCCTCGCCAAAATCATCGGCAAACAAAGGCAGCTCAATTTTCAACCCCTTGGCAAGTTTTGCGGAGTCCTTTCCCAGCGAATGGCTGTAGGGCCCCTTGATTTCCACCTTGGTGACTTTTCGCTGCATGCCGTGACAGGAGGCGCACACCTCCGTGGCAGGGGGCTCGCCGGCTTTTAGCTTCTGGGCCCAGCCATGGGAGCCGTGGCAAAAACTGCAGGTGCCGACCTCCTGAACCGACTTGCCTTTGGCGGTTTTGAGTTCCTTGCCGGTAATTGCCAGATTATGCGGGGTTTCGCGCACGCCCTTTAGGCTGTCGTGACACTGGAAGCAGAGTTCGGAATCTCGATTTTCCAAGGCCAGGATATCGTTCGCTGTTCCTTTGTGGACCTTGTGGCAGGAAAGGCAGCCGAGTTTATTTTCTTCAAATTTTGCGCCCGCTTTTTTTAACGGCTCGGAAGGCTTGATATCCTTCAGGTCCGCGCCTATCTTGTGGGCGAGCAGCTTTCTTTCCGGCCCCTGGCCGGTCTTGTCCAGGTGGCACTCTCCGCAAAGCACCGAAACCCCGGCCGCAGATGGAATCAGGTCTTCGCGCGCGCTGCCGTGCACCTTGTGGCAAGAATTACAGATGACGTCCTTCTGGTTGGTGGCCGGTCTGAGCCCGGATCTTTTGAGGTTCTCCGGAAAGCCCCCTTTTATCTCTTTCAGGGTCGTATGGAAGCCCTTGGCCGGGCCCGCGTCATAGTTGTCGTGACAGGCTCGGCACATCTCCGAATTACGGTTGTCCATCCGTAGAAACAACTTGTAGGAGACGGCTTCCTCGGAAGAACCGGAATGGATACTGTGACAGGTGCCGCAATATATCTCCCCCTTGACGCTCAGCGGGAATTTGCTTTGGTCAATTTTCATTTTGGCCGAAGGCTTCTTGAAAACCGTATGCCTCTTGCCTGCCCAGGAACCCCTCGAATCGACGACAAAGCCGTCATGGCAGCTGTAGCACATCTCTTCTGCGCTTACGACCCCGTAGGCATTTTTCATCAACACATTGGTGTTGATCCACGGGATAACGGTCTCTTCGCCGGTTTTAAAGTCGTCCATCCACATGACGTGGCAGATGGCGCACTCTCTTTTTGAGGAGGCCTCAAGCGCAAAGGCCAAAGAGAGCGACCCCAGGGCAAGGAAGACTGCTGTCGTAAAAGCCGCGATAACCCTCATCTCAGCGCTTTCCTCCCCTCCGCCACATGCTCACTCTGTTCTTAAGCTGTTCCACGATATAAAACCGGGAGCCCGCCGAGGTCATGTTGGTTGGCGTCACAAATCTGATTTTTTCGCCCGAAGTGCGCTGCATGATGCCCTGGAAAGCGCCGGAGGCATCAAAGAGCTGGACGGCACCGGTGTAACTGTCGGATACATAAACAGTGTTCCTGATCAGCATGACCCCCTTTGGCCGGAAGAGCTTGCCCGGGGTAATGCCCCATCCTCCCAGCATCTGGAGAGGCTCTCCGGTCGAGGAAAACGCCTTGACCAGATTATTGATAACATCCACCACATAGATGTCTCCCTTGTCGTCAATCGCCACCGTCGCAGGATGCCTGAATTCGTTGTTGTTCTCCCCGAAATTGCCGAACCACCGCAGCCTGCGGCCGCTTCGCTCGTAAACATGGATGTGGTGATTGCCATTATCGACCAGGAATATCTCGCCCTTTGTCGAGACGGCGCAGTCGGTAATCCTCGGCTTTTCATTATTCCCGATCGGGCTGACGGTAAATTCTCCGGTGGCCCCCCCATCAGGCGAAAAGATCTTGACCCTGGCGGTCTCCGCGTCGGCAACGTAAATCGCCCCCCGCTGGTCGGCACAGAGGCCGATGGGTCTATGGAAGTCTCCGCCAAATTGGAAAAGGTATTTCCCCGCCAGGTCGAAAACCGCCACCCGGTGATTGAGGCCGTCAAGCACATAGAGCCTGCCGTTCGCGCTGACGAGGTCGGTGGGCTGGTTGAAGGGGATCCCCTGGGCGGTGGTTATCTCCCCGCTATACTCCACCCCAGCCGGCCCGGTGGCGGCCGCCGTCGATGGCAGAAGGGAGGAGAGCAGCAAGAGAAAAACCAGCATGCGCCCCTTCCCGGTCATCGGCCGTGTCATAGACTGCTCCCTCCCGCCCCAGTCATCACTGCACCACCCGGAGCCAGGGGCGGGCTTCC
>JBAYTO010000045.1:0-19118 GCA_041675585.1 Desulfurivibrionaceae bacterium
CACGAGCAGGCAGGGGGAGTCGCCCACGATCTTGCCGGAAATTTTTTCAATCCCCCTCCCTTCAAGGTTGCCGGTGAGATTGATCGGCGTGTCCCCGAGCGCCAGTTTTCCCTGGGCAAAGGGATGAAAGACCTCCTGAAGGTTAAAGTTACGGCAGGAAAACTTTATCCGGTAGGCTGCTTGCTGCCGCAGATAGTTGCCTGCTACGGCAAGACTTCCGCCTTGCGCCGGCTCGCCGGAAAGATCAAAATCGATGGCATCAAGGCTGACCGCCACTCGACCATGCAAAGATTTGAGGGTAAAATTCTTGTTCTGCAGCAAGGCAAACTGGTTGTTTTCGGCAACCTGCAAAACCCCGTTGCGGATCATCACGTTCAGACCGGCAAGCTCATGATCAATGGGGGTGGCAAGTGAAGCCGGAAATCGTTTAACCAAGATTTCCGGACTATCCAGCAAAACTTTGCCGATTCTGATCCGGCCGGAAAAGAAGGCCCGCCAGTCCGGATATACCTCGGCCCTGGGCGCGACCAGCACGGTTTCCTCGCTGGTAAAATGGGTGTTGCGCAGGGTCAGATGGGGCAGGGGCAGCCAGACCCATTCCAGACGGTCGGTTTGCAGCGTGCCGTCCAGCCTGGCGTTTACCTGGGCGCTCAGCCTCTCCTTAAGCCGGTCAAGATCGACAAGGTGCGGAAGGAGCAGGGCCGGGCCGACGACCCCGGTCAGGACAAAAAAGGCGCAGGCAAGGATGATCCTGGTTTTAAGGCGCAGATTGGAGATGCTTGAAGGCAGATTCATATGACATCGAAGGCTGGGCCGCTGGCGACCGGCATATCTTTGTTGACTGACCGTTACGGCTCAATGCCGGATAGCTATAAAGATAGTAGCACAACTTGCCTATGGGCTCAAGGTGTAAGGCGCCAAGGGCAAAGCATGTTTATTTGCCTCCTGGTTTCTGGGTCTTTCACCTTTTACCTTGTCACTTCCCGCGCAATGGCGTAATTTTCCGTAAATTTAAGCTTACAGGCAGAGAGGTTATATGAGTCGGACACGCATCGGGGTTATCGGGATAGGGTATCTAGGCAAGTTTCATGCCCAAAAATACATGGCTAACCCGGAGGTAGAGCTGGTAGGGGTGGCGGATCTCAATCCGGCCTGCGCCGCCGAAGTCGCTGCAGCCTGCCATACTACGTCTTTTGCCGATTATCGGGAACTGCTCAAGCAGGTCGAGGCGGTGAGTGTGGTGGTGCCCACCAGCCTGCATCACGAGGTAGCTTCTGTCTGCCTGCTGGCCGGCAAGGATGTCATGCTGGAAAAACCCATGACCACCACGCCGGCCGAGGCTGATTCGCTCATCGCCCTGGCAGATCAGGGGCAGCGCATCCTGCAGATCGGTCATATCGAGCAGTACAATCCCGCGATTCTGGCCATGGCCGAGTACCTCACCCAGCCGCTGTTCATCGAGTCGCACCGGATCCATGTTTTTAAGCCTCGCGGCCTTGATGTGGATGTGGTCCTAGACCTGATGATCCACGATATCGACATCATTTTAAGCCTGGTCAAATCGCCCATCGCCTCCATGCACGCAGTGGGAATGCCGGTTTTCACCCAGACCACCGATATCGCTAATGTTCGCTTGATCTTTGCAAACGGCTGCACCGCCAATCTTACGGTGAGCCGCGTTTCCCGGGAAAACATCCGGCGACTTCGGATATTCCAGCCCCATTCCTTCGTGGCGGTCGATTACGGCAAGAAGGAGATCACGGTGATCAAACCCGGCAAGGGACTGGACGAAAACGATATGCCCCGGGAGGAGGTCATCTCTTCCTGCTACCTGCATCAGGATGCCTTGGAGCTGGAGCTGGCGGATTTTGTCAAAAATGTCCGCAACCGGACTCAACCGAAGGTCTCAGGCCGGGAAGGGCGGCTGGCCCTGACCGTGGCCCAGGAGATCATGGCCCGGATCAGGGAACATGCCGACACCCACAGCCAGCTGTTCAATGAATAACCCTCAAATCATGCTCATAGCTGGCGAGGCCTCCGGCGACATGCACGGGGCCAAGCTCGTCGCCGCCATGCGGGAACAGACCCCAGGCCTGGCAGTCTGCGGCATCGGCGGCCCGGCCCTGGCGGCCCAAGGGATGGAGCTCCTCTATGATTCCTCCCGGCTGGCCGTGGTCGGCATCATCGAGGTCATCAGCCATCTCAGTTTTATTCGCGAGGCCATGCACGCCCTGGAAAAAAGACTCCGCGAGCAGCCCCCCGATCTCTTGATCCTCATCGACTATCCAGACTTCAACCTGATCATGGCCAAAAAGGCCAGGCGGCTGGGGATCCCGGTGTTCTATTATATCAGCCCTCAGGTCTGGGCCTGGCGCAGCGGGCGGGTCAAGACCATCAAGAAGCTGGTGGACCGGCTGGCCGTGATCCTGCCCTTTGAAAAGGAGTTTTACCAAAAACGCGGGATGAAAGTGGAGTATGTGGGCCACCCCCTCATGGATACGGTACGCGCCGCCAGGCCCCGGGCTGAATATTTAGCTTCCCTGGGCATTGCCCCGGAGAGTACGGTGATCGGCATCCTGCCCGGCAGTCGTCGGCGGGAAATAGCCGCGATGCTCCCAACCTTTCTGGCGGCGGCAAAACTGATGGAAGAGCAGCTGGGCAAGGTGGCCTTTCTCCTCCCCCTGGCCCCCACCCTGAGCGAAGCTGATCTGCTGGCCAACGGTTTGGCTGAGGCAGGGGTCGAGGTGCGGGTGATCCGGGAAAACCGCTACGAGCTGATGGCGGCCTGCGATGCGGTGATGGCGGCCTCGGGCACGGTTTCCCTGGAGCTGGCCATTTTGGATGTGCCGATGGTTGTTTCCTACAAGGTTTCGCCGCTCACCTATTTTTTGGGCCGGCGGCTGATCAAGGTGCAATACGCTTCCCTGGTCAATCTGGTGGCCGGGCGGGAGGTAGTGCCGGAGCTGCTGCAGGATGAGGCGGTGCCGGATAAAATCGCCGCTGCCGCCATGCGCCTGGTGGCAGGCCAGACCGGGCGCGCTCGCATGCTGGCCGGTCTGGCCGAGGTCCGGGAACGGCTGGGCTCCCCAGGGGCCTCGGTACGGGCGGCTCGGCTTGCCCTGTCCCTGGCCTCGGTTAAGAGATAGGCTTACTTCTGGTCAGTTTTTTTCCCCTGCCCCAAATCTGACAGTTCCCCCATCACATTTTCGTAGCATTGCGGGCAGATGCCGTGGGTAAAAAATATGTCATTGTGGCGGCGCAGATAAGCCTCCAGCTCGTGCCAGGCATTCTTGTCGTCCCGGATCTTCCGGCAGTAGGAGCAGATGGGCAGCATACTCTGGAGATTCTTCAGCTCCTGGGTTCTGGTCCGGACCAGATCCTCCAGCTCGGCATTCTTTTTTCCCAGAGCTGAAAGCAGAAGCCGATTTTCCTTTTTCAGCTGATACCGTTCCACCGCCTGGATGATGGCGATGCGCAGTTCGCCGCTGGCCCAGGGTTTGAGGATATAATTGTACACCTGCCCCTGATTGATGGCGGCCATGATGTCGTCCGGGTCGGCATAGCCGGTAATCATGATCCGTTCCGTCTGCGGGACAACCTCCCGGGCCCGGGCAAGAATCTCTACCCCGGAAAGGCCGGGCATCCGCTGGTCGGAGAGGATCAGGGCGAGATCATCCTCCCGGGCCATGATCTCCAGAGCTTCCTCTCCGGAAGCGGCCAGGAGGATCTCGTACTCATCGGCAAAGGTTTGCTGGAAGTTGTCCCGGTTGATCTCCTCATCATCAATAAACAGCAGGCGGGCTCGTTTCATTTCTTGTTTTCCTCAAAATTCCTTCGGCGTTCCGCCAGTTGCCTTCTTCCCTCATCGACGAACTCCTTGATTTCCTGACCAAGAGCATAGGAGCCCACCGCGTTGCCGATGCTTAGCCGCAGCTGGTCTTCCTGCCATGGCTTGACGAAATACCGGTAAACCTCTACCTTGTTGATGGCCTCGATCAGCTCGTTGATCTCAGTGTAGGCGCTGATGATCATCCGGATGGTGTCCGGGTACAGGTCCCTTACCATGGCCAGCAGTTCAATGCCGCTCATCCCCGGCATCCGCTGGTCGGAGACCACCAGGGCCATCTCCCCCTCCCGCTCGAGAAGAGCCAGCGCCGCATGGCCGGACCCGGCGGTGAAGATCTCGAAATCGTCCCGCAGGGTTTCCCTGAAGTTGATCAGATTGATTTCCTCATCGTCCACATATAATACGCGGCCTTTTTTCTTACTCATTTTTCGTATCCGATCACGGAGAAACCTCACAAAAGTCAAATAACCACGGAACTCACCCTGCGGGCATAAGTTTCGCTAGGGCAGACAAGCTGCCCAGCTCAGCTATAAACGGGACGGTGATGCGTACCTCATGCAGGTGAGCCGGCCCGATCGCCGCAAGATGCAGTGCCCTGTGATAGCATACTATTTTTCCTCTTCTATTATGACTGGTTCCGGCCTTTCCGGCAAGATAATCTCGAATTCCGCGCCCTGGCCAGGTTCGCTGTGCACCAGGATTGTGCCTCGGTGTTTATTGATGATGCCGAAGGAAACGCTCAACCCCAGGCCCGTGCCGATTTTCTTGGTGGTAAAAAAAGGCTCGAATATTCTCGCCTGGATATTTTTGGGAATGCCCGGACCCTTATCGGCAAACACCACATGTACCCCATCCTCGGCGCGGAAGGTGCGGATCAGCAGAAAGCCATGGTCCGGCTGGGCGTGGACCGCGTTGATGATCATATTCATGAACACCTGGCATAATTGCCCCTGGGAACCGGGGACCATGGGCAAGTCCGGGGAAAGCTCCTTGACCAGCTCGATCCGGGACCGGTATTCAGGCATGGTCAAGGCCAAGGTGCTTTCCAGGCAATGATTGATGTCGATCTGATGAATGAGATCGTTGTCGGGCCGGGAAAAGTTTTTGAGATCGGAGACGATCTTGCTGGTGCGCCGCGCCCCTTCCCGGATATTGCCGAGCAGCAGGTCGATGCTCCGCATCAGCTCATCAATCCGCTCCGGCCGCTCCGGATCCGGCGGCTGCTTACCCTGGTCAGCCAGAAGCTTCCGCAGCTCCTCCAGCCGCTTTCCCAGGGGTGGCAGGGCGCCGGTGACAAAATTGGTGGTGTTGTTGACCTCGTGGGCCACCCCGGCCACCAGCTGACCAACGGCGGCCATTTTCTCCGTCTGCGTAATCTGGGCCTGGGTTTCCTTGAGCTCCTGCATGGCCCTGGTGAGTTCGGCGGTGCGGGCGGCCACTTCTTTTTCCAGCCCTTCGTTCATTTGCGCGATGGTGGCAAAGGATTGGTCGAGACGGCCGACCAGTTGCTTCAAGCTGGTGTCGAGCTGGCCGAGCTCATCGGTTGTCTCTTCTTCTTCCTCTTCCTTTTCATCTTCTTCTCTCTTTCCCAGCCGGATTCGCATGCTTTCGACCAGGACGCGCAAGGGCTTGACCACGTCCCTGGCCAGCAGGAAGGCGATAAACAGGGAAATTGGCAGAAAGGTAAGAAAGATCAGCGCCGCATGCCGGATGATCTGCTCTGTGCCCCGTTGATATTTGGCAAGGCTGAAAACAAGCTGCACGCTACCAAGGTCGGTGGCCGCGCTCTCTTGCGGTTCGCCGGTATCAAAAAACATGGCGGCCTGATCGCTGGACGGTTCGGCACTGATGATCCTTTTGCCGAAGGTAAGGAACTTCCCTTGGTGCCCATGGATGCTGACCTCCTCCTCGCCCAGGGGAAAAGATTCCGTCATGATTTTGCTATAATGGGCCAATTCATCCGGCCCGAAAGCGGAAGCGCCTGCCTGGGGAGAAACATGGGAAAAGATCCGCTGGCCGTCCTTATCATAGATGAACACGGCCACCAGATCGGTTGCTTCTAAAATCGCCTCCACATTAGCGTTGATTTGCATCCTGTTCATAAAAAACAGCGGGGTTTCCAGGTTGCGGGCCAGGATCGAAGAAATGTATCTCCCTTGGCTGTGGGTTTCCTCAAGCAGGGTCTGCCTCTGGATCTGACCGAAAAGCACGATCAGGCCGGTGCCGCAGAGAATCATGACCCCGAGAAAAGAGAGAAACAGCTTCAGCCGGTATCCATTAGGCCACCAGTATTTTCTCCTCAGCCAATACTGATGCAGAATATTCATCGACCGATCTCCGGAATGTAGGTTTCGTCGATACCGGAAAGAACGGAAGGGACATCCAGCCGCTTAAGCACCGTGGTATTGGCCGTCACTCTGACCTTGCGGGGCGGGATGAGGGAGGGGCTCTCATTGTTCAGGCCGTTTCGGGCGAGATGCGCCCCAAGCTCGGCGGCTTGGGCACCAAGGTCGGCGGTGTCGAAGGTCACCGCAAGGGCGGCGCCCTGGGCCAGGTATTTCTCTGAAAAGCTGATGATGGGAACGCGGGATCGCATGGAAAATTCAAAAAGCCTGCCCAGGACCTGCGGCGTGGTGAGCTGCGGATCGGGAAGGAGCCAGTAGGCGTCGATCTTGCCGGCCAGTTCCTGAAGGGCGTCTGGCACGCTGGTCTGATTGTCGAACTTCTTGAAAAGCATGGTCTGGACCGAATTCACCGGGGAAAGCAGCGCCTCCTGCACCCAGCGACCGGATTTGCTCGGGTTGTAGAGGACGCCGATGGTACGGACCTTGGGCAGTGCCCGGTTGATCGCGGCCAGCTGCCGGGAAGGCTGGATGCGCATCTCGATGCCGACAAAGTTTTTGGGCAGGGATTCCGGGGCCGAGGGCGCCAGGAGATAGAGGACCACCACCTCCCGCAGATCCCTGACAAATTCCAGGGCTTGATCGCCGATGGCCACCACCAGCCGAGCTCCTTGCAGTTGTTTTTTCAGAGAAAAATTGTTTGTTGTCAGTTGCTCGGAGAGCAAAATATGTGTAACGTTGTTGGTGCTGATACTTTTCGGCCCCGAAGATGGATGCTGGCTAAGCCAACCCTTTTCAAAGCCGTGGCGGGCCTCCTCGTATGGCTTGAGCGACGAAGACTGAAGCAGGACGCAGTCCAGCGCCCAGGCCGGAACGGCCAAAGCCAGAAACAGCAGCGCCATGAAAGGGATACACTTTTTCACCGGCGGCTGGCCACGTTGGAAAGGTTAGTTGGCAAACGCATGCAGTAATCCTAGAGGTTTGCGCGGTATTGTGCAAGCAGAGATTGCGGGGTTAAACGTGCGGCAGGGCCGCCGTTAATCAGGGGGAGAGCAGGGGAGGGCGCCTAAACTGTTAGGATTATGCGCAATATTTTAATTTTTTACTTGGAAGATCCACATGGGGCAGTCGATTTTTTTTGTTAGCCGCACCTCCGCCGGGGCCGCCTTTTTTCTCCTCGCCCTGCTGCCCGGCTTAAGCAGCGCTGCCGAGCGGGAGGCTTCGGCGCCCATGACCATGTATTTTGACGACTCCCAGATGGTGGAGGTCGCCACCCGGGCGCCCAAACCCATGCGCCAGGTGGCCGAGAACGTCAGCATCATTACCGCCGAAGAGATTGGAGCCATGCATGCCCAGAGCCTCTCCGAGGTTTTGGGCCGGGTGGCAGGAGTCAACGTGGCCGTAATCCCGCCCGACTTTAACGGCGAGGGCCAGACTTTTATCCAGGGCAGCCGCAATGAGCATGTCCTGGTGCTCATCGACGGCGTCCGCCTCAACTCGGCCATGTCCGGCGATGCCGTACTCTCCCACATTCCCCTGCGGATCATCGAGCGGATCGAGATCATCAAAGGGCCGGCCTCCGCGGTCTGGGGTTCTTCCCAGGGCGGGGTAATCAACATCATCACCAAAAAGGCCGGCACTGCCGCCCGACCCAGCGGCTCCGTGGCCGGCGAATTCGGCGAGCGTCAGGTGGGCGCCTACGAAGCGGACCTTTCCGGCAAGGTCAACCGCTTCGGCTACTTTCTCTACGCAGGTAAGCAGGATTCCAACGGCCTGCTGAACGACCGCTACTACGACAGTGGCCGGGCTTACGGCAAATTAACCGTGGATCTGCCCGCCCAGGGGTTGTTCACCCTGACCGGGAGCGCCGTCGACCCCCACTCCCGCGGGGGCGATTTCGACTATGCCAGCCCCTATTTCAGTGAGGATATCCGCGACCGCACCTACTTTCTTACGGCCAACTATGACACCCAGCTCACTAATTCCCTGCACCTCAACCTTGGCGCCCGGCAGTATGAGCGGAGCTTTATCCAGAACCTGGATATTCTCTCCACCAGCCCGGATGGCGATCCTGGCGCCCTGTTTTATCAGGCCAACTGGCACGAGAAAAGCCGGGGCGCCAATGCCCTGCTCACCTGGCAAAACGGCTGGCAGCAGGTTGCCCTGGGCGGCGAAATAAACCGCAACGAAATGGGGACCACCACCGACTACGGCCCCTGGACCCAGGCCAACTGGGGATCGCCGGCTCAGGATGTTTCCCGGCCCGGTTATGAAGAAACCTGGAGCCTCTTTGTCAACGACACCATGCGCTTTGGCCGCCTCACCCTCACCCCCGGCCTGCGCTACGACGCACACAGCATCAGCGGCAGCATGCTAAGCCCCAGCCTGGGCGCCACCTATCTCCTCCGGCCGGATACCCTGCTGCGGGCCACCGCCTCCCGGGGCTTCCAGTACCCCATCCTCTCCTACATCGCAGGCGGCGGTATCTGGGATAACCCCAACCCGAATCTCAAGCCTGAAAAGGTATCCTCGTTCCAGGTTGGGGTGGAGAATCGCACCCTCTCCTGCCTGAGTGTCAAGCTGTCCGCCTTCCACCACCAGATCACCGACACCTGGCGGCTTGACGATATTGACTGGAACTACAAGAACGGTGGCCCCAGTCAGCGCAAGGGGGTGGAAGCGGAACTGGAGACCACTCCCTGGCAGAACTTAAGCCTGGTGGCCAACCTCACTTACACCCTGCTTCAACCGGAGGGCGACCAGGAGGAGGACAGTACCACCACCGCCAATCTGATTCTGCGGTTCCGCGACAAGACAGGCTGGCAGGCCGAGCTGGCCGGTCAGTATATCTGGTGGGATGCCGGGCAGGTTGAGTACCAGCAAAATGCAGCGCTGATCTGGAACGCCAGCCTGGGCCGCACCGTTTACAGCTCCCAGTGGCTGTCTTGCGACCTCTACGCCAAGGTCTACAATATCTTTGACGGCAACGCTTATAGTGACCCGTTTTTTCCCATGCCGGACCGCTGGCTGCTGGCCGGGGTGCGGGTGAGCTTTTAAAGAAGGCCTAGCTACTTTCAGGGGTCATGGCAGGCCACTTCATAGGGCTTGAGCGGCGAAGACTGAAGCAGGACGCAGTCCAGGGCCCAGGCCGGAACGGACAAGGCCAGAAACAACAGCGCCATGAAGGGGATACACTTTTTTACCGGTGGATAAACCCGTTGGAAATGACAGGTGTCAAACACATGCAGTAATCCTAGAGCCTTGCGCGGTATTGTGCAAGCAGAGATTGCAGGGTTAAATGCGCGGCAGGGCCGCCTTTAATCAAGGGGAGAGCAGGGGGGAGCGCCTAAGCTGTTAGGATTATGCGCAATATTTAATTATTTGCTTGGGAGATCAACATGGAGCATCGGTATTTTTTTGTTAGTCGCACCTCCGCCGGAACAGCCTTTTTTCTCCTTGCCCTGCTGCCCGGCTTAAGCAGCGCTGCCGAGCCGGGCGGGGCTTCGGCTCCCATGGCCATGTATTTCGACGACTCCCAGCTGGTCGAGGTTGCCACCCGCGCTCCCAAGCCGATGAGCCAGGTGGCGGAGAACGTCAGCATCATTACTGCCGAGGAGATCGAGGCGATCCATGCCCAGAGCCTGATTGAGGTGCTGAGTCGGCAGGCCGGTCTTTTGTTTGCCAGAACCGGTGATTTTAACGGCTTTGCCTATAATTACATCCAGGGCAGCAGAGAAGACCATGTGCTGGTACTGATCGACGGGGTCCGGCTCAACTCGGCCATGAGCGGCGATGCCAATCTCTCCCACATCCCGCTTCGGATCATCGAGCGGATTGAGATTATCAAGGGGCCTGCTTCTTCGGTATGGGGCTCTTCCCAGGGCGGGGTGATCAATATCTTCACCAAGAAGACCGGAGCCACTGCCAAGCCTTCCGGATCGCTGGCGGTCGAGTTCGGCGAGCGCCGGGTCGCCGCCTATGAGGCGGATCTGACCGGCAAGGTCGAGCGGCTCGGCTACTATCTCTATGCCGGCCGGCAGGATTCAGATGGCCTTAAGAACGATCGCTACTACGATTCGGGCCGTGCCTACGGTAAATTCACCGTCGACCTGCCCAAGGCTGGTCTGCTTACCTTCACCGGCAGCGCTGTCGATCCCCACTGGCGCAACGGTGATTTTGACTACATGACTCCCTATTTCAGCGAAGATATCCGCGATCGTACCTACTTCGTCACCGCCAACTACGACACCCCCCTTGCCGATTCGCTCCGTCTCAATATCGGCGCCCGCCAGTATGAGCGGACCTTTGTCAACAACCGCGATATCCTGGCCACCAGCCCGGAGGGCGATGCCGGCAGCCTGTTCTGGAAAACCAACTGGCGCGAAAAGAGCCAAGGGGCCAACGCCCTGCTCACCTGGCGGGGTGACTGGCAACAGGTCACGTTGGGTGGCGAGTTGAACCGCAGCCGTATGGCCTCCACCACCGATTTCGGCCCCTGGTCTCAGACCAACTGGTGGGCGCCGGCCCAGGACGAGTCGAAGCCCGGTTACGAAGAGGTTTGGGGGCTCTTTGCCAGTGACACCATGCAATTCGGCCGGGTTACCGTCATTCCGGGGCTCCGTTACGATCATCACAGCATCAGCGGCTCCATCCTGAGCCCCTCCCTGGGCGCCACCTACCAACTCCGACCCGATACCCTGCTGCGGGCCACCGCCTCAAGGGGCTTTCAGTACCCGATCCTTTCCTATATCGCCGGCGGTGGTCTCTGGGATAGTCCCAACCCGGATATGAAACCGGAGACGGTCACTTCCTTCCAGGTCGGGGTCGAGAGCCAGGCTATTTCCGGCATCCACCTCAAGTTCTCCGGTTTTTACCACCGGATCACCGACAGCTGGACAACGGATGAAAATGGTTATTGGATCAACGGTGGCGCGAGCGAGCGTAAGGGGGGGGAGGCCGAACTGGAGACCAGCCCGTGGCACGACCTGCGGCTGGTAGCCAACGCCACCTATATCCTCATAACTCCGGAAGGGGATGAGGTCGAGAAATCATCGTCCACCGCCACCAATCTGACCCTCCGCTATCGCGACAAGACGGGCTGGAATGCCGATCTGGCCGGGCAGTATATCTGGTGGGATACCGACCACATTCCGACCCAACAGACCGACGGCATGATCTGGAATGCGAGCCTCGGCCGGAGTGTTTACCGCACCGACCGGCTGGCTTGTGATCTTTACCTTAAGGCAAACAACCTTTTTAACGGCAACGCCTCGAATGATTTGTATTACCCCATCCCCAACCGCTGGTTGCTTGCCGGGATGCGCGTGAGCTTTTAAAGAAGGCTTTCAATCTATTTTCAGGGGCCATACGGGTCTCTGGCCAAACCCAATCACAGGAGGTATTGCAATGGAGACCCTGACCGTTTTGGACCCTGGCGTGGATGCAAGCGAAGTGGCCGCCTCGGCTGGATGCTGTTCGAATAGGCCCAGCATGGCATCCGCCGCATCCGGCGACCACTGATCCCACTCTTGTCAGGGGGCCCTGTCGGTCCCCTGACTCCTCCCGCTTCCCATGCCCCTTTCTCGTTACCTTATTGTTCGCCACCTGCCCGGTCATCCGGAGCAGCAGGTCCTCTTTTCCACCAGAACCGGTGGTTTGGCCCTGCTTCCCGTGGATGCTCCGGCCGCAGTGCGGGCCGGCAATGCACCCCCGGAGTTGACCGATTCCCTGGCCAAACTTTCGATGCTGGTGGACGATCCGCTCCGGGAACAGCAGGAGGTTCACGGCTATCTCGCCGAGATCAACCGGTGCAACCCCAACCTGCGGGTTTCGGTGATTTTGGGGATGGCCTGCAACTTCGCCTGCCGCTACTGTTACGAGGGAAGCCTCAAGGACGGGTCGGCCATGGATGAGGCCACCGCCGAGCAATTGATCCGCTATCTTCTTGTCCGTTATACCACGGAGAAAAACCGGCTGATCCTCGATTTCTACGGCGGCGAACCGCTGCTCTACCCGGACCTGATCCGGTTCCTGGCCAGCCGGCTCAAGCCCCTGATCGAAGCGCGGGGCGGCAAGTTCGAATTCACCCTGGTCAGCAACGGTTCTCTGCTCAGCCCAGCCCTTGTCGAAGAACTGCTGGGCCTGGGGCTGGTCAGCGCCAAGATCACCGTCGATGGGCCGGAAGCAAATCACAATCATTTCAGGCCGCACAAAAACGGCCGGGGAAGCTGGGCAACGATCCTCGCCAATCTCAAAGACTGCTACGGCCTGCTGCCCATATTTTTGAGCGGCAACTACACCTGCGACAACTTCCGCCGCTTTCCCGAACTGCTCGATTCCCTTGCCGCCATGGGCCTCGGGCCGGAGGCCTTCTCTTCGGTCATGTTCTACCCGGTGATGCAGGTCAACGACCGGTTCGCCAATCCGGAGTTCAGCGGCGGCTGCTGTTCGATGCAGGAGCCCTGGCTGGTAGTGGCCTCGCTCTTCATCCGGGAGGAAATTCTCAAGCGCGGCTACCGCTTTCCCAAGCTCCGCCCCTCGCCCTGCATGGTCGATCTTGACGACGCCTTTTGTGTCAACCACGACGGCACCCTCTATAAATGCGTCACCCTCATCGGTCACCCGGAGTTTGCCTGCGGCGACATCAGCCAGGGGTTCAACGAAGAATGGCGGCAGCGCTACTGTCTGGACCACTGGCAAAAAGAGGAGCGATGCCTGGGCTGCATCTACCTCCCACTCTGCTTCGGCGGCTGCCGCTACATGGCCTTTCAACGTGAGGGGAGCATGGCAAGGGTGGATTGTCAGAAGGAGTTTCTGGATGCGACTCTGGAGAAAATGTTGATGCAGGATCTGGAATACCGGTACGCGGTCAAGGGGGCTCTGCTACCCCAAACCCCACGCCCTGATTGATGATCAATTTCGCAGGCGGATATTGGAATTGATCATAAGGATGCAGTTTTTTCTTTGAAGTGATCCGGCCCTGCCGGCAGGATCACTTCAAATTCCGCGCCCTGGCCAGGCTCGCTTCGAACCAGAATCCTGCCCCGGTGTTTGTTGATGATGCCAAAGGAAACGCTCAAACCAAGGCCAGTCCCCACGCCAACCTCTTTAGTGGTAAAAAACGGTTCGAATACCCGGTTCTTAATTTCCGGCGGGATGCCGGGACCGTCATCCTTAAAAAGGATATGGACGTTATCTTGCCTGCTGAAGGTGCGAATCAACAGCCGGCCCGTATTCGGCTGGGCCTGAAAAGCGTTGATGATTATATTGATGAATACTTGGTTCAGCTGCCCCTGCGAACCGTACACCACCGGCAGATCTGCGGAAAACTCGCAGATGACCTCCATTTTATATTTATACTCCGGGGTAACCAGAGAGAGGGTGGTTTCCAGCCCATCGTTAATATCGACTGGCTGGGACAAGTCGTCATCAAGCCGGGAAAATTTTTTAAGATCCGTAACTATCTTGCAGGTGCGCCGCGCCCCTTCCCGAATATTGCCCAGCAACAGATCAATGGTTTGTTTCAGTTCTTCAGCCTTTTCCAGTTCCGGCGGACCATCCGCCTCGATGTTATCCAAGAGAAAAACAAGCTCGGCAAGACGTTTTTCCAAGGGCGGCAGGGCGCCGGTGATAAAATTTGTGGTGTTATTTACCTCATGGGCAACTCCGGCCACCAGCTGGCCAACCGCCGCCATTTTTTCCGATTGGGCAATCTGGGCCTGAGTTTCCCTTAGTTCCTTCAGGGTAGCGGTAAGTTCTATAGTCATCCGGTGCAATCTTGCCGAGTACTTGGTGCGCAGCATGTTGAACGAAGCGGAGATGGCGGTGTAATAAAGTAAGGCAAGCTGGGCATGCAAAAGATGAATGCTGGTAAAACCGGGGGCTGGCGGGACAACCCCCAGCAAGACGAGCAAGGAGAAGGACCATAGCCAGCCGCGACCCTGACCGGCAACATAAAATGCGGTGAGCGGCAGGCTGAAAATCCAGTAAATGCCGGTCCCGTAAATACCGCCGTAGTGAAAAAGGGCAACGAAGATTGTGGCGACGCACATCAGGACCAGACTTTCCGCCAGAAGAGTCATGCGCTCGCGGCAGGAGAGAAAAAACGCCAGCGGCAAAAAAAACAGAACAGACACGCCCTCAATGATCCCCAGGATCGTGAAGCCATGCGTGAGATTAAAGATAGAAAAATATATCCCGAAGGGAAGGCCTATGGCGCAGGCGAGACGAATATCCTGCCCGTGATGTTGTCTTGGGTAGGGGGATGGTTGGAGCCCCAGAAGTTCAATGACGTACAACCGCAACCTGACCATCAATCGGTCAGGTTGGGAGCAAGCCCTGCTTGCGGTTTCATGGGAGTTCATTTTGGCGGATCGCCTCGTAAAGCACCACTGCCGCAGCCATCCCCAGGTTGATGCTCCTGATGTTGGGGTTGTGCATGGGGATGGTGGCGCAGCGTTCCCGATAGAGGTTGATGATCTCCTCCGGCAGTCCTTTGGTTTCGCGGCCGAAAATCAGATAATCACCGGGCTGATAGCGGGCCTCGGTATAAGGCCGCTCCACCTTGGTGGTAAAAAAATGCAAGCGCAGCTCATCCTGGGGTGCGAGAAACTCCTCGAAACTGTCCCAGTAACGAATATCGACAAACTTCCAGTAATCAAGCCCAGCGCGCTTCAAGTGCTTGTCGTCGGTGGAAAAGCCCAAAGGGCGGACCAGGTGCAGGACAGTGTCCGTGGCCCCGCACAGCCTCGCGATACTCCCGGTGTTGGGGGGGATCTCCGGCTCGACCAGAACGATATGAAAAGGAGCAGGGCAGGGCAAAGGGGTCAGAGCATGGAGATTGGGTTGTCCGGCGTTACCACCACGTTTTTTACGACCATGACCTTGGGATCATCAAGACTTTCGGCCAACTGGGTGAGCGTTTGAAATTCCTGCCGGAAAAGAGCCATCTGTGATCCCGTCAATTGGGAGCGCGGGCGAAACTTGACATTGAAGGGGTTGGAAAACACTCCGTTTTGGGCCATGCGGTAATCGAGATGCGGGCCGGTGGCGATGCCGGTGGCGCCGACATAGCCGATGATCTGTTTTTGCTGCACCTTGGCGCCGTTTTTGATATTGGTGGCGAAGCGGGAAAGGTGAGCGTAGTAGGTTTGGTAGCCGTTGCTATGTTCAAGAATGATCAGCTTGCCGAAGCCGCCTTTGCTGCCGGTAAAATTTACCCGGCCGTTGGAAACGGCCATGACCGGGGTGCCTGTCGGCGCAGCAAGATCAATCCCAAGATGGGGGCGAACAATATTCAGAACCGGATGGAGACGGTTATAGGTGAAACCAGAGGAAACCTTGGCCATGGGGATGGGGGAACGGATAAACGATTCGCTCAGTTCGTTGCCCCGGTGATCGAAGTAAGCGATATCCTCCCGGCCCCGATCAAAATAAAAGCCCTCCAGGGGGCCGACTTCCTTGCTGTTGTAACGCGCCACCAGGATTTTGCCGTAGCCGACGAACTGGTTGTTTTTGTAATATTTTTCAAAGACCAGCTCAAAGGTGTCGCCAAATCTGGTCTCCGTATTGAAATCAATCTTTGAGGCAAAGATGTCGGCAAAGCTGTAGATCAGCTTGGGATCTTCCTTAAAAGCGGAAAGCGCGGCAAAAAGCGAGGATTCGACCTTGCCCTGCAACTTTACCGTCCGGCAATCAAGGGAGACATCGAGTTTCTTGGCCGTTAAAGAGCCCTCGGGGTTGCGCTCGATGGCATGGACCTCAAGGGGGCCTGATTCGTACAGGCATTTGAGCAAACTGCCATCGTCATCCAGGGTCAGGGTGTAGCGATCATTTGGTTTCATCTCCCGGAAATTGACCACGCCGTCAAAGGCGGAGATCACGGACTCCTGCACCTCTTCCTCGACTCCGTTGGAACGGAAGGAGGAAGTCAGCGAATCCCCCGGCTGAATCTCCCCGACAATCTCCCGGACGGCGGGGAGAAATTCCTCGATCTCGCCGGTGGCGTGCAAATCGTGCCCGTTCGGGATGGGTTGCCCATCCACGGCAGAAAGAAAAAAGGCAACAACCAAGGCGAGAGAAACACCAATGGTAAGGAAATGAGAGGTATTTGAAAAGATAATCAGATGTCTTTGCGTGTGACTATGGAAACGGGTCAAGCCCCGGGAAATGGCGGCCACACACGGTGGGCATACCCGGTAAAGGGAAGACTTGCAGGTCTGACGAATAAGGGCGAGTAGCTTGTTTATTTCTACCATTAATACTCCTTTCCATAGGATTGTCGCGGATACCCCCGCCTTCATATGGATGGACTTCCTTGATTAAGCATGTATTGTTTAGCAAGATCGGACGAGTATTACAAGTTTCTTTTGCCTCTTTTTTTCCAGGGGGCGCGATTCGCTTAGGCCCATCAAGGAAATCGTGACACCACCACAATCGAGGACATTTTTTCATTTTTGCGAGTTCATCATTTGTTCGGTTGAAAAATAAATAAAATTGTTGCACACTGCGAATTCAAATTTTTTCCCGATGGCAATAGCTGGGAAACTGAAGATTTCAACCTAAGCAAATCAGGAGCAGCAGGCAGCAATGGCGTTAATCGTGCAGAAATTCGGCGGAACCTCGGTGGCGAATCCGCAAAAAATCAAGGCGGTGGCTGAACGGGTCATGGGCTACAGCCGCAAGGGACACCGGATGGTTGTGGTCCTTTCGGCCATGGCCGGGGAAACCAACCGTTTTGTCGATCTGGCCAACCAGATGCAGGCCATTCCCGACCCCCGGGAGATGGACGTACTCCTGGCCACCGGCGAACAGGCGACCATCGCCCTTTTTGCCATGGCGGTTAAGGAGGCAGGTCTCGATGCCGTCTCGTTGCTTGGCGATCAGGTAAAGATCGTCACCGATCGGATGCACACCAAGGCCCGGATCAAGCAGATCGATGCGGCGCTGATCAACCGCAACCTGGACGCGGGCAAAATCGTGGTGGTGGCCGGCTTTCAGGGGGTGACCGAGGACGGCGACCTTACCACTTTGGGCCGCGGCGGCTCCGACACCACGGCCGTGGCCCTGGCCGCCGCGCTCAAGGCGGATGAGTGCGAGATCTACACCGATGTGGAGGGGGTATACACCACCGACCCCAACATCTGCAAGAACGCCAGAAAGATTGACCGTATCTCCTATGATGAAATGCTGGAACTGGCCAGTCTCGGCGCCAAGGTGCTGGACATCCGCTCGGTTGGTTTTGCCAAACGTTATAAAGTTCCCGTCCATGTTCGTTCCACCTTCACGGAAACCGAGGGAACATGGGTGGTAGAGGAGGATCAAGAAATGGAATCGAATCCGGTATCCGGAGTAACCTGCAGCAAGAACGAAGCCCGCATCACCATCGCTAGAGTCCCGGACGTGCCCGGCACCGCAGCCAGGATCTTCGATCCGCTCACCAGCGAGGGGATTGTCGTGGATATGATCATCCAGAATACCCGGGAAGGCGCGCTCACCGATATGACCTTTACCGTGACCCGCACCGATTACAAGAAAACCATGCAGATCATGGAACGGGTGGGTGCGGAGATCGGCGCCGAAAGTGTGACCGGCTCGGAGAACATCGCCAAGGTTTCCATCGTCGGGGTGGGCATGCGCAATCACGCGGGCATCGCCTCCACCATGTTCAAGGTTTTGGCCCAGGAGGGGATCAACATTCTGATGATTTCCACCTCCGAGATCAAGGTTTCCTGCGTTATCGAGGAGAAATATACGGAGCTGGCGGTCAGGGCGCTGCACGATGCCTTCGGGCTGGATAAAGGGTAAATTGCCCGGCAGCACCGCATCTGCTTTGTCATCGGCCGGTTCGTGTGCAACAGCACACTTCGCCGACCTCTGGAGTTTATGCCCCGAAGGGATGCGCATCTGCCGCACTGCCGAACAATTTACATTCCGTATCTGGTGTACGATTAATTAATAAGGTAACTTAAGGGCATGACACATCCAGTCACCATCTACGACACCACCCTGCGGGACGGCACCCAGGCCGAGAATTTCAACCTCTCGCTGGAGGACAAGCTGCGCATCACCCTTAAGTTCGACGAACTGGGGATCGACTTTGTCGAGGGCGGCTGGCCGGGCTCCAACCCCAAGGATGTGGAGTACTTCAAGGAGATTCAGAAGTACGAGCTCAAGCATACCAAGGTTACGGCCTTTGGCTCAACCAGACTTTTTGCCAACTCGGCGGAGCAGGATGGTAACCTCAAGGCCCTGATCGAGGCGAAGACCCCGGGGATCACCATCTTCGGCAAGACCTGGGACATCCATGTCCGCGATGCCCTGCGCATCGGGCTTGACGACAACCTGCTGATCATCGAGGAGTCGCTCAAGTATCTGCGGCCCCATGTTGAGCATCTGTTTTACGATGCCGAACACTTTTTCGACGGCTTTAAGGCCAACCGGGAATACGCCTTGGCCACCCTGGATCGGGCCATTGCCGGGGGTGCCGACTGTCTGGCGCTCTGCGAGACCAACGGCGGCACCCTGCCCAACGAGCTGGCCGCGATCATCGAGGCGGTGAAGGCGCATCTTAAAGCAAAAAAATCTTCGATCCAGTTCGGCATCCATGCCCACAACGATTCCGAGTGCGCGGTGGCCAACTCCCTGATCGCCGTCTCCATGGGCGCCTCCCAGGTGCAGGGCACGGCCAACGGCTTTGGCGAGCGCTGCGGCAACGCCAACCTTACCTCGATCATGCCGGCCCTGGCCCTGAAGATGGGCTACGAGTTCACGGCCGCCGCCAACCTGCACCGGCTCACCGAGGTTTCCCGCTTTGTCTCCGAGCTGGCCAATCTTTCCCCCAACAAGTACCAGCCTTACGTGGGCCAGTCCGCCTTTGCCCACAAGGGCGGCATCCATGTGAGCGCCGTGCAGCGCAACCCCCTGACCTA
>JBAYTO010000046.1:0-18346 GCA_041675585.1 Desulfurivibrionaceae bacterium
ATGCCGAACATCAGCTTGATCAGGCTGCCGGAACCCACCATCTGGGCGATGGTGTAGAAGAGCACGGTGAGGATGCCGCCGATGGCCGAGGCGATACGCACCGGCGTTTGTTTGAGGCGGAAGGCAACCACGTCGGCAAAGGTGAACTTGCCCAGGTTGCGCAGGGGCTCGGCGATGAGGAACATCAGCGCCGGCCAGCCGACCAGCCAGCCCACCGCGTAGATCATGCCGTCGTAGCCCTTGAGGGCGACCATACCGGCGATGCCCAGAAAGGAGGCGGCGGACATGTAGTCGCCCGACAGGGCCAGACCATTCTGGAAGGCGCTGACGCTGCGGCCTGCGGCGTAAAACTCCTTGGTGGTTTTGGTGCGCTTGGCCGCCCAATAGGTGATCGCCAGGGTGATGGCGACGATGATCAAAAAGAAGATAATGGCAGGCGCGGTGGGTGTTCCCAGGGTGGTCTGGATGGCGCCCGCCGCCTGTTCGGTTACTGGTGGCATGGTGAATTCTCCTTGGTTTATATAGTAAGGGAAAGGAAAAGGTGCTCTTATTTTCCGAACAGCTTGGCCCGCAGTCTCTTGACCTCGGGGTCGTAAATGGCATTGGCCCAAACAACATAGATCACGGTGAGCAGCCAGGAGGCGAGGATAACCGATATGGCCAGGGGAATTCCCAGGGTGGAGGCCGTTGTCTCATTGAGCTTCTGGGCCAGGAAAGGCTTGTTGTAGCCGATCAGCAGGATGAAGCCGTAGTATGAGAAGAAGAGCAGAATCGTCAGCAGTATTGATACCTTTGCCCGTTTTGCCACGAGGGATTTGAATTCACTCGATTCGAGCAGACTGTGGACGTCTTTTTGCATTGCGGCCTCCTTTGGTTGATTGTAAGACGTAAGTAGTGTGTCTCTGTCTAAAAAAGTAATATTTTCATCATGTTACCCTAGTTCTGCCTGGGTAAGTACCATGAAGAAATTAGGTATAAATACCCGCGGGTAAGATCGCTGTCAACTTTTTTTTAGGTATTTTTACGCAGTCTGAAAAAGCTGCCGGTGACAACGGGAAATTGAGCGGCTGTTTTACAGTGCCCAGCGCGCCCCTTGGCCGGCGCGGAAGATTTCCCGCAGGGTGCGGTATCCTTCTCCCTGAAATTTCTTAATTAAAAAGAGAAACAGGTAGGCGGTTTGCATGGCATCTTGCAGGGCGTCGTGGGGGGCAAAGGCAGGCAGCCCGTATTGACGGCTGAGCTCGGAGAGGCTGTATGAGTGGCCATCATCAATCTTGTTCCGGTAAGGAGAGCCGAAGCTTTCCATATGGATCTGGGCAAGTCGCAGGGTGTCAACGCAGGGATTGTGGAGTGGTGAACCAAAGAGGCGTTTGCAGGCGCGGTTAAGAAAGGCGAGATCCAGATCGACAAAATGCCCGACCAGGAGGGCCTTGCCGCAATAATTAATGAAGCTCGGCAGCACCTCGCCAAGCGGCGGAGCATCTTTCAGTTGCTGCGGGGTGAGGCGGTGGATAAGGGTGCTGTTTTTGGGCAGCGGCTTTACTGGTTTCACTTGGGCGTAAAAGGTTTCTCCAACCATTATTTGCAGGCGCTTGATCCGTACCGCCCCGATGGAGACAATTTCATCTTGTCGCTCATGGAGTCCGGTTAATTCCGTGTCTAAAACTACGAACTCATATTCCTCCATCGGTAGGAACTGGTCGAGGGCCTTGAAATAGCGTTTGTTCTCGACGAACATTGGGTGAACATGAGAGAACAGCTCAGAAATAGAGAAAAAAGTCATCACTATCCCTCGGTAAGCCGGTATTCCTGCCGGATATGGCTTTGCAGGCGGCGAACCACCTCGAAGGACTCCTTAAGGGCTTGTTTTTCTAGTTCGGAAAGATCCGCTGGATTGATGTGGTTATCCGGAGATTGATGCTGCTCAAGCATGCGCAGTTGATGAATCAGCCGCATCTGCATGAGAAATTCATAGGCCTTCACGGTTTCACTGTACAGCTCATGGGAAAGATGGCTGTCCTCGTGGAGGATCTGAAGGCGGCCAAGGGTATTGTTTTCCGGGATTCCGTGTTTCAGGGCAAAGAGCCGGGCGAAGTCGACAAAAGGGAGCAAACCATTTTTCTTGAGATCAAGGGAGTTTTTGTGTTCTCCGTCCTTTTCCACGATGAGGTTGCGAAAAAAAGAAAGCGGCGGTCTCGCCTCCAGGGCGTTTTGGGCCAGATGGAGGAGGAAAATCTCCTGTTGGGGCACGTTGCGCACCAGGTATTGCCGGAGGTCTTCCGCCAGGGTCGCATCGCCGTATGCGGCCCGGAAGTCAAAGAAAATGGTGGAATGCATGACTTCAAGCGGTTCGGGCCGGTGCAGCCACTGATCAAAATAGCCGCGCCAGCCTGTGCTAGACTGCCGCCATTTTGGATTGGAGGCCATGATCTCGCCCGGGCAGGGCGGATAGCCGCAGCGAACCAGATGCTTGATCGCCGTCTCTCCCAGAGTCTTGAAATACGCGGCGGCCAGTTCTGCTTGTGCCTCGTCCTTCGGCTCGGCGTAAAGCAGGGCGTTGTCCTGATCGGTCATGAAGGTCTGTTCCCTGCGGCCCTCGCTGCCCATGACCAGCCAGCAGAAGGGCAAGGGCGCTGGGCCGAGTTCCTCGACAAGCAGGGTGAGGAGACGGTCAAGGATGTGGTCGTTTAGTACCGTGATCATCCTGGTGATGTTGTTGGCCTTGGCGCCTTCCTCAATGAGGGTGCGGATGACCGCCTGGATCTTTTCTGCCAGGGGATAGAGCCCTTCTATGGTTCGTTGCGCCACGATTTCCCGGAACAGATAGAGGGGAGAGGTGCCCTGGAGGAGCATGATATCGTGGGTGGTGATCACCCCGCTGATGGTTCCCTGATGCTCGACGGCCAGATGGTGGATGGAAAGGTGCATCATCTGCAGCATGGCGTCGAAACATACTTTATGGGAGGGGATGCTTTTGAGCGGCGTGGCCATGATCCGTCCCACCGGGGTCTGGTAGTCGAGTGCCGCCGCGACCACCTTGGTGCGCAGATCCCGGTCGGTGATGATGCCGATGATCTTCTTCTCCTGGTTGTGGACCAGCAGGGAGCCGATGTGCCGCTCCGCCATCCGGGCCGCGGCCATCTGGACGCTGTCCGTTTCGGCAATGGTTTCAGGAGCGCCCTTGATAATATCACCGACCTGGGCTGAAAAAAGAAACAAAGCGCTATCGGTCCGCGGGGCAATCTTGTGCTGCCGTAACTGGGCATAAGCGGTTTTTACCAGTTTTTCGGACATGCTGCGGAGAAAGTAATGGGTGACCTTGGGGGATGACTGGATGAGTTCCAGAAAGGCCTCTTTCGGAAAGAGAAAACAGAAAGTATCTTCAACGGTCTCGACGTTGAGGTTGGCCAGGTTGGTTCCCTGGATAATGGGCAGGGCACCGAAATACTCTCCCTCGCCGCGAAAATCCTTGAGGGTTATGGTCCCATCCTCGTCCTTGAGGTAGATCTTTACCCCGCCTTGCTGGATGATATAAAAATGGTGGACTTGGGTCTGGTCCTGTCTGAAAATAACGGTTCCTTTAGGGAAAAAATCAATGAGACAGCCGGCAGCCAGATTTCTCAGCGTATTCTCCTCAAGCTCGTTAAAGGGGAGGGTGCGGGCCAGGAAGTCAAGAACGACACTTGGGGCCGCGGCATGGATATTTTTGGAAGATGCGTTCATGGTTGCCTCATATGGAAGGTCCTCACCTTACTTTATGACTACACAAAGGTTGATTCGTGGTCAAGGGATAATGGAAGTGGTTTGGTCATGCTCACTTGACATTGAGCGGTATAAAATAGTAAAAATTCAAGAGAAAATTCTTGTGCAAGCAATCAGGCGCTGAAGGGGAAAACAGTCTCATGAAGAAAGAACACGCAGTTATAATCCCGGTCATCCTTGCCGGAGGATCCGGTACCCGCTTGTGGCCGTTGTCCCGGGAGTGCCATCCCAAGCAGCTTCTTCCCCTGGTCAACGATAAGACCATGCTCCAGAACACAATGCTGCGGGTCCAGGCTCTGAAGGGGTTCGCAGCCCCCATCGTTGTCTGCACGGAGGAGCACCGGTTTCTGGTGGCCGAGCAGGTCCGCGCCATTGGCGGGGAAGCGACGATCATCATCGAACCAGTGGGGCGGGATACGGCCCCGGCTGTTGCCGTCGCCGCCCTGGAGGCGATCCGGCGGGATGAAGAGGCGGTTATCCTGGTCCTGCCCGCGGACCATGTCATCGGCAATGAGGGAAATTTTGCCGCAGCCGTAGCCAGGGGAACCTCCTGCGCCGTGCAGGGACATCCGGTTACCTTCGGCATTGTCCCGCGGAGTCCGCATACTGGTTATGGCTATATCAGGAAAGGAGAAGTGGTGGGCGGGGATGAGCCGCCTGTTTTCGCGGTGGACTGTTTTGTGGAAAAACCCTCTCTGGAAAAAGCCGGTCAGTATCTTGATCAAGGCTATCTCTGGAACAGCGGCATGTTCCTCTTTCGGGCAGCGGGATTTATGGCGACCCTCAAGGAGTTTGAACCGCTCATGGCCGATTGCGTGGCGCAGGCCTATGCCGCCCGCACCCAGGATCTCGATTTTACCCGCCTGGATTCGGCACTTTTTTCGGCAAGCCCAGCCAATTCTGTTGACTATGCGGTGATGGAGCGGGCCAGGGATACGGTGGTCGTCCCCCTGGATTGTTCCTGGAGCGATGTTGGTTCCTGGGAAGCCCTCTGGGAGATCGGCGAGCATGATGGGCAAGGCAATATATTCATCGGCAATGTCCTGGCCGAAGAGGTGACTGATTCTTATATCCACGCCGGCGACAGTATGGTCGCGGCAATCGGCCTCAGCAATCTTATCATTGTCGAAACCAAGGACGCCCTGCTGGTCGCGGCCAAGGATCGGACTCAGGAGGTGAAGACCATTGTCAAGCGCCTGATGCTGGAGAAGCGGGAAGAAGTCCGGCGGCACAAGAAGGTCTTTCGCCCCTGGGGCTCTTACGAGGGGGTGGATTGCGGGGAACGGTTCCAGGTAAAACGGATCATAGTAAATCCCGGCGCCACCTTGTCCCTGCAACGCCATTTTCACCGGGCCGAGCACTGGGTGGTGGTAAAGGGCACGGCCCATATCACCAATGGCGATCAGACCATTATTTTAACGGAAAATCAGTCCACCTACATCCCGCTCGGGGCAAAGCACCGCCTGGAAAATCCCGGCACCATTCCCCTTGAAATCATCGAGGTCCAGACCGGTAGCTATCTGGGGGAGGACGATATCGAGAGATTTGAGGATGTGTACGGGAGGTAAGGGGATAGTCCGCAAAAATCATTTTTCTTGTAATATTTTAATGTGCTTAGCGATTGTATCTCTGGATAGTTAAAGTTATTTGTTAACCGTCAAAAAATGTCTTGCAGAGAATTCCTATTTTTCCTAATGTGACCGCCTGGTCATATTATGGATACCTTCCTTGCGCAACCAAAACAAACCTTTGTCAACCTGCCGCTGGAAAAGCGGGAAAGCATCGTGCGTGCGGCGGCGGCCGAGTTTGCCGAACAGGGTTATCAGCGGGCAAGTCTCAACAGCATCGTCCGGCGGTTGGGTATATCAAAGGGCTCGCTTTATCAGTATTTCGACAACAAGGAAGCCTTGTTCCTGCATGTGTTCGATCACTTTACCCGGCAGGTAAAACAGCAGGTCAAGACCTCGGTGGCAGGCAATGGCCGGGATGATTTCTTTGTTGCGGCAAGACAGGTACTGTTGGCAGGGATAGCCTTCATTGACAACCACCCGGAATATTTTCAGGTGTATCTCAAGGTGCTGTTCGAGCGGGATGTCCCGCGCCGGGAGGAGCTGGTGGCTAGGGTCCGCCTTTTTTCCCTGGAATATTTTGGGCCCCTGGCGGATCGGGCCATGAGTCAGGGCGTGCTGCGCCGCGATATCCCGGTGGCCAAGGTGGTTTTTATTCTGGATGCGATGCTGGACCGCTTTCTGCAGGGATATGCCCAGCCGTATCTCGACGGGGGGCTGGCCCTGGCCGGGATGCCCGCCGAGCGGCTGCATGAGGAAATTGACAGTATGGTCGCGGTGCTGCGGACCGGTTTGCAGCCGGAGAGGCAGCAGGATAACGCTTTAGGCAAGTAACCGTTCCCTGTCGAAGAATGTTTTCGCTCATTGTCGGCATTGCTGCCGACAATTGACACTCGGCGGACATCCTGTCCGCCTCCGAGGCATCTGCTGTCCCGCCCGTCCCTGGGCGAGACAACGCAGCCGAAATCGCGAAAACATTCTCCGACAGGGAACTCCCTGCGGTGACTTGGAAGGAGATTGAAAGATGGAACAGATGGTGGCGGCGGCGGGGCTTGGCGATATCCTGGAAAAGGTCAAGGGTGGGGAACGGCTCAGCTTTGCGGAAGGGGTCCGGCTCTATAAAAGCAACGATATCCTGGCCGTGGGCTATCTGGCCAATATCGTGCGGGAGCGGCTCAACGGCAACCGTGCCTTTTTCATTTACAACCAGCATATCAACTACTCGAACATCTGCACCAATCTCTGTAAATTCTGCGCCTTCGGCAAGGACAAGGAGTCGGCCCAGGCCTATGAGATGACGGTGGAGCAGGTCAAGGCCAAGGTGCGGGAGCGGCTGGCCGAGCCGATAACCGAGGTGCATGTGGTGGGCGGCATTCATCCGGATCTGCCCTACCAGTACTATCGCGACATGCTGCGCGGCATCAAGGAGGTGCGGCCTCAGATCCATATCCAGGCCTTTACCTGCGTGGAGATCTCCCATCTGGCAAGCCTGGCCGGAAAGTCCGTTACCGAGACCCTCAGGGAGCTGGTTGCGGCCGGGTTGGGCTCGATCCCTGGCGGCGGGGCCGAAGTGTTCAGCCCCCGGATCAGAGAGCGGACCTGCGAGAAAAAGCTTTCCGGGGAAGGCTGGCTTGAGGTGGCCAAAGGTGCCCACCGGCTCGGGCTCAAGAGCAACGCCACCATGCTTTACGGTCATATCGAAACCGTAGAGGAGCGAGTGGAGCACCTTGCCGCCCTTAGGGAGGCCCAAGATGAAACCGGCGGCTTTCTTACCTTTATCCCCCTGGCCTTTCACCCCAAGAACACCGAACTGCACGAACTGGCCAGGACCACCGGCCTTGACGATCTCAAGAACATCGCGGTGGCCCGCTGTTTCCTCGATAATTTCCCGCACATCAAGGCCTACTGGGTGATGATCGGCCCCAAGCTGGCCCAGGTCGCTCTCTCCTTCGGCGCCGACGATGTGGACGGCACGGTCAAGGAAGAGCTGATCACCCACATGGCCGGGGGAGAGGCCGGCGGGGCCATGGCCGACACCGAGCTGATCCGGCTGATCCGGGATGCCGGGCGGCAGCCGGTGGAGCGGGACACCCTGTACAACGTAATCAGGGAGTATTAAAAGGACAGCAATCAGCTGTCAGCTGTCAGCTGATTGCTGATTGCTAAAAGTGAGTGTTATGAAGATAGAACAGATGAATGACAAGATTCTGGCCGGAGAGCGGCTCACGGCGGAAGAGGGCTTGGCGCTTTTGGAAAATGGCGATCTCTACCAGCTGGGCTTTCTGGCCAACGCCATCCGCAGGCGCAAGCACCCGGAGCCGATGGTCACCTATGTGGTCGACCGCAACATCAACTACACCGACATCTGCATCTCCGCCTGCAAGTTCTGCGCTTTTTTCAAGGCCCCGGAAGACCCGGCCGGCTCGGTACTCTCCTTTGCCGAGCTTGGCGGGAAGATCGAGGAAACCAAGGGGCTGGGTGGCACCCAGATCCTTTTGCAAGGCGGGCTCCATCCGGACAAGCCCTTGGAGTTTTATGAGGAGATGCTCCGCTTTATCAAGGGGTACGGGATCCATATCCACGGCTTTTCTCCGCCCGAGATCTGTCATTTCGCCAGCCTTTCCGGCCTGCCGGTGCGGGAGGTACTTGTCCGTCTGCAGCAGGCCGGCCTTGATTCCATCCCCGGCGGCGGGGCGGAGATCCTCTGCGACCGGGTGCGCCGGGAAACCGCGCCGCGCAAATGCTTAACCGAGGCCTGGCTCGGGGTGATGGAGGAGGCGCACGGCCTGGGAATGCGGACCACCGCGACCATGATGTTCGGGCATCTTGAAACCCTGGCCGAACGGATCGAACACCTTGCCAGGGTCCGTGCTCTGCAGGATAAAACCGGCGGCTTCACCGCCTTCATCCCCTGGCCCTTCCAGCCGGACAACACTGCGCTTGCCCATCTTCCCAAGACCACGGCTTTTCAGTATCTGAAGATGCTCGCTCTTTCGCGGATTTTTCTCGACAATATCGACAATATCCAGGCCTCCTGGGTGACCCAGGGGCCTAAAATTGCCCAACTCTCCCTGTTTTTCGGGGCCAATGATTTCGGCAGCACCATGATCGAAGAGAATGTGGTGGCCGCGGCCGGGGTTGGCTTCCGCCTTTCCGAGCAGGAGATCAGGGCTCTGGTCGAAGGCGCGGGCTGTGTGCCGAGACAGCGCCGCATGGACTACTCGCTGGTGTAAGATGCAGGAATACCCTCGCTACCTTTACCGGGCACCCTTTGTCGTGCCGGGCCATGGCCCGGTCATCGCTGACGGCGCAGTACTCACCGAAGACGGTCTAGTGACGGCGGTGGGATCGTATGCCGACCTAAAAGGTGTTGATGCGAAGGTGGAAGAGTATGAGGGGTACGTCATTACCCCGGCCCTGGTCAACTGCCACGCCCATCTCGAACTTTCTCATCTGGCCGGCCTGGCCGAGGCTGCCCCGATGCCCGGCGACATAACCGGCTGGATCAGGGGTCTGCTTGCTGCCCGGGCGGAAATTGACGATCCGGAAGCCAGGGATGATGCCGCGCGCCTGGCTCTGGCCCGACTCTATGCCGGGGGCTGCCGAGCCGTGGCCGACATCGGCAACCGGCTGGAAAGCTCTTTGCTGGGAGAGGGCTTCAAGACCGAGGTGCTCTTTTTTCTGGAAATGCTTGGGCTGTGTGGCGATTCCGAGGAAGCGGCCCTGGCAGCCTTGGCCGGGATAGAGGGAGATCGCTGCTGCACCGCCCATGCTCCATATTCGGCCGGGCCGAGGCTGATTCGGGCGTTAAAGGACAGAGCCCGGGCCGGCAAGAGCCTGTTTCCCCTGCATGTGGCCGAGTCCGCCCAGGAGATCGAGTTTTTGCACACCGGCTCCGGCCCGTTTGCCGATTTTCTTGGGGAGCGGGGAGTGGAGGTTGCCTCCTTCGCCGTGCCCGGCCTGGGCGCGATCGGTTATCTGGATTCCCTGGGGGTGCTTGATGAGCAGACCCTCTGCGTCCATACCGTGCAGGTGAAGGACGAGGAACTTTCCCTTCTGGCCGCGCGTGGAGCCGCAGTCTGTCTCTGCCCCGGCAGCAACCGTTTTATGGGGGTGGGGATTGCCCCGGTGGAAAAAATGCGCGCCCATGGCATCCCTCTGGTGCTGGGGACGGACAGCCTGGCCAGCAATCCCCACTTAAGTCTCTGGCGGGAAATGCAGATTTTGCGGCAAGAGCATCCGGCTTTGCCGCCCGAAGCGGTTTTTGCCATGGCCACTGGCAATGGTGCGCGTCTGCTCGGGATCTCGGCTAGAATCGGGGTTGTCGTTCCCGGCGTTTGTGCCTCTCTGCCGGTGGTGCGTTGTCCGGCGAAAAACGAGGCCGAGGTTCTTGACTATCTCACCTCGGCAGGCGCGGATATCCAGCTTGAGTGGCTGGAGTAGCGTAAGCGGTCACAGGGCACCACATCTTGCGGCGATCGGTCCGGCTCACGTACAAAAAAGTACGCATCGCCATCCCGCTTGCCGCAACCTGCACCACCCTGTGACCGCTTATAACTGAGCTTGGCAGCTTGTTTGCCTAGCGACACTTATGCCCCTCTGGGCGAATTCCGTGGTTATTTGACTTCCGGGGCACTCCCCCGTGATCGGTTACGGAGTAGCGGTAATGAAAATCACGGCCAGAATCGGGATGGTGAACTTCATCAATACCGCGCCTCTTTACGAGGTGTGGCAGCAGACCGTGCATCGCACGGACTGGCAGGTCACCGAGGCGCCGCCCACAGTCCTCAACCGGCTGCTCCATGAAAACGAGCTTGATCTGGGGTTTGTCTCTTCCCAGGAATATGCTCTGCACCCGGAGGAGTACAGGATTTTAAGCGATCTCTCCATCTCGGCCACCGGTCCGGTGGGCAGTGTTTTGCTCTTTTCGCAAACTCCCTTTGCCCAGCTGGGGGAAAGGCTCATCCTGCTCAGTCCCCAATCGCAAACATCGGTGAGTCTGATCAAGATCATTCTGGAGGATTTTTATCAGCTCCGGCCTCGCTATCGGGTTGGCCGGCTTGCGGAAACCAACGCTCTGGAAAAGCCTGCGGCGGTGCTGGCCATCGGTGACGAGGCCTTGCGGTTGGCTGCGGAAGGACGCTATCCTTACAGGCTTGATCTTGGCGAGGCGTGGCAGGTCCGAACCGGGCTGCCCTTTGTTTTTGCGGTCTGGGCCGTGCGCGAGGATTTTTGCCGGACGGATCCGGACACCGTTTTAGCCATTCATCTGGAGTTGCAGCGTTGCCTGTGCCAGGGAAGGTCGCAGTTGCGGGAGATCAGCGCCAGGGTGGCGGGGCGGGTACCCATGGACAAGGAGGCTTGCTACCGGTTTCTGCAAGGCATCGAATATGATTTGGGCAGTGAAAAGCAGGAGGCGCTGAAGCGATTTTTCGAGTATCTTATTTCGCGTGGCGAGGTTCCCGCCACGGCGCTTCCCCTCAAGGTCTGTGGAATACATTAAAGCTGAGTCGAGCAGCTTGCCTGCTCATACGAAACTTATGCCCTCTGGGCGAAAAGCTGAGTCGAGCAGCTTGCCTGCTCAAACGAAACTTATACCCTCTGGGTGTAGCGATATGCAGAATCCGGACGAAAAAAAGAAATTTGTTCAGGAAAAATTCTCCTCGATCAGCGGGAAATATGATTTCCTTAATTCGGTGTTGAGTTTTCAGATCGACCGTTACTGGCGCTGGGTCACCACCCGGGAGTTGCAGGAGTTTCCCGAGGGAGTTGTACTCGATCTCTGCGCCGGGACCCTGCCCCTGTCTCTTGAATTGACCCGGCAGGCCAAAAAAAGGCAGGTTCTGGCCGTGGATTTTTGCGAAGACATGCTGCGGGCCGGGGTTCGACATCTTCCGGTCGATGACCGGAAGGAACGGATCGCTCCGGTGTGCGGCGACGGGGAGCAGCTTCCCGCGAAGACCGGCTCGGTCTGTGGGGTCACTGTGGCCTTCGGGGTTCGAAATCTGGCGAGAACCCAGCAGGGATTGACGGAAATGCACCGGGTACTGAAGCCCGGCGGCAAGCTGCTGATTCTCGAATTTTCCCGGCCGCAGAATCCGCTGGTCAAGACGGTTTATAATTATTATCTCAACCGGGTGCTGCCGAAGATTGCCGGGCTTGTTTCCGGCGATCCCGAGGCCTATGAATATCTGGCCCGTTCCATCGCCGAATTTTATGCGCCGGAGGTACTGCTGAGCATGCTGCGCCAGGCCGGGTTTGCCAGAACCTACCATCGGCCGCTGACCTTCGGGGTGGTGACGGTCTATGTGGGGGTGAAGTGAAAAAAATCGTCCTGGCCATAACTGGGGCTACCGGTGCGGTGTACGCCCTGGAGTTTCTCAAGCTCTGCCAACAGCAGGAGGTCGAGGTGCATGGTCTTCTTTCCGAGGCCGGCGCCCAGGTGCTGGGGCTGGAGCTTGACCTGACCCGCCGGGATCTTGACCCCTATGTGGCCAAGTGGCATGAGGTTCACGATTTTGCCGCCCCCATGTCCAGCGGCTCCAGTGATTTTTCCGGCATGGCGGTCCTGCCCTGCACCATGGGGAGCCTCGCCGCCATTGCCAACGGCGTTTGTGGCAATCTCATCCACCGGGCCGCCGATGTAATGCTCAAGGAGCGGCGCCCCCTGGTGCTGGCGGTTCGGGAAACACCCTTGAATAGAACCCATCTCACCAATATGTTGAAGGCGCACGAGGCTGGGGCCATCATCTGTCCGCCCATGCCCGCCCTCTACCACCGGCCGCGGAGCATCGAAGAGATGGCCCGTTTTTTTGCGGGCCGGGTGGCGGAACTGCTCGGGATCGAGGTTGCGGATCTGCCCCGCTGGCAGGGACTTGCCGGGAAGGAAGATTGATGTTGCGCAAGGTGAAGGATCTCCTTGAGATGATCAAGTTCGGGCATACCATTTTTGCCCTGCCCTTTGCCTTGATCGGCGCCTTCCTGGCAAAGCGCGGGATTCCCGAGGCCGCCACTTTTGCCTGGATCATCCTGGCCATGGTCGGGGCGCGGACCGCGGCCATGGGCTTCAACCGCATCGCCGACCGGAAATTCGACGCCGCCAATCCTCGCACCGCGGATCGGGCTATCCCGGCCGGCGCGGTGGGGCTGGGGGAAGCCTGGACCCTGGTTGTTTCCTTCACCCTGCTGTATTTTGTCGCCTGCTCTCAGCTCAACCCGCTTACCCTGAAGCTCTCTCCCTTCGCCCTTGGGCTTACTTTTATCTATTCTCTGACCAAACGTTTTACCTGGCTCTGCCATGTGGTTCTCGGCATTGCCCTGGCTTTTTCGCCTCTGGGCGGCTGGGTTGCGGTAAAGGGAACTTTAGTCGGCTTTCCTTTGTCTCTTTCTTTGGGAGTCCTCTTCTGGGTGGCAGGCTTTGATACGGTTTACGCCTGCCTTGATGCTGACTTCGACCGGCAGGCCGGACTGTACTCCCTGCCGGCCCGCTTCGGCCGGGAGAAAGCCTTCAGGCTCGCGGTTTTTTTTCATGGCCTGGCCTTTATTTTGTTCGTTTTCACGGGTATAATAGTTGAATTGGATATTTATTATTATCTTGGGATAGCCTTTACTGCCGGAGCTCTTTTTTATCAGCACCTGGTAGTCAATCCCCAGGATCTGTCCCGGATTCAGCTTTCTTTTTTCACCATGAACGGGCTGATCAGTTTCACCCTGTTTGTGGCCACTTGGCTTTCATTAGTAGTTTAGGAGCCGTTAAAAAACAATCTGCACAGTCTGGACCATTTCGTTACGGCTCCTTATGCCGTTTGCGGGATAATAATCGTTCAAGTTATTTTTTAACGACGGCTTGATTAGAAAAATTTTTTCATAAAAGGAACTGTCATGCAATTTGTAAAAATTAACAAAGCTGTTTTAGTTTCCTTAGCCCTGGGTGCCACCATTGTCTTTGCCGTCAGCGTCTGGGCCAAACCGGAAAAGAAGGCAGACGAGGTGGCGGCCTTGGTAAATGGTCAGCCCATTGCTGCCTCGGCTGTGCAGGGAGAGATAAAGGGGATTGTGGCCCGTTTCCAGGAACAGGGCCGCAAACCCAGCGAGGCTGAAATGGCTTCGCTCCGGGAAACGGTTCTCGACAAAATGATCAAACTCGAATTATTGAGTCAGCAGAGCAAAAAAGCCGGGATTGTCGTCAGCAGCACCGAGATTGAAAATGAGTTTAAAGGATACAAGAAGGGCTTTGCCGATGACAAGGCCTTTGCCAAGGCTCTTGGTGAGGCTGGGATCACAGAGGCTTTCTTGCGCAAGCAGATCGGCAAAAACCTGGGCATCCAGAAATTTATCGATACCAAGTTCAAGGGCAAGGTTCAGGTGACTGAGCAGGAAGCCAAGGATTTCTACAACAACAATCAGGATAAATTTTCTCAGCCGGAAATGGCGCATGCCCGTCATATCCTTATTGCGGCCAAGGAAACAGAGCCCAAGGCGGATAAGGATCGCAAGCGGGCAAAACTTGTCCAGATCCAAAAACAGTTGAAGGGCGGCGCTGATTTCGCCGAATTGGCCAAACAGTCTTCAGATTGCCCCAGCAAGGAGAGGGGAGGAGATCTTGGCTTTTTCCCCAAAGGTCAGATGGTAAAGCCTTTTGCTGATGCGGTTTTCAAGATGAAGCCCGGCGAGGTCAGTGACATCGTGGAGACGGAATTTGGTTACCACTTGATCAAACTTGAGGAGAAAAAGCCTGCCAAGACAGTGAGCTTTGAGGAGGCAAAGGACAAGATTACCGCCTATCTCACCCAGGGGAAAGTCACCACCAATATCGAGGCTTTTATTGCCGAAGTCAAGGGCAAGGCCACCATCAAGGTCTTGAGCCCCACGGCAAAAAAATAAGTTCCACCTGAAATTAAGTTGAGGACGGGGCCATGGTTTACACGCCATGGCTCCTTTTTTTGCTTTTCGGGTAGGGCTCAGTGCATCGAAGGGTGGGGCATCTTCATCTGCATGTGCTGCATTCCTCCCATGAGCGACTTCAGGGTGGCCATGTTTATGTTCTCATAGGTCTCGATGGTCCCGCCCTTTACCTTTTGAAATTCTTCCGCGGCAGCGCGGCTGGCAAAGGGAACAAGCTCTTTGCCCATCGGGCCCATCTCTTTGCTGGCGATCACATAATGGGCCGTCTTGCCATCAAGCCACTTGCCGGTCTTGAAATCCTTGACCCACACTGCCGCCACCTGCTCCGCCTTGCGTTCGGGCGCGTATTTTTGCATCTCAAGAAGAAAGCCGAACATGCACTTGCTGCCGTCAAAGGCGGACATGGTTCCATCCGTAAAGATGACCTGAGTCTGCCATTGGGAATAGCGGTGCGGATACATGCCGCAGGTTGCGCAGTTCTGTCCTTCGGTGATCGCCTGCGGTGGTGGGGCTGCGGCAAAGGCCAGGGTGCAGGTCAGCAGCATTGCCGCGCCAATCGCAAGAACAAGCCGTGTTCTGGAATTGTTGCCAGTCTGTCTCGTGCGCATGAGTGGTCTCCTGTTTACGGTTTGTGGTTATTTAGTGCCCATCCGGAAACACCCCTTTCGCCCGATTGCCGCATTGCTCAGTCGCCGAAAAATGCTCACGTACCGTGTGTACGCGGAGTTTATGCCCCGCATGGGGTACCTTTTCGTCTAGCTCGCGTCTTGCACTCGAACGAGATTGCTCGTTTTCGGACAGACACTATTTACTGGGCGGATATTTTTGCAGCTTTCGTTGCAGGGTTCTCCGATGCAGATCGAGTTTCTTGGCGGCCTGGGAGATATTGCCCTCACAGTCGGTGAGCACGCGATTGATGTGTTCCCACTCGGCCCTGGCCAGAGAAGGGGCCGAGAACTCATCCTGGTCCACCTCCAGGGCCAGTTCGGGGTTTCGGGCAAAGGCGCCGAGAATATCATCCACATCCGCCGGCTTGGGCAGGTAATAGAGCGCCCCCAGCCGCACTGCCTCAGTGGCCGTGGCGATGCTGCCGTAGCCGGTGAGTACGACCAGCTGCATATCCGGGTTGATTTTCCTGGCCGCGGCAATGAGTTCCAGGCCGGATTTGCCGGGCATCTTCAGGTCGATCACCCCCAGGTTCGGCCTTTGTTTGCCGATAACCAGCATGGCTTCCTCGAAATCGCCGGCCGTGAAAACCGTGAACCCCCGCTGGGAAAAAGCCTTTGCCAGCCGCGCCCGGAACAGCTCCTCATCGTCAACCAGAATAATTGTTCTATCCATGTAATTATCCAGCAGCACCCCATCTTGCGGCGATCGGGCCGGCTCACGTACCCGGTGTACGCTTCGCCGTCCCGTTTACCGCAACCTGGGGCACTGCTGATTAGTTACGGTTTGGGGGTTCGTAACCATTCAGCAGCACCACATCTTCGGATGATCGGCCAGGCTTACGTACACGAGGTACGCAGCGCCGGTCCGCTTGTCCAAATCTGCGGCACTGCTGAACGGTTACAATCCGGTGGTTTTGGTACTTTAACTACCGCTCCGTTGAACGGTTTGGTGGTTCGAGTCATTTCCGGCCTTGAGCTGGTTAGTTACCTATCCATGTAATCCCTCAGGCGCAGCACCTTTAATTTGTTGCAGGGCCAGGAAAAGCGTTATTTTGGAGCCTTTTCCCTCCGCGGAAATCAGAGTCAAGCCTCCGCCAAACCGTTCAGCTGTTGACTTGGCAAGAAAGAGGCCAAGGCCCAAACCCTTGCCCGGCTCCTTGGTGGTGAAAAACGGTTCCGTGGCCCGGGCGGCAACCTCCGAGGCCATGCCGGAGCCCTTGTCCGTAATTTCAATATAGAGCCTGTCTGCGTCCCGCCGGCATTCCACCAGCACCGGCGAGTTCGGGGCGGCGTCGAGAGCATTCTTGATCAGCCCCCGGACAATGCGGCGCAGGGTGCGAATTGGCATTCTGAGCAACAGGGCGCCCGTTCTGTTAGTATAGTGTACCTGATTTTTAAGGGAATCAGGTAAGGTCTGGAGAAGATTTTCCATGAGCTCGTCCAGAGAAAAATCCGTGAATGCCTCGCCCATCTGGTCTCCGGCATCGGCGGCCAGGTGAAAGAGGATATCCTTGCACCGGGCAACCTGAGAGCGGATCAGGTTGACATCGGCAAGAAGTTCCGACGAGTCCGCTCCGTTGTTTTTTCCCAGGGAATGAAGCATCTCGCCTGCCGCCACGGCAATGGTTGACAAAGGGGTGGAAAATTCATGCGCTGCTCCGGCGGCCAGGGTGGCTAGGGAGGCCATCCGCTCGCTTTTTGTTTTTTCCTCCTGCAGGTCAGTCAGGGTTTTCTGGTGTCTGGCCAGGGCCAGCTGAATCCTGCTGACAAAAAAAACAATAAAAAAAGCGGTTACGGCAAAGGCGACCCACATCCCCTGAAGATGGATCTTCAGAGGGTCGCTCAGGGTGGCCATTATTGCCGGGTCCGGGTGGCAATGCTGATTCAGGCCTTCTTCCGCGGGCAGCAGGAAAAGGGCGGCATAGCAGCCGGTGGTGAAAAAGGCCAGGCTCCATGACCAGCCTGGCGGCATGAGGATGGCCCCCAGAGTAATATGCACCAGATAGAGAAAGGTGAAGGGGTTCATAGGGCCGCCGGAATAGTAGATCAGTCCGGTGAGCAGGGCGATGTCCAGGAACATGACCAGTGCGAAAAGCCGGGAGACTAGGGCGGTTTCTTTCTTTTGCAGAAACGCGAACAGAAAATTGCTGATGATTTCAAAAGCGAGGATGCCGAAAATAATCCGATAGGGGAGGCTGATTTCGAGAAAAAAGAGAGTGATCAGTACCAAAAGAACCTGGGCCGCCACCGCGCCCCAGCGCAAGTGCAGCAGCCAGGCGAAGGCGATTCTGGCCGGGGTAGTGTTTTTTGCCTCTTCGCTTAAATTCTTATGCCATATGGCAGTATGCATCGAATAGCCACCTTTTTTGCAGGAAACAGCCGCCGCTTTGTCGCCGGCTCATCAAGCCGGAAACAACCCGTGTTGCATATCATTATTCAGCGGGAAGTTGAAGTGCTTCTTGCTTTTTCCCCGCACCTGCGACAATTTGCCGCAGATGCGATCCGGGGCTTATCTGAGGGAAGCAATAGTGTGGATTACGGCATGATCTGCCGAATCACCTCGGCTGCCGCCTCCTCAACCTCCCCCAGCGCCCCGGTAATCGGCAGGCCAGACCGTTCCGTTTTTCGAATCGCGGTGGAATCAGGGAAGCAGGCCAAAGGTGGCTCCCCTAGGGTTTCGGCCAGAAAGGTCCGATCGTCTTCATCCTGAACCAGGTTGCCGACAAAGGAAATGCGGGGGATGCCCGATTCTTCGCCAAGCTTTTTGATCTTCAGCGCGGTGCGCACCCCGGATTTTGAGGGGATCACCACGATCAGCAGGTGATCCACTCCGGCGATGGTGCCCCGACCCAGGTGTTCCACTCCGGCCTCCATGTCGAGCAGCACCACCTGACTTGACGAAAGCAGCAGCTTGGTAAGCATCCTTTTCAGCACGTTGCTTTCCGGGCAGGCGCAGCCTCCCTTGGCGGTCTGGATGGCGCCCAGGACCATGAGCTTGATTCCGTCCTTTTCCACGATGAAACGGGACAGCAAGTCATCCACCTGGGGGTTGATATTGTAAAAAGGCGAGCCGTCCACTTTGCCGGAGCGCTCGACCAGCAGCTCTTTCATCTCGGCGATGGGGGTGATTTTTTCATCCTCAGCCAGGCCGAGGCTCTGGGCCATGTGGGGGCTGGGGTCCGCGTCGATTACCAGCACTTCCTTGCCGTGTTTCTGGAGATATTTGGCCAGCATGGCCATGATCGTGGTTTTGCCCACGCCGCCTTTACCGCTGATTGCAATCTTCATCTCAAAATCCTCTGTAATTCAGCGCATGTCTTTCGCCAGTCTCCTTTTTAATGCAAGAAGGCGACAGGTTCGATTATATTCCGCTTACCCTGCAAAGGTTAAACTAATCAGCCGCGGGCAAAGTGCAAAGAAAAAAATGGTGTCCGTTGTCGCTGC
>JBAYTO010000047.1:0-18211 GCA_041675585.1 Desulfurivibrionaceae bacterium
CAAGCCGAGGGTCACAGGTTCGATCCCTGTTTCGCCCACCACAAGAGGAGTGGTAGTTCAGTTGGTTAGAATACCGGCCTGTCACGCCGGGGGTCGCGGGTTCGAGCCCCGTCCACTCCGCCACAATAAAAATAAAGGGGATTAGCCATTACAGCTAATCCCCTTTTTTTTAATCTGTTGTTTCCTATTCCCTGGTTTTCTCTGGAGCAAGCGCTTGACATAGCCTGTGTCCCGTGAGTAACATAAAAATTTTATGGGCTTGGGCAGGCTGAATAATCGGGAAGTGCTTGGAGTTTGTCATAATGGTTTGTTATGAAGCGTACTGCACTGCAAACGCAGGCAAGATGAGCCTATGATTCGTTATCTGGAAAAAATTGGAAGCAATACCATAATGATCTTGGAAGATCTGGGTCGCATGGGCTCTTTTCTGGCTTTGGGGATGGGGGGCGTTTTTAAAAGACCGTTTCGATTTTCTGCCACAATCAGACAGGTTCGTCTGATTGGTGCCAATTCTTTTTGGGTTATATTTTTTGTCGCTGGGTTTACCGGGATGGTGCTTGGATTGCAGGGGTATTATACCTTGCGTAAATTCGGCTCGGAAGGCGCTTTGGGATCGGCTGTTTCCCTTTCCTTGTTCCGTGAGCTTGGCCCGGTTTTGACAGCCTTGATGGTTACCGGGCGTGCTGGGTCAGCTATGTGCGCCGAGATTGGGATCATGCGAAACAGCGAGCAGCTTGACGCCCTGGAATGCATGGCTATTGACCCTTTCCGTTATCTGATCACGCCAAAGTTTCTTGCCACGCTTATTTCTGTTCCGATTCTCACCATTTTTTTTAATGTCGTTGGCATCTTTGGCGGATATCTCGCCGGGTGCGGCTTGTTGGGAGTTAATCCCGGGGCGTATTGGGCCGGCATGGAGCAGAGTGTTGTGAATCAGGATATAAATATGGGCATAATAAAATCTTTTGTTTTTGCCCTGTTGATCGTTTGGGTGTGTACGGGAAGGGGGTATTTTGTTCATGTTATCCGGGGGGCCGGGTTTGGCGCCGAGGGAGTGAGCAAGGTCACAACGCAGGCTGTTGTTCTCTCTTCAGTCGCGATTCTTGTCTGGGATTATCTTCTTACGGCGATATTGTTATGAGTCGGGCGATAATCCAATTTAAAGATGTCGTGAAAGCCTTTGGCCAGCAGACCATTCTTGACCATGTGGATCTGACGATCAGTTCTGGCAAGACCACGGTTATTGCCGGACCTAGCGGCCAGGGGAAAAGTGTGACCATGAAGTTAATCCTGGGGCTTTTGCGACCAGATTCCGGGCAGATTCTGGTTGACGGGCAGGATATCTCCAGGATGCATACCAAGGCGTTGAACGAAATTCGGGCAAAATTCGGCGTTCTTTTCCAGGGGTCGGCGCTTCTCGATTCCTTGAGTGTTTTTGCCAATGTGGCCCTGCCGCTTGAAGAGCGGACAAGATTAGGGAGCGAGGAAATTCGCGAGAAGGTGCTTGCTACTCTGGCGCAACTTGGCCTTACTGGGCATGAGGATAAATATCCGGCTCAGTTGAGTGGCGGGATGAGAAAAAGGGTCGGGCTTGCCAGGGCCTTGATGTTACAGCCGGAAATAATGCTCTTTGATGAGCCGACCACGGGTCTTGATCCTGAGAACTCTTTGGAAATTTACAAACTTTTCCTGGAGACCCAGAAAAAGTTTGGATATACGTCAATTATAGTCAGTCATGATATCCCTAAAATATTCAATCTGGCTGATCAGGTCATCCTAGTCAATAAGGGAAAGTTCAGCACTTTTGCCAGTCCTGAAGACATTCAACTGAGTGAACTTCCCGAGATTCAGGCCTTTGTGCAGTATACTATGGGGAAGGTTTATTTAAGCAGGGAGATGGAATGAAGGGTATGAAGAAGATAAATTTTGATGCGATTGTTGGTCTCTTTGTTCTGACAGGGTTTCTGGCTTTTGTTTATATGTCCTTGCAATTTGGAGAATTTTCAGTCTTTTCCATGGAGAAGACCTATTCTGTTCGGGCAAATTTTGGCAATGTCTCTGGGCTTAAGCGCGGAGCTCTTGTTGAGATGGCCGGGGTTAATGTGGGCAAGGTAAACAATATCTCGTTAGGTGAAAATGATCGGGCCCAAGTGCAGCTTCAGATTAATAGCGGAGTAAAAATTACCAATGATGCAATCGCTTCTATTAAGACCCAGGGGATTATCGGGGATAAATATATCAGGATTTCCCAGGGAGGGTCGGAAGAATTGCTGGTTGATGGCGGGGTCATAACGGAAACAGAATCAGCCGTTGATCTTGAGGAATTGGTGAGTAAATATATATTTGGTAATGTTTGATTGTTCGCAGCTTCAGAAATAAGATCGTTACAAAGGTCTCAGAGGACAACCATGGAAAGGCGGGATAGTTTTTTGCCGCAGTTGTACAGAGTATGTTTCTGTTGCTTGCTAATCTGGCTTGGATCAATGACTGTGGTCTTGGGACAGCAAGTTACATATGAAGAAGACCAGACTTTCGGAGAAGAGCTGGATATCGGCCTGGTCTCTGATCCTTTGGAATCGATCAACCGGGTTTTCTTTAATTTTAATGATAAGGTTTATTTTTGGGTTCTTAAGCCAGTATCCCAAGGGTATGCCTATGTTATTGCCGAAGACGTGCGTGTATGTGTGCGGAGCTTTCTGAAAAATCTTCTTGCTCCAGTGCGGATTGTTAACAATCTCCTTCAGGGAAAAGTTGTGAACAGTGGTGTTGAAGCTGCTCGCTTTGTTATCAACTCCACCGTTGGGGTTATAGGTCTGGTTGATCCTGCAAAAAACGAGTTTGGTTTGTCCCCCAAGGATGAAGACCTTGGACAAACTTTGGGGGTGTATGGCCTGGGAGAAGGCCTCTATATTTGCTGGCCTTTCTTTGGGCCATCGAATGTACGTGATACTCTTGGTCTGGCAGGGGATTTTTTCTTGAGTCCGGTTTCCTATCTTGCCATGTCTGACACAGGTGCTGGCATGGCTGTCCAGGCTGGCGGGGAGGTGAATAATACCTCTCTTGCCTTGGGGGATTATGAAGATTTCAAAGATTCTGCCATTGATCCTTATGTAGCCTTGCGCGATGCATATCGTCAGCATCGAGAAAAGCAAATTCTTGATGTTGTTGCGGTTAGCGATTCCATGTACAAATCTTCTTCCGGCAGGCTTGAAAAAACAAATGTCCAAGGAATATCCGCGCAGGGTTCCGCCAATTTGGATTCTACGCAAGTTCTTGTCGAAAATTTTAGCACTTCAAGAGAATGATGTTAGAGGTAAAAATGAAAAACGTTAACAGATGCTATCTGAAGTTTATTTTGGTAATTATTCTGATAATTGCTATGCCTGTCATGTCTCGGGGAATTTCCTGTGCTGCTTCAATCGATCCTGTAGTTTTCGTAAAGGAGGCCGTGGACGAAATTATCTCGATCCTTCAGGATGAAAAGCTCGCTGCGCCAACTCGCAGGGCAGAGAGGAAGAAACGTATGGTGACTATTGTCGAAAAGAAATTCGATTTTCGAGATATGTCCATGCGTGCTCTGGCCAAACATTGGAAAGAAAGGAGTCCTGAGGAACAGGATCAGTTTGTTCTTTTGTTTAAAAAACTGTTGGAAAATACATACATATCTAAGATAGAAACGTACTCAGGGGAAAAAGTTGTTTTTAATAAAACTGCTGTACAGGGGAATAAAGCTATAGTTTATAGTGAGCTAATCCGTAAGAATGTGGAAACTCCTGTTAATTACAAGCTCAAAAGCAATGATGGCAAATGGATGGTTTATGATGTGGAAGTTGAGGGTGTGAGCCTGGTAAATAATTACCGGACTCAGTTTGCCAGTATCCTTAATAAGGATAATTTTGCCGGGCTTATTGCCAAGCTTGAAGAGAAGGTCGGCAAGGGGGCGGTTGAATAAACGCAAATGAATACCGTGGAAGGAATGCTTTTTGGAAGATACCGGCCAGAAGAGCTAAACGATATATTTACTTTTTTATCTGCCGAAGAGATGGGTGTGTTTTTCCCCTATCTTGAGTTACGAGAGTGGCAGTCGGGACAAGTTGTACTTAATAGTGGGGATCCCGGCGATTTTATGGGATTTTTGATTGAGGGGAAACTTGCCGTCAAGATGGAGGCGATATTTCCTGGTAGATTTATTTTGGTTGCCGTGCTTGAGCGTGGCAGCCTGGTGGGGGAGCTTTCCGTTGTTGAAGGTTGGCGTAGGCATGCCACCATTGTTGCTATGGAAAAGTGTAGTGTTTTGATTCTTTCTCGCGAAAATATGGCACTGATGCTGGCACAGGCGCCTGCTCTTGGTCTGAAATTTTATCGGCGCATTATTTACGTGCTTGGTCATCGCCTGCGTGAGGCGAGCGAACGTCTCGCCAGGTTGTTGTAATTCTGATTTTTTGTGGCTCCGCATGCGGTTTGGGCCGTACGAAATGGCAAGTTTTTTTGTAACGGCTCTAGTTATGCCAGCTTGTCGATGATTTAGATGAGTACGGTCGCCAATGAGAAAAAAAGCCACGATTTTTAATTACCTTGACAACGAGCCGCGTTTATTTATATTAAGCAGTTCTGTTTTTTGCAGTATCAACAGATGATGCGTGAGTGAACGCTGGCTATTGTTAAGCATTTTCTGCCAACGATCAGGATTCATCTTTACTGTTGATGGCATGGGGCAAAAAGCTTGGCTTTGTTTGTGTAACTTGTTGATTTTTTTTGAAAAATAAGTTGCAGTTTCAATAAACTGTAACCGAGATCTTTCCAATTGGAGGAAAAGTAATGGCCTTACCGAAAAGAAGACATTCCCATACTCGTACCAGAATACGTCGTTCCCATGATGCGTTGTGTGGGGTAACCGTTTCCACCTGCTCCGAATGCGGCGAACCGAAGCTTCCGCACCGTCTTTGTCCTGGTTGCGGGGCATATAAGGGCCGTACTGTTGTTAAGTTGACCGCCGAGTAATAGAGAGCTACACCATGGCGTTGCATATTGCCCTGGATGCCATGGGCGGGGACAGAGGTCCTGAAGAAATGGTTTCCGGGGCAGTCATGGCGGTGCATGACTATGACCTTGAGATCAGCCTTATTGGTGATCTGGGCCGTCTTGGAGCCATTCTGGCAACCCATGACCATCCTTCATCCCGGATTCATCTGGTGCATGCCTCCCAGGTTGTTGGCATGGATGAGTCCCCCTTTGACGCCATCCGCAGGAAAAAAGACTCCTCCATAATGAAGGCTTTTGCCCTTCATAAAGAGGGTTTGGTTGACGCGGTTGTCAGCGCCGGCAATTCCGGGGCTACCATGGCCGCAGCCCTTAAGCTGCTTGGCCGGCTGGAGCATGTATCCCGGCCGGGAATTGCCGGCATTTTCCCCACTTTGAAAGGCCCGGTGGTGATGATGGACGTTGGAGCAAACGTTGATTGTCGCCCCGAGCATCTGTTGCAATTCGGGATCATGGCCGCCGCTTTTTCTCAGGTACTCTTTGGCCTGGACCGACCCAGAATCGGCCTGCTCAGTATTGGCGAAGAGGGGGGAAAAGGCAATATTCTGGTGAAAAAATCCCATGAGCTGTTCCAACAGAGTTCCTTGAATTACATCGGCAATGTCGAAGGCCGGGATACCTTCCAGGGCGATGTTGACGTCATGGTTTGTGACGGATTTGTCGGTAATGTCTGTCTCAAACTCAGTGAAGGATTGGCCGAGGCGGTCATGGGCATGCTTGGGGAGGAGATTTCCAAGAGCGTCAAGGCTAAACTTGGCTATCTTTTGGCCAGAGACGCCTTTGCTTCCTTTAAGAAACGGGTTGATTATGCCGAGTATGGTGGGGCTCCCTTGCTTGGTATCCAAGGCAATGCCATTATCTGCCATGGGCGTTCAAGTGGTGTGGCTATAAAAAATGCCCTCCGGGTTGCCTCCGAAATGGCTCGCAATAAAGTCAATGATAGAATCCTCCAGCTTCTTTCCCTTGATCATCTTCTGGGGCAACCGGATGATTTCCCGGCGCCGGTCGCTGCCACCGGAGTAGCCCCATGAGCCGTGCGGTTATCATCGGTACTGGTTCCTGTCTGCCGGAAAGGATTCTCACCAACGAGGATCTGGCCAAGATGGTTGATACCTCCGATGAGTGGATTACCACCCGAACAGGCATCAAGACCCGGCATATTGCCCGGGCGGGGGAGGAGACTTCCAAGCTGGCCAGCGAGGCAGCCCGTCGCGCCTTGGCGATGGCCGGCGTGACCCCGGCGGAGGTTGATATGATCGTCGTCGGGACGATTTCCTGTGAAAAGGCCATGCCTTCCTGCGCCTGTCTGGTGCAAAAAGAACTGGAGGCGGTCAACGCCTTTGCCTTCGATATCAACGCTGCATGTTCCGGCTTTCTCTACGGCTTGGATCTTGCCGATAAATATATCCACAGCAACCCGGATATGAAAATTCTGGTAATCGGCGCGGAAAATCTTTCTTCCCGAACCAACTGGCAGGATCGCAATACCTGTGTGCTTTTTGGCGATGGAGCCGGAGCCTGTCTGATGACGGGAAACGATCAGGGCCGGGGTATTCTGGCGAGTAGACTTTATGCGGATGGCCGGTTGTGGGAACTGCTTCATATGGACAACGCCCCCAGCCTGAACCCTGACCTTTGTACTCTGCCAAGCGACGGATCCTTCATCAAGATGGTGGGTAAGGATGTTTTCCGTTATGCGGTCCGGGCCATGGCGGAAGCCATTACCGCTGTCCTTGAAAAAGAAGGTCTTGTCATCGCTGACATCTCCCTTGTAGTGCCTCATCAAGCAAATATTCGTATCCTGAAAAACCTGGCTGATTACCTCAATGTCCCGCTTGAAAAAATCTATATTAATGTACACAAATATGGTAATACATCGGCGGCGACCGTGCCGATTGCCATGGATGAGGCAAACCGGGAAGGCCGATTACAGCAGGGGGATCTGCTTCTCATCTGTACTTTTGGCGGCGGTTTCACCTGGGGCGCAGCCCTGGTTCGATGGTAGGCACATAGTGCTTCATTACAACCGCATATCTAAGTAATCGAGATACAAGGGGGCAGAGTGGATTATTTCTTGAGCGAAGAGCAGCAGATGATTGTTGATGTTGCTCGTCAGATTACCGATGAAATGATTATTCCGCAAAGGTCGGAATTGGATGAAACTGAAGAATATCCCCGTGATATCCTGACTGCAATAGCCAAGGCCGATTTGTATGGTCTCTATATCCCCGAGGAATATGGCGGCCTGGGTGGGGGGTGTTTTGATATTGTCCTGGCGCTTGAGCAGTTTGCCCGCGGCTGCACCGGGGTGGCCACCGCCTTTGCCGCCAGCGCCCTGGGCGCCTACCCGATTCTGATCTCCGGCAGTGATGAGCTAAAACAGAAATACATGCCGCTTATTGCCAGCGGCGAGAAGCTGGCGGCCTTTGCCCTAACCGAGGCCAATGCCGGCAGCGATGCCTCCGGCATCCAGACCACCGCGGTGCTCGATGGCGACGAATGGGTGCTGAACGGCACCAAGCAGTGGATTACCAATGCCGGCGAGGCTCAGATCTATACGGTTATTGCCATCACCGACAAAAGCAAGGGGCCCCGCGGTGCCACCATGTTCGTGGTTGAGGATTCCGACCCTGGTTTTTCTTACGGGGTAAAGGAAAAGAAGCTTGGCATTCGTTGCTCTTCTACCAGGGAACTGATCTTCAAGGACTGCCGTATTCCCAAGGACAGGGTGATCGGTCGGATCGGCATGGGCTTTATCACCGTAATGAAAACCCTGGATCAATCCAGACCGGGCATCGCGATTCTCGGTGTCGGCCTAGGGCAGGGTGCCTTGGACGAGGCGGCAAATTATGCCAAGCAGCGGGTCCAGTTCGGCAAGCCCATTATTTCCTTCCAGGCGGTGCAGCATATTCTGGCTGATATGGCCATCCAAGTCGAGGCTGGCCGCGCCTTGGTTTATTCGGCGGCTAAGCATATCGACGCCCACAAAAACGACATGTCAAAGGCGTCTTCCATGTGCAAGGTATTCGCCACCGATATGGCGATGAAGGTTACCGTTGACGCGGTCCAGGTTCTCGCCGGCTATGGCTATATGCGCGATTACCCGGTGGAGAAGATGATGCGTGACGCCAAGATCCTCCAGATTTACGAGGGCACTAATCAGATCCAGCGTAATGTTATCGGGCAGGAATTGAACAAGGAGTACACGAGGTCCGCATGAAGATCATTGTTTGCGTAAAACAGGTGCCGGATGCCAAGGATGTCCGCCTGGACCCCAAGACCAACACCCTGTCCAGGGAGGGGGTGCAGGCCATCATGAACCCGTACGACCGCCATGCCCTTGAGGAAGCGGTTCGTCTGAAAGAGCAGCACGGCGGCACGGTAACCGTACTTAGCATGGGGCCTCCCCAGGCAGAGGAGATGCTGCGCGAAGCCGTGTCCTGCGGAGCGGATGAGGCGGTGCTCGTATCGGATCGGGCATTTGCCGGGGCGGATACCTGGGCGACCACCTATACCCTCTCTCAGGCCATTAAAAAAATCGATGATTTTGATCTGATCCTCTGCGGCAAGCAGGCCATTGATGGAGATACCGCCCAGGTCGGTCCCGGCCTGGCAGAGCGTCTTGATATTCCTTTCGTTGCCTATGTGCGCAAGATCAATGACTGCACCGCCACCGCTATCCGGGCGGAGCGGTTGATGGATGACGGCTACGACTTGGTGGAGGTGCCCTTTCCCGCGCTGTTCACCGTGGTCAAGGAGATCAACGAGCCCAGGATTCCTTCCCTCAAGGGGAAGATGCGGGCGAAGAAGATCGATATCACCAGGCTGACCGCCGTGGATATCGAGGCAGACCCGGAACAGTTGGGACTCAAAGGTTCCACCACCCAGGTGGTCAAGGTGTTTTCTCCGGAACTGAAAGGGGCTCGGGCCATGCTTGCCGGCACAGCTGATGAACAGGTTGCCCAGCTGTATGAGAAATTGTCGCCTCTTCTGTAAAATTTAAGGGCCGTTACGAAATAACTATTGGATTTTTGCTCATTTCTCTACGGCCCTTTATGCCGGGATGACGGCATTTTTACTTCAACGGTTATTTTAAACTACGGCTCAGACGAACGGAATTCTCTATGTTACAGATTGATATAGAAGCCTGTATTGGTTGCGGTATTTGTGAAAGCACCTGCACCTTCGGGGCGATCAAGGTTGAAGGCGGGCACGCCGTGGTCGGCGAAACCTGCACCCTGTGCGGTAGCTGCGTGGATGTCTGCGAGGTCGGCGCTCTTTCCATTAAGAGAGAGGAAAAAGCCACCCAGGACAACCTGGCCGATTGGTCCGGGGTCTGGGTCTATGCGGAATGCCGGCACGGCAGGCTGGCTCCTGTCGCCTTGGAGCTGCTGGGGGCCGGGCGTAAGCTGGCAGACCAAAGAGGAGTGCCCCTTGCCGCGGTTCTCCTCGGGGCAAAAATCGAGGGTCTGGCCGAGGAACTCATCGCCTGCGGCGCTGACAAGGTCTTTGTCGTCGATGATCCGGCCTTGGCTTCTTTTACCGATGATGCCTATGGCAACGCTTTGAGCTCGCTGGCTAAAAAACACCGGCCCGAGATTATTCTCGCGGGCGCTACCGCCATCGGCAGATCCTTTATCCCCCGGGTAGCCACTACCCTGGCCACGGGTCTTACCGCCGACTGCACGAATCTGGCGATCCGGGATGAGGATGGGGCATTGCTGCAGACCCGTCCGGCCTTTGGCGGTAATATCATGGCCACCATCGTCTGTCCTCACACCCGGCCGCAGATTTCCACGGTGCGGCCGCTGGTGATGAAACCCCTTGCCAGGGATGAAGGGCGTAAGGGCGAAATCATTAAAGTTAATCTGGACCCGGCCTTGCTCAAGCCCCGCGTCAAGGTGCTTGACTCGGTGGTGGAGGATCTTGATCGGGTTAACCTCTCCGAGGCTGATATTGTCGTGGCCGGTGGCCGGGGCCTGGAGAGCGAAAAGGGCTTTGCCATGATCCGTGAACTGGCAGATGTGCTGGGTGGGGCGGTGGCCGCCTCCAGGGCCGCGGTGGACAGCGGCTGGATCCCCTATCCCCATCAGGTTGGCCAGACCGGCAAGACCGTGGCTCCCAAGATCTACATCGCCTGCGGGATATCCGGGGCCATCCAGCATCTGGTGGGGATGCAGTCCGCCGATACCATTATTGCCATCAATCGTGACGCCGATGCTCCGATCTTTGATGTGGCCACCTACGGCATTGTCGGTGATGTCTTCGAGATCGTCCCCAAGCTTATCGAGAAGTTCAAGGAAAGGAAGGGCGCATGAGCCTGAGCGGAAAAATTGCCGTAGTCACCGGAGGCAGCAGGGGCATTGGCCGGGCAATCTGTCAGCGTCTTGCTGCATTGGGTGCCTTGGTCATCGTCAACTATGTGAGCAACCCTTCTGCCGCGGATGAGACGGTGCAGAGTATCCGAAGCGCGGGCGGCAAGGGAGAAGCGGCGCAGTTCAACGTCGCTGTCGCGGAGGAGATTGAAGCGGCCTTTAAGAAGATTCTTGAGGTGCATGGCCGGGTGGATATCCTGGTTAACAATGCCGGAATCACCAGGGACACCCTGCTCATGAAGATGAAGGATGAGCAGTGGGATGAGGTGCTCAATACCAATCTTAAGGGCGTGTTCCTCTGCACCAAGGCGGTGAGCCGGGCCATGATGAAGCAGCGCTGGGGGAGGATCATCAACATCACCTCGGTGGTCGGTTTTGCCGGCAACGCCGGGCAGGCCAATTATGCTGCCGCCAAGGCCGGGATTGTCGGTTTTACCAAATCCGTGGCCAGGGAGCTTGCCTCCCGCGGGATTACGGTGAACGGGGTAGCCCCCGGCTATATTGTTACCGATATGACCAGGGATCTCTCCGACGAGGTCACTAATAAGATTAAGGCGGAGATCCCCATGGGGGTGTTGGGCGAGGCGGAGGATATTGCCGGGGCTGTGGCCTATCTGGCGTCTGACGATGCACGCTATGTGACCGGACAGTTTATCCATGTCAATGGCGGCATGTTCATGTAACAGAGGACAGGTCTATGACCTTATAAGTCCTATAAGTCATATAGGCCATATAGTCCTATCTTGAAATAACCAAAAGGAAGGAGAACAACATGTCTGTACAGGAAAAACTTATTGATATCATTGCCGAACAGCTGAGTGTTGATAAAGAGAAGGTTGTGCCGGGCGCCTCTTTTATTGACGATCTGGGCGCTGACTCTCTTGACCTGGTTGAGTTGATCATGGCCATGGAAGAGGCCTTCGATATCGAGATTGCCGATGACGTCGCGGAAAAGATCACCACCGTCCAGCACGCCATTGACCATGTTAACAAGGTTGCCGGGTGAGCTGAGTTTTTCGGCAACAGATGCCTGGCGGAAAAAAATGAGGACTGCCCTTGGTTGGTGTGCGCCTGCCAGGGCTGTTCTTTCTCTGCAAACAGATGGTGAGGCTCAGCGTGGGCAGAAGAGTCGTGGTTACAGGAGTTGGACTGGTTACTCCCCTGGGAACGGGCGTGGAGAAAACCTGGAGTGCGCTGTGCGCAGGCGTCAGCGGCATCGGCCCGATTACCCGGTTCGACGCCAGCGAGGTCGGGGTCAATATTGCCGCTGAGGTCAAGGATTTTCAGGTTGAAGATCATATTGACAAAAAAGTCGCCAAGCATCTTGACCTCTTTGTGCAGTATGCGGTCGCCGCGGCCGGCGAGGCCTTGCGTAATGCCGAGCTGCAGATTACCGAAGAAAACGCGCCCCGGATCGCCAGCATCATGGGCTGCGGGCTTGGCGGCCTGCCCACCATAGAAAAATATCATCAGGTGGCCATGGAAAAGGGAACGAGGCGCATCACCCCCTTTTTTATCCCCATGGTTATTCCCAATATGGGGGCCGGGCAGATCTCCATTATTTACGGGACCAGGGGGCCGAATCTCTGTCTCACCACCGCCTGCGCCGCCGGAACCCATGCGGTGGGCGAGGCGTTTCGCTCCATCGTCAACGATGAATGCGACGTGGCTATCACCGGCGGCAGCGAATCGGTGATCTGTCCCCTCGCGGTCGGCGGCTTTCACGCAATGAAGGCGTTGTCCACCCGTAATGACCAGCCGGAAAAGGCCTCCCGGCCCTTTGACCGGGACAGGGACGGCTTTATCATTTCCGAAGGGGCCGGTGTCCTTATTCTCGAAGAGCTGGAGCATGCCAAAGCCCGCGGCGCCAGGATCTATGCCGAGGTTGCCGGGTACGGCCTGAGCAGCGACGGCTACCATATGGCCGCCCCTCCCGAGGATGGCAACGGGGCAAGCCGCTGTATGCAGATGGCCCTTAAGGATGCGGGCATGAGTCCGGAAGACGTCGACTATATCAATGCCCATGGCACCTCGACCCCGCTGAACGATGTGGTGGAAACCCGTGCCATTAAAACGGCTTTTGGCGATCAGGCCTACAAGCTGGCCATCAGTTCGACCAAGTCCATGACTGGCCATATGCTGGGCGGGGCGGGGGGAATCGAAGCGGTCTTTACCGCTCTGTCTATCAAGCACCAGATCGCCCCGCCGACCATGAATCTTGAAAATCCCAGCCCTGAGTGTGATCTGGATTATGTGCCCAATCAGGCCCGCAAGATGAAAATCAGAGCCGCCATGTCCAATTCCTTCGGCTTCGGCGGGACCAATGCGGTGTTGATCATGAAGCAATATGAGGGTACGCCGTGAAGATTGCCATCGGTTGCGATCATGGCGGCCTCAGTCTCAAAGCCGAGATTGTCCCGCTGCTCCAGCAGCTGGGGCATACGGTGGATGATAATGGCTGTTTCTCCACCGAGTCCGTCGATTATCCGGATTTTGCCAAGGCTGTTTGCACCAAGGTGCAGAATGGCGCTTGTGAGCGTGGGATTCTGATCTGCGGCACCGGAGTGGGGATGTCCATGGTGGCCAACCGGTTCGAGGGGATTCGGGCGGCTCTTGGCAACGAGCTGTTTACCGCGCGGATGAGCCGGGAGCATAATGACGCTAACGTACTCTGTCTCGGAGCCCGGGTTATCGGCCCCGGCCTGGCCGTGGAAATAGTCCGGGACTGGGTCAATACCGAATTTGCCGGGGGCAGACATCAGCGACGGATTGACATGTTCTAGGAAAACGGGTCTGCCTGTAGCGAGCCCCATGCACGATTTTAATTGCGCGGCCGGAATTACCTGGAGTAATTTTTCGGCCGTGATTATTTTTTCTGAACGCGGTTTTTTTTACTCATAATAAACCAGGAAGGGTACTGCGGTGTCGTATTTGAAAGAGAGTGATCCAGATGTGTATTGTTCCATTCGCCAGGAGTTGGCACGACAGAGCAATCAGCTTGAACTGATTGCTTCCGAGAACATTGTCAGCGAGGCGGTGCTTGAGGCCCAGGGTTCCATCTTTACCAATAAGTATGCCGAGGGCTACCCAGGCAAACGCTATTACGGCGGCTGTCAGTATGCCGACCAGATTGAATCCCTGGCCATCGCGCGGGCCCTGAAGATTTTCGGCGCCGAATACGCCAATGTTCAGCCGCATTCCGGCAGCCAGGCCAACATGGCGGTCTATTTTTCCTCGCTGCAGCCGGGTGATCTGGTCCTGGGCATGGATCTGGCCCACGGCGGTCATCTCACCCATGGGGCGGCGGTGAATTTTTCCGGGCAGCTCTATAAGTTTATTTCTTACGGGGTGAACCGGGAAACCGAGCGCATCGACATGGCAGAAGTGGAGCGAATTGCTCTTGAGCACCGGCCGAAGATGATCGTGGCCGGGGCGAGCGCCTATCCCAGGGTCATCGATTTTGCCGGATTCAGAGCAATAGCCGATAAGATCGGCGCCCTGTTCATGGTGGACATGGCCCATATCGCCGGGCTGGTGGCGGCCGGGGTCCATCCTTCGCCGGTGCCTTATGCCGACTTTGTCACGACCACTACCCATAAAACCATGCGCGGCCCGCGGGGCGGCCTGATTCTTGCCAAGGGAGAGTACGGCAAGAAGCTCGACAGCAAGATCTTCCCCGGTATCCAGGGAGGGCCGCTGGTGCATGTCATTGCCGCCAAGGCCGTGGCTTTTAAAGAGGCTATGGGGGATAAATTCAAGCAGGATCAGGCCCAGGTGGTGAGAAATGCCCAGGCCCTGGGGGAAGGATTGGTGCGCCACGGTTTTCGCCTGGTTTCCGGCGGCACCGACAATCATCTGCTTCTGGTCGATCTGACCAACAAGGGGGCTACGGGCAAGGAGTCGGAAGAGGCCCTGGAAGAGGCGGGCCTTACCGTCAACAAAAACGCCATCCCCTTTGACCAGCAGAGCCGCTTTGTCACCAGCGGGGTGCGCATCGGCACCCCGGCCGTGACCACCCGCGGTCTCAAGGAAGCGGAGATGGCCAGGATTGCCGACTGGATTAACCGGGCCATCGAAAACCGACAGAACAAAGACGCCCTGAATGCTATCCGGCTAGAGGTCCGGGCCCTGTGCGATACCTTTCCTTTGTACCCGGACATGGCGCGGGATGAAGAGTAAGCGGCCATGACAGATACCCGCCCGTCCTGGGACGAATATTTCATGGGGATCACCGAAATGGTGGCCCAGCGTTCGACCTGCCTTCGCCGCAAGGTGGGCGCCATTCTGGTGCGGGACAAGCGCATCATCGCCACGGGCTACAACGGGGCGCCGGCCAAGGTCAGTCATTGCCTTGATATCGGCTGCCTGCGCGAGCAGCAGGGGATTCCCTCCGGGGAGCGGCATGAGCTGTGCCGGGGCCTGCATGCCGAGCAGAACGCCATCATTCAGGCGGCCCTGCACGGTTTCAGTATCGAGGGCGCTACCCTGTACTGCACCAATATGCCCTGCACCATCTGCAGCAAGATGCTGATCAATGCAAGAATTGAAAAAATCTATTATAAAGAAGGATATGCCGACACCCTATCCTCCCTGCTGTTGGCTGAAGCGCAAGTCCCTGTTCTCCAGCTGGGGTAGCGGCAGGCGGCCGCCATTGTGCTTCGGCGCAGATCTTGTTAAGGCGAAGTTATGAAATGTCCGTATTGCGGTCATCTGGAAAATCGGGTTGTTGACTCCCGCCTGAACAAGGAGTTTACCATCACCCGCCGTCGCCGGATGTGCGATGCCTGCGGGCGCAGGTTCACCACCTACGAGCGGCTTGAGGTGACCATGCCCATGCTGATCAAGAAGGATGGGCGCCGTGAGGCCTGGGACCGGGACAAGGTGGTGGAAGGGCTCAAGAAGGCCTGCGAAAAGCGACCGGTCAGCATGGAGCAGATCGATGAATTCGTCGATTCCCTGGAGCGGGAGCTGCAGGACCTGGGCGAGCGGGAGATTCCGGTGAAGCTCGTCGGGGAGCGGGTCATGGACGGCCTGAGAAAGCTAGACGGCGTGGCCTATGTCCGTTTTGCCTCAGTGTACCGGCAGTTTAAGGATTTGAGCGAGTTCATGGCCGAGCTGAAGGATATGCTGGGCGGCCCGGAAGAACCTCCGAAATGAATATTGACCGCGCCTGGATGCAGCTGGCCATCAGGGAGGCGCGAAAAGGGCTGGGCCGCACTTCGCCCAATCCCTGTGTCGGCGCGGTGGTGGTCAGAAATAACCGGCTTATTGCCGCAGGCTATCATCACCGGGCCGGCACCCCCCATGCCGAGGTGCATGCCCTTCGAGCTGCCGGGGCAAAAGCCAGCGGCGCCACCATTTATGTGACCCTGGAGCCCTGCAATCATACGGGGCGAACCCCGCCCTGTACCCAGGCGATCCTGGCCGCCGGAATCAAACGGGTGGTGGTCGGAATGCTCGACCCCAATCCTTTGGTGGCGGGAGGGGGGTGCCAGGCCCTTGCCGCCCAAGGCCTTGAGGTCACCCAGGGCGTGCTGGCCGAGGAATGCCGGAGCCTGAACCGCCCCTTCAGCAAGCACATCACCACCGGCTTGCCCTGGGTGATCATGAAGGCCGGGATGAGTCTGGATGGTCGTTTGGCTCTTGCCTCCGGTCAGTGCAGTTGGCTTACCAACGAGCAATCCCGACGCCAGGTGCATCGCTTGCGAGATCGGGTGGACGCCATCCTCATCGGCAGCGGGACCGCCTTAGGCGATGATCCCGCCCTTACCACCAGATTGCCTGGCCACCGGGGCAGGGATCCGTTGCGGGTTATTCTGGATACCGCGCTCAGGTTGCCGCCAAGTGCCAAGATGTTGCAACAGGTATCCTCTGCCCCAACCTGGATCTTTTGCGGGTCGGAAGCAGACCCGCAACGGGCCGAGGCCCTGATTGGCGCAGGCGCGGTTATCAAGCAGGTCCGGCTCGATGAGGCAGGCCAGCTTGATCTTGCTGCGGTTCTCTGCGAGCTTGGCCGGGCGCAGCTTACCAGTGTGCTGGTCGAAGGGGGCAGCCGGGTACACACCGCTTTTTTGCGGGCCAATCTGGTCGACGAGGTGCAGATTTTTGTTGCCCCGATCTTCATCGGCGCCGACGGGGTGCCGCTGGTGGATACCCTTGGCCTGCAACAGGTTGCGGACGCCCCCCGTTTTCGCACCACCAAGGTGCGGCGGTTCGGTAATGACGTGCTGATTGAGGGACTTGTTGAGAAATAATAATAAAATCAGCAAGTAACTGATCAGCAGTGCCGCAGATGCGCGTGTCAATTGTCGGCAGAAGTGTCCGACAAAGAGGTCTGCGAAGTGTGCTGGGGCACATGAGCAGGCCGATGACAAAGCAGATGCGGTGCTGCTGAGCAGTTACAGGGAAAGGATATGTTTACCGGGATCATACTGGGGCAGGGCAGGATACTGGAAAAAAGACCGGTCGGCAGCGGGATGCTCTTTGCCATCACCGCGGACTTTGATCTGCCCGAGCCTGCGGAAGGCGAGTCCATTGCGGTCAACGGGGTCTGTCTCACCGCCAGGGAGATCAGCGGCCGCCTCTTTTTGGTCGATGTGTCTCCGGAAAGCCTGAACCGCACCAATCTCGGGCGGTTGGCCGTGGGGAGCGTGGTCAATTTGGAGCGCGCCCTGCGCCTTGCCGACCGGCTGGGCGGGCATATGGTCAGCGGCCATGTGGATGCCACGACCACCATGCTTACCAGGCAGCCTCTTGGGGATTTTGTCCTCTTCAGCTTCCAGGTTCCGGCTGGGTTCGGCAAGTATATCATCGAAAAAGGCTCCATCGCCATTGACGGCATCAGCCTTACCGTCAACAGCATCGACGACAAGGCCTTTGCTGTTTCCCTCATCCCCCATACCCTCGGGGTCACGACCCTAGGGGCGCTGCGGCAGGGGAGCGTGGTGAATATCGAAGTGGATCTGATCGGCAAGTATGTGGAAAAATTGCTCTCCGCCAAGGATGCCGGCGGCGGGGGCGCTGAATCAAGAATCAATTCCGCTTTTCTGGCTGAGCACGGCTTTTTTAAATAAGGTGCCTCCAGGCAGGCGACGAAGGTTTTAGGTGAATAACATGGCGGTAAGTTCCATTGAAGAGGTAATCGACGAGATCCGGGCCGGGAAGATGATCATCCTGGTCGATGACGAGGATCGCGAGAACGAAGGCGACCTGTACATGGCCGCGGAAAAGGTCACGCCCGAGGCGATCAATTTCATGGCCACCCATGGCCGTGGGCTCATCTGTTTGACCCTGACCCCGGATCATCTGGAGCAGTTGCAGATCCCCATGATGGTGCAGAACAACAAGTCGCCCTTTGAAACGGCCTTCACGGTGAGCATCGAGGCGAGTACCGGGGTCACCACCGGCATCTCCGCGGCGGACCGGGCCAGGACTATCCTGGTGGCTGCCGATCCCAAGGCCAAGCCCAGCGATATCGTCAGCCCTGGCCATATCTTCCCCCTGCGCGCCAGACGGGGCGGGGTTTTGGTCCGCACCGGCCAGACCGAAGGCTCGGTCGATCTCTCCCGCTTGGCCGGGTTGAATCCTTCCGGGGTGATCTGCGAGATCATGAAGGAAGACGGCACCATGGCCCGGATGCCAGATCTCGAGATCTTTGCCAAGGAGCATGGTCTCAAGATCGCCACCATCGCCGATCTCGTCGCCTATCGGACCCGCGAGGACAAGCTGGTCCACCGGGCTGCCGAGGCCAGGATTCCCACCCGCTACGGCGATTTTCGGACCATTGTCTACACCAA
>JBAYTO010000048.1:0-17184 GCA_041675585.1 Desulfurivibrionaceae bacterium
ACCCTTAGTGGACAATACCCGGGTGATCGCGGCAGTCAGGGTGGTCTTGCCATGATCGATATGGCCGATCGTCCCGATATTTACATGCGGTTTCTTGCGTAAAAATTTCTCTTTTGCCATGTCCTTTCCTCTTTCTTTGCTTGCGTCTCTCTAGACTTAAAGGCCTCGAATCCGCTTAATTATTTTTCCACTTATATGATCCGGCACCCTGTCATATGCGGCAAATTGCATGGTGAAATTTGCCCGCCCCTGAGTGGCGGAACGTAAATCCGTTGAATATCCGAACATCTCAGACAGAGGCACTTGCGCTTTCACTGCTTGCCTTGCACCGTCCCGGCTATCCATCCCGTGTATTTTGGCCCGCTTGGCGGTCAGATCGGAAATCACCTCGCCAAGATATGACTCAGGCAAGATTATTTCTACATCCATAACCGGTTCAAGTAAAACCGGAGCCGCTTCCGAAATTGCCTTTCGAAAGGCTATGGCAGCTGCCACCCCAAAAGCTTGTTCAGTAGAATCATCTTCCCGATAGGAACCGTCAACCAAACTTGCTTTCAGGTCAATAATCGGAAAACCGATCAAAGTTCCGGCATCCAGGCTATCGCGTACTGCCTTTTCTATCGCCGGAACAATTGCCGGGGGGATAACATCCTCGGCGATACAACTTTCAAAACGAAAACCTTCGCCGCGCTCAAGAGGCTCGACCTGCAGCCATACATGTCCATACTGGTTTTTTCCTGCGGTGGTCGGATGTTCAAATTTCCCTTCCGCCTTACCAATACTGGTTATGGTTTCCTTAAAGGCAACCTGCGGTTTGCCGATATTGGCCCCGACCTTGAACTCCCGGATAAGCCGGTCAACGATAATTTCAAGGTGCAGCTCACCCATCCCGGAAATAAGGGTCTGGCCCGAATCAGGATCAATGGACACAGTAAAGGAGGGGTCTTCCAAGGCAATTTTCGCCAGACTGTCCCTCAACTTTTCTTCGTCGGCCTTCCCTTTAGGCTCAATGGCAACACTGATAACCGGCTCGGGAAAATCCATGGTATCAAGAGTAAAGGTATCTCCCGACTCAGAGCGAATCCCCGGTAATGGAAAAGCGCAAGCCTACTACCGCACCAATATCCCCGGCCTTCAGCTCGCCAACCTCTTCCCTTTTGTTGGCGTGCATCTTGACAATTCGGCCTATCTTTTCCTTTTTCTTCTTCCCCGGGTTGTAAACCCTGTCCCCGACTTTTATAACGCCTGAATAGACCCGCACATAGGCAAGGATATCCACAAAAGGATCGGATGTCAGTTTAAAGACCAGGGCGGAGAGATTCTCCTCGTCGCTTGCCCTTCTTGTCTCCAGCACCCCATCCACATTTACCCCCTGCACCGGAGGCGCATCAAGAGGTGAAGGCAGATAGGCGACTACTGCGTCCAGCAGAGGCTGCACTCCTTTATTTTTAAAGGAGCTGCCACACAGGACGGGCACGACATCAAGGTTCAACGTTGCAGCCCTGATTGCCCGGTTGATCTCAGCAACCGTTACAACTTGCTCATTCAGAAATTTTTCCATGACCCAATCATCGAAGTCGGCCAACTTCTCGATAAGGGCCATCCGTGCGGCCGTTGATTCTTTTTTGAATTCATCGGGGACAGGCTCGTACAAAACCTTGAATCCCTTTGTGTCTTCATCAAAGCGCATCATTTTCTCTTCAACGAGATCAATGATACCCCTAAATGTCTCTTCTTTCCCGACCGGAAGCTGGAGAGGCAATGGATTCGCTCCCAGCCTCTCCCCGATCATCGCGACACAACGCGGAAAATCCGCGCCTAGCCGGTCCATCTTGTTTATGTAGGCAATTCTGGGAATCTGGTAATGATCCGCCTGCCGCCATACCGTTTCAGACTGGGGCTCAACCCCTCCCACCGCACAAAAAATTGCAATGGCGCCATCCAAAACCCTGAGGCACCGCTCCACCTCGACGGTGAAATCAACATGCCCCGGTGTGTCTATGATATTGATGGTGTGATTTTTCCACTCGCAGGTCGTGGCAGCCGAGGTAATGGTAATGCCGCGCTCCTGCTCCTGTTCCATCCAGTCCATAACGGCATTGCCGTCATGGACCTCACCCATCCTGTGCGAACGTCCCGTATAATAAAGAATGCGTTCCGTAGTTGTTGTCTTACCTGCGTCGATATGGGCCATGATGCCTATATTCCGCAGATACTGCAGCGAATCTTTCCCAGCCACTCTTTTCCCCTGGTCACTTATGTTACAGACTGTTTAGTCCAGCCCGCCCGACAAGGATTGGTGTTAATACCTCCTCCCCGTCGTTTTGTCAACCAAGGAAAACCTTGCGCCCAATAATTACCAGCGGTAATGAGCAAATGCCTTGTTAGCATCGGCCATGCGGTGCGTATCCTCGCGTTTTTTCACAGCAGCGCCACGGTTGTTGTAGGCATCGGCAAGTTCGCCGGCCAGTTTGTCAGCCATGGTTTTTCCAGGTCTTTTTTGGGCGAAGTTGACCAACCAGCGAATAGCCAGAGCGTTTCTTCTCTCAGGACGAACCTCAACCGGCACCTGATAGGTGGCACCACCAACCCGACGAGATTTCACCTCAAGCCGGGGGCGAACCTTCTCCATAGCTTTTTCAAACACCACAATAGGATCGGCCTCAGTAATGCGGGTCTCGATCATATCCATGGCGCCGTAGAAAATGCCACGGGCGATGCTCTTCTTGCCACACTCCATCAGGGCGTTGACAAACTTCGCAACCAGCACACTATTAAAACGGGGGTCAGGCTCAATCCCACGCCTTGCTACAAGTCTTTTTCTAGGCATCTAAAAAACTCCTTATCACACAGTAAGCAAACTGCTTATTTGGGCCGCTTGGCTCCGTACTTGGAACGACCCTGCTTACGTTTAGCAACGCCAAGCGTATCCAAGGTGCCACGAATAATATGGTAGCGGACACCGGGAAGATCCTTAACCCTGCCACCGCGAATCAGGACAACAGAATGCTCCTGAAGATTATGGCCGATACCAGGGATGTACGAGGTAACCTCGATCCCGTTGGTAAGCCGAACCCTGGCAACCTTTCTCAAGGCCGAGTTTGGCTTCTTGGGGGTAGTGGTATATACACGGACGCAAACACCACGCTTCTGCGGAGAACCTTTCAGCGCAGGCGTATTAGTCTTGCTGATCTTGCTTTTCCGTCCGTGCCGCACCAGCTGATTAATGGTTGGCATTGAAATCGACTCCCATATTACTGATATTTAGTTAGAAGCATCTTCCTACGCTTGAAACTCACTGTGCAACATAGGAAAACGGCATATTTACTCGAAGGGCTAATGCTTGTCAAGGCAAATATACTAATTATCCTCGCCAATCGCATACTCATCAAAACCTGTGCCTGCAGGGACTAAACGACCCATGATCACGTTTTCTTTCAGGCCCCTCAAGGTATCGATTTTCCCGGCCATGGCCGCATTGGTCAAAACCTTGGTGGTTTCTTGAAAGGAGGCCGCAGAAATAAAGCTGTCCGTACTGAGAGAGGCTTTGGTCACCCCAAGGAGCAACGGTTCCGCTGTTGCCGGTTTCTCGTTTTTCTCAAGCAGTTTCTCGTTCTCCTCTTTAAAGCGCCACCACTCGACATGCTCACCCAGCATAAAGGTGGAATCTCCCACCCCGGTGATCTGGACTCGACGCAGCATCTGACGAACTATAACCTCGATATGCTTGTCGTTGATCTTTACCCCCTGCAAGCGATACACCTCCTGGATTTCATTCACCAAGAACTTGGCCAGCTCTTTGACGCCCATAACACGAAGGATATCATTCGGATCAGGTGAGCCGTCCATTAACGCCTCCCCTGCCTTGACATAGTCTCCCTCGTGCACGCTGACATGCTTGCCTTTGGGAACCAGATATTCCTTGGCTTCACCGACCTCTGGGGTAATCACTACCCGCTTCTTGCCCTTGATATCCTTGCCGAGGCTTACCTGGCCGTCAATCTCGGTAATAACCGCATACTCCTTAGGCTTGCGAACCTCAAAAAGTTCGGCAATTCTGGGGAGACCGCCGGTAATATCCTTGGTCTTAGTGGTTTCCCGAGGAATCTTGCCAAGAACGGTTCCCGGCTCGATGACGGAACCCTCGGCAACCGAAATCAGGGCGCCAACCGGCAGAGAATATCTGGCGGGAGATCCTGTTTTCGGCAATTTTGCCGTCTTTCCGGTTTCATCCTTCACGGTAATCCGGGGGTTATGCTGCCCGGAGCGGGAAGGCACGATGACATGGCTTGATTTCCCGGTAACAGGGTCGACACGCTCCTGCATGGTAACACCTTCGAGAATGTCTCCGAACTTGATCACGCCGCCGATCTCGCTGACGATGGGAATGGTGTATGGATCCCAATTGGCGAGCAAGGTGTCGGGTTCGATTTCCGACCCTTCCTTGACAAAAATCTGCGCGCCATAGTTAATCTGATAGCGTTCCCGTTCACGTCCCTGGGCGCCGATAATGGAAACGGCCGCATTCCGGTTCATCACTACCATGTTCCCGGCAGTATTCTCAACATAGTGCATGTTCTGGAACTGCACTGTACCTCCATGCTGACATCTAACCTCGGCCTGCTCGACACTTCGGCTTGCTGTCCCGCCGATATGGAAGGTACGCATGGTGAGCTGAGTGCCAGGTTCACCGATGGATTGGGCGGCGATAATACCGACAGCCTCACCCATGTTGACCATATGCCCTCGGCCAAGATCCCGGCCATAACATGAGCTGCAAACCCCGCGCCGCGCCTGACAGGTAAGGACGGACCGAATCATCACCCGATCAATCCCTGCCTGTTCTATAAGCCTGACCTTCTCCTCGGTGATCTCTTCGTTGGCCTCGACCAAGATCTCCCCGTTAAAGGGGTCGATCACATCTTCCAAAGCCACACGTCCAAGAATTCGATCGCCAACCCGCTGGATCACCTCCCCACCTTCAAGCAGGGCCTCCATTAAAATACCGTCCAGGGTTTCACAATCTTTCTCAATGATTGTCGCATCCTGGGCCACATCAACCAACCGTCTGGTCAAATATCCGGAATTGGCCGTTTTAAGAGCCGTATCAGCCAGACCTTTCCGCGCACCATGGGTAGAGATGAAATACTCCAGAACGTTCAGACCTTCCCGGAAGTTTGCCTTGATCGGGGTCTCAATGATCGCGCCAGAAGGCTTGGCCATCAGGCCACGCATCCCGGCAAGCTGCCGAATCTGATCACGGCTGCCGCGGGCGCCGGAGTCGGCCATAATATAGATGGAATTGAAGCTGGGTGATTCATACAGCTTGTTATCCTTGTCGCGCAGGAACTGAACGCTCATCTCCTGCATCATCTCGTTGGCCACATCATCGGTGGAGCGCGACCAGATATCAACGATCTTGTTATACTTCTCACCATCGGTGATCAACCCGTCCCGGTATTGCTGCTCAACCTCCAACACCGCACTCTCTGCTTTTGCCAACTGGTCGTCCTTGGTCACAGGAATCTTCATGTCGTTGATGCAGATGGAGATGGAGGCCGTGGTGGAGAACGCGTAACCCATATCCTTCAGACGATCCGCCAGAATAACCGTGGCCTTGGTGCCGGCGTGACGATAGGTATGATCAATGAGCTTGGCCAGCTGCTTTTTTCCCATCACCTGATTGACATGACTGAAGGGTACACTCTCTGGGAGAACTTCACCAAGCAGAACCCTTCCCACCGTAGTGTCTACGAGCTCACCCTGGCGCCGCACCTTGATCCTGGCCTGGAGATGCACAGCACCGTGATCATATGCCATCCGAACCTCGCTTGGCGAACTGAAGACCTTGCCTTCACCTAAAGCGAAATGGCGCTCACGACTCATGTAATAGAGGCCGAGTACGATATCTTGAGAAGGAATAATAACCGGCTCACCATGGGCCGGTGAAAGAATATTGTTGGTAGACATCATCAGAACCCGGGCTTCCATCTGCGCCTCAACCGTAAGAGGTACATGCACGGCCATCTGATCGCCGTCAAAATCTGCGTTGAAGGCGGCGCAGACCAGCGGATGCAGCTGAATGGCCTTGCCTTCGATCAGCACCGGCTCAAAAGCCTGCATACCGAGACGATGCAGCGTTGGCGCCCGGTTGAGGATAATGGGGTATTCCTTGACGACATCGTCGAGGACATCCCATACCTCCTTGGTTCCTTTTTCCACCATCTTGCGGGCGCTCTTGATAGTCGTTACATAACCGAGCATCTCCAGCTTGTTGTAGATAAAGGGCTTGAAAAGCTCAAGGGCCATCTTCTTTGGCAGACCGCACTGATGGAGCCTCAGATGCGGACCGACCACGATGACGGTACGACCGGAGTAATCCACCCGTTTGCCGAGCAGATTCTGCCGGAAACGTCCCTGTTTTCCCTTGAGCATGTCGGAAAGGGATTTAAGCGGCCGCTTGTTGGGACCGGTGATAACCTTGCCGCGACGGCCGTTGTCGAAAAGCACATCCACCGCCTCCTGCAGCATCCGCTTCTCGTTGCGGATAATGATTTCCGGGGCATCCAGCTCAAGTAGCCGTTTCAGCCGATTGTTCCGGTTTATTACCCGACGATAGAGATCATTGAGATCGGAGGTGGCAAAACGTCCGCCTTCCAGGGGTACCAGAGGGCGCAAATCCGGGGGCAAAACCGGAATAACATCAAGAATCATCCAGTCAGGCTTGTTGCCTGACTCATGAAATGCCTCAACCACATTGAGCCGTTTAGCCAGTTTTTTCCGCTTGGCCTCGGAACCTGTTTCCTTCATCTCTTGGCGAAGCGCCTTAGACAAGGTTTCAAGATCAAGTTTCCGCATCATCTCCTGGATGGCCGCAGCTCCTATACCCACTGCAAACTTACCGGGAAAACTTTCCTTGGCCTCGCGATAGCCTTCTTCGGTCAGCAACGAGCTGACCGATAAGGACGGCTCATCGGAGGAGGTGATCACATATGAATCAAAATAGAGAACCTTTTCCAGCTCCTTCAGGGTCATATCTAAGATATTGCCGATCTTGCTCGGCAGGCTCTTGAGAAACCAGATATGAGCAACAGGCGCGGCAAGTTCGATATGACCCAGTCTTTCCCTCCGGACCTTTGACTGGATAACCTCAACCCCGCATTTTTCACAGACAACTCCGCGGTGTTTCATGCGCTTGTATTTACCGCAATTGCATTCGTAATCTTTGACCGGGCCGAAAATCTTGGCGCAAAACAGCCCTTCGCGTTCCGGCTTAAAGGTCCGATAATTAATTGTCTCCGGTTTTTTCACCTCACCGTGAGACCAGTCACGAATTTTTTCCGGCGAAGCCAAGGAGATTCGCACGGCATTGAATTTTAACGGTCCTTTCGGATTGGAAAAAAAGCTGAAAAGTTCTTCCACGGCAGCACCCTTATCTATGTTAAATAATCAAATCACTTTGACTGGCAATATGCTCAGGACATAAACGGATATTTCGCAATAGCTCCTAATTTTCCGGTTTCTCGTCAAGCAACTCCATATCAAGACAAAGCCCCTGGAGTTCTTTTACCAAAACATGGAAAGATTCCGGCAGGCCTGCCTCCAGAAAATTATTACCTTTAACAATCCGCTCGTATGTCCTTGTTCTACCGCCTACATCGTCAGACTTGACTGTCAAAAATTCCTGCAAAGTATAAGCCGCACCATAAGCTTCCAGTGCCCAGACCTCCATTTCACCAAGACGCTGGCCACCGAACTGGGCCTTGCCTCCGAGGGGCTGCTGGGTAACCAGCGAATAAGGCCCTGTGGAACGGGCATGAATCTTGTCATCAACCAGATGATGGAGTTTCAGGATATACATGGTGCCCACGGTTACCGGGTTATCAAATTTTTCTCCGGTTAGCCCGTCATACAGCGTGGCCTGTCCAACCTCGTCCATGCCGGCCTCAACCAAAAGGCTTCGGATCTCGCTTTCATGGGCACCGTCAAATACCGGCGTAGCCACATGCAGACCAGTACCCATACGCCTGGCCATGAGTAACAACTCATCATCAGCCAAACCTTCGGTCAACTGCCTGTATTCTTCCTGGGAATAAACCTTATTCAGCTTTTCCTTCACTGCCGCAACCTGCTGCTGCTCTGCCAGATGTTGAATCTGCTGACCAAGTCTTTTGGCCGCCAGACCAAGATGCACCTCCAGCAACTGCCCTACGTTCATACGTGAAGGAACACCCAACGGATTCAAAACAATATCGACGGTGGTGCCATCGGCAAAATATGGCATATCCTCTTCGGGCATGATCCGGGAAACAACACCCTTGTTTCCGTGACGGCCCGCCATCTTATCGCCCACGGACAATTTGCGCTTGGTGGCGACATAGACCTTTACCATTCGGATAACTCCGGGTGGCAGATCATCCCCTTTCTTGAGCCGGGTAATCCGTGCCTCATAACGGTCTCTAACCATTTTGACCTGGCTATCATAACGCTCGAAAAGAAGGGCCACCTCACCTTCGAACTTGTCTTTCTCGGCATAACCAATCAGCTTGATGGCAGAAAGAGACAACCGTTCAATCACATCGCGAGAAATCTTCTTACCCTTGGCAAGCAGGATCTCCCCTTTTTTGTCCTTGATTACATTTGTCGCCGTCTTTCCGTCAAAAATATCAGCCAGACTGTTGCGCACCCCTTTTTTCAGACAGTTGACCTCGTCAGCCATATCACGTTCAAGAGTCTTGATCTCAAACTCATCAATGGCCAAGGTACGCTCATCCTTCTCCACCCCCTTGCGGGAAAAAACCTTGGCGTCGATAACCACCCCTTCAGCCCCGGGCGGGACACGCAGGGAAGTATCTTTCACATCTCCGGCCTTTTCTCCGAAGATGGCACGCAACAACTTTTCTTCCGGAGAAAGCTGCGTTTCACCCTTGGGGGTTACCTTGCCCACAAGAATATCCCCGGACTTGATCTCAGCTCCGATGCGGATAACCCCGGACTCGTCGAGATTGCGCAACGCATCCTCGCTCACATTGGGGATGTCGCGAGTGATTTCCTCCTTGCCCAGCTTGGTGTCGCGGGCAACGGTCTCGAACACCTCGATATGGAGAGAGGTATAGGTATCCTTTTTCAGCATCTTCTCGCTGATCAGAATGGAATCCTCAAAGTTGTACCCTCGCCACGGCATAAAGGCGATAGTCACGTTCTTGCCCAAGGCCAGTTCGCCCTGATCACAAGCCGGGCCGTCGGCAAGAATGTCGCCCTTTTTCACCCGCAGGCCAGGATTAACCAAAGGGCGTTGAGTGAAGCAGGTATTCTGGTTAGATTTCTTATACTTCTCCAGGCGGTAAATCCCGATACCGGTGGTAAAACCGTCCGTCCCCGGCTTATCATAACGAACCACGACCCGGTTGGCATCGACCTCCTCAACCACTCCATCGCCGCCGGCCAGCAAACAGACGCCGGAATCCTTAGCCACGGTTAACTCAAGACCCGTTCCGATCAACGGGGCCTCCGGCCGCAAAAGTGGCACGCCCTGACGCTGCATGTTGGAGCCCATCAAGGCCCGGTTCGCATCGTCATTCTCAAGAAAGGGAATAAGAGAGGCGGCAACACTCACCAGCTGATTGGGAGAAACATCCATCTGGGTTACGGCATCCGCCTCGGTGGAAAGCACCTCGCCGTCCTGTCTGGCAATAAGGGTGTCCGAAACAATCTTGCCCTTCCCGTCCAGCTCGGTTTTTGCCTGAGCAATGACATGCTCCTGTTCATCCAGGGCAGTCATGTAGGAAATTTCTTTCGTTGCCTTCCGAGCCTTAACATTTCGGTACGGGGTCTCAATGAAACCATACTCATTGACCCGGGCATAGGTAGCGAGAGAGGCAATAAGACCGATGTTCGGGCCTTCCGGTGTTTCCACCGGGCAGATCCGCCCATAATGGGTGGGATGAACATCGCGCACCTCAAATCCGGCCCGCTCCCGGGAAAGACCGCCCGGTCCGAGGGCGCTCAATCTCCGCTTATGCGTAACCTCGGACAAGGGATTGGTCTGGTCCATGAACTGCGAAAGCTGGCTGGTGCCGAAAAATTCCTTGATCGCGGCGGTAATGGGCTTGGGATTGATCAGGTCATGGGGCATCAGCGCCTCAACCTCCTGAATGCTCATCCGTTCACGAATAGCGCGCTCCATACGGACAAGTCCCATGCGGTACTGATTTTCCACCAGCTCACCTACGGTCCGGACCCGTCGGTTGCCAAGATGGTCAATATCATCAATGGGACCCTGACTGTCTTTGAGTCGCGCCAGGTGTCTCACCGCCAGCATGATATCGTCTTTGGTCAAAGTACGATGCTCAATATCGGTATTCAATCCCAATCTGGCGTTGATTTTAAAACGTCCAACCTCAGAAAGGTCATAAGTGTCGGTACTGAAAAACAAATTATCGAAAAAGGCCGAAGCAATTTCATGGGTCGGCGGGCTACTGGGCCTCAGTCTGCGGTATATTTCAAGCAAGGCCTCTTCCGGGGTATTAACCTTGTCCAGAGCCAAAGTTTTCCGGAAAGAATCTGAAACTTTGATACCGTCAATGAAGAGGATTTCAAATTCCGAGACCTTTGCCGCGATAATGTCGTCTAGCATGGTCTCGGTCAGTTCCGTGTTACAGGGAAAAATGACCTCGCAAGTCTTGGAGTCCACGATATCACGGGCCAAAAACTTCCCGACCAGACTCTCCGCTTCGATATCAAAATCAGTAACTCCGGCCTCAAAAATTTTCTTGGCCAGCACCTTGCCGATTTTCCGACCTTCCTTGGCAATAATTTCTCCGGTTTTAGGATCAACAATGTCATGGAATACTTTTTGCCCGACCATAACTTCGGGCGAGAATTCTTTCTTGAACTTCTTACGACTCACGGTGATCTTTTCCGTGTCGTAATAGTAGCGCAACAGTTCATCCCCGCTGTAGCCAAGGGCCTTAAGCAGAGTAGTTACCGGGAATTTACGCCGCCGGTCGATGCGAACGTACAGGATATCCTTAGCATCAAACTCCAGATCAATCCAAGAGCCACGAACCGGAATAATTCTGGCCGAATAGAGAAGTTTGCCGCCAGAATGAGTCTTGCCGCCGTCATGACTGTAGAAAAGGCCCGGCGAACGCTGCAATTGACTGACAATTACCCGCTCTGTCCCGTTGACAACGTAAACTCCGGTTTTGGTCATCAACGGCATGCTGCCCAAATAAACAGCCTGCTCTTTTATGTCCCGAATATTCTGCACCCCGGTTTCAGCATCAGTGTCGTACGAAACAAGACGCACCGTAATTTTGACAGGAACTTCATAGGTCATGCCCCGCTGGATACACTCATCCACGGAATATTTCGGCTCGCCAAAGTTATACCTCACAAACTCAAGTGAACATGTTCCATTGAAATCCTGAATAGGGAAAATACTTTTAAAAATCCCCTGCAGGCCACTATCCGAACGTTGGTCTGGCTCGGTGTCCTTCTGCAAAAACTTTTCATAGGACAGCCCCTGCATCTCGATGAGATGTGGTATATCAACAATACTCTTAGTTTTGGCGAAACTTTTCCGAACTCGTTTGATAGTTTGCATGCAGCAATACCCTCATCTGTTTAGCGGTGGCGGATGGGAACGGGCTCCCCGGTGTGGAGCGTCGGGAGATGCATTGTGCCGTGACTCATGGAGGCCAAATTCTCTCCCTTTGATAAGAACGCAAGAACGCTACGGGGGGTTCCCCCGTAGCGTCGCTGCATCTCTTGTTGATCCCTGAAGCTTGGTCAGCTCCGGGAAATGCTATATTCTTCTTGCCGATACCTGAGAAGATCAGCAAAAAGACATGACGGTGTTCATACTACTTGATCTCAACAGTTCCGCCGGCAGCCTCGATCTTGGCTTTGATATCGGCAGCTTCATCTTTGGAAATGCCTTCCTTGATCGGACTCGGTGCACCTTCGACCAGATCTTTTGCTTCCTTGAGGCCAAGAGAGGTAATAGCGCGAACCTCTTTGATAACGCCAATCTTCTTGTCGCCGGCAGTAAGCAAAATTACGTCAAACTCAGTTTTTTCTTCAACAGCGGCAACATCCCCGCCAGCCGCAGGCGCGGCCATCATTGCGACCGGAGCCGCTGCGGAAACACCAAATTTATCTTCAAGTTCCTTGATGAGCCCGGAAAGCTCGAGAACTGTCATGTTAGAAATGAAATCAATTACATCTTCCTTTGATACTGCCATTGCCTTATCCTCCAAATACTATTCTTGTTTAGGAGCCATTAAGAAATAACCATTACATTTCAGAACATTTCATTACGGCCCAATATGTCGGCCGTGATCTCTAAAGACTACGGTTATTTTTGAATAACGGCTTAGTTGTCGCCTTGACCTTTCAGGTCCTTTATTGCCTGCAATGCATACAACGCCTTTTGCGGAACAGCGCTGAGTACCCGTACAAAACTGGTCGGAACAGCGAGCATAACTGCAAGCAGTTGCGCACGTAGTTCATCCTTGCCAGGCAATGTGGACAATGCCCTCAGATCGTCTGCCGTTAACAATTTGCCATCTAAAACTGCCGTCTTGATCTCAAGTTTCGGGTTCGTCTTGATAAAATTCACCAAAACTTTTGCCGGTGCCACCGGATCCCCATCCGCAAAAGTAACTGCCGTTGTTCCCACCAGGAACTGATCCATGGGCTCAAAGGGTGTCCCTTTAATGGCCAGCCTCAACAAAGTGTTTTTGGCGACACGGATTTCGGCGTTGCTCTGCTTAAGGTCACGACGAAGTTGTGAAATGACAGGCACGGTCAGACCACGATAATCAGAAACAACGGCAAACTTGGCATGGGCCAATCTGCTGGTGAGTTCCTCTATTACCGCAACCTTATCGTCTCGATTCAATTCCTCTACCTCCTTTAAACTAACAAAATATTAGGGTTAGCAAGAAGCAGCCGAGGTCGACCGGTACAGACGAATGAACTGCTACATTGATAATGAAAGCAACTCATGTGACGACACTGCAAAAAAGCAATGACTTTCCGCCTCGGCAGGCCAGCATGTTGCCTGTTGCCTGGGCCAACATGCCGATTAAACCACTGGTACCCACGGTCTTTGACGACTTAACTGCTTAAGACAAAATATATAAACGCTGGTTGCAACCAGCGGGATCAACGCCCATCATGCATGTTTACAAAGAACCCGCAACTCCATGGGGTCAAGTTTCAAACCCGGGCCCATGGTAGTAGACAAATATACAGCTTTCATATAAACACCCTTGCTGGAAGAGGGTTTGAGCTGAATAACCTTGTCAACAAAAGCAAGAATGTTTTCCTGTAATTTCTCGGTACCGAAGGAGGATTTCCCGATCATGCAATGGAGAACCCCTGCCTTATCAACTTTAAAGTCAACCTTGCCAGATTTAATTTCCTTGACTACCCGGCCGACATCAAAAGTAACTGTGCCCAGCTTCGCGTTGGGCATCAAATTGCGCGGTCCAAGAATTTTACCTATCTTGCCGACAGTTCCCATCATATCAGGAGTGGCAATTGTTCTATCAAATTCCAACCACCCACCTTGAATTTTCTCAAGAAATTCATCACCACCAGCATAATCAGCGCCAGCGTCAAGAGCTTCCTGCACTTTCTCGCCCTTAGCAAAAACGAGAACACGCTCTGTTTTACCCGTTCCATTTGGCAAAACAACACTGCTCCTAACCATCTGATCTGCATGTCGGGGATCTACGCCAAGGTTGAGAGCCAGATCCACCGACTCATCAAATTTCGCAAATTTCCCCTTCAACGCAAGATCAACAGCCTCCTCAAGGTTATAAGCCTTGAGCGGATCAAGCTGTGCCACACTGTTTTTATATTGCTTGCCTTTCTTTGCCATGACGCTCTCCAGACATTGTTGAAATCGCAAAAAAACCGCGAGTTCAACGGTTATTGCGTGGTATTTTTCCCCTTTACAAACCCACCAAACATTAAATTATTCTCAAATCAAAAATTACTACAAAAAACCATCGAAAAATCTAGTTAAAAAATCGAATTGTGATCAATCGACGATTGTAATCCCGCAACTTCTCGCAGTTCCTTCGATAATCCGCATTGCAGAATCAATATCGTAAGCGTTCAGATCGGGAAGTTTTCTCTCGGCAATCTCTTTAATTTTATCACGGGTAATCTTGGCCACCCGATCCTTCTTGGGGTTACTCGACCCCTTACCAAGATTGCATGCTTTAAAAAGCAATGTTGAGGCAGGAGGAGTCTTGGTAATAAAAGTAAATGAACGGTCTGCATAAACGGTAATCACCACAGGAATAACCGTATCGCCTTCCGTCTGGGTTTTTGCATTGAACGCCTTGCAAAACTCCATAATGTTAACGCCACGCTGGCCGAGGGCCGGGCCTACCGGAGGCGACGGATTCGCCTTGCCAGCTGGAATCTGTAACTTTATGTATCCTTCAATCTTCTTAGCCATCGCTGGAACTCCCACATGTCGGAAACTGTTTCCCCGCATTTCTTGCCACAAGGAATCAGACAGGCCGACATCAAAATTTAGTGGCCGTTACGAGCCAGCCATCACATTTAACCTCGAAGTCGTTACGGCAGGTTATGCCTACCAAGATCTTTCAAATGTTAAGGCTGCTTTCGCATATCGGCTTAGCCGAACAAACTACCTCTCTGCGCTATGCAATTCTCGCTGCAACTGCCCAAAAAAAGACTACCCTCTGCTCACCTGAATATATTCAAGCTCTACAGGGGTATCCCTGCCAAAAATGGAAACCATCACCCGAACCCGACCCTTTTCCGGGAAAACCTCATCCACAACCCCTTGAAAATTGTTGAATGGCCCATCAATAACTCGGACTACATCGCCAAATTCGAATGAAACCTTTGGCTTTGGCTTGAGAGCACCATCCTTGATCCGTCCAATTATTTTCATGGCCTCATCATCTGAAAGAGGCTCAGGACTCATATCGTTGCCGACAAAACCAGTCACCTTCGGGGTTCCCCTAACGGTATGCCAAGTCTCATCATTGAGGTCGACATTCACCAGAATATAGCCTGGGAAAAATTTACGGGATGATGTCTTTCGTGCCCCCTTGACCATTTCAACAACTTGTTCAGTAGGAACAAGAATTTCTCCGAACATCTCTTCCTGGCCCGCATTTTTAACGCGCTCAAGCATGCCGGTCTTCACCTGCTCTTCAAAGCCGGAGTATGTATGGACAATGTACCAATGGCGTGCCATAATGCTGTCTCTCTCCCGGCTTAAGCTGGCTTACTAGCGCAAAACATAGCCGATAATTTTCCCTAACAGCAGGTCAACAGCTCCCAGATAAAAGGAGATGATCATCACCAATACCACAACTACCGCCGTAGTACCGACAGTCTGTTTTTTGGCCGGCCATACGATCTTGCCAAATTCATTTTTAACTTCTGCGGCAAATTCCTTAACCCGATCCGGCCGAAATACAGATACCTGCTCAGTATCATTGCCCGCTACTTTTTTGCTTTTGGCCAATCGATCTTCCTTGCTTGCCATAATGATTATCTCTTCCTGCACAGGCTGATCGTTAGTACACATGAAAGGGATGGAATTCGACCAATATCCCGTAACCGGCTATTCGATTAACTACTTCGCCCTCAAATCAACAAAAAAACGAGGCAGTCACAATCTCTCGTTTCTGGCAGGCCAGGAGGGACTCGAACCCCCAGCCCTCGGATTTGGAGTCCGATGCTCTACCATTAGAGCTACTGGCCTAAACCGCTACAAGCTACATAATTAAAAAATAGCAATAAATGGAATCAAACATAGTAATAGCCAAAGAAACGGCTATGCTTGCGGCACTGAATATTCCTCAATAACTCCCAAAAACTATTTTGTCTCCTTGTGCAGGGTATGTGATCTGCAAAAAGGGCAAAACTTCTTAAATTCAAGCTTGGTCGGAGTAGACCGCTTATTCTTGGTGGTGGTATAATTACGTCTCTTGCAGGTCTGGCAACCTAAAGTAATAATGTCTCGCATCCTAGCTTTCCTTTTTTTGCAGTAGCCGTTGTTAGTGTAATATTATCATCATCTTGACAGTCCAGCACAACACAAGATGCTGTAACGGACTATCAAAAAAACGGGTATCTCTCAACAGCTCCTAAAAATCGCGCGCAGTAGATTATTCAAGAATTTTATTGATAACGCCGGCGCCCACGGTTCGGCCGCCTTCACGAATCGCGAAACGAAGTCCTTCTTCCATCGCGATCGGGGTGATCAACTGGCCTTCAATGGTCACGTTGTCCCCAGGCATTACCATCTCCACGCCCTCTTGCAACTGCACAACCCCAGTCACGTCCGTGGTCCGAAAGTAAAACTGCGGGCGATAGCCGTTGAAAAACGGGGTGTGACGACCGCCCTCATCCTTGGACAGAATGTAGGCTTCGGCAATGAATTTCACATGCGGGGTGATGGAGCCCGGTTTGGCCAAAACCTGACCCCGCTCGATATCCTCGCGCTTCAAACCACGCAACAGGACACCCACGTTGTCACCGGCCAAACCCTCATCAAGAAGCTTGCGGAACATCTCAACCCCGGTGACCGTTGTCTTGGCCGTAGCCCTAACACCGACAACCTCGATCTCTTCCCCGACCTTCACCTTGCCGCGCTCGATACGGCCAGTGGCTACTGTGCCACGGCCTGAGATGGAGAACACGTCTTCCACCGGCATCAGGAACGGCTTGTCGACGTCGCGAACCGGCTCGGGAATGAAACTGTCACAGGCCTCAAGCAGATCCCAGATGCATTTGGTCGCAGCCTCATCTTCCGGATTCTCCAAAGCCTTCAAGGCGCTTCCCTGAATAATCGGGGTGTCATCGCCGGGGAAATTATATTTGGTCAGTAGCTCACGCAGCTCCATGTCCACCAGCTCAAGAAGCTCCGGATCGTCGACCATGTCGCACTTGTTCATGAAGACCACCATGGCGGGAACACCTACCTGACGGGCAAGCAGAATGTGCTCCCGGGTCTGGGGCATGGGGCCGTCCGTGGCGGCAACAACCAGGATGGCGCCGTCCATCTGCGCCGCGCCGGTGATCATGTTCTTGATGTAATCCGCATGTCCGGGGCAGTCCACATGGGCATAATGACGGGCGTTGGATTCGTATTCCACATGGGCGGTCGCAATGGTG
>JBAYTO010000049.1:0-16144 GCA_041675585.1 Desulfurivibrionaceae bacterium
AACGGCTCCTAAGCCGTCGCTCAAAAACAGCTATATCCTTAAGGTGGTCATGACCGGCATAAGGAGCCGTAACGAAACAGCCAGGCATCTAATCATTCTTTCGTAACGGCTCCTAAAAACCCGAACGGCGCTTATCTTCCTTCTTCTTGATATCCATGGCCAGGCCGGTGATCCCGCTGGTGGCCTCACCCCTGGCGGACTTGATACTGTCCAGCCCCCGGTTGACTGCGGTTTTCCTGGTGCAGTAGCTGGCGGCGGTCTCCTCGGTGATCAGGCCGTCTTCGTACAATTCAAGGATATGCTGGTCAAAAGTCTGCCAGCCAAGAGCCTTGGCGTCGGCAATCACGTCGTAAAAAGTCTTGTCTTCCGTCTCCCCGGTCATGATCAGCTCGCGCACCCGCAGGTTCATCCCCATGATCTCGAAGGCCGCCACCCTCCCCCCGCCGACCTTGGGCATGAGCCGCTGACAGACGATCCAGCGGATGGTGTCCACCAACCGGTTGCGCACCTGGGGTTGTTCATCTTGATCGAACATCCCCAGGATCCGGTTGATGGTCTGGCCCGCGTCCACGGTGTGCAGGGTGGAGAGTACCAGATGCCCTGTTTCCGCGGCGGAGAGCCCGATCTCCATGGTTTCCCGGTCACGCATTTCGCCCACCAGGATGACCTTGGGTGCCTGACGCAGGGCAGCGCGCAGGCCGGAGGCAAAGGTGTCGAAATCGTTGCCCAGCTCCCTCTGGTTGAAGGTCGCCATTTTGTGCTGATGCACATACTCGATGGGATCTTCCAGGGTGACGATATGCACCGGTTTTTCATCGTTGATCTTGTCCAGCAACGCGGCCAGGCTGGTGGATTTACCGGAACCGGTGGCGCCGGTAACGAGGATGATGCCGTTGCGCTCGCCGGCCATGCTGTTGAAACGCTTGGGCAGGTTCAACTGACCGATGGTGGGAATCATCATCTCCAGTTTGCGCAGCACCGTAGAAAGATTGGTCTTTTGCGAAAAAACATTCACCCGGAACCGGGCCTTCTGGCCAAGCCAGTAAGAGAGATCGCAGGAGCCGTGCTTGACCAGATCATCAAGCAGCCTCTTGTTGCCGCCGATGAGGTTCAAGGCAAAAACCTCGGCCTGAAAAGGGGTGAGCATCGGGACCGGGGGCTCCACCGATACCGGCACCAGCTGCCCCGAGGTCTCTACTTGCAGGGGCTTGCCCACCGTAATGTTGAGATCGGAAACATTGCCGTAGGTTTCCAACATGGAGGTGATCCAGTAATCTATTTCCGTCTGTTTCATGGTCCGTCCTCTCCCACCTGTTCCGTCACCTTGCCAATCAAGCCCCGCAAGGATTGTAAAGACCTGGACTGCTTCTGACAACTATTTCTTTTTCACCAGAAAATACAGGGTGCCTGGGTGCCTCATGTTACCGGCCGCCGCCTCGGCGTAACTCCCACCCCCCCAAAACAGGTCAAGCCGCCCCGGCCCCGTGATGGCGGAGCCGGAATCCTGATTCACCACAAAGCGGCTTAATGGTTCCCAGCCGATAATCTCCCCGGCCGCATTGACGATTGGCTTGCGGCTGGCCAGAAAAGCGAGGCTTCCCGGCGGGAAACAGTCCTGGTCCAGAGCCACCGACCGGCCAGGAGTGAGAGGCTCGCCCAGGCTACCCAGGGGACCAACGGCACCACCATCCCCCCAGCGAAAAAAAACAAAAGAGTCGTTATGATGCAGAACCGCCTCCTGTTCCTCGGGGTGTTCCTTTAGGTAACGGACGATCCCAGGCATGGTCGCCTCTTCCCGGCGCATGACGCCCTTTTCCACCAAAAGCCGCCCGATGCTGCGGTACTCCTGCCCGTTTTTCGCGGCAAACTGCACCCGGTGCAGCGAGCCGTCCGCCAGCTGGATCTGGCCGGACCCTTGCACCTGCATGATAAAGGCCTCAACCGGATCAGCCAGCCAGACCAGCTCCTGCCCGGCCAGCAACCCTCCCTTCTCTATCTCGGCCCTGGTAAAATAGGGGACCAGGTCGCCATTCTCCAGCCGGCCTGTTTTGTTTTCCTGATCTTTTGCGCCGGAAGTGGCAACCAAATCAGAGGGTTTGCGGTACAAGGGATAACGGTAGGTGGCTGTTTTTGTCAGACTGGCCTTGAACAGCGGCTCAAAATAACCGGTAAAAAACATCCGCTGCTCATCATTACCGCCCTTGGCCTGGCAGAGAGTAAACTCTTTTTTGAGGATGGCGGTCAAGGCTTGGGGGGAAGGGTTTTCCCCAATGATCTTCCGGAAAGCGAGCAGGGATTCAATGAGCCAGGCAGCAGAATAATCCTCTCCGCAGAGGACAAAGGTCTTTCCGCCGGGAAGCTGCCTGAGATAATGCACACTCCGTTCAATGGCCGGAGCGAGGGACTCATAGCCCAAATCATCATGAAACAACGGAAGCTCAGACACCAGGGGGATGGTGGTATCAGGGTCGCATTGCGCTGCCCCGGCTTGCGGCAAGGCAAAAAACAGCCCGCAGCCCAGAAAAATGAGCCAGGGGAAGATCCGTATTGCTGCCGCCATGGTTCGCATCCGCGCCGCGCCTCCTTGCAATGGCTGAACGGTTTTCAATATAGCAGAAAAAACACGGCGATGCATCCGGAGAAATGCAAGCCGCAAGGCTGAGCTCCGTTTACAAAGTGATAAAAAAAATGTGGTAATTGTCTGCAACACTCGTTATATATTTCTACCCTCTTAGGTATATATCCCTATATCGTCGGCTTAATAAAATTTTCGGAGGCACTAATGAGCGAAGATAAAAAGATTGAAAGCCATATGCAGGAAAACCGCCTTTTCCTCCCTCCTGCTGAGGGCCAGGCGCAAGCCCATGTGAAGAGCATGGCCGAATACGAGGCCCATTACCGCCGCTCCATGGAGGATCCGGAAGGCTTCTGGGGGGATCGCGCCAAGGAGCTGCTCACCTGGGAAAAACCGTGGAGCAAGGTGCTTGAGGCTGACATGCACAAGCCCGAGATCAAATGGTTCCAGGACGGCAGGCTGAATGTTTCCTACAACTGCCTTGACCGTCATCTGGAAAACGGTCGGCGCAACAAGGCCGCCATCATCTTCCAGGGCGAACCCGAGAATGATGTCCGGGTTTACACTTACCAGATGCTGCACACCGAGGTCTGCCGCTTCGCCAATGTGCTCAAGAAGATGGGGGTGAAAAAAGGCGACCGGGTTGCCGTGTATCTGCCGATGATTCCCGAGCTGGCCATTACTCTGCTGGCCTGCACCCGGATCGGCGCCATCCACAGCGTGGTTTTCGCCGGTTTTTCCGCCCAGAGCCTGAAAAGCCGTATCCAGGACTGCGAGGCCAAGGTGCTGGTCACCGCCGATGCCGTTTTGCGGGGGGGCAAGACCATTCCCTTGAAGCCCGCGGTTGACGATGCCCTGAATGGCTGTGACAGCGTTAAAAAATGCATCCTGGTCAAACGGGGCGGCAACGAAGTTACCATGCGGGAAGGTCGCGACCTCTGGTGGCACGCGGAGATGGCGGCCGAGGACATCACCGGCCAGTGCGCCCCGGAAAGCATGGAGGCGGAGGACAACCTCTTCATCCTCTACACCTCCGGCTCCACCGGCAAGCCCAAAGGCGTAGTCCATACCACCGGCGGCTATCTGACCTATGTGGCACACACCAGTCAGTGGGTCTTCGACCTCAAGGACGACGACGTACATTGGTGCACCGCCGATATCGGCTGGATCACCGGCCACAGCTACATCCTCTATGGGCCGCTGGCCTTGGGCGCCACGACTCTGATGTTCGAAGGGGTGCCTTCCTGGCCCGCGCCCGACCGGTTCTGGCAGATCTGCGAGAAATTCCGGGTCAATGTCTTTTACACCGCGCCCACCGTAATCCGCGCCCTGATGCGGGAAGGCACCAAGTGGACGGAAAAACACGACCTTTCCTCCCTGCGCGTCCTTGGTTCAGTGGGCGAGCCCATCAACCCGGAAGCCTGGATGTGGTACCACGAGCATATCGGCAAGAGCAAGCTGCCCATTGTCGATACCTGGTGGCAAACCGAGACCGGCGGGATCATGATCTCCGGCCTGCCCTTTGCCACCCCGCTTAAGCCCGGTTCGGCCACCCACCCCCTGCCCGGCATCGACGCGGCGATCCTCCGCGAAGACGGCAGCGAAGCGGCTCCCAACGAGGGCGGCCATCTGGTGATCCGCAAGCCTTGGCCCGGCATGCTCCGCGGCGTATATAACGATCCGGGCCGCTACAAAAAGACCTACTTCACCCGCTACGAGGGGATCTACGACCCGGAAGACGGGGCGCGCAGGGATGAAGACGGCTACTTCTGGGTCATGGGCCGGCTGGACGACGTGATCAACGTCTCCGGCCACCGGCTGGGCACCGCCGAGATCGAATCCGCCCTGGTCGCCCACCCGCAGGTGGCCGAGGCCGCGGTGGTCGGAGCGCCCCATGAAATCAAGGGCCAGACCATCTACGCCTATGTCTCCCTGAAATCAGGGTTCGAGCCTTCCGACGAGCTGCGCGGCGCCCTGCGCACCCATGTCCGCAAGGAGATCGGGCCCATCGCCACCCCGGAGTTCATCCAGTTTGCCCAAGGACTGCCCAAAACCAGAAGCGGCAAGATTATGCGGCGGATCCTGCGCAAGATCTCGGCCGGAGAGACTGAAGCCCATGATTTCGGCGACACCTCGACCCTGGCCGATCCCTCCGTGGTTTCCACCCTGGTGGACGGCAGCAAGGAGTTCGTCAAGTAAACGATTGCTTTTAAAAACCGCAACAAAAACAGGGGTTGTCTTTCTTGTTCGGAGACAACCCCTGTTTTTTTATGCTTGGCGTTCCAGCCCTAACATGAATAGCTGGGCGCAGCTTCCATATTCAGGGCACACCATCTTACCAGGTTGCGTCCATCTTTCTTGGCCAGATACATGGCCTTGTCAGCTTCTTCCAGAGCCAGGGAAAAGTCCTGCTCATTATTACCGGCAAAACAGGAAATGCCGACGCTCACGGTGACCGGCAGATGGATTCTCTCGCAGACAAAAGGATTGTCGGCAATAATCCTTCTGATTCGCTCACCGAGATAACGAGTTGATGCCATGGAACTTTCCGGCAGCACCACCAGAAATTCTTCGCCGCCGTATCGCCCGATAATGTCACCCTGGCGAAGAACCGTGACTATGCGTTGGGCCAGGCTCTTGAGCACGACATCGCCTACGAGGTGTCCGTATCTGTCGTTGACACCCTTGAAATGATCGATATCCAGCATGATGATGCCGTTCGAACCGGCATGCTCATGAGAATCATTCTGCCGCCGGTTCGGCCGGAAAACCCTGTCGCGAGCCTGGGCCAGCACCTCGCTGCGGGACAAAACTCCGGTAAGAGAGTCAACACTGGCCTGCTCTTTAAGTTTTTCCTGGAGTATGCTCAGCCGTATGGTCAGGCTCCGCACGATCAGCATGGAAGGCGTAAAAACCAGAAAAAGAACTGCGGCAAGAATGCCGACATTCTTCCTCCCCAGCGAAATGACGGTCTGCCGATAGCGCGTTATGTCCTTGTAAACCTCTAAGGCGCCAATCACCGGACCATGCTCAAGGGAGACAGGGGCATATGTTTCCACCACATCGAGATCGAATTTTTCCTCCATAGCCATATCCAGCAATGATTCCTTGCGCTTCAGGGTGGAATCGTTAAACCCGGCCAACGCCCGAGCCAGCCGGCGGTTATCCTTGTCCAGCATGCCGATGATGGATTTGTCGGTACTGTAGACAACCCTGTGTTTATCGTCGTAGATTTTGATCTTGACGATGTCAAACAATCCGAGAAAATTCCTCATCCTTTTATCGAAGGCCGGCATGTCCGCCTCTTCGATCCGCACCTGCCGAATACCCGGACTGCTCTCCCTGATTAAAGCTGCCATCTCGAGGCTGAGAATGGCTTGGCTGATGTGAATGGCGTCATCCTCGGCATCGAGGTAAACCTGCTGGCTTATAGTCTTCCCCAGGCCATACATCGCCAGGGAAAGGATCAGGCCGATGGAGAGCAATCCCAGGGAAACAAGAAGAAAGAAAAAATGGCCGGCGGATTTTTCCGGCCGCGGCCAAAAAAAAGTTGAGATCATGAGCCCTCGCCTGCTGAATGGTTGCCTGGACCGTCTTCCGCGGAGGGCGAGGCCGCTTTGCCCAAAGCGGCCTCGCCGCGGCCCAGCAGGGCGACCTTGCCCCGGAGCTGTTCCAGCTCTCGCCCCGGCAATGTGCCTCTGGCATCGGCCAGCCGGATATTCCCCAGCTCGGCCTGGATTTCCGCCAGGCTGCTCCGCATGGCCCGGTACCGTGCCGCCTTTTCCTCGAGAAAACCATTGAGGGCTTCGGCCACGTCCTGAAACGCATCTTGCTTCCGCAGCCTGATTCTTTGGGAAAAGTCCCCGCCAGCCACCATGTTCAGGTCGTTGACCATGCGCAGGGCAACGCCATTGGTTTTTCTTTTCACCCACCAGCAGGAAAGATTTAAAAAGAGCAGGACAAGCAGCAGGGTAATGACGGTCGTATAAAAAAACAGCTGCCCGATAACCTCATCGGTTGTCTGTACGGTGACATGCGCCTTCCAAATGAGCGCCTCGATTTCCTGCTGAACCATCAGGTTAAAGACATACGTCGAGATGGCGGTCGCCAGAAACCACGACAGAATAAAAGGAAGCAGGAACTTATACTGAAAGGTTCCCCTGTCGATGATATATTGCCTTCTTTTGTAACCTTGTATCACCAATTGTCTCCTTATGTTATGTGGCAGGAAAAACAGAGCTTGCTGCGCTCGTTGCTCATCACCAGCATGAAATTCTTGTCGGCAAACCGGTTGTGACAGGTGCCGCACCCTATCTTGCCGTCAAACAGTTCAATCCCGTTTCCAATCATGTTCGGCGAAACATAGGATTTCGGCTTTTTCCTGTAGGCATCCCGATAAGAAACGCCGATGGGATGATTGAGCCGGCCGGAGGAGTGATTCCAGTTTCCCGCGCCGATCCCTCCGTCCAGGGAATCAATCCGGTCATAATGGCACTCGATGCAAAGAAGCGTCGTGGGATCGATCCGGGCGTTTTTATCCTTGACCTGGAATTGTCCGCCATGGGTAACACCGATGAAGAGATGGCCCTTGTCATCGACATTATGGCAGATCAGACAGAAAGACTTTCCGGAAACATTCCGTCGAAGGAAAAAAGCCTCCCTGCCTGCCTTGGCGCTCCTGGCATGCACATCATGGCAGCTGACGCAGGTAAAGCGGCCGTTCACCAGCAGCATATCGCCGGGCAGGGGTATTTTCGGCACCAGATCCGTGGGGTGGGCCTGATAGTTTCTGGCGGAGGGATGACAGGCGGCGCAGGCCGAAGTTACATCCGGCCGCAGATCGCCGCGCCCGCCCCTTGCCCCGGTGTGGCAAAAGAGGCACTCCTCGGCGCTAAACTGGTGCGCCTGCTGCCGCGCCGAGATGACGAGGGCAACCGCGGACACGGCAAGAAAAATGGCCAGTACGGCGGCAGGCTTCCTCTTCATAGCTTAACCGCCTCCATAATCCCGCTGTTTTCGGCACATTTTCCCCCGATTTGTTCGAGCAGCGATTCAATGGGCCAGCCATCGCTCTGGGCAGCCAAGGCTTTGGCCAATGTTTGCTCAATCTCCGCAAGGTTGGCGGAGATTCTCGCGAAATCATCCCGCTCCCTGTGCTGCACCGCATTGATGGAATTCGCCAGAACATGCAGCACATCTTTTTCCCGAAAGCTGATCAGCCGGGGCGCAATCTCCCCGGAGAGGGCTTTAAGGTATTGCTTGACTCTAAACATCGGCCCGGCGACCCGATGGGAATAAACAATCAGAAAAAACGTCGCCAACAGACAGGGAATAATGAAAAAACCAAAGCTGACCAGCACCGACTTAAGAAAAATCCCATCCTTGATTCTGGCCAGTTTGAGCAGGACAGCACTGTAGTGGAAGGCGAGAAATGTTTTTGTCTGCAAATAGAGAAAAATCTGCCCGGCAACGGCAACCACGATGGAAAAAATAGCCAGAACAACAGTGATTTTCGTAAAAAAGGAACGGGGGATTACTTCTCCCCGGTTTTGTAATTTTTCGCCGCTCATCATCTCATCCTCACTTCAGTTGTTCTGCTCGGTCTCGTCGGACAGGTTCGGACCGCATTCAGGCTGGGCAATCGTGGCAAGGCTGCCGGGCGAAGATCAACTCTTCATCCCAGGGTGGCAGCGTTTGCAGTCATCAAGGGGGAAGGCAACTTTAAGATGACAAACGCCGCAAAATTTCCGCTCCAGGATAAAAACCATTTCAAAGTGCTCGGTGGTCTTTTTTTTGATATTGAAGATATCCGGATGGCAGTTGGCGCAATCGAGCCACTGGTTGTGCACGGCATGTGGAAAAACCGCCGGCGGGATTCCAGCCCAGCGTGATTCAAGATCCAGCTTCTTGTTAAAGCCCATGGGCTGGGAGGGTGACTCGCGCAGGCTCTGTTTCGGCTTGATCAGGCCGGCATTCAAGGCAGAGACCCAGTCGATTTTGTTACCGAAAGGGGTGCGCGGCAAACTGTCAAGCCGGGCGAATTCTTTCTTGGCCAAGGTGCTTGTGCCGCTGTGACATTTTCGGCAATGCTCCGCCGTATGGCCAAAGGCTGTTTTGCCATTATGGCAAGCACCGCAAAACTGCCCCTGGAGGTTTTCCTTCTCGGTTATTTCAGTGGAGTTGACCAACATCGCGAAACCGAGTTCCTCATGACAGACCCGGCAGGTATGGCGCAGCCGGTGCGACCAGTGAGAAAAGCCCACCGGGAGGACGTTGTTCGCCGTTGAGGTGCGGTCAATCAGCAAACTGCCATACTCTTCCGGGGGCGGCAGTTTGGGGAAGGTCCAGGGGTTGAAGGCCAGTGAACTCGGCACCGCCGCCCCCAGCAAGACCGTGCAGAGCCCCGCAATCAACCAACCCGAGCGCCCGGTCATCAGGAAACCTCCTTGGTGTGGCATAACTGACAATCCATGTTGGGAAAGGCCACTTTGTCATGGCAGGCGCCACAGTAACGACCGCCGAAAATGTCCTGCATGGTGTAGACGCTGGCGCCTTTCTTCACCCCGAACAGATCCGGATGGCACAGTTCGCAGCCGTTCCAGGTGGCATGCTTTTCGTGCGAGAAAATGATGTCCGGCAGGGCGTTATTCAGCGGGCGCAGTTCCATGTCCTCCGGTTTTTTTAGGGATTTGCGTTTGATGGTCAGCCCCGGAATTTCATCTTTCAGGGTCAGCAGACCCAGTTCCTCGGCCTTTAGCCAATCTACCCTGTTGCCGAAACGCGCCCGCGGAAAACCCTTGGTCAACTCGGCAAAACTATTGCTAAAAGTGACTTCCTTGCCGTACGAATGGCAGCGGTCGCAGTTTTTCCCCTGGCCTGTCCGAGTCCCTTCCCCGGCAAAGGCGGTTTTGCCGTTATGGCAGGCGCCGCAATAGAGGCCGGCGCGAATATCCCCTTCCGTCACCCGGGTGCCGCCCCGGCTCATCGCAAATCCCAGGTCCACATGGCACAGCCGACAGGTGTATCGCGCCCGGTGCAGCCAGTGTTTGAAGACCACCGGGGCGACGCCCTTGGGGCCGGTAAAGTTGTCCATTTGCACATTGCCGTAATCCTGGGGTTTTTTGGCCGTTCGCTTTACCCCGAAGGTTTCCGCCATGCCGATGGGGACCAGAGCAATGACGGCGGCCAGCACCGCAAACAAACCGATCAATAACATTTTTTTCCCGCTGTTCATGTTCATGATTTGTTTCCCCCCTCAGCGACTCAAGGCCGCATCTTCCAGAATCAACTTGTATTTATACCCTGCCCCCAGATCGATATCGGTTTTGGCCGTGCCGCTGGCGGTCAGGGTCTCGCCGATTTTTGCCTCGTCCCGGGTTGTAACCCGCAAGGTGTTGTCGGGTGCGGCGCCGGTTCCGTCCGCCAGGGTCAGCCAGGTGCGGCCCAGGATGTTGTTGCTCACTTTGATCACCTTGCCGCGCACACTGATCTTCTGTCCGGCCAGCTCAGCCCGCCTGGCGAACAGCTCGGCGATGGACAGCTCCCCCGCGTTGCGGGTCATCTCGCCCGTAGCAGGCTCCGGCGCAGCAGGTTCCTGCGGGACCAGATTGCGATGGAGATCGTCAGCGGGCATCGCCGCCGGGGCACCCTCCGGTGCCTGCGCATCGACCACCTTGCGAATATTGCTCAAAAAGAGGATCTCCTCAAAGGTGCGGTCCAGGGCCTTTGCATGAAAATCACGCATCGGCACCCCGCCCATATATTCGACCCGGTCGCCCACGGCCACCTCAAAGGCCGAGGCGGCGAGCCAAATCTCCTTTTCCTCCTGCTTGAGCTGGATATAGGTGTACTTGCCCCCCGTCTCGGTAAAAAGCACGGTGCCGGAAAGAATCGCAGGTTGCCCAGCCCATACGAGGGGCGGCAGCGCCAGGCAGAGAAGAAAAATGGCTGATAAACATTTCAGACGGTTCATGGAAAGCTCCTGTGTTTGCTTCATTTATTGGGAAAGGAACTGCTGCCGGACATGCGGCCATGCCTTTGCGCAACAGACAGCGAAAAAGGGCTGAGGCATCAAGACGGCTCCTTACCGTGAATATGTTTTCGCGCTATGATCCTTGCCATGGCAGCGCAAAGAGCAGCTTCCCCTGAAGGTTCCCTGATCCTCAAACCTCAACCGCCCTCGCGAATTGGCCTGGACGATATCGAGATCGAAATTGATCAGGTGGCTGTTGTTACTCTGGTTGCCCTGGGTGATGCTTATGCCGTGGGGATCATGGCAGGCCGAACAGGGAATCTTCTCACGCACGACATGTTTCTTGTGGAGAAAGCTCTGGTCGGCAAGCAGATTGGCCCGGCTGTGGCACTGGTAGCAAAGGGCATAGCTGGCGGCGCTCTCGGTGGTGTAGTCAGCGGTGCGGTACTCCCGGGCGAGCAGGAAGGGATAATCCGAGCCGTGGGGGCCCTTGGGTCCGAGGGTGGCGCTATTGCCGTGACAACTGGTGCAATCCATGCGGCTCTGCTCGGTCCAGGGATTGATCAGACTCGGCACATTGGCGTTGACCCCCTGGGCCGCCACCGGGTGGAAGGATGGATTGGCCGGGTCGAACTCCAGGCGGGTGTTAAACTGGTCGAGCTGCCGGGTAATCGGCAGATTGACGGACATCCTGGTGTCGCCGTGGCACTTGAGGCAGATCTCATAGCCGTAGACGGCGGGGTGGATCGGACTGCCGTCGATATCGATGCCGCTCACCCCGGCAGTGGCGCCGCTGACCAAGGGGGGGGCGCCGGGCGCAGCCCCGGCCCGGTCGTTGCTCTGGTGCGGGTCGTGGCAGTCGGCGCATTCCACGTGCCGGGGCACCATGCCGCTGGTGAAATCCTCCACCGGATCATGGACCCCGGCATAATCCTGCACCGCATGCCTGAATGGCTTGACCAGTTCAACGGCGATGTTGGTGGCCGCCACATTGCCGTTATGGCAGCCGAGGCAGTTGTCTTCCTCGGCCGCCTGGCGGAGCAGCCGCTGAGCGGTGCCGGCGCCGTGGCTTTTATGACAATTGGCGCAACCGTTTCCGGCCACGGTTGCGTGATCGCTGTCCGGCCAGGGGTCTGGCGCTGCGCCGTTCCAGGTGGCGGCGGACCGGGCATGGCTGCTTTCCGCCCAACCCGTCGGCACATGGCAAACCGTACAAAGCTGGGAGCCTTGGTTCGACATGACCAGGAATTTACCGAAGCTGTTGTCGTGCGGATCATGACAGGCGGTGCACTGAAGCTGCTGGTTCTTGTCGAGCTGGACCGGATGCGCCAGCATGGCCGGCGGGGTGAGGGTCTGGTTGCGGGCCGCCAGCGCTCCGTCATAAATTAGCGACACCGGGTGCGAGGTGGAAAGGTCGGTGCCGAGCCGCGAAGATCCCTCGGGCATGAAGCGCAGGCCGCCGACGAACGCGACCTCGGCTGGTCTCGACAACAGCATACCCATGGCGATGGTGCCGTCATGGCAGCTCAGGCACAGTTTCGAGGCCCCGGTCGGCTGGCCGACGGCGGCATAAAGGGTTGAACTCTGATAGGGGATGTAATTGGCTGTCGAATCGGCGCGGTTCCACAGGTAAGGGATGTCATGCCGGGCCTGGTGCGGGGTGTGGCAGAAAACGCACAACTCCCCCTCGTTCAGCGCCTTAATGGGCCCGGGCCCGGTGGCGGAGAGATTGTGTTTCGTCTCCCTGATTCCTGCCGCAATGGCCTGCAAGGAAACAAACGCCATCCCGGCTGCAGCCGACATCAAGAGCCATTTTCCGCAGCCTCGCAATCGCATATTCATTTTGGCAACTCGCCTCCTTCGAGAAACTGAAAAACCTGGATCCGCCGGTTATAGGTGTCCGCCACATAAATCCGCCCCCGGCCGTCGATGGCGATTCCCGCGGGAAGCCAGAGGCTTCCTGCTTCATGCCCCGGCCCGGCATAGGCCATGAGCAGCTGCCCCTGGCCGTCAAACACCTGGACATTGTCAAACAGCGCATCGACCACATGAATGTTCCCATGGCCATCGACCGCCACCCCTTTAGGCCGGGAAAAATACCCCGGCGCATCGCCGGCGGAGCCGAAAGCCATGACGAACTTGCCGGTGGCGGTCAGGATCTGCACCCGGTGATTGAGGGTGTCGGCCACATAAATCGAGCCATCCGGCCCCGCCGCCACCGCGGTTGGCGCGTTGAACAGGCCGCTCCCTTCGCCCTGGTGGCCGATCACCCCCCGCGGCTGCAGATCCTCCAAAGAGAAGCGCAGCAGAGCAGCATGCTCCGTGTCGATGACCAGCAATTCATCGCTGACGCCATTGACCGCCAGTCCGGTGGGACGCCCGAGCAGCCCGCGGCGAATCTCCCCCACCGCTGCGCCATCCCTGCTAAAGACGCGCACCGCGCCGTCCCCGGCATCGCTGACGAAGATCCGGTCGCGCCGCTCGTCCACCGCCACATCGATGGGAGAGAGCAGAGGCGGACCCGACTCAGGAATAAGTTGATAGCGCTCACCTTGTTCATCAAAAACATGCACTTGCCGCAAAACCTTGTCCACCACGTAGAGCCGTCCAGCCCGGTCCGTGCTCAGACCATGGGGGGATTTGATCTCCGGGGCGGCATGGCCGGCCAGAGTACGCCAAAACTGACGAAAGATGCCTGTCCTGATGCCGAGATCCTCGGGGTGTTGCACCAGCTTGACCAGCGCGACCCTGGGAATTTCCGGCGGCTGAGGCCAGAGCATGTTCGGCATGGGGGGCCGCGCCGGAGCCGTTGCCGAGCAGCCACCGAGATAAAACCCCGCGCTCAGGACAAGCAGGGTCAGCGCCAAGGCCGGCGGTTTATGGCAAAAGCAAAAGAATTGTTTCATTTGTGGCCTTCCTTTTTGCGGCAAACGGCTGACCAGGCTTTAGAACATGGCCCGGCGCAGCTTCAAATTAAAAGTGTTCAGGGTCCGTTCCTGACCGTCCAGCGGCTGCCGGTCGAGAAGATGCCGATAGCCAGCCTCCACATTCCACAATCCGTAACGCAAAAGATAGAAAATACCCAGACCGATACTCTCGATGCGATCCGGGCGGTCAGTAGTGCTGAGGTTCTCAAAGGCCTCCAGCCGCCACTGCTGGTTGGACCGGGGCTGCCATTGCCCGGCGAAATGCAGGTTGTAGGCCTGCCCGCTGCTCCCGGTGTCCAGCAGCTCCGACTCTCCATACCCGCCACCTGCGGTCAGGGAAAGGGCGGGACTCAACCGCCAGCGGAAGTCCTGGCTGATTTTCCAGGCGCGGCGCGAACTACCGGCGGCCCGCTTTTCATCCTCCGCGATAAAAGCGGTATCCGACCAGCCATAGTTCAACTGGGCCGTGACGCTCTGCATGATATCGTCGGCTAAAGATTCCGGGGGAATTCCGCCCAAAAATTCATCCTGCACCAGGCTGAGCTGGTAGCGCAGGTTAAAAACCGACCAGAGAGAGAGCCCGGCGCCGTAAGTTCGGCTCAGGGAGCCAAGCTTGGCGGAGGGATCGCTCCGGAAGCGGTAGCGGACCAGCGCCTTTTTCCCGTTTTTGATGTCCTCTTCCAGCCGGAAGCCAAATACCGGCACGACTCGGACAAAGGCGCCCTCCCCGACAAGAGTATAATCGAAGCCGAGCACGTATTCCGGTTCGCTCGGGTCGGCGGGAAAAACCACAACCGTCTCCGGGTCGATATTGCGGTTAGCCAGCGGCAGGCTGCCCAGCGAGGGGAAGAGAGGATCGACAAAAGCCAGATCCTCGCTCATCACCTCGATAAAATCCGTTGTGACGGTGCGATCGTAAATCTGGTAGCCGTGCCCCATATTGAGACTTATCTGACCTTTCGGAATCCGCCGGTTGTAATCGAAGTTAAGTTGGCCGCCATATTTTTCCTCTTGCCCCCCTTCGAACTTGTTATAGCCGCCCGTGCCGCTCAACGAGCTGACCAGGTTCTCGTACAGCCGGTGGGAGAGAAAAATCCCGGCGTTAAGCGGAATATCCTCGCTCAGCTTGCCGTCGCGCCGGTTGGCGGTATAGCGGGCGGCATAGTTGCTGTTGATCTGCAATCGCTGATCCGCTTTGGTGTGCTGCCAGTCGAGGAACTCGTTCAGCTCCAGGCTGGTGGCCGGTAGCGACTGACTCTCGGTCCAGCGCGCTGCCAGCGACGAGGACATGCGCATTTGCCGATCGGCGGCAAAATCCAGGCTGTTGTTCAGACGAAACGAGGCGTTTTCCGTGGCCTGGCTCAAGCCGAGAGAGTCCAGCTGCCGTTTGTCGTAGTCGGCGTTCAGGTTGGTGTAAGAGCGCTCACCCCGGTTGCTCGAGGTCAAGCGCAGGCTGTCGCTGGCCAGGGTGGAAGGGTAGAACCCTTCCTGCTTCCGCGCACTGCTCATATAACTGAAGCGCGTAGGAAATTTCTTGGAGTTGTACACCATGGTAGAGCCGTGCTGGCTGTTTTCGCTGGTGGTGGTGGGACTCAGACTGCTGCTGATCGTGGAGGTACTCTGCCTGGCCATCAACTCCAGGGAAACCAGCCGCTCCTGAAAAAGGGTGCCGTCAAAACCGTAGTCGAGAAAAAAGGAGCCGCCCGCACTGTCCTCGCCGGAATCATATTTCTCCCTCTGCTGCTCCCACTTAGGCTCAAGACTGAAATCAAAAGTCAACAGGGCCGGATGGTAGACAAAGCCCCGGCTCGCCAGACTCAGCCCCTCGGAGTAAAGGTGGCTGGTCCCCTGGCTTTGCCGGGTGGGGGTGACTTGCTCACTTCCTTTGAACGAATAATCAAATTCCGCTCCCAGGCGAGGGCGCTCCATATAAAACATTCTGGCCATAGCGATTTCTTGGCTGCCGGTCACCAACAGCACCGCGATGGCGGTAGCGCCAGCCCGAGGCGGCAAAAAAGTGAACAGGCGGAACATACGATTAAAAAGTCTCATCAAAGTCTTCGCGCAGCATTCTGGCGTCTCGGCCCAGATGGGGGTTATGGCATTCAAGGCACTCTTCCACCCCCGCATGCAGGTCGGCATCGTGGATGTAGCCAGCCCCGTGACACTGCCGGCAAAGTTCCCCGGCTTTCATCTTTAGAAAGTAGGGCTCCTTACCGTTGTGCGGCTGGTGGCAGAGCCCGCAGTTCCAGGCCGGCCCGTGCAGCCGCAAGCCGGCGGCCTGGACGGCCGCGTTGCTCTTGCCGGCATGGCAGGCCACGCAGAGTTGCTCCGGCGGCCTGGCAAACCGTCCGGGAACGATATTCATCTTGGTTTGCGAGGCCATGTTGCCGAAGCCGAAACCGCCTGCCGCCATTTCATGGCACTCTTCGCAGCTCTGGGCCGCAAATGGCCCGTGCACGTAAGGCCCGGTAAAGGGCCTCAGCGCGGCTGCCCGGTCCCGTTCGGCCAGGCGCTTTTCCTTCAGGGCCATTTTCACCAAAGCCGAATCAACGGTCGAGGCCTTCGGCGCCTCGACCGCCTTCCCCCCCCCCCCCCCCCGGGGGGGGCCCCCCGGGAAAAAAAAAGGACCCCAAAAAATGGGGGCCCGCCCGCCTGCACCCCCCGCAA
>JBAYTO010000050.1:0-13089 GCA_041675585.1 Desulfurivibrionaceae bacterium
AACCGGGAATACGGCGAGGTCAACCCGGCCTTGACCGCCACCTACAGCGGCTTCAAGCTCGAGGACAACGCCTCGGTGGTCAGCGGCCTGAATTTAAGCACGGCGGCAACGCAGGGCAGCAACATCGGCGATTACGCCATCACCGCCGCCAGCGGCACGGCGACCAACTATACCATCACCCATGCCGATGGCGCCTTGACCATCACCCCGGCCCCCTTGACCATCACCGCTGACGCCAAAAATCGGGAATTCGGCGAGGTCAACCCGGCCTTGACCGCCACCTACAGCGGCTTCAAGCTCGAGGACAACGCCTCGGTGGTCAGCGGCCTGAATTTAAGCACGGCGGCAACGCAGGGCAGCAACGTCGGTGATTATACCATCACCGCTGCCAACGGCACGGCAACCAACTACACCATCACCCATGCCGATGGCGCCTTGACCATCACCCCGGCCCCCCTGACCATCACCGCTGACGCCAAAAATCGGGAATTCGGTGAGGTCAACCCGGCCTTGACCGCCACCTACAGCGGCTTCAAGCTCGAGGACAACGCCTCGGTGGTGCGCGGCCTGAATTTAAGCACGGCGGCTACCCAGAGCAGCAGCGTGGGCAGCCATCAGATTACCGCTGCCGAAGCCACGGCAACCAACTACATCATCACCCATAACAACGGGTCCTTGACTATTACCCCGGCTCCTTTGGCCATCACGGCAAATGATGCAAGCCGTGAATACGGCGAGGCCAATCCGGCCTTTACGGCAACTTACAGCGGCTTCAAGCTCGAGGATAACGCCTCGGTGGTCAGCGGCCTGAATTTAAGCACAGCGGCCACCCAGGGCAGCAACGTGGGCAGCCATCAGATTACCGCTGCCGATGCTACGGCGACCAACTACAGCATCAGTTATAACAACGGGTCCTTAACCATCAGCCCGGCTCCTTTGACCATCACGGCAAATGATGCAAGCCGTGAATACGGCGAGGCCAATCCGGCATTCACCGCGAGCTATCGTGGCTTCAAGCTCGAGGATGACGCCTCGGTGGTCAGCGGCTTGATTTTAAGTACCTTGGCTACTCAGGGCAGCAACATCGGCAATTACACCATCACCGCCGTTGACGGCACGGCAACCAACTACTTTATCACCCGCAACAACGGTGTCTTGACCATCACCCCGGCCCCCCTGACAGTAACGGCGGACGATAAGAACCGGTTGGTCGGCGAGGCCAACCCAGCGCTCACCGCGAGCTATACTGGTTTCAAGCTGACGGATGGCGCCTCGGTGGTGCACAATCTGGTGCTTGCTACTTCGGCGGAGCAGTCGAGCAATGCCGGGATGTATGGGATCACGGCGCACGGCGGTACGGCGGCAAACTATATTCTGAGCTTCGTGGATGGCGTGCTGACGGTGACGGCTGCGCCTGTGCCGCTGCCTGACCCCGAGCCCGAGGTGTTGGCGAATACACCTCCGATGGCGAGTTTCACCGCGGCTGACCGCGAGGTGTGGACCGTCGGAACCTTGTACGAAGACAGCAGGGCGAGACAGTATATCAGGGATATCCCCCCTCCATGGGAGGACAAGATAAACGGTAGAGTCCTGCCAGACCCGAGGTCGATGGAATTACTTGAAGCCCTGTCAGCACTTACTGCGGGGGGATACACTCCGGAGGATCGCGCTAAGTTTTATTCGCTGCTGTCTGAGGAGTATGTGGTTTCGAGCCTGAAGAAAACGGGCCATGATCCTCTTGCCGCTTTTTTTGCCGCAGCGGTGACAGGCGGGAAGGGTAACGAGGCGGATTTGAAGACGCTCATCGAAGGTCAAGATGGCCTGATTCATGGCCTGCGGGTGCCGATGTTCGGAGTGTTCGACCGGATGCGGCATCTGGCCATGACGGACCTGTTAGGCGGCGCGCTCGACGAATTGCGCAAGAATCCCGATGCAGCCGATATGCTGGATGACGGAATGGCGGGTGATAAGACTAAAATTGCCATCCGTCCCCGCTTCGAAACCTCTGACGGTCTGGTGAAGATCGATGGCCGTCTGGAAGATATTTCGAATATGTTGCACCTGCGGGTGAACGGACGCTGGGTGTATGTGGATGACGATGGCAAGTTTGCGGTAAAGCTGCCGGTGTCGGCGGGCGAACATGCGGTGAAGCTGGAGGTCAGCGATCAGGCGGGCTCGCGGGCGACGACGCTGGTAGAGGTGAGGAGCGAGGCGGATGGAACGCGCAATCCTGCGTTCATGCGCAAGCCGGAAGGCCGGAAGGTGGCGCTGCTGATCGCGGTGGAAGAATACGACTCGGCGATCCCGGAGTTGGTGACGCCGGTGCAGGACGCGCGGGCGATCGGCCGGCAACTGGAGGCAGGTTATGGCTTTGAGACGAAGCTGCTGGCAAACCCGACCAAGGCTGAGGTGCTGGCCGCGATGCGGGGGCTGGCGGCGGAGCTTTCCGAGCATGACAGCCTGACCGTGTTTTACGCCGGCCACGGTTACCTGATGGAGGAAACGGGCCGGGGCTACTGGCTACCGCGCGATGCGGAGACGACCAACCCGAAGAACTGGATTTCGAACCGGGACATAGCCCGGCTGTTCCATCGGACCCGGGCTAAGCAGATCATGATGGTCTCGGACAGCTGCTACTCCGGGGCGTTTACCAAGGAAGGGGCGGTCGTGGAAAACGGCGGCCCGGCCCGTGATCTGCGGGCAGTTATGGCGTTGTCGTCCGGCGGCGAGCAGCCGGTATGGGACGGCGGCGGCGATGGCCATTCGGTGTTCGCGGCAAAGATGATCTCTGCGCTTGGCAGCGGCGAGGCGGCGGCAGGCTTGAAGCTGTACCGGGCGGTGCGCGCGGAGGTGGTGAAGGCCTCGCCGCAGGTGCCGGGCTATGGGGCGATGATTTCGGCCGGGTATGATCAGGGTGCGGATTATGCTCTGCGGTAACGTGGGTAATGCCGAGGGCAGGGTGCTGCGCGGTTGCCCCTTAATTGGCTGAAGAAACGGAAGCGGAGAATCGTAACCTGCAAGGAGGATGACGATGATGGGAAAGGCGAAGTTTTTTGCCGCTATGGCCGGTTTTCTTGCCGTGCTTGCCGCGGGGGTGGTTCTGGCTGCGGCCCCGGTCGCGCTGGTGGAGGAGGTGTCGGGGATCAAGACCCTGGAAGTCCTTGACTATGTCAGCGCTGGACAGGTAGTGGACCTGGGCAAGGGCGGTAGCCTGACCCTGGGCTATCTGTCGAGCTGTGTGCACGAGGAGATTGCGGGCGGGCGCGTTACCATCGGCGAGAAGGAGAGCAAGGTCAAGAATGGCAAGGTGACGCGGTCGAAGGTGGTCTGCGACGGCGGAAGGCTGATGCTGGCGGCGAACCAGGCGGTGCAGAGCGCGGCCACGGCGGTGCGCGACGTGGACCTGAAGGGGGAACCCAAAGTGGTGGTCTACGACACCAGTCCGCTCATCACCCTGCCGAAGACCGGGCGCGTGGTGATCAAGCGGGTGGATATGCCCGGCGAGCGCCACACCATTGAAATGGCCGGCAATGCGAACATGAAGACCCGCCTCGATCTCGCGAACGAAAATATCCTGCTGGCGCCGGGCGGTATTTATATGGTGTCGGTGGGCGGGATGGCGCAGATCTTCCAGGTCGCCACCGAGGCGAAACGCGGCGGCGTGCCGCTGGTCGGACGGCTGGTGCCGTTTTGATTAGCGGTGCCGAGTAAGGTGAATTGATTGCGATTGCGTGATTTCGGGACGGGACTGATCGCCGCTACGGTGATGTTCGGGCTGGCGTGGACCCCGCTTTTCGAGCGAATCGACACCTTGTCCGCCGACATACTGATCAAGATGCGGCACATGGTCTACGGGCAGCGGTACTCACCCGCAACCTCGCTGGCGGTGGTGGTGGCGCTTGACGAGCAAACCTACCGGACGCCGCCCTTTGCGGGGATCCCCAAGGTAATGTGGACGCCATATATCGCCCCGGTTCTGGAGGCGGTGCTGGCCGGCGGGGCGAAGGTGGTGGGTTTCGACGTCGTCTTCCCGACTTCGGTCGAGCCTTTTTTGCCCGGTTTTGAACGGCCTTTTCTGCAATTTCTGCGCAATGGCAGCCGCGCGGGACGCATCGTTCTGGGCAAGGTGCAGCATCAGGATGATCCCGTGAGCCCGTTTCCGGGCCAGAGCATGGTGGTGGGACATGACCGCAATATTCGCGCCCTGAACGTGGTGAGCGATGTCGATGACGTGATCCGGCACGTGCCGCTTTTTTTCAAGGTTGATAAGGCCGGGGGGCATGGCAGGGAGCCCTCCATGTCTCTGGAGTTGGCGGCGCGGGCTCTCGGGGCCAGGCCGGAGGCAGGTGCGGATGGCAAGGTCGCGCTGGGTGGTTATGAAATTCCCGGCTCGGCAAAGAATGTCATGCGGGTAAATTTTCAGGGCGGGGATGACATCCCGACCTATTCTCTCTCTGATCTCCATGCCTGCGCCGAAGAGGGGCGGACGGATTATTTCACGCAGCACTTCAAGGACAAGGTGGTGCTGCTCGGCACCGTGCTTGATGTCGAGGACCGCCGGCTGACCGCAAAGCGCTTTGCCACGGGCTCCGGCGGAGGGGCATCCGTCGAGCCCTGTGTGGAGCAGAAAGTGGCGCCGAGCCGGGATAAGGTCTTTCGCCGGGATACGATCCCCGGCGTGTATGTCCATGCCGCCGCGGTTAACGATCTGCTGCGGGGCGATGGGCTGCGCGATGCCGATCGTCCCGTCGTGGCCGTACTTGCGGGAGGAATGGCCCTGCTGGTGGTGCTGCTGAGCCTGTGGCTGACGCCGGTGCTGGGATTAGTCGCGATTCTGACGCTGTCGTCGGCATGGGCGGTAACCGCCCTCGTTGCTGTGCAGCACGGCTTGATGCTGCCATTTATTTCCATATTTGCCACCATAATTTTCACCTATGGCTCCATGCTCGGCCATCGCTACCTGGTTACCGACCGGCAGAAACATCGGATCCGGCGGCTGTTCGGCCTTTACCTGTCGCCGACGGTGGTCAGCCGGATGGTTGAGTCCGATCTGCTGCCAGAGCTGGGCGGCGAGATGCGTGAGGTGACGGTATGGTTTTCCGACCTGGCCAATTTCACTGCCTTGTCCGAGGGGTTGTCGCCCGGTGAGCTGGTGGCCTTGATGAACCGCTATTTTTCGGCGGTCACCGACATCATTGAAGCGCATGGCGGCTTTGTGGACAAGTACATCGGCGATGCCGTAGTGGCGGTTTTCGGCGCGCCGCTCGATGATCCGCATCATGCCGGGCACGCGGTGGCCGCGGCTTTGACGGCGGCGGCCCGTCTGGAAGAGATGAATGCAGCCGGCGAGCTGGGCGGCCGGAAGATCGTGACCCGGACCGGGATCAATACCGGTCAGGCACTGGTGGGTAATGTCGGCTCTTCCCATCGCTTTAATTACACGGTGATGGGCGATACGGTCAATCTTGCCTCTCGCCTGGAAGGAGCGAACAAGGCCATGGGAACGCTCCTGCTGGTTTCCGGGGAAACGGTGACCCAGTTGCCGGAGAGTATGGTGCTGCGCGAGGTCGGGATGATTCGGGTCAAGGGGCGGCAGATGCCGGTCAGGGTGTTCGAACCGCTGGCCATGCGGGGCGCCAGAGACGGCCGCCGCCAGACCCCGAAGCCGCAGCCCGGCAAGACAACCCTTGAAACGCGACCTGCCTCTGGCTATGGCGATATGGACCAGGCGCGGCGCTTGGCGGAACGTTTCGCCGAGGCCTTAACGCTTTACCGCGACCGGAAGTTTAGTGAAGCCGCCGCGCTGCTCGCCGGCCTCGCCGATGACTCAGCCGCCGCCAGGCTGCGGGTCCGAGCCGAGGCCATGGCCCTGGCCGCGCCGCCAGCAGACTGGGACGGGGTTGATACCCTGCTTGAAAAATGAAAGGGCTAAGGCTGGGCTCTGGCGCAGTCTCCTTATTGGCAACAGGTGTCCAACTTTACTGGGCTGACAATCATCAGAGAGAAGCATGGGGCGTTCCTTTAAATGCCAGGGCGCTTTTTTTCGGCAGACTTTTGGAGGAGGGAAAATGAATACACCTACTAGATTTGCAACGGTCGGGTTAGTTTTATTGGCAGGCGGAGGTCTGGCTTATGCCCAGGCGGGCAAGAGCAAGCCGCCGGTGGCGCAAGGCTGGGTTGATGTGGCTACTTATTCCGGCATGGGCATGGGTATGTCGGGCATGGGCATGCCGGGGATGGGCGGCGGCATGAACCCCATGAGTATGCTGGGCGGCGCCTTCGGGGGCGGGGGCCGGAACAACTTCGGCAACACCGCGACGGGCAGTACCGGTTCCTGGCTTGATGTCACCCTTTTCACTCGTAATAACCAGAGTCTGACAGAGGCGGTTCAGTCCGTGCCCGCAGGCAGCAAACTCGCGCCGGAGCTCAAGCTGGTCTCGCCCAAAACCCAGAAGAGCCAGCCCCCCGGGCAGGATGAGGATGTGGTCCGGGAAGATTTCGAGCCTCCCAAGGGCAAGATCTACCTTTATTGGGGCTGCGGCGACTCGGTGCGTCCGGGCCAGCCCCTGGTTCTGGATATGGCTAAAGCCAGTATGGCGGACTATCAGAAATTTTTTGTCAGCCGCCGGGCGACCCAGCGTGGCGCGCATCTGGCCACCGGACGGCCCTCCTGGCCGAACGAGCAGGATGCGCGGCTGGTTCCGGAAGGCGCCAGCCTGATTGGGGAGCATGCCTTCAAGGGGCAAGGGGTGCCGGAGGGGTTCAAGTTTGCTCTTGGCCAGGCCCAGGATATCATGCCGCCCCTGGCGCTGAACCAGCAAGAGAATAATGGGTCGACCCAGCTGGAATGGAAGGGCCTCCCGACAGCGCGCGCCTATTTCATCTCGGCCATGGGCGCCCGGAGCGGAAATGAGATAGTGTTCTGGAGCTCCAGCGAAGTGGCGGAAAACGGGACCGGCCTGGTGGATTACCAAACCAACTCCGCGGTTGATCGCTGGTTGAAGGAAAAGGTCTTGCTCTCCCCCGAGGCCCGGACCTGCGCGGTGCCGAAAGGGATCTTCGGCGATGGCGCCATGGTGCGGATGATAGCTTACGGTACGGAATTGAACCTGGCCTATCCGCCCAGGCCGAAAAACCCGAAGGAGGTCTGGGAACCGCAATGGGCGGTCAAGGTGCGGGTGAAGTCGGTGGCCAACGCGATTCTGGGGATGGAACCCACCCGAGAACAGGCCGTGGCCCCTGGGCGGGATTATTCCGAGCCGCCGCCCCGCGAAAGGAGGACTCAACCCGAAAGCGAAGGCCCCATGGATAATATAGGCAAGGGGCTGGACAAACTCAAAGGAGTGTTTGGCTTCTGATTAGAAATTCCGGAGAGTTTCTCTCGGGCAATTCGCAATTAGCCGGGAATTGTATTTATCCTTGACGATGCACTTTGCTGAGTATTAAGGTGGCCCCTTATTGGGAAATGGGTGTCGGCAAGCCCCGGCAACCATGCAAACAAAACAAGAGAACGAGAGGGAGAATTCAATGATCAGAAACACAGTGAGTTGTCTTGCCAAACCATTACTTGCCTTTCTTGTTCTGGGACTGGTTTTTGGCGGCGCTTTCACCGCCCGGGCGGATACCGAATTTACCCAAAAAATCAAGCAGGCCATGGTTGCCATGAAAGCGGAGAGCGCGAAACTCGGTCCCGCCAAAGTGGCAGGGGGAGATCTGATGTTCGGCACCACCAAGATCAATGACAACTATGAGCTGGTTGATTCCCTTAAGGCCAAGTTCGGCTGCACCGCCACATTTTTTGTTAAAAAAAGCGATGCATACATGCGGGTCAGCACCAACGTGATGAAAGACGGCAAGCGCGCGGTCGGAACCCCGCTTGACCCGAGTGGCCCCGCCATTGCAGCCATCCGGCAGGGGAAAGCCCATTATGGGATCGTCGATATTCTGGGCAGGATGTATGATACCGCCTATGAGCCCATCAAAAACGCTGCGGGGGAAATCATCGGCGTCTATTACATCGGCGTCCCGCTGGAAAAATAGTTCTAAATATGGGCCTTGGCTCCACTCTATTTGACCAACGCGGGATGAATGGGGTGGCTGCCGGCTCTTTATAATCCTATTGACGCGTCTTTTCTCCAAGGCCTGGGGATTGTTGCGCACTACTTTAAAACAGATTTTCCTGGTCAACCCGCCAAGCGGAGGAGAGAAATGTCCTGGCAACAGACAACGATAGGAAAAAAAATCGGATTCGGGTTTGCGGTGGTGCTTGTGCTGGTCGCCATTCTCACTGGGATCTACCAATTTGCCCTCTCCTCCACGACCGCAAGTTTCATCGATCTAGTCGAAAATGATGTATCGATCGCCATGCACACCAACACCGCCAAGATCGCCTTTATCCTCTGTCGGCAAAGCGAAAAGATGTTGCTCTACGCCGATGATCAAATGCTCACCCAAAAGTCTTACGGCTATCTGGATGAGGTCAAGAACGAGATCGGCACCATCGAGACCCTGGCTAAAAATGCCGGGGAAACCAGTTTGATGGAGGCTGCAAACAAGATTCTTGCTCTGGGCGAGAACTACAGAAAAGCCTTTGCCGGGATGGTGGGCGCTTCAGTTGGTGATGAACGAATGGTTGCCACCCTTGCGGTTCGTAAAGCGGCTCAGGCTTTGGAACCAGAACTGGACGACTTGCTTGCCACTGCCAAAAAAAGTGCGGAGGAGCGAACCGTTCAGACAGAAAAAACCGCGGCAACTCTTGGCTGGATTGCCTTGGCTCTGGGCGCGGTAGTTATGGTTTCCGGAGCCCTGCTGGCCTTCTACCTGGGCCGCGGAATTTCCAGCACCCTCAAGCAGGTCAGCGCCTCGATCAACGAGGGAGCGGTCCAGGTGGCCCGCTCGGCGGGGGAGGTTTGTTACTCCAGCCAGGCCTTTGCCGAAGGGGCTTCCAGGCAAACTGCCTCGGCGGAAGAGACGTCGGCAGCCATCATGGAAGTCGGGTCCATGATAAAACAGGATACCGAGTATACCAGACAGGCCGACCAACTGATGAACGCGGCCAGTAAGGTTATCCGGGACGCCGATCAGTCCATGCGAAAGCTTACCGCCTCCATGTCGGAGATTTCAGATGCCAGCAAGCAAACCCAGAAAATCGTCAAGACCATTGATGAAATAGCCTTTCAGACTAACCTGCTTGCCCTAAATGCCGCAGTGGAGGCAGCCAGAGCCGGAGTGGCGGGCGCCGGTTTCGCGGTGGTTGCCGACGAGGTCCGGAACCTTGCCATGCGGGCGGCGGATGCGGCCCGCAACACCTCCGCCCTCATCGAAGGAACGGTCAACAAGATCAATACCGGTTCCGCTCTGGTTCAGGAAACCAGCGCCTCATTTGATACTGCCTCGGAATCGACCGGACGGATCGGCACCATTATTACCGAGATGGCCAATTCGGCTGGCGAGAAGACTCGTGCCATAGATAAGGTCACCAATGCAATTCAGGAAATAGTCACGGTGACCCAGAGCAATGCGGCCGGTGCCGAGGAAGCAGCCGCGTCTGGGGAAGAAATGAGCTCCCAGTCCGAAATGATGAAGGGTGCCGTTGGCAAGCTCCTGCAGATGACAGGCGGCTCGTCAACCCCGGAACTCCCCACCCCCCCAAAGGTAAGCACCAAAAGGCAAAAGGCCCCGGCGCCGGCGGCCAGAAAAAATCTGCCGGCTCCTGGTTCGGCGCCTGTGGCCAAGCCCCCGGTTAAGATCGCCGCCGACATCTCCCCCGCGAATGAGTTTGAAGATTTCTGATTATTGCTGGTAACTATCCAGCAGCACCCCATCTTGCGGCGATCGGGCCGGATCACGTACTCGATGTACGCTTTGTCGCCCGCTTACCGCAACCTGGGGCACTGCTGAATAGTTTCGGTTTGGTGGTTTTAGTCTGAGCTGGATAGTTACTATCAGACAGGCGGTGCCTCCGGGCAGCACCCCTTCCTTCTCTCCCTTGACAAAAGCCTTTTTTTACCTCCCTCCTGATACACGCAAAACATCATCTTGCGCTCACGGTGAAGATTAACTCCCGGGCTTTTCCCATATTGGCCTGTCGCCTCATCCGCAGTTGCCATGCCCTGTTCCACTCATCCGGCGGACGGCGTGGTTGTTGCCTGCATGGAGCAGGCAGAGGGGTGGCCAAAGCGCTCCTGGTAGTGGTCTGGTCAGCTGAAAATCAGTCCTGATTAACGCTAATCAGGAAATCAGTTAAAAACCGGAAAGATGCTTTTCAGGCCGGAGGTGATGAACTCCACGGAAATGGCGGCCAGGAAAAGACCCATGAGCCGGGTGATGATGTTGATCCCGGTTTTGCCTAGCTTTTTGGCGATATAGGGCGCAGCCAGCAGGGAAAGATAAACGGACAGGCCGAGGAGGAGAATGCCCGCGCTGGTTATCAGATAGGCCAAGGGGCCTTTTGCCTTGTAGGCGTAAACGATAACCGTGCTTATGGCGCCCGGCCCGGAGAGCAGGGGGATGGCCAGGGGCACCACGGCGATGGTTTCGCGGTCCGCGGTTTCTTCGGCCTCGTCGCTGGTGTGCGCGGTGCGGCTGGTTTTGGCCTGGAGCATGGAGATGGCCATGAGCAGGAGAAGAATGCCGCCGCCCACCCGGAAAGAGCCGATGGAGATCCCGAAAAACCGGAGGATGAACTCGCCGCTGAGCAGGGTCACCAGCAGGATTGCCGATACGGCTACCGGGGTGAGCCGGATGATCCTGGCCCGGTCTTCCGGGCGGTAGCCGTCGGTGAGACTGATGTAGATGGGGATGGCGCCGATGGGGTTGACGATGGCGAAGAGGGAGATGATGAATTTGATGTGTTCCGAGAAATCGAACATGGATGCTGCATCCTGTACGGCTGGTGTTTTAAGGCTTTCTCGGCAAGAAAACCGGGAGGTTTTTTTTCATTGTATAGAGGAAATCGTGCCAGTGCAAACAGGGAGATGGTTTGAGGGAAAAAAGGTTGGGCAAAAGAAGATATGGCGTTACCCCCCATTCGTTGCAAAAATAGCAACAGTTGCCACTAAGGTCTTCAGCTAACCTCGTAGCTCCGCATCAGCAATGGTTTTGCCTTTTCGAAGTCGGCCATGCTGCCGATGGTAATCTCCAGATCGCCGGTGCCGAAATGGCCGGTTGATCCGACATCGCGAGTAAAACCCTTCTCCAGGGTGATGGTGGTGGGATCAACCTTGAGATAGACGAGCAGCTTGCCGCTGCCTGGATGAACCTCGACGCAGGCAAAGTTTTTGATCCGTTTGAAGGCGAAGTAGAACTTCAAGACCTTAAACTGTACGTCATCCCCCAGGGCCAGGAGGTAGGCTCTCACTTCCTCGTAAAGCCCTTGCAGCTCGGGCCGGGCCTGGGCCAGATATTCGCTCACGGTCTTGTACTGATTTTGCCCGCCCTTGCCGGTTTTCTTCCCCCCCGGCAGCGCCTCGGTCGTAACGGTTGCCGAGGTGGCGTTGACCAGCTCCAGCAACAGCAAGTCGTCGCCATAACGACGGTAGCGGATCAACTCGATATTGCGGTTGATCTGCTGCACGGCATGTTCGTCGTATTTGGTGAAATCACCGGCAATGCAGAGAAGGCGCGGGCTTGACCACTCGATGGCCGCCGAGGCCTCCTTGCCGAATTTCTCCATGACCAGCAAGGTGAATTCCGCCTTGTGGTCCATGAGCCAGTCCAGATAGAAAAGCCCCTGGTTGATGACATTCTCGTTCATGGCCCGTTTGTATTCGATAATCACCGGGCAGCCGTTTTCATCGAGGCCGAGGGTGTCGATCCGGCCGCCGTGGGTTTTGCCGGTGGAGTATTCCGAGGCAAGGAAGCGGACGCCGAGAAAGGCGTCCAGATGGGCCTCCATTTGGCTTTGCAAGGATTTTTCCACCGAGACGGAACGGCCCTCAAGCTCCCGGACTCCGCCGTGCTCGATTTTGAACAGTTTGATGTCGCTCATTCGCCTTCTCCCAGCTTCTTTGTCGAGCCCGGCGGCAGGAAGCTGTCGCCGGTCACCACCTTCCTGCCGGTCTTAGCCTCCAGTTCCTTGCGCGCCTTTTTGGCGATGGAGCCGCCTTTCCTGCCGGCCTCCGTGTTCTCCTCCAGGCCGGTGGCCTCCACGCTTTCGGCAATCTGGCGGGTGGAGAGTTCCGCCAGGGCGGTGAAGATCAGTTCCGCCTCGCTCATGTGGTCCCGGAGGTTCTGGCTTTCCAACCCTTTCAGCGCCTTGTGCTCCTTGACCGACACCCCGGCCCACTCCTGGTGGATGAGGTTGGTGAGAATGGCGAACTCCTGTTCCTTGGTGATCTCATGGGTTTGCCAGTAGTCGGTCAGTTTGTTGCGGGTCTCCTGGCCCATCATCCGCTGCTGAATCCACTTCTCGCTTCGGCCGTGCTGTTGCCAGAACTCCCGCGCCCGGTCCAGTGAGCGGGTCGGGTCGGCCATGTCCTGCATCCGTTCGTAGCCGACTTTAGCAAGCCAAAGCTTGATCGGCTCGGCTTTGGGGCTGGGCACGGACTGGATCAGCCGCAGGATGGTTTCCGGGTCGGCCACGTCGGTGAGATATTTTTTACCGTCGGCGGCCTCCATCTTCAGTCGGTTACATTTTGTAACCGACTCGCTCCCTTCTTTACGCAAGCGATTTTTCAATACCTTCCAATAGTTGCGGGCCGCCTGATAATCCGGCTGCTGGATCAGCACCTGCATGATATCCACGATCGAGAAGTACCAGGTCTCCGTCTTTTCATCATAGTGGCGCCGGATGCGTTGGCCCTCGAAAATGGCCAAAGTTTTTTCTGTCATAGCCAAGCCCTCATGATGAGATCGATTTGCTGAGTAAAAGCAGTAAAAGCAGGGCTCTTAAGAAATTAAGCTGGCATATTCTTTACTTAATTTTTTAAGAGCGTCCCGGCTTGCGCGCTTGACAGGGAAGCTTACGTGCCCACGCCGACGGAGAATCTTGAAGTACTTGCTAAAGCCCCGCTCCGGGAAGCGTTCCGACAGTTCCTGCAAGACCGCGATAACCGCGTCGTCGTCACGTCCAACCGGACGATAGGTGCA
>JBAYTO010000051.1:0-12539 GCA_041675585.1 Desulfurivibrionaceae bacterium
CCGACCCGAGCCGAGGCCTGGCACAATCTTGGCCGCGCCTACCTGATGAGCGGCAACCTCGGGCAAGCGCTGCCGATCCTCCGCAAAGCTATACTCCTCAAGCCGGAGATGGACAAAGCCGCCGCCAATCTGGGGTTGGCCCTGATCAGCACCGGCCAGCCCCACGAGGCGGTGCTGCTGCTGGAACCGCGACTGCCGCGCGCCACCCGCATCCCGGAAATCCATTTCGCTCTCGGCGTCGCCTATGCGCTGACCGGTGATCGCGACGGAGCCAGGCGGGAGCTGGTTGCCCTCAATCCCCTCGATCCTCAGATGGCCGCCCTCCTGCAAGAGGAGCTGTCAAGGCTTTGGTGACGGCTGGGACTCCTGGTCGGCGCCGCTCTTGCCCGGCTCCGATCTGACGGGCCAGACCGAATAGAGTTGGTCTTTTTTCCGGTCGTTGACGGCCTTGCCGTTGATCATGCTCACCGCCCAGACCAGCTCCGGGTTCTCCGCATTCAGCTCGCTGGTCCAGTAGACGTCCTCCCTGACATTGCTGAAGACCTCCTGATTGAGGGTCTTAAACGGCGCTTCGCCGCCGGATGAGGCGATCAGTCGTAATTCGCCCGCGGTCGGCAGCCGCCAGTCAGAGTAACCGGCAACCTTCAACTCCCTCACCTTTTTGCCTGCCTCCTCCCAACTCATCTGGCCGAGCGTCCCGGCATCCCGCAAAAAAAACAGTCCCGGCACCGGGGTGCTGACCAGCAGGCCATCTTTTGTCGGGGCATACAAGACGAACAGGGGCGCCATCTGCTTGACCTTGCCCACGGACGCGCTTCTCTCCGTAACCGCCCTCCCCTTGTCGCCTACGCCAAAATCAGGCCTGATTTCATAGTCGGTGTCGGCGTTCAGTTTCGCAAAGCGAAATACGCCATCCGGGCCGCTTTTGGCCTCGGCCGCCTTGCCTTCTTTCACCGGTTTTGCCACCACGGAAATCCCGGCCAGCGGCTTACCGGCAACATCCACCACTTTTCCTTCCAGGGCTGATTTTTTGCCGCAGCCGGAAAGAAGCAACAACAACAGCAAAGCAATTCCTGCAAATTTAAATCCCTTCATAATCAAGCACCTTTCGTTTGGCAAGGCGTTCACCCCGAGCCGTTAAAAAATAAGTTCCTTATCCACGAGCCTCTTGCAAAATGAGATTGAGATAATTGTAACAACCACCCCAAATGGCGCTAGTTTAAGGACGGAGGCCAGCAAAACCGGGACTGTCCCCGGCCCCATCGGGGGCTGTCCCAGGCTTTTGCGAGTTGAAGCCACCGCAGTTGCAAAAAGCCAAAACTCAGGCTGTTGCAGTACTTGGTAACCATGGTTGCCTCAAACCCGTAAACTTCCGGGACAGCCCCCGATAAGGCCGGGGACAGTCCCAAGTTTACTCCCCACGGTTGCAAAAACCGCTTAAACTTCCAACGCTTTTTTCTAGATTCCGGCTTTCGCCGGAATGACGTCTTGAAATGTGACATAGAATCAGGCAACAAGGCCAGTAAAATTTGCACCAAAAAAAACCGCCCCTTAAAGAGGCGGTAAGAGCGTGCGGGCCTTGCGGCCCGCACGGTTGAATTTATTTATGAAACCCTACGGAGTCAGCAGCAACTCCTTACAGGGTGCCATTTACCTTCATGTGGCTCATCGCGCCCGGCTTGTCGGCATGGCAACCTACACAGTAGCGGTAGGACACGCTGGTCTGCCAGGCAGTGGATGAATTCGTGTCATGACACATCTGACAACGGACGATACCGGTACCCAAGGCGGTCAGCGTGCTTGGGTCAGTTTTCACGGTACGAGTCGTCATCCCCATCGGATAGGTGATCTCGGACCAGTCGTGGTTCTTGAGATCGCCCTTGACGGACGCGGAATGGATCGCGTGAACCCGGTTGTGGATGGGGTTACCGTAGTTACCGGAAAGGTCATGACAAGCCATGCACTCGTCGGTGTCAAAGGGCGCGACGTGATCATTCTTGTGGAACGAATCCGTGCCATGACACTTGCCGCAGCTATTGACTCCGGCTGTTGCGCCGTCAGCCTTCTTCTTCTCAACCGTCGCGGTGCCGATCTGGATCTTGATCAGCGCCGGTGATTCGATACGGTAGTTGGTATTCGAATCAGCCACGCCCCGGAGGAAGCCGTAGTTGGCGGCCCGGAAGCGGACCATGTAGGTGCCCGCGGTCATTCCTTCCGGAATTGCATTGAGCTTGTACTTGAAGCCGGTCGCATCGGTAAGGATCTGCGGATCCGCAGCCTTGCCTTCGGCGAACAGGCTCACTGACTGGCCCGGAACGCCAAGGGTGCTGATGGTTGCTGCGGCCTTGGTCAAAACCGGCTTGGAGAGGGCACGCGGGCCATACACATACAGGCTCGCCACGCTGAGGCTGTCGGTGCTGACTACCCGTGCCGCATGCTTCGGATTGGTGTACATTGCGGCAGGAACCGCAGCGCCGGTTGCATAGTCCTTCAGGGTCGCGGTTACGGTTGGGGTCTCACCGGCCACATAGTGCGTCCCGTTGGCAGGCGGCGTGATGGTGAGGGTAGTGATGAACTCAGGGGTATTAATCGCCGAAGGCGCCTGAGAATGCTGCTGATCAATAACGGCCGGGGTATGACAGATACTGCACGCACCGTTGGCCACCGGGATATTTGATGCGCTATGGCCTGCGCCGGTGGCGAAGTTAACCTGGTCATGACAGCTGCCGCAGACTTCGCTGCTCGGGTTGTTTTTCCAGTTGTTGATCTTGTTCCCACTCAACCCGGCCAGCTTGTTGGTCGGGTCGCTATGGCAGTAAACGCAATTGCTGGCAGGCTGCGGGTAGGTAACCTTATCGTAGCCTTCGCCATTGATCCGGGTGGTGAATTCTTCCACTTCCTTGGCGGCATGGATCTTGTGGATGAATCTGGCCAGATAAATATCGCTCCCCTGGAATTCAGAGCTGTACAACGGGCTGTGACAGAAGACACAGGCTGCGGTATCCGGCCTGCTGCTGGCATGAGCCGCGCCGTTAAACAGCGGGCCGTGACATTGCATGCAGGCTTCTTTGGTTACATACTGGTTTTGGGGAGAGTCCAGCATCACAATAGGAGCGGCGGCAGCAGCCCCGGTGAGGCTGGCAACGCCTGAGCCACCGCCGGCGCCCGGCAAAGTAACCTGATTAGCGGTAACACGAACCCAGACGCTCTGCGCATGGGTTTCGTTATAGAAGTTACCCAAACCCTGATAGGAGCCGGTTTTGACCCCGAAAGCCGTGGGGAAGGTGAGAGAATAGCTGCCCGCGCCGTTATTGGTGAAGGTCGCCCCAGCCGTGGTTGGGGTGCAGTCAGCATACGTCTGGAGATAGGGGCTGGCAAGGGTGTTGCCGGTTGCTCCGGCCGGAACCACATCGGCAAGATATACGGTCAACTCGTTGGTGGCCAGGGTGTTAAGGGTCGTGTAAGCGGTAGCGCCATTTTTGACCGTGAAGGTAACGATCGGGGCGTTGCCGGCGGTCTTGGTGACCACGATGTTTGATACATCCAGCTTCTGGTTGCTGGTATTGCTCCTCGGGACGGTGGTGCCGAACGGGGTGCTGTGCAAGTTGCCGATCGTCCCAGCCACTGCCGCGATTTTGCCCGCGCCATGGCAGGTGACACAGGCGACATCGGTGCCGGCATAGAGCGGCGTGATTGCGCCGTTCGCATCCAGGCCGGTGGTGGTGGTGCCGGATGGGCCGGCCGGCCCGGTTGCGCCGGTTGCGCCGGTTGCGCCGGTAGCGCCGGTTGCCCCGGCTGCGCCTGCTGCGCCTGCTGCGCCATCACTGCCGCTGCAGCCTGCAAGCAGCAAGCCAAGTGCTGCACAACAGAATGCCATTTTAATAAATCTTCTCATCTACAATCCTCCTAACTTTTATGTTGGTATGGGGTGAGACAAACACGTCAATTGCACTGCACAATTTTCTTGCTCGCTCACCTCCTTTCCCGTGGCGTGTCCACGGAACACTATATATACAAGAGTATTAGCCGGTTAACTGCGAAGATGCCTGTCAATAAAAACATCTCGCGCAATTTTATTATTTGTATATAGCACTGTCTTTTTGATACAGTCAAGGACTGATTGTCACAGTGGCCGAACTGTTCAGTATGCCAGCGGGACAAGTAGAGCCAAGAAATGGTGGGGCGAGCCTGTTCTGCTCGCCTCACCATTTATGATTTTACACTTTAGCAGGATGCGAGGTGGACCGAAGTCCACCTCGCCCAATCAAACGCCTAAAACAGGGCCATGATTGTCGCAACAACCGACTCCCAGATGCCAGTGGTGCTTTCGACCAGATAACCAAAAATTTTCGTATGCTGGTTAAATGCGGCAAGTTCGCCAGCAGAGTCTTCCTTGATCATCATAGCCCTGTGACAAGAACCACACGCTCTTGAAGCAGGCCCGGCGACATAGGACGGTACGGTACCGATATTCCTGGTCTTACCCTTGATTACATTAGAGGCGGAGAGCACGCCTGGCAACGACTTGGCCTGATCCGGCACTTCGTAAGTTCCTGCGGTATGACAGGATTCACAATTTAAGATTGTGAAGTTGGGGTACACATGCTCGACATGGAGGTTGTATCGGTCCGCTTCCACCGCATCGTCAAAATTAATGTTCTTAATGTCAAATGCCTCGAACGAATGAATAGCATGGACATAGGAATCAATCGACCTTGACTGCATTTCCAGATGGCTGCCACCACTTTGCGGGGTGTGGCACAGTCTGCAGACCACGATATTCCCGCCTCTGTCACCGGAATGGAAGGTTGTGCCAAGTGCATCATGGCAGGTGTTGCAACCACCAGCTTCCTTCACGATGGGCGCGGCGGAAGCAACAAGAGCCCCGGTTGCAAGGTTGAATGTTTTGGAAGGCGCGTTGAGGGCAAGGGTATCACCAGCAGCATTTTTCAAAGTCGGCAGAAAAGCGATTTCCGCTCTCTTGATTGTGCCGTCAGCGATCTGGGCCGCCCAGGTTGACAAGTCGGCCTTAACCTGCCAGTTGCCGTTTGCCGCGGAAACGGAAGTGATCCGGGGATGCGCTGTTCCATAGACAGCCTCAAGATTCCTCTTGCCGTCCGCGTGGCTGATGTGGGGGCCAACAAGGAAATCCTTGGTGTCGTAGCCATACAAGCCGACCAGCACGGTTGGGACAACATCCGCGGCAGTAAGCGCTATGCCGGCGCCACCATTTTTGGTCACACTGAAATTGATGGTAAGAACATTGTTGCTCAAAGTAACAGCACCGATTGCGCCGGTAAAGACGTTGGCATACCGTGTGCCAGTACTGTCAGCATAGATTTTCTTGTTATAACCGGTATGAATGCTGCTGAATACTGGAGCAATACCGCCGGCTCTATGGCAGTTGTTACATATCCCATCAGCAGGGATTACATGAGGAAGTAAGGTTTTCAAAGCAAGGGGTCTGGTGTCAACGGCAAATTTACCCGTAGCATCCGCAGTGTCTGTTCCCCCATCCACCGGGTGGCAGCTCTTGCAGGTCGTCAAGGAAAAATTGGCATCCGACGTGGTTTGCGCAAGCTTGCCTTCGTGGCAGGTGGCGCAGTTTGCCATTGATTGCGGATAGGGGAATTCCATGGCATGCGACATATGCACGTCATTCATGACAGATTTTTTATAGGCATACTTGGTTTTCTCAGCATCCGTCAGAGGAGTAGTCCCTATTGTGGCATGCCGCTGAGGATTATCGACCAAAACCTGCCAGTCCGGATGGCCGCCATTGCCGTCATCGTTATGGCAAATCTTGCAGGCTGCAAAATCCGGCAGGCCGGCAACCTGAGCCGATCTGTAACCATGCTTCATATAAGGCGTGCCGTGGCATTTTTCACAAGAGGCTACATTTACCGTAGACACATATTTGTCAGGAGAAGCAGGCGCTAACGTTCCGAAACCCACGCCTGCGCTACCCACGTCTGAGTACAACTGCATCCCCTCGGTGCCTACTATTTTGTTATCGGCAACATAGACATAAACTTCATAATTGGTTAGAGCTGGTGCGGTGGCATACTTCACCTGGTATTGTCCTGCGCCCAGTGATGTCAGGCTGCCGTACGTGAAGGCATTGGTAAACTTTCTGGTTGCGGAGTCGTAAGTCACTGCGCCATATCTCTTTTGCTCAAGGCCGGCAAGAGTGGCATCAACATAAGGTTGTCCATCTTTCTTAATGGTGAACGTCAAAGTTGAAGTATAGGTGACACTATCCACGTTCAGGTTATTGGTAACATTATCAATCGTAACCGCAAGAGTGCTGGCATCCTTGTACTGATTGTAAAGGCCTTGGTGTTCGCTGCCGGCGTGCTTATGGCATACGGCACAAGATTCCGGCTCGACCGCTGCTGCGGAGACGGCAAGCGAAGTCAACCATTCAGCCTCAGTACCGGTAAAGCCGTTGGCGACTGCGATCTGATAGGCACTCTCTCCAGCAAGTCCGGCTGGGCCTGCTGGGCCTGCTGCGCCATCACTGCCGCTGCCGCAGCCTGCAAGCAGCAAGCCAAGTGACGCACAACAGAATGCCATTTTAGTAAATCTTCTCATCTACAAACCTCCTAACTTTATGTTGGTATGGGGTGATGCAAACACGTCAATTGCACTGCACAATTTTCTTGTTCGCTCACCTCCTTTCCCGTGGCGTGTCCACGGAACATTTATATATACAATAATACTATTCAGTTAACTGCGAAGATACCTGCCGGTAACGACATCCCGCGCAATTTTATTATTTTTATATATCGCTCTCTTGCCGTCTTTTTGATACTTCAAGGCCTGATTGTCAGTGACGGCATCCAAAAATTTTTATGCGAAAAATATGCCACTGGCATGGGTAAAATTTAAGATGTGGAAAGACAATGAGATAGCTGGTGCCTAATGCCGTACAGGATCGCGGCTTGCTGGATATGCTGGTGAAATAACCAGGCCTGTTTGGGCAAATCACCAATTCGGCCTGAATTGCATCTTGCAGAGATGCGGGGCGGCTGGTAATCTTTTTTGCAACCGCAGGGAGTAAACTCGGGACTGTCCCGAGGCTAGTTAGCCTGGGCGCCCCATGCGGGCCTTCGTTTTCAACTTGTTGCGGGGCCATAATCTTTGCCGGAGGGTTTTATGCGCTTGTTTTTTGGTCGAGACGGAGGCTTGATCCTGTTGGCCGCGCTCTTCCTGCTTTTAGGGGCTGGTTGCCGTGATGGTCAGGGCGTTGCCCCTGCCGGGAAAACCTCTCCCCCTCCCCCGGCCGCAAAGATTGTTCTGGGCCTGTTGCCCGAGATGGACATCTTTGTCCAGAAAAAGCGCTACGAGCCCATTGCCCGCTATCTCTCCGAAAAAACAGGGGCACAGGTAGAACTTAAGATTCTTTCCCGTTACGGGAACATTCTGGAAAATTTTCAGCACGAGGAGCTGGACGGCGCCTTTTTCGGCAGCTTTACCGGGGCGCTGGCCATCAAGAGGCTGGGGGTTGAGCCCCTTGCCAGGCCGGAATACCTTGACGGGGTATCCACCTACTACGGCCTGCTCTTTGCCAGAAAGGAAAAAGGGATAAAAACGGCACGGGACATGCAGGGCAAGATTTTTGTTTTTGTGGACAAGGCAACCACGGCCGGCTGGCTTTTGCCCCTTTATTTTTTCCGGGCTCATGGGATCAAGGATTACCGGTCCTGGTTTAAGGAAACCTATTTCAGCGGCACCCATGAAGATGCCATCCAGGATGTGTTGACCGGCAAGGCGGACCTGGGCGCGGCCAAGGATCTGGTTTTTTACCGCTTGGCCATGGAAAACCCCAGGATCACCGAGGAGCTGGAGATTCTCGCCACTACCCCGAAGGTTCCGGCGAATACCCTGGCTGTCCGCCCCACCCTTGATCCCGCCTTGAAAAGCGCCCTGGCCAACAGCTTGCTTACCATGCACCAGAATGCGGCGGGGCGCCGAGCCCTGGCCCAATTCGGAGCCCGCCGTTTTATTGCCACCGCAGTGCAGGATTACGCCCCGGTTATCGAGTATGCCGAAGGCATCGGCCTGGATCTGGCAACCTATGATTATCGCAATGATTGAGTTCGTAATACCGCTGGCTGACGAAGATCGGCGCAGCCGGACCATCCCGGCAAGGCGGCCATCCGCAGGGAGGGGTTTGCTGTCATGCGTCTAAAGGCGATCCTCGGCTTCCTGCTGCTGGCCTTTTTTTTCGGGGTTGGCGGCATATATATTGGTGTCAACAATGCCCGGATCATCGACAATCTCGAGAAGGTCCTCGCCCTCCATAAGATGGCATTTTTCCGCGACAACCTGATCAATGAGGTCAGGATCATGCAGGCGGACCTTTATCTCGCCGTTTCCCCGCACCGTACCAATATCGGGGATTTCGTCAAGCACGGCGAGGCGCTGGCTCTGGCCGGAGAAAATTGCCTGAAGTGTCACCATGACGAAGCCACCAGGCAGCGGCTGATTCATCTGAGGCAAGCCATTAATGAGTATCTGAAGAAGTCGAGCCGGGTCTATATGTTCAGCGCCAACAACGAGCGGCGGGACATCGAGGAAAAGAGCGCCTTTGTCTCGGGGATGCGGCTTCTTGGAGAAATTGACAAGCTGATCGTCCTTTCCGCCGACCGCTCTTCCCCGCAGATTGCCATGGCCCGGCAGCAAGTTGTCCTGATGAGGAATACCCTGCTGTGGCTGGTGAGCATTGCGCCTTTGATTTTTCTTGTTTTCTCCTTTGTTTTCGTGAAACGGTTTTCTTCCTCCCTGTCCGTGCTCATCGGGGCAACAAAAAAAATCAAGGCTGGAGAACTGACCCACACCATTGATGAGCAGCTTCCCGATGAATTCAATGTGCTGGCCACCGCGTTTAATGAAATGGCGGTTTCCCTGAAAAATCAATGCGAGGCGATTGCGGTCGAGCAGGATCGCTACAAGGTACTCTTTGAATCGGCGGATGAAGCCATCTTTATTATTGAGGGAGAGGGCGAGGACGCCGGGAGAATCATCGAGGCCAACAAGGCTGCCTCCACCATGCATGGCTACACGGTGGACGAGTTGCTGACCATGCGTATCCAGGATCTGGACACGGCCGAAAGCGCGGCGCAAGCTCCGGCGCGCTTCCGGCAGATGCTGGCGGGTGGACGGGTTGAGGCGCTGGTGGAACACCACCGGAAAGACGGCACGGTTTTTCCGCTGGAGGTCAGGGCCGGGCTGCTGGAAATCAAAGGACACAAATATATTCTGGCCTTTGACCGGGACGTCACGGTACGGAACCAGACCGAAGCGGCCTTGCAGCGTTCCAGGCAACTGGCAATGGTCGGCGAGATGGCGGCTGGCCTGGCCCATGAGATAAAAAATCCGCTCGCCGGGATCAAGGTCTCCATGGAGGTCTTGATGAATGAGCTACCCCTTACCACGGAAGACAAGGAGATTTTTACCCGGACTGTCCGGGAGGTGCAGAGAATCGAGGCCCTGCTGAAAAACCTTCTCAACTATGCAAGAACGCCCAAGCCGGTCTTTTCCAGGACCGACTTAAATCAGCTGCTGGGTAATGCCATGGGCAACGCGGCCCTGCTGCTTAAATCCCCGGAATACGCCGCAGCCAGTGGCAAGCTGGAGCTGGTCCGGAGCTTTGATCAGGCCCTCCCCATGATCATGGTGGATCCTTCCCAGATGCAGCAGGTCGTCTTGAATCTGCTGCTCAATGCCATGGAGGCCACCACGGAAGACGGGACAATCACCGTGGGCAGCAGGACGGGCCGGGCCGCCGGAACCGTGGAGATAATAATTGGTGATACGGGAAAAGGGTTGAGCGAAGAGGCGGCCGCCAGGGTTTTTCAGCCTTTTTACACCACCAAGCCCAAGGGAAGCGGGCTGGGTCTGGCAATAACCAGGCGTCTTGTCGAGCAGCACCACGGCACCATTGAAGTTGCCGGCGTTTTGGGCCAGGGGACAACTTTTACCATCACCCTGCCGGTGGAACAACAGAGAGAGGATGAAAGCCAATGAAGATTCGGGGAAGGATTTTTGCCGTGGATGATGATGAGCTCATCGTAACCATGCTTGCCAGAGCCTTGAAAGGCGAGGGGTATGAGGTGCATTTTCAAACCTCCCCCCAGGATCTTATTGTCAATATCATTTCATGGCAGCCCGACATTGTTTTTCTGGATGTCGATCTTACCGAGGAGGTGTCCGGCTTCGAGATCCTTGCCGCCCTCAAGAAGGAAGGGATTGGAGCCGAGGTGGTCATGCTGACCGCCGACGACTCGGCGGAATCAGCCGTTCGGGCCATGAAACTCGGGGCCGTCGAGTATTTCACCAAGCCCTTTAATCTCGATGAGATAAAAATCATCACCGGCAATATCATCGAAAACATCCGGCGAAAGGCGGAGCTTGACTATCACCGGGAGAAAGTCTGCCCATATTTTGAACACGGTCTGGTAGGCGAATCAGCGCCCATAAGGGAAATCCTCCGGAAAGCTGAGAAGCTGGTGCAGGCCAGGGCGGAGACCATCCTCATTACCGGCGAGTCCGGCAGCGGCAAGGAGGTTCTGGCCCGCCATCTCCATTGCCGGCTGCAGAATGGCGATGGCACGGGGCCGGGGCTGCGGCCTTTTTTTGCCGTCAATTGTACGGCCTTGCCGGAAAACCTTATCGAGAGTGAACTGTTCGGCCATGTGAAAGGCGCCTTTACCGATGCCCGCACCGACAAAAAAGGGATCTTCGAGCTGGCCGCCGATGGCACCCTGCTCCTTGACGAAATAGGGGATATGCGGCTGGATCTCCAGGCAAAACTTCTGCGGGTGGTGGAGGAGAGAACGGTTCGGCGGCTGGGGGGCAGTGTTGATCTGCCCGTGGGCGCCACGGTGATCGTGACCACCAACAAGAATCTTAAGGCTGCCGCGGAACAGGGGGGGTTCCGGAAGGATCTCTTTTTCAGGTTGAGCGCTTTTTCCCTGGAGCTGCCGCCCCTCCGCGAGCGGGGGGATGACATTCTCCTGGTTGCCCGCCATTTCCTGCTCTATTTTGCCAGCAAATATCGCAAGAAGGGGATCAAGGGTTTTTCCGTCGAGGCGGAACGGGCCATGCTCACCTATGGTTGGCCCGGGAATGTGCGGGAGCTGCGCAACTTGATCGAGCGCTGCGTGGTGCTTGAGGAAATGGAAACGATAACCAGGGAGCATCTTCTCCCGAATATGGCCGGTTGGGCAGGCAGTGAACCATCAACCTCGTCCGCCGCACGGATTCTCCTGCCGGAACAAGGGCTTTCCCTGGAGGAACTGGAAAAGGATCTTATCCGGCAGGCTCTGGAACGAACCAATGCCAATCAGGCCAAGGCGGCCAGGCTGTTGGGCATTTCCTATGATACTCTGCGCTATCAGATGAAAAAATTTGCTCTGGCCTGAGGGCGGCTAGAGGAACTCCTCGAAATAGTCCAGATCCTTGTGGAAAGTCTCTTCCAGTCCGGCCAGGGCAAGGAAGGCGGCGGCGAGGCAAACTGCGCCGACCGCCAGCGCGCTGGCCTCCAGGCTTAGGTAGCTGCGGCCCAGCTGGAAAGCGATGGTGATGGGCACGACCATGCCCCTAACGAAGTTGGGCACCGTGGTGGCCACCGTGGCCCGCAGGTTGGTGCCGAACTGCTCCGCCGCCACGGTGACGAAAATCGCCCAGTAGCCCCCGGCAAAGCCAAGGATGGTGCAGACCCCATAAAAGAAGGGAGGGCTTTGCCCGGACTGGAGAAAATACAGGGCAATGCCGGCCACGCTCAGAAGCATGAAGATGAAAATCGCCTTTTTCCGGCTCCGCAATATCTGGCTTAAAAAGCCGCTACTGAAATCACCGAAGATCAACCCCAGATAACAGAACATCACGGCATTGCCGGCGGAGACCGGGCCGCTGATGCCTAAGGAAATAGCGAACTCCGGCGAAAAAGTGATCAGGACCCCGACCACGAACCAGATGGGGATGCCGATCACAATGGAGTTGAGGTAGCGGCGGAAGCGCTGCCGATCGGTGAACAGGGCCAGGAAGTTCCCCCGGTTGAGCGCGGCCCGGTCATTCATCGCCCGGAACATCCCCGACTCGGCCACCTTGATCCGGGTGGCGAGCAGCAGCAGACCCAGCACCCCGCCGATAAAGAAGGCCGTGCGCCAGTCAAAAGCGCCGGCCACCAGGTTTGCCAGGATGGCCCCGGATACGCCCACCGAGGCGACCAGCATGGTGCCGTACCCCCGGACGCTTGTGGGCAGGATCTCGGAGACCAGGGTGATGCCCGCGCCCAGCTCCCCGGCCAGGCCGATGCCGGCAATGAAGCGGAGGGCCGCGTAGGCCGGCAGCGAAGTGGCCATACCGTTGGCCAGGTTGGCAGCCGAATAGAGAAAGATCGAGGCAAACATGATCGTCAGCCTGCCCTTGCGATCTCCGAGAACCCCCCAGAGAATCCCGCCGACCAGCATCCCGGCCATCTGCATGTTCAGGAGAAACACCCCGTTGTCGATCAGCCCCTGGCCGGAATA
>JBAYTO010000052.1:0-12514 GCA_041675585.1 Desulfurivibrionaceae bacterium
ACTTATACCCTCTGGGTGCAATAATGATTAACCCTCTCCAGACCTTTGCCAAATGGTCCTAAGTATCCTTTTTTTCTCAGGGACGCTCCTCCTGATCCTGCAGACCACCCTGCTACATTCCTTACCTGAATGGTTTGGCCGCCCTAACCTTTCATTTTTATTTATTGTTTTTCTCGGCACCTACCTGGATCTTTATAAAGGTGCCGTGCTGGCTCTGCTGTTTGGCCTGATCATGGATATCTTCTCCGGTGTTTTTCTAGGTCTTCACCCGGTGATCTACCTGGTACTCTTTTTTGTCCTTCAGTTTCTTTCCAGACACCTGACCACCAGAGAGTCGATTCACCAGATCCCGCTGGTTGCCCTGAGCTATCTTTTCACCACCGGCAGCATCTTTATCTTCACCACGATACTTACGCCGGAGAACAGGCTTTACTGGGCTTGGGGAAATGAAATTCTCCAGGTTCTTATTCTCTCCGTTACCTGTATCCCTTTTTTCAATTTTTTCCATTGGCTAACCACGATTTTTGACAGTACAAAAGCGAACAATCATTCCCGCCGGCAAAGAACCGGCAACCGCTACCGGATGCAGTAATAAGGATGATCCTCAAGACATGCCGCCACGTCCCCTTGCCAAAATAAACAAGATTGATCCGGTCGAGCTAAAAATGCTCAAAAAACGGATTGATATCGCCATGGCCATAATTATTTTTTGCGCTTCCCTGCTCTTGACCAGACTCTGGTATTTACAGATATACCGGGGCGATGAATATGCGAAACTTGCGGAGCGTAACCGCATCCGCATCCAGACAATCGCCGCCCCCCGCGGCAATATCCTGGACCGGAACGGCCAGCCGATCATCACCAACCGCCCCCATTTCAATGTGGTCTGGAACCGGGAAGACTCGCCCAACCCCGATGAGGTAATCAAGGATCTCGCCAGGATCCTCAACGAAGACATTTCCGTGCTGCTGGACAGAATCCGCGCCGCCAGCGAGAATCCCCGTTATATGCTCACCAGACTCAAGGAGGATATCGACTGGGAAACCATGGCCGCCATAGAAAACAAAAAACTCTCGCTTCCCGGGGTAAGCATAGAGGTTGTTCCCTCCCGTGACTACCTCTACGGAGATTTTGCCGCCCATCTCATCGGCTATCTTGGCGAAATAAGCCCGGCAGAATTGGAAGAAAGCCGCTACGCCACATACTCAGGAGGAGATCAGGTCGGCAAACAGGGAGTGGAAAAGATCTTCGAAGAGTATCTCAAAGGCGAAAAAGGGCGCAATTATCTTGAGGTTGACGTCCACGGCTTCCAACAACGCCAGATGCAGAGGCAGGAGCCTTACCCTGGCAATAACCTGCACCTGACCCTCGATATCGAATTGCAACGCGCTGCGGAAGAAGCCATGGCCGACAAAGCCGGAGCCGTCGTGGCCATGGAGGTGAACACCGGCAAACTGCTGGTCATGGCCAGCACCCCGCCCCTGCCCCTCCAGGAATTCAGCGGCGGCCGCATCTTGAGCTCTGCCTGGGACAGATTGCTCAACGACCCGCTCAACCCCTTGCTCAATAAAACCATTCAGGGGCAATATCCGCCCGGCTCCACCTTTAAGATCGTCACCGCTCTGGCGGCCATTTCCGAAGGGGTTATAACCCCTGAGACAACCTTCTTCTGCAGCGGCGGCCTGCACTTCGGCAACCGCAGGTACGGCTGCTGGAAGAAAGGCGGCCACGGCACGGTGAATTTCCAGCGGGCGCTGACCGAATCGTGCGATGTCTATTTTTATTCAGTCGGGCAAAGACTTGGGGTCGACAACATTGCCAAGTACGCCAACAGCCTTGGCCTGGGGAAAAAAACCGGCATCGAACTGGAACATGAAAAAGGGGGACTCATTCCTTCAAAGGCATGGAAACAGCAGCGCTTAAAGCAAAAATGGCAGGACGGGGAAACCCTCTCTGTCGCCATAGGCCAGGGCTATGTTTCCACCACCCCCCTGCAGCTCTGCCGGCTGACCGCCGCCGTGGCCAACGGCGGCACTCTCTACCGGCCCCGGATGGTTCACAGCATCACGGCGCCGGACGGCAAAACCCTGAAAACATTTGACTCGGTCAGCGAGGGCAAGATTCTCGGGTCTGAGAATTCGCTTGCTCTCATTCGAACGGCCCTGGTGGGAGTGGTAAATTCAGCAGCCGGCACCGCCAAGGTTGTGGCACTTCCGGAAGTTCTCATCGGCGGCAAAACCGGCACCGCCCAGGTAGTACATCTCTCCCAGGTCTCCGGCATGAGTGAAAAAGATATCCCCTACAAATACCGGGACCATGCCTGGTTTACCTCGTTCGCCCCGGCGGAAAAGCCGGAGATTGCCGTAACCGTTCTGGTGGAGCATGGCCGGCACGGCGGCTCTGCAGCCGGCCCTGTAGCCAGAGCCGTGTTCAAAAAATATTTTGAATTGAAGGGGGTGATAAAGCCTGCCCCGGAAGCCACCACCCCTGTGGCTGCCCCTGACGAAAAGGACGAATAAGATGCTCCGCTTTGACCGACGCCTGCTGCTTAATATTGACTGGGTTCTCATTGTGGCCGTGCTCTCTGTTGCCCTCATCGGCCTGGTCAATCTTTACAGCTCCACCCATCTGTACACCAATGCAGGACTTCCGCTCTATCTGAAGGAACTCACCTACTACCTGTTCGGCGCAGCCATCATCCTGCTCGTCATCAGCGTGGACTACCGGGTACTGCTCTCCCTGAATTACCCGTTATATATCGCGATGATCCTTCTGCTGCTCATCGCTCTGCTCTTTGGTAAAAACATCAGCGGCGCCCAGCGCTGGATCAATCTAGGTTTTTTCCGTCTGCAGCCTTCGGAACCGGCCAAACTCATCCTGGTCATCACCCTGGCCAGTTACTATTACCGCAAAGACACCGGGAAAGGCTTCGGCCTGCTCGACCTGGCTGTCCCGGCCCTGCTGACTGTCCTGCCCTTCCTGCTCATCGCCAAACAGCCCGACCTCGGCACCGGTCTTTTGCTGATTTTTATCTTTGCTTCCATGACCATGTTCATCAAACTCCGCAGAAGCACTCTGGCGACTCTTTTGTGCGGCGGGATCTCCTTTATCCCCATCGCCTGGAAGTTCTTTCTGAAACCCTACCAGCGCCAACGGGTTGAAACCTTCCTCAATCCGGAAAACGACCCATTGGGCACGGGCTATCACATCATCCAGTCAAAAATCGCCGTAGGCAGCGGTTTGATCTTTGGCAAGGGGTATACGCAAGGAACCCAGGGCCAGCTCGATTTTCTGCCGGAACGGCACACCGACTTCGCCTTTTCGGTCTGGGCGGAGGAATGGGGTTTTCTGGGGTCTGTTGTCCTGGTGGTCTGCTATTTTTTCATGATTCTCTGGGGATTGAACATCGCCATCTCCGCCAGGGATAAATTCGGGGTGCTGCTTGCCTTTGGCGTGGTCTCACTCATCTTCTGGCAGGCGTTCATCAACCTGGCCATGGTCATGGGATTATTGCCCGTGGTGGGAGTGCCCATGCCCCTTATCAGCTTTGGCGGCTCCTCGCTGCTTACCAACCTGGCAAGCCTTGGCCTCTTGATGAATATCCGGATGCGCCGCTACATGGGCACAAGTTGAGCAAGGCAGGTTACAGCCAGCCTCTTTGCCGGCAGGCACCCAGGACAAGAGCGCTCAACCCTCGGATGAATGCGGGTCTGGTGTTCAGGGAGGTGGTGCGCTCAAGCCGCAGCCCAAGCGACCCGGCCAGCTCGCAGTACTGGATGTCGATCTCGTAGAGGGTCTCCACGTGATCGGAGACAAAGCTGATGGGCAGCACAAGGACGTTCTTCACCCCTTCCCCGGCCAATTGCCCCAGCATCTCCGGGGTGGAAGGGGAAAGCCATTCCACCGGCCCGCTGCGGCTCTGAAAGCACAACCGCCCTTCCAGACCGGTGATTTTTTCCACACCACCGATAGTCCGCTTGATCTGATCCAGATAGGGATCGCCATCCCGGATGAAGGAAACCGGCAGACTGTGGGCACTGTAAACCAGCTGTACCGGTTCGCCGCCAAAGCCTGCCAGCCCTTCCTGAATGCTCTGCGCCAGACAGGCAACATAGTCCGGCTGGTCCGGCCATTCCTTGATTTCGGCAAGCGCAAAGGGGTGCCCCGAGGCGGTCACCGCCTTGCGCAGCTCATCCAGGGATGAGCCGGTGGTGGCTCGGGAATAATGGGGATAAAGAGTCAGCGCCACAATCCGGCTAATCCCGGCCTTGGCTAATTCCGCCAGGGCAACCTCCGCCCCTGGTTGCCAGTACCGCATGGCCATGCTCACCCGAAAATCCCCTTGACCGGCCAGAGCCTCTTCCAGCGCTTTCCCCTGCTCCCCGGTGATCCGGGCCAAGGGCGAACCGCCGCCGATCAAGGCATAGGCCTCCCGGCTTTTCGGCGCCCGCTTGGCGGCAATTCGCCGGGCAATGAATTTCTGAAGAAAGGGAAAGGGCGAAAGCCGGATGATCTCGCGATCGGAGAAAAGGTTGACCAGAAACGGCTCTACATCGGCCAGGGTTTCAGGCCCGCCGAGGTTGAGGAGAATGACCCCGATGGGTTCGCTCATGCCCCGGACGCCTCAAGCGAAGACAAATCCAGGCGCACCAGCTCCCCAAGTTCCGCCGGCGAGAAAGCAAGCTCGGCGAAAAGGAGCTCTTCCACGGCATGGGCCTGGGCGAAATTGCGCCTGATTCTGGCATGGAGTTCTTTGTCCCCGTTGTCATAACGGTGCAGGATGTAGGCGAGGCGCGCCTCAAGGGGAACGATTTCATCGTGGAGCACCCGCTTGTCGGCGTAATAGACGATCTCTTTTTCCATACAAAGCTCCGGCACCCCGCCTTTTAAGACAACATGCTCGGCCACGATCTCGGCCAGCTCATCGAACCCATGTCGCAGGCAGATTTCCCGGCCCAGCTTATCGTGCCGCAACTCCGTCTCAAGACAGGGAGTTTTGGCGATATCGTGCAACAGGGCCCCACTGACGATCAGCTCCAGGGAAAGGTTGCGCCCGGCCCGCATCACTCCCCGGCCGACAAAGCCGGCCACCCGGCCAACCATTACGGAATGCTCCCGGATGTTGGGCAACATCGCATACTCCTCCATGAGCTGGAGGCATTGGGCAACAGAGGGAATCACCGGGTTAGCCTTTTTTGCTCAACCTATGCACCGCCTCGACAAAAAACTTCGCCTGCTCCGGTGGAATCTCCGGGACGATGCCGTGGCCGAGGTTGAAGATATGGCCCCGGGCTCCTTTGGCCTGATCGAGGATGTCCTGAATCAACTTTTCCATCTTGGCCGGCGGCAGCAGCAGGGCGATGGGATCCATGTTGCCCTGGAGCGACACCCTTTGCCCCACCACCTTCACCGCCTCGTCCAGAGGCAGCCGCCAGTCAAGGCCCAGCACATCGGCCCCGCTTTCCAGCGACTGGGGCAGCAAGGTCGCGCCGTTGTTGGCAAAATAGATAATCGGCACCGTCACGCCGCTTTCCTTAAGCGCCGCGATGATCCGCTTCACGTAAGGAATGGCGAACTCGGCAAAGTCATTGGGCGCCAGCACCCCGGCCCAGGAATCGAAGATCTGCAGCGCCTGAGCACCGGCTGCGGCCTGGGCCTTGAGATAGTCGATGGTGCAGTCGGTGATCTTGTTCAAGAGATCCGCATACAGCGCAGGATCCGTGTACATCATCTTCTTGGTCAGAAAGTAGTTCTTCGACGAGCCGCCCTCGATGAGATAGGTGGCCAGGGTGAAGGGCGCCCCGGAAAAACCAATAAGCGGCACCCTTCCATCCAGCTCCCTGCGCAGGATGCGGATGGTCTCCATAACATAGCCCAGCTCCGCCTCAGGGTCGGGCACATGCAGTTTCTCCATCCCGGCCCGGTCCCGGATCGGCTCAAGAAAAACCGGCCCCCGCTTCTCATGAAACTCAAGGGGCGCGCCCATTTTTTCCAGCGGCACCAGGATATCGGAAAAGAGAATAGCCGCGTCAACCCCCAGGATATCCACGGGCAGGATGGTGACCGCTGCCGCCGCCTCCGGGGTTTTGCACATCTCGAGAAAGGTGTATTTACTTCGGATCACCTGGTATTCTGGCAAAAAACGGCCCGCCTGCCGCATGAGCCACACCGGGGTGTAGTCAACCGCTTCGCCGCGGCAGGCCTTCAAAAAGGTGTCGTTCATGATGTTCTCCGTTGATTTATTAGTGCTGAGTGCATAGTGCTGAGTGCGCGGTTGATCCTTACTCGGAACTCAGCACTTTTTGCACTTTTTTTTCGGTTGATAGGTGCAGTAAGGCTCCTCCGCCATGTAGTCGCCGCTCACCGCATAGGCCCTGGCCCGGCAGCCCCCGCAGACATTGACATACTCGCAAACCCCGCAGCGGCCCTTGTAGGCCTTGAAATTGCGCAGATCGTGAAAAAGCTCCGAATGCTCCCAGATCTCCTTAAAGGATTTCTCGCGGATATTTCCCGCCGCCATGGGGAAATAGCTGCACGGCAGCACATTGCCGTCCACATCGATCAGGGAGATGAGCTGGCCGGCCAGACAACCCTTGGCGCCGCCGGTGGAAAACTGCAGGCTCCTCCGCTGATAGTCATCGCCCTGCTCCTTGGCCTGCTGAAGCACGACCCGGTAGTAGTTCGGAGCGCAGGTGGGCCGGACCAGCAGATCCTTTTCCCCCTTTTCCATCTCATAATGCCAGATCAGCAATTTCTCGTAATCCTCCGGGGCAATGAGCTCATCCATGATATCCTCACCCCGGCCGGTGGGCACGATCATGAACATGTACCAGGCCGTGGCCCCGATTTCCTTGGCCAGCCGGTAGATCTTCGGGATCTCCTCCTGGTTGCGCTTGGTAAACGAGGAATTGATCAGAAAGGAGATGGAGTTTTCCCGAAAAAGCCGGGCCGCATTGAGGGTGCCGGCAAAAGCGCCGGGCTGGCAGCGAAAATCATCATGCACCTCGGCGCTGGCCCCATCCAGGCTCAAGGAAACCATCTTAATCCCGGCCTCCTTGATCTTGCCGCAGATCTCCTGAGTCACCAGGGTGCCGTTGGTGGCCAGACACATCCGCAGGCCAAGACCGGTGCCATAAGTGGCGATCTCGAACACATCCGGCCGCAGCAAGGGCTCGCCCCCGGAAAGCACCACTACCGGCTTGGCGTAGGAAGCGATATCATCAAGAACCCGCCGGGCTTCCTCCAGAGGAAAATCCGGATGCCCTTTGGCTTCAAGGCCGGAGGAAGAACGACAATGCACACACTTAAGATTGCAACGCCTGGTAATCTCCCAGGCTATCCATTTTGGTTCAAATTCCACGGTTGGACCTCAAAAGGTTGAATACAGTCAATAATCAGCAGTTTGGACAATATACCTAAAGTCGATAAAAGGACAAGCAGGTATTGCCAAGGGGTTAGAGAAAATCAGCAGCAACGGCGGCCAGCACACTCCGCTCGCTTTTGAGCAGGGTGATGTGCCCGTGGATCTTCTGCCCTTTCAGCCTTTCCACCGCGTAGGTCAGACCGTTGCTGCTGGAATCCAGATAGGGGTTGTCGATCTGGTAAGGGTCGCCGGTGAGCACCATCTTGGTGCCTTCTCCGGCCCGGCTGATAATGGTTTTCACCTCGTGGGGGGTCAGATTCTGGGCCTCGTCCACGATCACGAATTGCCTGGGGATGGAACGGCCCCGGATATAGGTCAAGGCTTCCAGTTCCACCACATGGCTCTGGAGAAGCTTGTCCACCTTCTGCTTGGCCGACTCGGTCGTTTCCTGTTCCTTACGCTTGCCGCCGTCGGCCATCAGGTAGGTGAGATTGTCGAAAATGGGCTGCATCCAGTGGGACAGTTTTTCGTCCTTGTCGCCGGGCATGTAGCCCAGATCCTTGCCCAGGGGAATAATGGGCCGGGAGACAAGAATCCGGTCGTAGCGTTTAAGGGAAAGCACACATTCCAGGGCGGCGGCCAGGGCCAGCAAAGTCTTGCCGGTGCCCGCCTGGCCGACCAGGGTCACCAGCTGGATGGCGGGGTCCATCAGCAGCTCGAAGGCCATGCGCTGCTCCTTGCTGCGCGAGCGGATATTCCAGACCGTTTCATACTCCTCGTGCAGGGGCCCCAGCATTTCCCCTTCCTGGGCGCGGGTCAGGGCGGTATGCTTTTCATCGGCCTCGTCCCGCAAAAGGACAAACTCGTTGGGCATCAGGCTGAGGCCTTCGGATGACACCTGCTTCTTCTGATAAAACTCGTTGATCACGCTGCCCGGCACCAGCAGTTCCCGCTGGCCCCGGTACAGCTCGTCGATGTTGACCTTCTGCTTTTCAAAATCCATGACCTCAATGCCCATGATGTCCGCCTTGAGCCGGGCATTGATGTCCTTGGAAACAAAAATGACCTTCTCCCCTTTCTTTTGCAGGGCACAGGCCACGGCGAGAATGCGGTTGTCCGCCACGTGCATGTCGAGATCAGATGCCTCGCAACCGGCAGGCCCAGTGTGGATCATGAGCATGCCGCCATTGCCCATGGGGACTCCTTCGGTGATCCTGCCCAACAGCCTTAGGGCATCGAGCTGGCGGATGACACGGCGGGCATTGCTTCCCAACTCGTCGTTGCGGCTCTTGAACTTGTCCAGCTCCTCGATCACCATCATAGGCAGCACCACGATGTTGTCGGCAAAGGAAGAGAGAGAATCGGCGTTGTGCAGAAGAACATTGGTGTCGAGGACAAAATATTTTTTCAAGAAGGCTCCTTTTGTGAAGATACAAGACAGAAGACAAAAAAATGCCGAATATGTTCTCTGTTTTCTGCCGTTGTCAGCAACTTAGCCGGGGAGGACCTTTTTGGGCAAGGGAAATGATGGATGTTTACCGGCAACGCCGGGGGAGGGCGCCAGCCTTACACGGCCGCAAGTGAGGCAAGCGCCTCCGCTCGACAATGTGTGGCGTAAGTCAAGTAACTTCCCGTCCCCACTTTCCTCCCGGACCGATGGACTCCGTGGTTGACATCCGGGAATCATTGTTGGCATAATATGCCATAGAAAATCATTCCGGAGGATAAGCCATGCCGACTCGTAATGTTGTCTTGACCGACCATCAGGCCGCTTTTGTGGAACAACTCGTGACTTCAGGCCGGTACCAGAACGCCAGTGAGGTGCTACGCGAAGGATTGCGTCTTGTCGAGCGCCGCGAAGCGGAGGAGAAGGCGCGTCTGCTTGCGCTTAAGGATGCGGCCCGAATCGGCATTGCCGATATCGAGGCCGGCCGCTTGCAGGCTTTCGCAACTCCGAACGCTCTCGCCGATCATCTCAACATCTTGGCGAAACAGGCCATCGGGCCGCATGCGTAATTGTTGGCGAATTTACCTCGCCGAGCGGGCCAGCCGGGATTTTTTTGAAATTATGGCATGGACGGCTGCCAATTTCGGCCCACGACAAGCCGAGAACTACGCCGAGACCCTGACGCTCGCCTTGACCGCACTGAGCGAAGGCCCGGAGATTCCGGAGGTGAGAAAACGGGATGAAATCGGAGAGGGTATCCGGACCCTGCATGTCGCCAGGCAAGGGCGCAAGGGCCGTCACTTCATTGTATTTCGCCTTGCGGATAATCAAGTCATAGAGATTCTGCGGCTTATCCATGACAGCATGGACCTGCCAAGAAATGTCCCTTAGCGTAGTGCCCATCCGAAAACGGCCTTGCACTGGAACCAAGGGCCGTTTTCGGACGGGCAGTAGCGTCGCCAATCACCAGGCTGCTAAAAAAAGGGAAAACCACGGGCATATAGGGGCAGGTAGCGGTGGACATTGATCATCCAGGAGCCCAAGTTCGTCAAAGCGGCCGAGTTGGATCATCAGTTGCAGGTGGTCGGGTTTTTGGTCAGAAAACGAATTTTCAACGCCATCTCAAGTTTATATCTTACCTCCGTCCCCTTGCCACCCCAGAGAATGGCAGAAAGGCAAACGCGACCCCATGGTCCTCATGGTCTCCCTAATTTAACTCGTCATGGATGCCCCTATTCTATTCTATTCTATTCTATTCTATTCTATTACAAGACGAGTTGCCTTTCCCTGCCTGATATGGTATTTTGGTACTCAAACAAGTACCAAAAGGAGTTTGAAATGAATACCATCCCTGCTCAGGAAATCAAACGGCGCGGTATTGCCGCGGTGGATGATTGCATTGCCAAAGGCGATATCCATGTGATTCGAAACAATCAGCCGCAATATGTGGTGCTTTCCGAGGATCGTTATCAGGCATTACTGCAGGCTGAAGACGAGGCGTACACCGCACGGGTGCTGGCCTCGCTGGAAGACCTGCGCGCCGGGCGGGTGCAACGGGGCACAGCGGCGGAGCTGCTTAAAGAGTTGGGCATGGAAGGTTGAGGATGTACACCCTCGTCTGGACCTCCGGCTTCACCCGAACGGCCGGAAAATTTCTCAAGCAACATCCGGAATTACAGGAAAAGTTCGCGGCAATTCTCGGTGATCTGGAGCGCGATCCCTTTCAACCTCACCTCCGGTACCACCACCTTGGCGGCAAGCTAAAAGGTGTGCAGGCAATCAGCATCACCTCCAGCTACCGCCTCACACTGACCCTACTGATTACGAATCAGGAGATCATCCTGCTTGATGTCGGCAGCCATGACGAGGTGTATCGGTAAGATGTGTATTTGAAGATGGGTGTTTTCATAAAACGTGGCCTGATCCCAATTGTTCTACTTTCCCCAGGGCATCATGTCTCGGATCCATTTCCCCTGCACAGTCCGCAAAGCCCTTCTTTTTTATCACTCCAGAGAATGGCAGAAAGGCAAACACGACCCCATGGTCTTCCGAGACACCGAGTGACTCGAGCAGATCGTGCAGTTCCTTGGCGGCCCCGCTCCGGTCGTCCCACGCGTGGCAGAGAAAGACGTCCCGAGGGTCAGGCAGGGGTGTTCGCTTTTCGACGCTGTCGCGGACCGGCGTGAGAGCCCGCACCTCGGCAGGCGTGTACGTCACGGACGATCCAGCTCGCGACCATCTCGGCCGCACGCTGCTGCCGGACCCGCCGCTACTGCTCCGACCGCCTCCGCTGCTCCCCGCCGAGGAGTAGGACGGGGACGAGTACGACCCGTAGCTGCTGTAGCCGCTGTAGCGGCCATAGCGGCCACCGCATGCAGGGCAGGCCGCTGCCCCGCTCGCTGTGCGATGTCCATTTACTGGTGCTGTGCATCTAGCCATGTCGTGATCCTCTCATTTTGTAATCGCTATTTCATCTACTCTTCTAGCCCAACGTGGAGCTGAGGCGACTGCGCGGCTTTTCGCGCAGGTCGCCTCGAACGCAGGGTTATGCCTCAATGTCATTTGCTTCCCTGAATCTCTTTGTACCGACGCAGCTCATTCGTTCATTCCAGCCCACCGGCACTTGCTTGAGACTAGCGCGATTGGCATGAGCACCTATGGCAAGAGCCAAATCACTATGCATAAAACTGTGTAAGGACAGAAGTTGGCCATTGACGAAGGCAGGAATTGACTCCAATAGTAGGGGCGCGATCCTCCTTCAGGCGTTGGTTCAGAGCGCTCCGTTCCGGCTGCATTGATTAGAGCAAACGAAGGGGGATCAACGTCGAACACCAAGGCTTTTGACTTGTAATGAACAACGTTGTCCCTGTCATTTCTTAGGCGATCCATCCATGGCCGCGCCTTCGCAAGAGCAGTAGCCAACTCAGGGTACTTCGATTTGTTCTTCTCTAGGAAGTCAGCGACGGCAATGATCGATACCTCTCTGTTCCTCGGGTGGGTCGCTCCTCGCGGCCCTTTCAGTCCACGGGTGTTGCTGGGAAGGAGTTGCCACAGGACGAATGCAATATCGTTGAGAACAATGCGGAAGCGAATAATGAAACTCTCGATATCCGCCTCCAAAAACGGCCTCTCCAAAAATGGCAGGGAGAGTGTGCCCATGATTCGCTCATAATAGCCGAATAACCGTGTGAGAGACCAAAACAGCGTGCCCGTATTGAAGTGATGGGGGTTTTCGTGTTCCCCAAACCCAATGGCTCGTAGTACCCCGAATAGAGGGACCGCCAACTCGTGCGGATCAGATTGTTTAGGCATAACGTCTGAATTCAGGGGCGCGACGCGATTTTATCGCGGCTCGTCCCCTGGAATGATGGGTTAGGCTGCACTGCGCTACCTAGACGTGGGATGGAGGTTCCAAAGGCTTTGGAACGTTTGTTCGACCATCTGACTACTGCTGTCGTCTTTGGTTGATAGGCTTGTGAGGTAGTAGAGGGCATTCGCTTTGGCTGCGTCGACAGTTACAACGCTGATAGGTCTGCTATCGACATCCGTAGTCAAAGACGCTGTAAGGACGCCGTTCCATAAAGGTGCCGGAACGTGAGGTCGGAGTTTCTCTAGTAACGCAATGCATGCATCTTGTGACATGGCTCTATGTTGAGTCGTCAGTATTTGAAGATCGTTTTTCTCGACACCAGAGGCGGCTACAA
>JBAYTO010000053.1:0-11273 GCA_041675585.1 Desulfurivibrionaceae bacterium
CTAATCTCAAACATCGACCCGTGACACGGATATGAAAATCATTTTCTATCGACACGCGCTCCTGAGCCGCGGCGGGGACAAGATGTTCCTCTTCTATGCCAATGGCCTGGCGGAAGCGGGACACCATGTCACCCTTTATTGTAATACCAGCGCCTCGGTATTTCCCCTCAGCGCCAAGCTCCACCGCCGGCAGATTCCGTGGCCGGGGAAAATTGGGACGATCCTCTTCGCTCTGCTCCACAACTTTGGTGGTGACGCTCTCCTTGTGGCGGATATCATTCCTCTTGCCGTGGCGCTTTCCTTGCGGAACCGCCGTCTTGTTTATTTCGCCCAGGATCTCGATACCAGCTATTACACCTCGCCTTTGCTGATCGGCTTGATGCGTTTCCTGCTGCGCCTGGGGGTGGGCAAGAGAAAAATTCCCACGATTGCGGTAGCCGAGTCCCTTGCCGGGGAACTCCAAAAGTTAACCGGAAACACCGTTCAGGTAATCCGCAACGGCATTGACCAGACAGTCTTTTACCGGGAACCGGATGCGGAACTTGTCGCGAGCAAAAAAGGCAAAAAGGCCCTACTCCTCCATGCCAGAACCGATCACCGCAAGGGATTCGATCTTGCCTGTCAGGTGGTGCGGACCCTGACCACAGAAGGGCCGGCCAATATCGTCGTCTGGACTGTCGGCGAACAAACCTCGGGCATATTCGGGGAGATCGAGCATCGCGACTTCGGCTATGTGGAGGAAGGACAACTGCGGCAAATCATGAGCAGTGCCGATATCTTCCTTTATCCCTCCCGCCATGAAGGCATGCCCCTTATGCCGTTGGAAGCCATGGCCTGCGGCTGTGCAGTGGTGACCACCAAAGCCGTGCCTGGCCTCGAGCATCAGACGAATGCCCTCGTTTATGATATCGACGATATCCAGGGGCTGACGGAGGGGGCAAGGAGCCTCATTGCCGATGCCGAATTATCCCAACGCCTCACCACCCAGGCCTGCCAACTTGTTGCCAAAAGCGATATGCGAGGCAATCTTGCCGATTTTTCCAGCTTTCTCCGATGCTAGCGCCGATGCATAACAACCGGATTGTCATCATCATGGTCAACTGGAACGCCCCGGCCAAGACGCTGGCCTGCCTCGACTCCCTGCGCGGCCAAGCGGAATGCGCCGAAATCGTCCTCCTCGACAACGGCTCCACCGACGACTCGGTAACGAAGATCACCGCCTGGGCCACCGAGAACGCGGTATCGCTCCTGGTCCTGCCGACCTTAAACGGCCTCCCCGCCCCCACCGGACATCCCCTCACTCTGGTCACCCTGCCGGATAACCTGGGCTTCGGGAAGGCCAACAACCTCGGCATGGCGTACGCCATCCGCACCGGGGCCGACTTCGTCCTGCTGCTCAACAACGACACCGTGGTCACCCCGGGTTTCCTCGGCCGCCTGGTGGCAATCGCTGCCAAGGCCGCCCGGCCGGGCATCATCGGCTGCACCATCCGCTACTTCGATCAACCTAAAGGCATCTGGTTCGGAGGAGGCAAGATCAACGCCCGCAAAGGCGCCTTTTATCACCGCCACACCGCCTGCCAGGGTGTCGCCACCACCGATTTCGTCACCGGCTGCCTCATGCTGATTCCCTGCCCGGTGCTGCAAACAGTCGGCCTGTTCGACGACCGCTTCTTTTTGAACGTGGAGGACATCGACCTCTCCTGCCGGGTGGCGGAGGCGGGTTACGACCTGCTCGTCGATTGCGACACGGTCATATACCACAAGGTAAGCGCTTCCATCGGCGGGCTCTATTCCGCCCGGAACCAGTACTATTTCCACAGAAACCGGATGCTGTTTTTTGAAAATCGGTTAAAAGGATGGAGGTGGGCCCTGTTTCTCCTCACCCAGTTCGGGCTGTTGATTCCGGGCTGGTTTGGCGTGCAGATGTTATGCCGCCGATTTCCTGCCATGCGCGGGGCGTTACAGGGCTACATCGATTACTGGCACGGTCGTACCGGTAAGGATGCCAGGCCATGATTGCGCGCTCTCAAAATCCTGCCAGAGAATTCTCCATGGGTAGCGCCGATTCCTCAAGGTTCATCAAGAATTATCTCTATCTGGTACTCTCCCAGGCGCTCACCTATGCAATAAATTTCGGGATTGCCCTCATCATTGCGAGGAGGATCGGCGTCCATTTTTTCGGTGAATTTTTTCTGCTTGCGACAATCCAGGGCTTCTTCCTTCTTCTCGCCGATTCCGGCATCAATACCATCTACCTGAGGGAGGCATCAAAAAATAGCGCAATTATCGGGAAATACCTCAACAACATAATCCCGCTGAAGGTTCTGCTTTTTTTGTGCGCGTATCTTTTGATGCAATTGTTCGTGCTGAGTTTCGGATACCCGGGCCAGATAGTGCGACTTTCGCTCGTTTTCGGCCTCTCGCTTCTGCCCTTCAGCATTAATAGCCTCGCAGCCTTTACTTTCAGGGCGATAGGACGGATGGACAAAGAGTTGCTGAGCAATGCCTTTAACGCCATGGTTGCCGGACTCCTCATCCTGTGGCTCTGCCTCGGAAAAGTTTCGACCCAGGGCGTCGTTTTGGCATGGGTGTCTGTTCATGCACTATCCATGATTTTCAACTTTTATATGCTGAAAAAGACGGTTTACTTCCGCTTTAGATTCGAGACCGAATTATGGGGGTACTTACTGTCGGAGTCGAAATATTTTCTTCTTTATACCTTAACATCCTGGTTCTACGTGCAGGTAGACACAGTCATCATCTCAAAATACCTGCCTGCCTCTGAGGTCGGCTATTATCAGGCTGCGGTCAAGATCCTGGCAATCTCGGCAATGCTTGCCGACGTCATGCTCAACACCTCCTTTCCCTTCATAATCCGCAAATACTTTACCGACCCGGATCAAGGTAAACGGCTCATTACCAGGATGAGTGAGCTTACTCTGATGCTCGTGTGGCCGATCATTCTCGTGGTGATATTTTTCAGCAGGGAGGTAGTCTTTACTCTCTACGGAGGGCAATTCGAAAGGGCAGCCGCCCCCCTCTTCGTTCTAGGCCTAGGTTATCTGTTTTATTACGGCCCTCCTTATGGGCTGACCCTTGCATATTTGGGACACCAAAAAATTAATTTCCTCGTCTCCCTCTTCTGTGCAGTGGCGAACATGATCCTCAATCTCTATCTGATTCCCCGCCACGGCATCCTCGGCGCCGCCATAGCTACTGCCGTTACGTATGCCGGCTTGAAAATCGCCTACATAGTGATCTTTTCAAGGATCCGATTCCCCATTTTCTCGTTCAGCATGGCCAAGCAAGCGGCCGTCATGCTTCTGCCATTGGTTGCGCTCAAAGTCTTGGCCACTCCCTTATTGTTTTGCCTGCCGATCTACTTTCTGTTCATCGGCAGCTATATGTACAAAAAATTTCCGATGACCGAGTATTTAAATTTGCGATGATGCTTAACACTGCCTGGAGGAAAAATGAATCCGTCGATTGCTATTATTCTTGCTGCGGGAATGGGGGTTCGCCTCAACCCGTTGACCGGCGACCTGCCCAAATGCCTTATCCCGCTCAATGGCCTATCTCTCCTGGAAAGATGTATCACAACGCTCACCAGCAACGGCGTAAAGACCATCGTCGTGGTTATAGGATTTCAGGGTGACAAGATAAGGCAGGCCCTGGAAACGAGGGGGCATGGCGCAACAGAGATTGTCTATGTTGAGAGCCCCGATTACAGGACGACCAACAATATCGTTTCTCTCTGGCTTGCCAGGGAATATCTTGAGCAGGGTGCATACATTATTGAAGGCGATGTCGCCTTCGATGAATCCGCATTCTCAAAGCTCGTGCAGGATCCTGGCCGGTCTTTGTGGATGGTCGACAGATTCAGGAAAGGAATGGACGGATGTCTGCTTATGACAGGCGAGGGGAACCGGGTCGTATCGCTGCAAATCGTCAGGGAAGAGCTTAAGGATTACACGGAGCAGATGTTCAAATCAGTGGGCATCCTCAAGGTTTGCCGAGATACCGGAAAGCTGCTGTCGAGGCTTCTCGATGAGGAGGTCGGCAGCGGAAACAAAAATATTTATTACGATCTCGTCTTCTCAAAATATATTGATAAACTTGACATCTCGATCTGCGGCATCGAGGGTATGAAATGGGCCGAAATAGACACTATCAACGACCTGCACTATGCCGAGGGGTTGTTTTCCCATGAATGAAATTGATTACGAAAAGATCGCACGCTTCTGGGATAAATGTCCTCTGCTTTCCAAAGAAGCCCCGTCGCTTATAACGACACTTCCCTTTGAAATACCCGGACACGCCCATTACAGGGACAAAACGGAAAAAAACCTCTTGTTCAAGTGTGTGGCGATAGGGGCGGACGCCTCAATAGCCGACCTCGGTTGCGGGACCGGGAGGTGGGCGATAGAGTTTGCCAAGAGGTGCAAAAGAGTATTTGCGAGCGATATATCGGGCCCACTGCTGGAAATAGCCAATGCTGAAGCAAGGCGTAACGCTATTACTAATATTGAATTCAGGCAGGAAGCGACTGCCGCATTCCAGCCCCCCGAAAAAATGGATATCATCCATGTCGGTGGAGTATTCAGCTATATGAATGATGCTGATGTGAAAAAGACTATTAAAAGATGCTCGGCGATGCTGAAGGAGGGCGGCCTTCTTGTTTTGCGGGAGAGTGTGAGCCTGAATGAAGATATCCTAAGGACAGATACGAAAATAGGTAATGAAGAGTATACTGCTTTCTACAGAACCCCATCGCACCTTGCTTCCCTTTTAGAGGAAGACTTTGTCCTTGAAAAGACTCTCGAAACCCACTCTTATCTTTTCCCTGTCCCGGTCTATCTTTATTTGCTTCCGAAATTCCTCAAGAAAACAAGAGGCGCCGGATACCTCATGAAGATGCTCTATGAAATCCAGTGGCGGCTGGACCCCGTCCTGCTGAAAATACCTGCGTTAACCAAACTCAAGCACTGGCGATTGCGGAAAACCGATTTCCCGGTGACCCAGTGTTTTTTCTTTTACCGAAAGAGGAGGCAGAATGTTCACCCTGAGTGATGTGAGAGCGAACACTGAACCGGTCGGCAACTGGTCAAAATGGGTCATCCATCCCCTTTCGGACCGACTCCTGCTTGAAATCGCGAACAAGACCAGCCTGACCCCCAACCACTTGACGATCCTGTCTTTTCTTGTCGCCATTGGTGCGGCCCCTTTTTTCCTTCTTGGGGATCATATCCATCTGGTCATCGGGGGCATGCTGTATCAGCTTTCTTTCGCTCTTGATGCAATGGACGGCACGCTCGCCCGCCTCAAGAATCTCAAGTCCCGCCTGGGCGCATTCATCGACCCCTACTTTGACACCTGGAAGGGCATCTTGCTCTCCTTCGCGCTGGTCATCGGCCAGTATCATAAATATGGAGATGTCGAACTCCTCTTTATCGAGGCATGGTTTATCTTCATCTTTATGGCCCAGCCGCTTTTTTACGAGTTAACCCAGAAGGCCTCTGGCGACAAGAAGGACGCAATAGTCAAAGGGGTTTATGCTGCGGTCGGCAGAATGCGCCTAAAAGAAAAATTCCGCGGCAAGATCCTGTATCCATTCACCATAGTGGAGTTTCAGACGATAGCCTTCTTCATCTTTCCCCTGCTGAACCAGGTGAAAGCCGGCCTCTTGTTTTCGTCGCTGTTGGGGACGATCAACATGCTTGCGATCAACCTGCTTTTTATTCTCTCGCTCATAAACTTTGAAAAACACAAATGACCAAAAGGCGCGGTGGGCATCCTATGCCAAGAGTAAAAACAAATCTTGAAAGGATTAATCACCCCGGGCCATCGGTGCTTTGTCCTGCCTGCGGAGAAAAAACCAGTTCCGCTCGTTATCGTTACCAGACCCAAAATACCGAGGCGCATATCTATCACTGCCCGTCCTGTACCCTGGAGTTTCTCCGGCCACTTCCCCTTGCCGACATGAGCGAACGGCAGATGAAATCCATTGGCGATGCAGAGATGTTTCATAGCGCTCTACTCCAACGTCTCCATAATAGTCTGGTCATCCAGCCGGAGATCAGGAAAGTACGAAAATTGTTGGGGCGCAAGGCCTTCAGCATGCTGGATGTTGGTTGCGGGACAGGCTGGATCGCGAAAATATGGGCCGATTCGGGGACGATTGTGACCGGTCTCGAGCCATCCGCGGAACGGGCGATTTTCGCCCGTAACCGGGGGATTCAAGTGCATTGCTGCTACGCCGAGGAGTTAGCATCAGAGGAATGCTTCGATCTCATTATCATCAGGCATGTCGTTGAACACCTTGAAAATCCTGCGGCAACGCTGAAAAATCTGAAGAAGCATCTGAATCCGGGCGGGTTAGTACTGGTGGTTCTCCCTAACATTGATTGCATTGGCCGAAGGATTTTCGATACAGCCTGGACCTGGGTGTTGCCATGGCACTGCAATTTTTTCAATCCGCGTTCTCTTGCCAAATTGACAGAAGTCTGCGGTTTTAACGTGGTAAAATCGTGGCAAACCCCCTCACCCCTCTGGTACCCGGATAGTTTCAGGCGAAAATATCCTCGCCTGGGAAGGTTGCTCAAAAAAATCCCGCTGGCTATGTTCCTGTTCGCCCCCTTGGTGTGTTTTGGTTTTTTGATTGGCCAGAGTGACAATATATCCATGATCCTGAGACCCTCCCCTTTGGAGGAATAAGCCGGTACTGAATGGGCCACTGGTAAATCCCAAACAAAATGGAGCGCTCCCTCTTTAGTATCTTTAAAAAAGAGATAAAAAATGATTGTTTTGTAGCAGAAAAAAGTATAATACATGCGACATGAAGAGCATACTGGCAAAACTCATCGATGATTTTCAGGAGCGGGAGCTCCCGGAGCTGGTGACCAGGGACGCCGATTTTCCTGGGATACCAGGCAAGGCGGATGTTGCCATCGGCATGCGGCGCACCGGAAAAACCTTTTTCTGCTATCAGAAAATGAAGGGCCTCCTCGATTCCGGCGTAAACCGGCAACAGATTCTCTATTTCAATTTTGAAGATGAAAGGCTTTTCAATTTCAAGGTTCAGGACTTCCAGTCCATCCTCGATGTCTATTACGGCAAATTCCCGAACAACAAAGATCTGGAGTGTTATTTCTTCTTTGACGAGCTTCAGCGGATAGACCAGTGGGAAATGTTCATCCGGCGTCTGCTCGACACGGAGAAAGCCAGAATTTTCCTCACCGGCTCATCCTCCAAACTGTTGAGCAGCGAAATCGCCACCAGTCTGCGCGGCCGGTCGCTGGCAACGGAAATATTTCCCTTCAGTTTCAAGGAGTTCCTCAAGGCCAAGAGTCTTTTTGCAAAACCGCCGGAGAATTTCGGTTCCAGGACCTCGGCCACGCTTCGCAAGGCAATGGCCGATTATCTGGAGATAGGCGGCTTCCCCGAGGTGCTGAATCTGGAGCGCGATCTCAGGGTGGCGGTGTTGCAGGGCTACCTCGGCTCGGTAATCCTCAAAGATGTCATCGAACGCCATCAGGTCGGCAATGTTGTTGCCTTAAGACACCTGGCCAACCATATCATGCATGCCCCGGGCGGCAAATTCAGCGTCAACAAATTCTACAACACCATGAAAAGCATGGCGGTAAAATGCACCAAAAACAGCCTTTATGAGTACCTTGATCATCTGACCGACGCCTATCTGCTCTACCGGGTGCCCATCCACAGCCATTCCGAGAAGGCGCGCATGCTGAACCCGGCCAAGATCTACACGGTGGATACCGGCCTTCTTGGCGCTATGACCTTTCGCAAGCCCGCCAACAATGGACCCTTGCTCGAAAACCTGGTGTTCATGCACCTGCGCCGGAAGGGCTATGAGTTGGAATATGTAACCACCCGGAACGGCGGGGAAGCTGATTTTCTGGCGCGGCACAAGTCAACCGGGGAGGTATTCCTGATTCAGGCCTGCTGGGACATGACGGATCAGCACACCTTCAACCGGGAACTGAAAGGGTTACAAAACGCCATGCAGGAATTATCCCTCGCTTCCGGGACCATCGTTACCTGGGATGACGAGGCGCTTCTTGAGGGAGGCATCAGCGTGGTTCCCGCCTGGAAATGGCTGCTGACATAACTTGCCTTGGGTGAAAACCGGTTGAATCAGATCGAACTGCTCAAAACCATGGACGCTCTTTGCGGCGGCCTTTTATGCCGCCTTTTACCGCGGCCTGCCGGGCCCGGCAGGCTTGCAGGCCTGCGCCGGATCCTGCTCATCCGCCCTGGCGGCATCGGCGACGCGGTGTTGCTGGCCCCGGCCATTGCCGCGTTACAGGAGAGATTCCCTGCGGCGGCCATCACCGTGCTGGCGGAAAAACGAAACGCCGGGGTCTTTGCCCTGATCCCCGACGTTGCTCAAGTGCTGCGCTATGATGTGCCGGGCGAGTTCCTGACCGCCTTCCGCTTAAAACCAGAGGTCGTCATCGACACCGAGCAGTGCCACTACCTCTCCGCGGTGGTGGCGCGGCTGACCGGGGCTGGCACCATCATCGGCTATGGCACCAACCAACGGGCTCGCCTTTTCCACCATGCCATCCCCTATTCCCACGACGACTACGAGGCAGACAGCTTCTTCCATCTGCTGGCCCCGCTCGGCATCACTCCGCCGCCCCCCATGGCTGCCGTATTTCTGTCCGTTCCCACCGCAGCCGGCAATCGGGCAAAGCAACTACTCGCTCCCCTAGCGGGTCGTCCCTTCCTCACCATCTTCCCCGGAGCCAGCATCCAGGAACGCCGCTGGGATACCGAGAATTTTAGCAGGATAGCGGTCCGTCTTGCCGCGCAAGGCTTTGGAATAGTGGTGGTCGGAGGCCGGGAAGACGCCGCAACCGGCTCGGCAATCAGTAACGCCGGCGGCCTCAATCTCGCCGGCCAGACCACGCTGGCAGAGACCGCTGCCATCCTTGCACAGTCGGCCCTGCTGATCAGTGGCGACTCCGGGGTGCTTCACCTCGGGGTTGGCCTCGGCATCCCAACGGTCTCCTTCTTCGGCCCCGGCATCGCCAAAAAATGGGCCCCGCGCGGCCTGGCTCACAGGGTGCTTAACCGCAATCTCTCCTGCTCGCCCTGCACCAGCTTTGGCTCCACCCCACGCTGCCCGCGTCAGGCCGCCTGCCTTCGGGAGATAACCCCGGAAATGGTGAGCGATGCGGCCCTTTCCCTCCTCGTCACTCCGCGCTGAAAGCCTGTTGCCGGCCCACCCTTCGCCGCTGCCGGCAAACTGCTCCGCTCTGCTTGCAAAGCAGTAATCTGCATTGGCAATTTGCAATCCAGATATTGGGGGACATCCATGCCCAGCAAAAACTACCTAGATTGCTTCGTTTCCCTCGCGAAGAGCATGACTTCTAAAGCGTTAGCGAACATGTGTTGCGCGTGCGGCGAGCTTCGATTCATTGATGAGCCAAGTTAAATAGGCGGCAGCCGTTACGTCGTAGGCAAGACAGAACATCGGCCACCATGCCGGCACACCCGGATTGGCAATGACATGCCCGTGAAAAAAATCGAAGACACCATGAGCGAACAGCGCCGCAACAACCAGCCACAGATTGCGCCTATACCCGAGAACAGTTGCCGCAAGGAATACGGCCATTGCCAACGATTCGACGATGAGAGCCGATGCCGACTCTCCGACGACTGCGAACAGGCCATAGTAGGACGCAATAACCGCAAGCACCGTTGGATAGAAAGCTCTGTCTCGATCCAGACCGACAAAGGTCGCCGACAATGAGACAGCTAAAGCAAGCACAATTCCGGCGAGGTATTCCATGGCACTCCTGTGTGCGCTAACGTTAAATAGCCGGCCAGCCGAGTGACAGGCCACCTTTTTAAACGCAGGTAATTCCGGTACGGTTTGTTTGTTGACTTGTTAGCGACTCACGCTGACTTGTTCGGCTGGTTTATCATGCTCACCTTGTGTCATAACTGTCACGAACCTTCAAGTACCAACCCAGCATCAGTAACAACGGCAGTTCATCTAAATCATGCCATTTTGTTCCGATCTCAACTGCAGACTGAACTTTCAACAAATCAAATAGCTTTGGCTTCAGCACAAACAGCAATTCCTCCTGCGTATTGGAAAAGCCCCATTCTGTTCCCCAGAAGCTGGTTGATTTCCAGTGGAATCTGGGTCCGTTGACAAATTCGACCCAGCCACCGTCCCAAAATTTAGGCCGATAGACTGCCAGATCGTCATTGGTCCCATCCTTCCTGATTGTTACACGGGGTTTCAGGGAAAACCTCGTCCCTTTAAAAGTCCAGCATTCTGCTGCCGAACCTGGGGTTAGCAGCGTACCATGAGCTGTCGAAGCTGTTTCAAAGTGAAGATTACCTAATAAAATATTATCTGAATGTAACTCAAAATGCCGCTCAAGCGCCGAAGGTTGAGACCAAGAAAGTTGTAAATTATTTGCGGTTGATAGCGCTTTCATGAGGGTGTTTTATGTTTTTTCCCTGCATCCTGCAGAATGACAAAAATGACTTTTTATTCCCGTTATCCCATCCACCCCTGGAGGGTAACTTTTTTCCCTTCAAAAAGGCTCAAGCACGCGTTTACCACCTTTGAATCATAAAGAACGTCCTTGTTCTGAGCAATCTCATTGAGTGCCAAGTCAATGCCAGGCGCCGGCCGGTAAGGGCGATGGGACGACATGGCTTCCACGACATCAGCCACAGCGATAATTCGTGCTTCCAGAATAATGTCTTCCCCCGGAAGCCTGCGAGGATAGCCTTCGCCGTTCATTCTTTCATGGTGCTGATAAACGATCTCTGCAATAGGCCAGGGGAAGGAAATATCCTTCAAAATATCGTAGCCAACCTGGGGGTGGACATGGATTAATTCTCTTTCTATTCTGGTCAGTTTTCCCGGTCTGTTTAAGATTTCCGCAGGAACATAAATTTTACCTAAATCATGAATCACCCCGGCCAGCCGAACACCTTCTGTCTGATTTTGACTGAGCCCCATCTCTTTGGCGATAGCGCAAGCCAGTTCTGCGACCCGCTCTTGATGCCCCGCCGTATATGGATCTCTTGTTTCGACTGTCAAGGCAACGGCATGAATAATCCCCTCCAGGGCTTCTTTTAATTGGGCCTCACTTTCTTCGATTTTTTTAGTTCGCAGGGCAACTTTTTGTTCTAAATTATTGTTCAGCTCAAGGAGTTCCTGGTTTTGTCTTTGGGTGAGCTCAATAAGGTTTAAATTTTCTATTATCAAATTGTGCCGC
>JBAYTO010000054.1:0-10647 GCA_041675585.1 Desulfurivibrionaceae bacterium
GCTACAAATTCAGCACCTATGCCACCTGGTGGATCAGACAGGCCATCACCAGGGCCATTGCCGATCAGGGCCGCACCATCCGTATCCCCGTGCACATGATCGACACCATTAACCGTCTTCTCAAGGGCGCCAAGGATTTCTTGCGGGAAACAGGCCGGGAACCCACCCCAGAGGAAATGGCCGAACGGCTCGATGTCGACTTGAACAAGGTCAAGAATATCATGAAAATCGCCAAGGAGCCCCTCTCCCTGGACACCCCGATCGGCAACAACGAGGACAGCTATCTTTCCGACTTCATCGAAGACGCGGATTCCCTCTCGCCGGAGGATGCCACCGCCATGGAAAGCCTGCGGGAAAATCTCCGCAATGTCCTGCACACTCTTTCACCCCGGGAAGAGCTGGTCCTGCGCATGCGTTTCGGCATCGACAACTCGGTTGACCTGACCCTGGAGGAGGTTGGCGACAACTTCGCCGTAACCAGGGAGCGGATCCGCCAGATCGAAGCCAAGGCGCTGAAAAAACTCAAGCACCCCACCCGGCGCAATCTTCTTTTTGCCTTTTATAATGATTAGCCGGCCTTAAGCCGTCGTAAATAAATAACTCATACTTTTTTAGCTTCGTGAACGGCATAAGGGGCCGTAAAGAAATGGATAAAAAGAACAAATCATTTCTTAACGGCCCATAAATTCCCTGCGGTCTTCTTGTTGATATGGACACCAGACAACAATGGCTCTCCCTTGCCTTTACCCCAGGGCTTGGCCCCGCCACCCTCAAAAAACTTGTCGAGCGCTTCGGCTCCGCCCGGCAGATTCTTGCGGCCAGCCGCAAGGGGCTTGAGGAGTGTCCTTTCTTGCGCAAAGACAGTCTGGCCGCCCTGTGTGACCAGAGGTCGATAGCCAGCGCAGCAGCAGACAGGGAGCTTCATCTAGCGGAAAAAGCCGGCACAATCATTCTCTGCTGGGACGATCCCCTCTTCCCTCCCCTGCTCAAGGAAATAAACGACCCCCCGGTGATTCTCCATGTCTTGGGCTCACCACAACTCCTCAGCACACCGGGCATCGCCATGGTCGGGGCCCGAGCCGCTTCCTCGTATGGTCTACAGGTGGCTGGGCGATTGGCTGCAGAACTGGCCCGCCACGATCTTGTAATCACCAGCGGCTTTGCCCTGGGAATAGACACCGCCGCCCACCGGGGAGCGTTGGCGGCAGGAGGCAAAACCATCGCGGTCATGGGCTGCGGCCTGGATATTGTCTACCCAAGCCAGAACCGGAAACTCCATGAGCAGATAGCCGCGCATGGCGCGATAATCAGCGAAAGCCCCTTGGGAACCCAGCCGGAGGGTTTCCGTTTTCCCGCCAGAAACCGGATTATCAGCGGTCTGTCCCTAGGGACTGTGGTCGTGGAAGCCGCCCACCATTCCGGCACATTGATCACCGCGCACCAGGCGCTGGAACAGGGCAGGGATGTTTTCGCCATTCCCGGCAGAATCGATTCCCCAAAAAGCGAAGGCTGCCACCGCCTTATTCAGGAAGGAGCAAAGCTCGTACACAGCACCGCCGATATCCTGGAGGAACTGGCCCTGACGACCATTTCCTCTCCTTTGGAGGCAAGGGTGCAAGCAGTGCCGATGCTTCCGGAAGAGGGGAAAATCTTCGCCCTTCTTGAGGTCTACCCCAGAAACATCGAAGAGCTTATCCAGGCGGCTGAACTGCCGCCCCACCGGATAATCGAGATCCTGCTTCACCTGGAACTCCGGGGATTGGTGGCATCTTTACCGGGCAATCATTACCAAAGACTTGCAGAACCACATTCGTCCAGTGTATAAGGCCCCCAGAGAAAGAGTCGCAGCTGCGCCCGCTTACCAAAAATGAATCCCCCAGGATACTATGTCACAATCGCTTATCATTGTTGAATCTCCGGCCAAGGCCCGCACCTTGCAGAAATATCTCGGCAAAAACTTTACCGTCAAGGCTTCGGTTGGTCATATCATCGATCTGCCGGTGAAAACCCTGGGCGTCGACATTGCCAATGATTTCGCCCCCCAATACGTCACCATCCGAGGCAAGGGAAAGATCATCAGCGACCTGAAAAGCGCAGCGGAAAAGGCGGACCAGATATATCTGGCTCCGGATCCGGACCGCGAAGGGGAGGCCATTGCCCACCATATCGCCGAATTTTTACGATCCAAGCACAAGCCGATCCGCCGGGTGCTCTTCCATGAACTCACCAAAAAAGCCATTCTCGCTGCCATCGACCAGGCGAGCGAGGTAAACCAGCAACGCTTCGAGGCCCAGCAGACCCGCCGCATCCTGGACCGTCTGGTGGGCTACCAGATTTCGCCTCTCCTGTGGGACAAGGTCCGCCGCGGCTTGAGCGCAGGAAGAGTGCAGTCCGTTGCCGTCCGGATGGTCTGTGAGCGCGAGCAGGCCATCGAGGCTTTTGTCTCGGAAGAGTATTGGTCCATCCACACAACCCTGGAAGGAAAAACTCCCCCGCCCTTTGTCGCCCAGCTCGACCAGGCCTACGGCAAGAAGATTGATCTCAAGAAAAACAAAATCGCCACCGATGCCGAGGCGCAGGCCATTGTCGAAGCAGTGCGGGACGCTTCTTTTCTGGTAGAGAGCCTGGAAAAGAAAAAGAAGAAACGCAACCCCAGCCCGCCCTTCATCACCAGCACCATGCAGATGGACGCCAACCGCAAGCTCCGCTTCTCCGCAAAAAAGACCATGACCCTGGCCCAGAAACTTTATGAGGGCATCGAACTTGGCGCCGAGGGCCCCACCGGCCTGATTACCTACATGCGGACTGATTCCACCCGGATCAGCAACGACGCCCTGACCGAGGCCAGGGAATATATCACCGACGCCTTTGGAAAACAGTTCCTCCCTGCCAAACCGAATATCTTCAAAACCAGCAAATCCGCCCAGGATGCCCATGAGGCCATCCGACCCACCGATGTGCGCAACACCCCGGAAAAACTCGCGCCCTTTCTGGAAAAGGACATGCTGGCCCTCTACTCCCTGATCTGGAAACGCTTTCTCGCCTGCCAGATGGCCCCGGCAGAATATGACCAGACCACTATTACTCTGGTAGCGGCGCAAGACTTTGTTTTCAAGACCGTGGGCTCCATCATGCGCTTTCCGGGCTTTATGGCCCTGTATGAAGAGGCAGTGGATGAAAGCGCTGCTTCACCCGGGGATGGCACGGAAGGCGAAAATGCCGCCCTGCCGGACCTGAATAAAGGCGACACCGTCTCCCTTTTGGCCATTGAGCCAAAACAACATTTCACCCAGCCACCCCCCCGATATACTGAAGCAACCCTGGTAAAGGCCTTGGAAGAAAACGGCGTGGGCCGCCCCTCCACCTATGCCTCGATCCTTTCCACCATCCAGGAAAAGGAATACGCCCTCCTCGTCCAGCGCAAATTTATGCCCACCGACCTTGGCAAGCTGGTCAACGAACTGCTTGTCGCCCATTTCCCGGATATTCTCGACATAGAATTCACCGCCTCCATGGAGGAAAAGCTCGACGAGGTCGAGGACGGCAACACCCAGTGGCTAAAAGTCCTGCGGGATTTTTACGGTCCGTTCAGCAAAACTTTGGACGCAGCCAGGGAGGAGATGAAATCAGTTAAAAAAACCGCCATCCCCACCGAGCTCCCCTGCCCGCTCTGTGCAGGAAAAATGGTGATCAAGTGGGGAAAAAACGGCGAATTTCTGGCCTGCGAGAACTATCCGGAGTGCAAACACACCCAGGATTTTACCAGAAACGACGAGGGCATGATCGTCCCCGCGGAGAGAGAACAGCCCGCCGAATCAGGCGAGCTCTGTGAAAAATGTGGCAAATCAATGGTCTTTAAAAATGGGCGCTACGGGAAGTTTCTCGCCTGTTCCGGTTATCCTACCTGCAAGAACATCCGCGCGACCACTACAGGGGTTCCCTGTCCGGAAGCAGGGTGTACCGGAGAACTCATCCAAAAGATATCCAAACGCGGCAAGGTTTTTTACAGTTGCAGCCAATATCCCAAATGCACTTTCGCCCTTTGGGACAAACCGATCAACCAACCTTGTCCGCAGTGCGGCTCGGTCTATCTTCTCGAGCGGGAGACGAAAAAAGGGGGCCGGCAGCTGCATTGCCCGAACAAGGAATGCGGCTATACAAAAAAGATCGGCGAAGAAGAATAACCAGGCTAAAGTTTGTCCTGAATCAGATAGGCGGTGTAGCCAACTATCTCATAGAGCATCCAGTAGGTATCCTGCAGGCCGTCGGTGGAAGGAACAAAACTCACCCAGGTTGTGGGGGTATTGTCCCTGGACACCGAAAGCAGATCCGGGTTGAGACCCTGCTTGCGGAAAAGTGCCGCTGCCCTCCGCATATGATTGGCCGAGGTTATGAGCAGAATCGTGTTGATGCCATTGTTATCGCAGTATGCCTTGACGCTTTTTGCCTCGGCGAGGGTATGTCTTACCTTGCCGTGTTCCGCAATCTTTCGGGGATCAACCCCCTGCCTTTCCAGAAAATCGCGAATGATCTTGGTCTCGTTCACTCCCTTGATGGTCACATTGCTGAGGAGCAAGGTCTCGGCCAAACCGCTCTTTACTGCGGCAGCCCCCATCAGGATCCGTGCCGAACTCTGCCCCAGCTGCTCGTAGCCGGATAGATATCTGCTGAATGTTTCTTTTTCCGTCGCATGGCTAACATACCATTTATAATCAACCATCCCTCCCGGCACCACAGCGACATCATAGGTTTTTTGCCGATTCACCGTGTCTGGAACAGACCACTTGGCCTTGACAACATGTGAAGTATAAGGAATGCTGACACCATACAGGTAGAGCAAAAGCAGTAGCAGGCCCAGACGTGTCCGTTGCCGCTTGAGCAACAGGACCAGCCCGATGAAAAATACCGGGAAGAGCGGATTGAGGAAAAATCTGCCCCAATCCTGGGCGGTATAAAAATGCATGGCACTCCCCTCATCTGACATCAGCAGAGAGAAAACCCTTGTAATCGCGGTTTTTTTTAGATTTTAATAAAAAAATCCGATAAGGCAATATGATATAAGATACGTTACACATCAGGAGGCGTCCCCAATGATTTCCGGCATCCATTCTGCACTTTCCGGCCTGACCGCCATCCAGAAAAAGATTGAAGCAAACGTCAATAATGTGGCCAACGTCAACACGGATGGCTACAAAAAAACTCGGGTTACCCTTCAAGAACAGGAACCACAGGGCACACAGGTTGTGGCGCAACAGATCCAGACCCCCGGGCCGCTGGTACCTGAACAGACATCCCTGGGGGAAACCATGGTTGAAAAATCAAACGTGGAGCTGAGCGAAGAGCTGCCCAGCATGATGTTAAGCCGCCGCTTTTTTCAGGCAAACCTGAAAATTGTACAGGTTCAGGATGAAATGCTGGGCAGTCTGCTGGATATCAAGAGCTGAAATCACCTTCTTGCCGCCAGGTTATCCTGCCGGCCATGATGGTCAACACCGCCTTCCCCTGCAATTCCCAGCCAAGAAACGGAGAATTCCTGCTCTTGGACTGAATAATCTCCTCGGCAAAAACAAATTTCTTCTCCGGATCAATAACCGCGATATCCGCCGGGGCTCCCACGGAAAGCGTCCCGCCGGCCACCCCAAGAATTCGTGCCGGATTCACTGAAAGCAGCTCCACCATCTTCCGGGCATCAAAATAATTTTCCCGCACAAGCTGCATGGTTAACGGCACCGCTGTCTCCAGGCCGATTATTCCGTTGGCAGCCAGATCAAACTCCATATCCTTGTCAAGCTCGCCATGCGGCGCATGGTCCGTGGCAATGGCATCAAGGGTTCCGTCCCGCAAAGCCTCCCTAACCGCCGCGACATCCGCCTCGGTTCGCAGGGGAGGATTCATTTTCGCCAGGGTGTTATAGCCGTTCACCGCCATCTCGGTGAGGGTAAAATAATGCGGTGCTGTTTCCGCAGTAACGCTCACCCCTTTTTCCTTTGCCCTCCTGATCAAAGCCAATGACTCCCTGGTACTCACATGGGCGATATGGATAGGGCGCCGGGTAAATTCCGCCAGAGCCAGATCACGATAGACCATGATTTCTTCGGCGACATGGGGAATTCCCCGCAACCCGAGCCTGGTGGCCAGAGCCCCATCGTTCATTGCGCCACTATGGCTGAGCGACAGCTCCTCGGCATGGGAAATAACCAACAGATCGTGGTCCCCCGAATACTCAAGGGCGCGGCGCATGAGCTGACTGTTGCCCACCGGCAACCCATCATCGGTTACGGCAACCGCTCCGGCCTGACGAAGTTCGCCAAACTCGGCGAGGTGTTCCCCCCTGCTGCCGCTGCTGATCGCCCCCACCGGGTATACCCTGGCAAAACCGGCTTCCGCCGCCTTGGCCAAAATGAACAAGGTCACGGTCTGATTGTCATTGACCGGCTTGGTGTTAGGCATGGCCGCCACAGCAGTAAATCCCCCGGCCGCAGCGGCGCGGGTTCCGGTAGCGATGGTTTCCTTGTACTCCTGGCCAGGTTCCCGCAGGTGCACATGCATGTCAATCAGCCCCGGCACCACCCACTTCCCCGCCAGATCATAAATGAGAGCCCCTGTCTGCCCGGAAATAGTCCCCGGCTGCGCCACCGCACTAATTTTGCCATCGCCGATCAACACATCTTGAATCTGATCAATTCCGTTCACCGGATCAATCACGCGCCCATTCTTTAACAGAATTCGTTCGGGCATGTTAATCGCCTCCCATTATCAAATACAGCAAAGCCATCCGCACCGCCACCCCGTTGGTAACCTGCTCCAGTATCAGCGAGCGGCTACCATCGGCAAGCTTGGGGTCGAGCTCAACTCCCCGGTTTATCGGGCCGGGGTGCATGATAATCGCTTCGGGCGAGGCTACGTCCATCACCTTTGGGGAAACTCCAAAAAATCTCGCATATTCCCGCAGGGAGGGAAACAACGGATCCTGCTGCCGCTCTTTCTGGATCCGCAGAGCCATAATCACGTCGGCCCCCTCAACCGCCTTCATCACCGTCCCGCTGACCGTGGCTCCCAGCTCCTCGATGCCGGGGGGGATCAGGGTCGCAGGGCCGCTCACCGTTACAAACGCCCCCATCTTGGAAAAACCAATGATATTTGAATGCGCCACCCGGCTGTGGGCTATATCGCCGATAATGGCGATTTTGAGTCCCGCGATCCCGCCCTTGGCTTCCCGGACCGTCATCAGATCAAGGAGTCCTTGGCTTGGATGCTCATGGGTTCCATCCCCGGCATTGATCACGGAGGCGTTAATATGGTCGGCCAGCAGTCTGGCCGAGCCTGAGAGAGGATGCCGGAGGATGATGCAGTCCGGATTCATGGCGGCAAGATTCCGCGCGGTGTCAATGAGGGTTTCCCCCTTAACCGTACTGCTGCCTGAGTTGGAAATATTAAAGGTGTCCGCGCTCATGCGCTTTGCGGCAACCTCAAAAGAAAGGCGGGTTCGGGTGCTTGGCTCAAAAAAGAAGTTGATGATGGTTTTGCCGCGGAGGGTGGGAACTTTTTTTATGGCTCGAGAAGATATTTCCTTGAATGATTCCGCGGTCTGCAAAACGGCCTGGATATCTTCCGGGGAAAAATCGGCAAGCCCAAGGACATGTTTGTGGTTGAATCGATACTCGGAATTCATACGATTCTTTCCGTGCAAATATGAGGATTGTTGAAATCACAAAAAACGCGATTTCAACGGTTGCCGCTGCGTAGCCATTTGATTTTGTGTCGCGGACCTGTGACCTTTTTCCCTTTTTGCGAGACCATCAGGATTAACGCCGCATCAGTTCAAAATAAAAAAAACAGCAGCCATTGGTCCAGAACTTTTTTATGAAATTATTTTACCAAGCCGATTCCAGCGCACTGTAAAATTTGTACTATCCCATGACCAGTACAGGATAAAGGCCTTCCCCTTGATGGCCTTAAGATCAACAAACCCCCAGAATCGGCTGTCGTGACTGTTGTCACGATTATCCCCCATGACAAAGACGGAATCGGGCGGCACGGTTATCGGCCCCATATTGTCTCTGGTAGACGGAATAATCTCCTCGTCCAGATTCACGGCATGTGGCTCAACAAACGGCTCTCCGTTGACAAATACCTGTTTGCGTACAACTTCAATCCGGTCTCCGGCAACCCCAACAACCCGCTTGATATAATCCAGGGAAGGATTTTCCGGATACTTGAAAACAATGACATCATGCCGCTGAGGATCGCCCATGGCGATCCAGGTGGACCCGCTCAGAGGATTTTTCACGCCATAGCCAAATTTGTTGACTAGAATGTGATCGCCAATCAGTAAGGTAGGAATCATGGAGCCGGAAGGAATCTTGAACGCTTGCACCACAAAAGTCCTGATGAAAAAAGCAAGCAGCAAGGCAATAATGATTGCCTCGGCATATTCCCGCAAAACCGATTTTTCCATGCCCTTGCCGGGAGTTTTCTTTATCACCTTTGCGCCTCGTCTTACAATGCTGTTCATTCTGGGAAGATAAGTGCCGTTCAGCGGCAAGCCCATCCCCCCGGAAAAGGTGGCCACAAAATAAGCGAAGAGCAAAATAAATACAAGGGGCGTAATGCGCCTGGCCAAGAAATTATCCGGCTTCCAGCCCATAATCATCCTGAATTATTTGAAAAACAATACACAGATGTAGTGGCCGCCATTTATAAAAACCACAACATGCCGGTATTTATATATTTTTCAGCTTGTTTCCCCCCTGCCACTCCTGAGCAATTACAAAATTTTTATGAGAAAAATCCACAATCTATCTCTTATTTTAAGCTTGACACCATGTTTTTTTTGTGTCTCTAATGCAATAAAATAGATAAAATTATAACCACCAATCGTCGTAAAAAATTATTCCGCCCGGCAACCAATGTCGATCTGCGGATGTCCGTCACCAGAAAATCTTGTATACGGGACGCTCATGGGCAAATCCGTTTTCGAAAAATTTCAATTGCCATCCTTGCGGCTCCCTTTTCTAAAAAGGCAAACAATCTCCATCGGCCTTGATATTGGCTCCCATGCCGTAAAAATCTGTGAACTGGCGGAAACAGGCACCGGCTATAAACTCGTCGCCCTGGGCAGTGCCCTGCTCCCCCCAGATTCACTTGAGGACGGTGCCCTGCAGGATCCGGAGGCCGTAGGCAAGGTCATCACCTCTCTGGTCAACAACCTGAAAATCAAGAACAAAAAAGTAGCTATCTCTATTTCCGGATACTCCGTCATCGTCAAAAAGATAAATCTGACACCGATGTCCGAAGAAGCGCTTGAAAAACACATTGAATCAGAAGCGGAGCAATATATCCCGTTCGATATTGAAGACGTCTATCTGGATTTCCAGGATCTGAAAACGAATGCCGCCACCGACGACCGCATGGATGTCATGCTGGTCGCGGCCAAACGGGAGGTCGTAGACGGATATCTCAATATGTTGCGGGCGGCAGGCCTTCAACCGGTTGTCGTTGATGTTGATGCCTTTGCCCTGGAAAATGCCTTTGAGGCTAATTTCGGCTTGGCGGACAATGTCACCCTGGTGGATATCGGCGCCTCAAAAATGAACATCAATATCATATCCCAAGGCTCTTCAATCCTGGCCAGGGACGTTGTCCTCGGCAGCCGGCAGTTGACAGAGCAGATACAAAATCTTTTTGGAATCAGCTTTGCTGAAGCAGAGGGCCTAAAAACAGGGGAATTTGCCCCTAAAGAAAAACAGCAAGAGCTTGAAACCCTTTTTGCCAATACCTGTAGTCAGTGGGTGACAGAGGTGAAACGGGCCATTGATTTTTATTATTCCAATCATCCAGACGAAACGATTTCAAAAATTATCCTGAGCGGCGGCGGGGCAAAAATCCAAGGACTTATCGAATTCTTTGAAAAAGAGACGGGAATCGCTGTCGAAATTTTCAACCCTTTCAAGCAAACGGCGGTAGATAGCAGTACCATTGACCCCTCCTATCTGAAAAGCATTGCTCCGGAAATGGCCCTTGCTGCCGGCCTGGCAACTAGGCCGGTGGAGGTATAGCCGCATGATTCGCATCAACCTCCTGCCGATCAGGCAGATGAAAAAAAGGGCCCGCCTGAAGGCCGAACTTACGGGATTTTTCGCCGTCCTTTTTCTGGTGTTGCTCTTTCTTGCTGTTGGTTGGCTTGCCTTGACCGGCAAGATTGCCAACCTGCAGGATGAGCTGGTTGTACTTGAGCAGAAAAAACAGTCCTACCAACCCATCCTGAAGCAGATTGCCAAACTGAAAAAAGAGAAGGAAGTGGTGGAACGAAAGCTGGAATCCATAAAAACACTCCAGGCCGGCTCCCAGATTACAGTGCGTGTTCTAGATGAGGTGGCCTCCCGCACCCCTACAAGCCGCCTGTGGCTCAACTCCCTGCAACAATCCTCCGGAGGCTTGCAATTGCAGGGCATTGCCTTGGACAACGAAACCATTGCCCAGTACATGCAGCAGCTGGAAGCCTCCGAGTATTTTGAAAAAACGGAATTGACCAGTTCTGCGCAGACGGATGTTGCCAAGCAAAAGCTGAAATCTTTTTCTCTAACCCTGACCGTTGCCGCCCCAAAAATTTAACTCCTCAGGCTGGAGCAGCCCATGGCGCTTGAC
>JBAYTO010000055.1:0-10209 GCA_041675585.1 Desulfurivibrionaceae bacterium
CGCAGAGGAGGCATTGAACGGTTGTCTGGAATCTGATTTTGAACGTAATTTTGCTATTCCTGATCCTTCACCAAGCGACAGTCCTGAAACCCACCAGATTCCTGTCGCACCCCATATTGCCGTGGCAATCATCTTGCGCAAGCTTCGTGCTGATCGCTCTCAAATAGATATAGCTCGACAGCTTCACATTTCTTATCAGGTGTATCAGCGGCTTGAGAATCCTCGTAAATCCAACCCCACTATTAAAACCCTTGAGAAGGTTGCCCGTGTATTCGGAAAACGTGTTGATTTTAGTTTTGTGTAATTGGGGTATATTTGCGCGAGAGGGTGGGGGACATCCTATATTCCCCCCGGCAAGAAAAAATTATTTTTAGAAAATATCCTGTAAAATAAAGATCTTACGAATGTATCCCGTTTTTCGGGCGCAATTTATCCCTTCCTTTTTCCGCAGGATTTAGAACTCCCGGCAAGCCTCTCACCTTCGGCGAACCTTGCACCTCATCGTTACAGCTATTCGGCGTGCCGAAGGATACGGCCGCCCATCATCCCTTATCCAGGTTGCAAGATTCGGTGAAAGCCCCGTTATTGTCCCCCACGAGGTCCGCTGGCGGCCTCAACGTTGTTTCTCGGGGTTCTCTCGCCGAAAAAAAATCAAATGTCTATTGCTGTAGCAGGTATTTTCCCTGAAAAACCTCCTCGTTTTTCCATATGGTCCAGGCAATGACCAGCATCTTCGCGGCCACCTTGACCCGCATTTTCGTCTTGATTCCCCGCTCCCGCTCTCGACCGGCAATCAGTCTTGAGAAGTACTCAATGAAATCCTTGTTGCGGGTGGAGGCGACGAGCGCCGACTGATACAGAGGGCTATTCCGGGGACAGTATATTAAATATGTGGGCGGAGTGGTAGCACAGACCACGTTATCTCAAGCCCTTTATTCACATAACCCCTCATTATCCGACACTGCCGCTTCTTGGTTCCTGGCGGTCTACATGTGCTGAACTCAGCTGCTGTGTATTGCTTCCTTGACAGTATGGGGGGCTTTGATTTACCCTTTATAAGGGAGAAAATCATTGTTCCGAGGAGTCACTATGCCCACTATCAGTATGTTTTACGGTATCATCATCAGCCTTTATTTCTACGACGATGAGAGGCACAAGTTGCCCCACATCCACGCTAAATATCAAGGACAAGATGCTTCTTTTTCGATTTTGGACGGATCGCTTCTGGCTGGGGAAATCCCTATTGCCAAAACTCGATTGGTTCAGGCATGGATTGAAATCCACAGGGAATCGTTATTGGCTGATTGGGAGCTTGCTGTCAATGGACAGACTCCGTTTGCTATAGAGCCGTTACGTTAGGAGGGTTTATGGAATCTGTCACTCGTGTTGTCCCTCGGGAAGATTTTTCTTTGGAAGTCTGGTTTAACACTGGGCAGCATCGCTTGTTTGATGCACGGCCATATCTGAATAGAGGTGTGTTTATCCGCCTTCAGGATATCGCTTTGTTCAAGCAGGCATATGTTGCCATGAATACGGTTTGCTGGCCGGGTAATCTTGACATTGCCCCGGAAACGCTTTTCGATCGCTCGATACCAATGGTGGGTGAATAGCGGGGGTATTAGAGTGGGTATTCCAGAGTGGGTATTCAGAGTGGGTATTCCAGAGGGTATTCAGAGGGTATTAGAGGGTATTCCGGGGACAGTATATTAAACTTACATCCATTGCCGGTAAGGAAAACACAGTAATACACGAAGCAAAAGGGGAGGGCGGAGCAGGTAGGAGAGAGCTTGCTCGCGAACCATCCTTGTCTCCAGGCCACGCCCAATCGCGAGCAAGCTCGCTCCTACAGGGAGGGGGCGCCCTTAACATTTCCCCAATTTCTCCACATAAGCCCTCATTATCCGACAGAGAAGATTACCAACCCCCAGTTAAAAGATACCCCCTTTACATGGGTGTCAACATGTAGTAATGTGTCTACATAATACAAGGGGGTTTCTAGCCATGACGATTACTACTCTTTCAAGTCGGGAGTTCAACCACGACGCCAGCCGAGCTAAGAAGGCAGCCCGCAGCGGTCCTGTATTCATCACTGATCGTGGTCGCCCTGCCCATGTACTGTTGACCATCGAAGAGTACCGTCATCTTACTCACACTCAGCTCAATATTGTCGATATGTTGGCGATGCCCGGGGAAGATGATCTCGAATTTGCCCCTGTCCGCTTGAGTGACTTGTATCAGCCAGCGGACCTGTCCTGATGTACCTACTTGATACCAATGTTGTTTCCGAATTGCGCAAGGCCAGGACTGGCAATGCCGACCCAAACGTCATTGCTTGGGCAGCCAATGTGTCGGCTGCTAATCTGTTTCTGTCAACCATCACAATCTTAGAGCTGGAAACCGGCATTCAGTTGGTGGAGCGACGTGACTCTACTCAGGGAAGTTTATTGAGGGCTTGGCTTGAAGGCCATGTTCTGTTGGCATTCTCGGGGAGGATTCTTCCGGTTGATGTGTTGGTTGCTCAGCGTTGCGCTAAACTGCATGTTCCCGATCGCCGCTCCGATAGAGATGCTTTGATCGCTGCCACTGCCTTGGTGCATGGCATGACCGTGGTTACTCGCAATATCGTGGACTTCCAGGCAACAGGGGTGAATCTCCTGAATCCATGGGAACCGTTGCGTAGGGGGTAAAAGGACGCCCTTTGGTATTCCGGGGACAGTATATCTAATTATCATTCGTCGTCGGTAAGCGGGTGGTAGGGCACAGGCCAGGTTTTCTGCCTAATTTTTCTACCATTCTACCCATAACCCCTCATTATCCGACCCTGCCGCTCCCTTTCCTGCTTTCAAGCTACATTTCCCCCCCCGCGATGCAGATGGCAGCCCTTTATTCCAATTTCATTGACCGGTTTTGCCCGAAGTGTTAAGCTAAATGTACAGATGAAGAGTACATATCGGAGGCGTCAAAATGCAACAAGTTAATATCACCGAGTTTCGTAATCACCTTCCGAAATATCTGGCCAGGACAACAGCCGGGGAAACTCTGGAAATCACTTCCAGGGGCAGAATAGTAGCCCGCCTCGCCCCTCCCGGCGGAGACAGCACCAGGGTCGATGCCCGGCAAGCGCTTGAGAAATTGCAGAGCAAGTGCAGGATTGGCGATGTTATTTCTCCCATAGACGAGCAATGGGACGCGGCCAATGATCATTCTTGATACTTGTGTCCTTATTTTTGACAGTCTTAGCCCGGAACGGCTCAGCAATAAGGCTCTGGCGGCCTTAAACGCGGAAGAAAATCGTTCCTCCTTGTGTTGCAGCGATATTTCCCTGTGGGAAATCTCCATGCTGACTAGAAAGGGCCGTCTCCAACCCGGTACTGATTTTTTGACCTATATTCAGCTTGTTCTGGATGCCCGGCAGATCAATATCCTGCCAATAACTCCCCGGATCGCCCACTTATCTGTCTCCATGCCGGAAATCAACCACCATGATCCCGCCGACCGCATTATTGCTGCAACAGCTAAAGAACACCGAGCAACACTGGTTACCGTTGACCAGAAACTTCTTGGCCTCACAGGAATAACCACCATCTGGTAAGCGTCGGCGGAAATGCGGAAATGGGACGCCCTTAACATTTAAACATTTTCCCAATTTCTCCACATAAGCCCTCATTATCAGACCCTGACTGGAATACTTGGCTTTATTTCCCAGACCATGTTTTTGGTTGCTTCTGTGTTCAGTATTGAATATTGTGAATACACAAAACTATAAAAGGAGCGTTTCATGAGCAGAGCTACGACTACGACGATGACGGTTCGCCTCAGTGGCGCACTCAGCGACTTCGTTTCCGCGAATGTGGGTGAGCATGGCGCCTACGAGAACATCAGCGAATATGTGCGAGACCTGATCCGGCGAGACAAGGAACATAAGGAAGCGGAAGCGTTCGAGCGCCTCAAAACCGAACTGATCCACGCCTATGCAGCGCCCGAAGCATCGTATCACCCACTGACGGCGGCGGACGTGATTGCACGCAACCGGGTTTGACACGGCATGACCAAAGCCAATATCCGCATCCAGGATGCCGCTTCCTACCGGCTTGACGAGATATATCGTTACACCCGCAACCGCTGGGGAACGCAGCAGGCCGATTGTTACATTACCGGCCTGTTTGATGCCTGCGACGGCATTGCGGATCACAGGACGTTATCGCGCCCCGTTCCAGCCGAGTTCGCTATCGAAGGCTACTTCTTCCGCTATGAACAACATTTCGTCTATTGGCGCTGGCTCTCGAACGGCGACATCGGTGTTGTGACAATCCTGCATGAGCGGATGCACCAGATCGACCGCTTCCGGGAAGACTTCGGCGTGAAGGTCGAATAGGTATTTCGGGGACAGTATATCTAATATCATTCGCCGCCCGGTAAGAGCGGTATTCCCCAAAGCAAAAGGGGAGGGGGGCCGGTAGGAGCGAGCTTGCTCGCGAAGTGGGCGTATCCTGTAAGACGAGGCATTATTGCGCGAGCAACCTCGCTCCTACCTACCCGGCGCCCACCAAGGCGGTGCGGGGGCTAAATGTTATCAAGCTCCCCGCTAGTTTGTCGGTCAAGGTGTTGTTGCTCAATGAAATGGTCATCCATATGCGACCTGCCGAGCATGCGCGCCGACTCAATAACTACGCCACAAGAAGTAAATCGGCTGACCAATATGCGACACACCACCAGCATTGATGGCATCGCCGCTGCTCTGCAAGCCTTGGGCAAGCATCTTGACCTTCGGGTTGTTTAACAGAATAAGCGGGTTGCTTCCACCGTAAAGGCCGAATAGTTTTGTATACTGTCCCCGGAATATTCGGCGACTCAATAACTACGCCACAAGAAGTAAATCGGCTGACCAATGTGCGACACACCACCAGCATTGATCGCATCGCCGTTGCTCTGCAAGCCTTGGGCAAGCATCTTGACCTTCGGGTTGTTTAACAGAATAAGCGGGTTGCTTCCACCGTAAAGGTCGAATAGTTTTGTATACTGTCCCCGGAATATTCGGAAACGCATTGTTCCTGTCAGCACTACCTGTTTTTTTGTAAAAAATCTGTCCCAGATATGATATGTAGACCGTATGCCTGCCATGGCAACTGTCCTTGGTAAGCCCGGCTGGTTGAGAATAATCAGGGGCAGACTTATTGGGGAATCAGTATTCGATCCTACGAAAAGAAAAAAGATGGAGGAGGGAAAGCATGGAAAGCAGGAGAGACAAAATGAGCAGCAGCACAACCGGAAAAATCCTTGCCATCGCCTTTTTGATCATGGCGGCCCTGGGGTTCGGACCGGCTGACGGCATGGCCGACAGCCCGACCCTTGGCGGTGCTTCCGACATGACCGTCACCGGTGGCGCCGGTGGCGCTTCGGCGGAAGGGGCTAACAGCCAGCTCGCTCATTGTACCGAATCCTTTGGTACCCTGGCGGTTGACGAGGATCAATCCGCGTCCTGGTGGCACGACTATTACAGCCGCTACCCATCGCTTGGCAGCACGACCCCGGTGTTGCGCATGCTGATTCAGCAGTCGAATTGCTTTGTCGTGGTCGAGCGGGGCCGGGCCTTAAACAACATGATGAAAGAACGCTCTTTGCAAGACTCGGGAGAATTGCGCTCAGGCAGCAACTTCGGCAAGGGACAGATGGTGTCGGCTGACTACACCATGAGCCCGAGCATCCAGTTTTCGCAGAAAGGGACCGGCGGGGTCGGCGGAGCCATAGGCGGCCTGTTCGGCTCGGCCGGCCGGGTGCTTGGCGCCGTGGCCGGCGGGCTTAGCAGCAATGAGGCGGCAACCACGCTGCTTTTGATTGACAACCGCTCCGGGGTGCAGATTTCCTCGTCGGTCGGCAGCGCCAAGAACTTTGATTTCAAGCTGTTCGGCGGCGCTTTTGGCGGCGGGCTGGGGGGCGGCGCGGGCGCTTTCAGCAATACCCCGCAAGGCAAGGTACTTACCGCGGCCTTTGCTGATTCCTACAATCAGATGGTGGCGTCGCTGCGAAATTATAAAGCGCAGACCGTTAAAGGCGGTCTGGGCAAGGGCGGCAATCTTAAAGTCGCGGATTAACAAAGAGGCGGGCAGAAATATTTGTTATTGCTTGCCAAAAACAGGAAGGTGATTGGTTCAATGGCGCAAGATAAGAAGAAAAAACCAAAAAAGGAGAAGAAAATGGCCGAACAGGCTCCCCAGAAGGTTAAAATCAATGACAAGGAATACAACCTGGCAGACTTGAGCGACATCGTCAAGCAGAACATCGCCAGCATCAGATTTGCCGAACAAGAGATGATCAGGCTCCAGCAACTGCTGGCCATGGCCCAGACCGCGCGCAACGGTTATATCGCCAGTCTGCAGAAAGAACTGCCCCAAGGATAAATTGGTCGCCAGCTACCCCCCCCTGCTGGGGGAGGGTAGCTGGTTATTCGCGGTTATTCCGGCGGTTATTCGGCGGTTATTCCGGGGACAGTATATCTAATTGACACCCTAACCCCCCTCTGCTATGCTTTTTTCATGGCACGAATGGCACGAGTTATAGCCCCTGGTATCCCCCACCACCTGACTCAGCGCGGTAACCGGCGTCAGCAGACATTCTTCTGCGATGACGACTACCGGGAATACCTCGCTTTGATGGCCGAATGGTGCGATAAATGCGGGGTGCAGATCTGGGCGTGGTGTCTTTTGCCTAACCATGTCCACCTGATAGCCGTGCCCTCAACCCCAGAGTCCCTTGCCCGCGCCATCGGTGAAGCACACCGTCGTTATACCCGCATGATTAATTTTCGCAAAAATTGGCGAGGCCACCTGTGGCAGGAGCGTTTTGCCTCATTCCCCATGGATGAAAGTTATCTGCTTGCCGCGGCCAGGTATGTGGAGATGAATCCCGTGGCGGCAGGCCTTGTCGCCCAGCCTGGAGACTATCCGTGGAGCAGCGCCCGCGCACATCTAGCCGGGGAAGATGACCAGCTGGTAAAAGCATCTCCTTTGCTGGCGATGGTTGGCAACTGGCGGGAGTTTCTGTCATTGTCCGGGGAGCAGGAGACAACCTTGTTTCACAGGCATGAGCGAACCGGCAGACCGCTTGGCAATGATTCTTTTGTTGATCAACTTGAAGAGGGGCTGGCGCGCCTGCTCCGCCCGCAAAAACGAGGGCCTAAAGCCAAGGCCGAATAATTTTGTATACTGTCCCCGAAATACACCGAAATACACAATGCCAGAACTTGAACGAATTACTACCGAATATAACAAGGTGGAAGATCGCATCCGCCTGGCGGGCGAATCAGCCGGGGAAGCGAACGTGATCTGGCTGACCCAGCGGCTTCTGAACCGCCTGTTGCCAGTACTCCTTGGCTGGCTTGAGCGGCGGGGAGGGGACATCCCGCGGGGGGATATGCTGCTCGGCTTTGCCCAGGATGCAGCTATGGCCGAGATGGTGCCGCAAGCACCGGTAACCGCAGACTCGAAGTGTCCGCTCTGGCTGGCCATGACGGTGGATGTCGAACAGGGTGAAGAGTGGGTGCGGCTGCGGTTTCGCGGGGAGGGCAGCCATGAGCCCGCAACGCTTACCTTAAGCGCCAAGCAGATGAGGCAGTGGCTCGCCATTCTCCAGAATGCCTGGGGCAAGGCCGGCTGGCCAATGGACCTGTGGCCGGAATGGATCGGGAAACGGTCGACCGCCGTTATTCGGCCGGAGGTGATTGTCCACTGACAAAATCATTCCAGATACGTATTCTTCGGAGAATAGTTTAATATACTGTCCCCGAAATAAAAACAGGGTGTGGTAGGGGTGCCGGGTTTCCGGTGCCCCTTTTTTTATGTGGTGCGCCCGCTGCGGATGGGCGGCGCAGGCACGGGAGATATTTATCTTGACCCGGGAAACCACTATTGGCCTACAATTAATAAGCTCCGCTGGCCTGCCTCGGACGAAACTCGAAGATTATAAGGAAGCGAATTCCCGATGTATTACACCGCATTGAAAATGCTGATGGGCGACCGGAGCAAGTATTTCGGTATGGTGATGGGGCTGACCTTTGCTTCGTTCATCATGACCCAGCAACCGGCGATTTTTACCGGGCTCATGGCGCGGACCTTCAGTTTCATCACCGATCTCGGCCAGCCCGACATCTGGGTGATGGACCCCAAGGTTCAGTTTATCGACGATATCAAGCCGATGCAGGACACCCAGCTCTACCGGGTGCGCGGCGTCGAGGGCGTGGAATGGGCGGTCCCCTTGTACAAGGGGCTGCTTAAGGCGCGGTTGGAGAACGGCAATTTCCAGACCTGCATCGTGGTCGGTCTAGACGATGCCACCCTGATCGGCGGCCCGGCGGTGATGATTGAAGGGCGGCTGGAAGATTTGCGCCGCGCCGAGGGGGTGATCGTGGATGCGGAGGGGGCGCGGAGCAAACTGGCGAAAGTCTCCGCAACCCCGGCCGGTAAGCCGATGCCCCTCCGGATCGGCGATGTCCTGGAATTGAACGACCGCCGCGCCACGGTGGTCGGCATTGCCAAGGTAACGCGCACCTTTCAGTCGCAGCCGCTGATTTACACCACTTACACCCGCGCCATCGGTTTCGCTCCGCGCGAGCGCAAACTGCTCTCCTTCGTGCTGGTCAAGGCCAGGGACGGGGAAGATCCGTACGCCCTGACCGCGCGCATCCGCAAGGCTACCGGCCTGGCGGCGTACACCCGGGAAGAATTCAAGCTGCTGACCGTGCAGTACTTCATGAAAAATACCGGGATTCCGATCAACTTCGGCATGGCGGTGCTGCTCGGCTTTATCATCGGCGCGGCGGTGGCGGGCCAGACTTTCTATAATTTCACCCTCGACAATCTGCGCCAGTTCGGGGTGCTCAAGGCGATGGGAACCGGTAACGCCACCTTGCTGCGCATGATTCTCTTGCAGGCCGCGGTGGTGGGCAGCATCGGCTGGGGGTTGGGGGTCGGCGCGGCCGCCCTGTTCGGCTACGTGTTCCGTGACGGCGTTCTGGCCTTCAAATTTCCCTGGCAGCTGCTGGTTATCTCCGGCGGGGCGGTGACGCTGATCTGCATCTTCGCCGCCTTGATCAGCATCCTGAAGGTGATCAAGCTGGAACCGGCGATCGTGTTCAAAACCTGAGGCTGCCTGGTGCTTTGTTAATCGACAGCAAATTAATTCCCTCCCCCCTTGCGGGGGAGGGTTAGGGAGAGGGTGAAGTTGCCATTATATCAGCAGGTTGTAACTACCCCCCACCCCCAACCCCTCCCGCAAGGGGAGGGGAGTTTTTCAGAAATATAAAGAGTTACAAGGTCCCAGGATGGCCAACGAAATCAGGGAGACGGAAGAGTGTGCCGACGAGGCCGAAAAGCTGGCGGTGCAGTGCCATGGCGTGATCAAGAGCTATGGCGCCGAGGAGGCTAGAATCATGGCCCTGCGCGGCATCGAGCTGGAAGTGCGGATGGGCGAGATGATGATGCTGGTTGGGCCGTCGGGGTGCGGCAAAACCACGCTGATCTCGGTGATTGCCGGAATCCTGGACCAGGACGAGGGGAGGTGTTGTGTTTACGATCACGACATGTTGCGCATGCCGAGCTCGGAAAAAATCGGCTACCGGGCGCGCAACGTCGGCTTCGTCTTTCAGGCCTTCAATCTGCTGCCGGCGCTCACAGCCGCGGAAAACGTGGCCATGCCGCTGATCATCAACGGGATGAAGCGCAAGGAAGCGATCGACCGGGCCGGGGAGATGCTGGCGAAGGTTGGGCTCGGCAGCCGGCTCCGGGGTCTGCCGGCGGAATTGTCGGGCGGTCAGCAGCAGCGGGTGGCCATCGCCCGGTCATTGATCCACGGTCCGCGGCTGGTGGTGTGCGATGAGCCCACCAGCTCGCTGGATCATGAAACCGGCCAGAAGGTGATGGAGTTGCTGCGCAACGTCGCCCTGGCCCAGGATCGCGCCCTGGTTATCGTTACCCATGACGCGCGGATCTTCCCGTTTGCAGACCGCATCGCCCGCATGGACGATGGGCGGATCGTGCGGGTGGTGGAAACCAATCTGGATCGCTTGCTTGTCCGCGCCCCGGTCCACAGCGGGATATTGCAAGTTAACATCAGGCCGGGCGAGTATGCGGCGACCGGGGTGCTGGCCAGGCCTCTGGTGCTGCTGGGCGATCTGGAGCGGCTGCATGTCCGGGTGGATATCGATGAAAACGATGC
>JBAYTO010000056.1:0-9167 GCA_041675585.1 Desulfurivibrionaceae bacterium
GCCGCAGCCGTTGTCGCTTACGCTCAACAACAGGTATTCGCCGGCAACAACCTCCGGGTGGTCGGCGCAATAGCCCTCATCGATGACCGCATTGCGGGTTTCGATGGTGACCTTGCCCACCCCTGCGATGGCATCGCGGGCATTGACGCAGAGATTGGCGAGAATCTGGTCGATCTGGGAGGGGTCCACCAGGACCGGCCATAAACCTGACCCCGGCAACCAGGCAAGATCGATATTCTCGCCGATCAGCCTCCTTAGCATCTTGAGCATGCCTTCCACCGTCCCGTTGAGGTCGAGAACCTTTGGGGCAACGGCCTGCTTGCGGGCAAAGGCCAGCAGTTGCCGGGTCAGGTCGGCGGAACGCCCGGCGGCTTTGCGGATTTCCTGGAGACTGGCGAAAAACGGATCGGCCGGGTCCACCTTCCGCAGGGCCATTTCCGCGTGGCCGATGATCACGCTCAGCATGTTGTTGAAGTCGTGGGATACCCCGCCGGCCAAGGTGCCGATCGCCTCCATCTTCTGGGCCTGCCGCAGCTGCTCTTCGAGCTTCACCTTGTCGGTCACGTCGTTGATGGTTTCGATAACCGAAACCACGGTGCCTTCTCCATCGGTAATGGGGAAAGACTTCAACTCCATGTGGTGTTTCGCCCCGGAAGAATCGGCATGCAAATGCAAGGCGGAATGCGCCTTGCCGGTTTCAAAACTGTGCCGGACCGCGCACTCCTCGCCCTGTTCGAAGCAGGGGCTGCTGGCCTGGTGCGAGATCTCGTAGCAGAGGCGGCCCAGCACCTGCTCCTCGGACAATTGCATCATTCTGCAGAAGGCCTGGTTCACCGACAGGATCCGGTACTGCCGATCTATGACAATGAAGCCCTCATCGACCGAGTCAAGGATATTGCGGATGAATGCCTCTCGCTCCCGGAGTATTTCGACCGACTGCTTCCGCTCGGTGATATCGGTGAACATCGCAAAAGTGCCCTGGTAATGCTGTTCGTCATCAATGATGGGTGTAGCGGAAGCAAGAGCCCAGACGGTCTGTCCGCTTTTGCAGCGGAAGCGGCGTTCATAATGCTCAGATATTCCCTGGCTGCGGTTGTCCATCTTACTCAGATGATCGGCCGCATCCTCCGCGAACATGAAGTCGGTCACCGGCCGGCCAAACATCTCTTCAGCGGAGTAGCCGAGCAAGTCGGCCATCCTGGTGTTGACAAAGGTGGTCATGTTGTCCAGCCCGAGCATCCAGATTCCCTCAGTAGCCGTTTCCACGATGCGGCGGTATTTCGTCTCACTTTCCTGCAAGTTACGATAAGCCAACAGACCGGTCAGGCCGTCGGCCAGACGCCTGTTGATTTCCTGAAAAAGGCGTAGTTCTTCCGGCTGCCATACCCGGACATGGGAGCACTGGTGCATGCCAAACTGCCACGGTTGCCCTGATTTGGGGTAGGTGGTCACGCTCAACTGGGACTGGACCCCGAATTGCTCCGTCAGCCATTCCGGGTACGGATAGTCGGAGCCCGGACCCCAGGAAACCGGACTGTCCGTGCCCCTCTGGATTTGGAACATTTTCTGGACCTCTTGATCCATCGGTAACACCCGGCCCTGCACATTGGCCCCCGGATATTCCGGTTTGGTGCGTTCCATCGGCACCGACCACGAAGCGGCCTCAGGGTCGCAGGGGTAGAGGAGCCACGCCCGGTCGCAATCGAAGATCTCAAGCACTGCGTCAAGAACATCGCTCATCATCTGCTCAAGGTCATCTGTTCCATGGATGGACCGGTTGATCTGATCCATGCTTTCGACAAGCCGAAGATGATCCAGGCGCTCCTGCTCGGTGCGCTTGCGTTCGCTGCGCACGCGCAGGACCATGATCCCGAACGCCAGATCTCCTGCCAGTTCTTCCATGAGCCGGATTTCTTCAGGGATAAAGGCCATTGGTTCGGCGGAATAGATGCTGAGAATGCCAAAAAAGTTTCTGCTTTCGTCCAGCAGGGGAAGGGTGATACTGGAGCGATAGCCGCGCTGCAAGGCGATGTCCCTCCATGGGGCAGCTTGAGGGTCAGTGCTGATATCCTGGATGCAGATGGTTTCGCCGATCGCAATGGCGGCTACGCCTGGGGTGCGGGCTGGTGCCATGTCAGCCCTGGTGAGCCTGGTCTGTTCGAGATACCCCTCCTCGACCCCGGCCCAGGCAACAGGGCGGATGGTCCCGGGTTCATCGTTTTCGGCATATCCCACCCAGGCCATGCGGTAGCCGGCCTCGTTGCAAACGATCTTACAGATATCGGCAAGCAAGGACTGCTCGTCCTCGGCCCGCATCAAGGTCTGGTTGCAGTTGCTGATGGCCCGCAGTTCCCGATTCAGTCGATGCAGTTGCTCCTCGGCAAGATTGCGGTCGATACCGATGGCAATTTCGTTGGAAACCGCAGCCAAGGCCTTTAGAGTTACCTCGCTGAGCGGATGGCGGGAGAACATCCCCATAACCCCGACCAGTTTGTCGCCAATGCAAAGCGGATGTCCGGCAAAGGCCACCATCCCTTCCCGTTTTGCCCATTCCTGATCGTGGACCCGGGGGTCTCCGATGACCGCATTAGTAATGTGCGGTTTGCGTTCTTCGGCGATTAACCCAATCTTGAACTTGCCAACCGGGATTCGCTGGTGAGCGCCGTCGATTCTTGTGTACATTCCGGCGCTGGCCTGCATTTCCAGAACATCTTCCGCGGCATTCAAGGTCCAGATCCGCGCAAATGCAGCATCGAGGCGGTGAACCAGGGCCTCGGCGCAGGCATCGAGAATGATCCGGAGATCATCCTGCTTCGCCATAGCCGAGCCAATATCCACCGACAACTCCGCCAGCATCACCCGCTCGGCCAAAGCATCCTCCCGCTGTCTGCGCTCGATGAAAAGCGGGGCAATGAAGGCGATGCCGGTGGCCATGGCAGCCGACAGCGCAAGCCCGATAACCTCGTTCAACGGATCCGGCGAAATCGACATGTCCCCGGTAATGAGACGGTAGAGCGGAACCACGCGGCGTACCGCCATGAGGGTCAATGCTATAGCGATGAGACTCCACGCCGTTCGCCGGCCCGTGATGCCGATCAGCCTGAAAGCCATGATAGCGGCGGTGGCCTGGATGGCAATCGAAAGGGTCAGAATTAAGATGATGGGGGCGGGCGAGCTCATCATGTTCAGGGTAACTCCTTTCAGTACATTAACTTGACTGAATCCTCACAATGCAGGCGCAGCAACTCTTGTTTTAATCTCGTCAAGGGTAGGCTTGAGGTCCTGCTGGATAATGGCAAGATCATAGGTGTGCTGAAGGTTCAACCAGATATGCGGACCGGTGCCAAACCATTTCCCGAGTCTCAGCGCGGTCTCTGGGGTAATGGAGCGTTTCCCTGCCAGAATCTGGGAGATCCGGTTGGGCGGCACATGGATGTTCTTGGCCAGTTCGGAGGCGCTTATATTAAGTTCGGCAAGTTTGTCGGCGAGAATTTCACCGGGGTGGATGAGAGATTTGCTCATTTTGTTCACCATTAAAGGCCGTCGACGAATTCAACGCCATGCGGGCCATCGTCATACCATGTAAGAGAGATACGCGACTGGTCTTGATTGCCTGATGTTGAACTGCCCCTGGCGGGCACCGTTAAGGGCTTTGAACCGGTTGCCGGGCAAAAGCCTGGGGCATGGATGGTGTCTGAAGCATCAAGGCCGCGCAGACGATTCTCCGCATGTCTGCAAAAGGGTTGAAAAATGCCGACGCATTACTTTTCGTGCAGTTTTCTTTGCGTTTCTTGTCCTTAAGGCTTTTGAGCATTGGGTAACAATACCTATTGTATATACCCTTTGTACGTGTGGCGTCAAAAGTATTTTTTGGTGAAGTCGGGGGATGGTTATCCTTGCGCCTCGCATAGAGAGTATCATTGGAGGGGCAGGAGAAAGGGGGGCGGAGTGAGCCTGCATAACCCAGGTTTGTTGATGGTATTGTGGAAACCTGGCGCCGTCTCCAGTTTTTCCGAAACCGATTACGGGGCATGCCACGAAACAGCGAAAACCATGGAACTCACCCTGCGGCTATAAGTTTCGTTTGTACCCCTCAACAGGGCATAAAATCCGGCAAGCTGCTCACTCAGCTTTAAGCGCCACAGGATGGTGCAGGTTGCGGGAAGCAGGGCGGCGATGCGTACATCTTGGTACGTGAGCCGGCCTGATCGCCGCAAAATTGTGTTTTACGGAGTACGCAGGACAACCAGTTTGTCCACCCTTGATTCGGCGCCCCAGATCTCCCCGGGCCGTCCGAGGAGCTGGCGAATGTTGGCCCGCTCGCTTGGCAGGGGAAAGGCAGTGAAGGTTTCGCTGGCCGGATCGAAGCGGAGCAGGCTGTTTGCCCCGAAATCGCTGAGCCAAACCAGATCCCGGTCATCGACATAGACCGCGTAGGGCTTGGGCTTTGGGCCGGGAACCCGCCATTCCCGCCAGCTCTTGCGGCCCGGGTCATAGAGGCCCAGTTTCCCCCCATCCCACTCGCTTACCCAGATGCGGTTCTTCGAGTCAGCCCAGACCCGCCGCGCCCCCTGGTCCGCAGTCGGCGGCCTGAGCACCGTGGCCGCACCGCTCTGCGGGTCGAGGCGGGCGATATGGCTGCCGGCCAGGGAGGCATAGTAGACCGAGCCGTCCGGGGCAGTGCAGATCCCGTAAGGCCCGCGGCCGAGCGGGGCCTTAAAGAGCTCGACTTTCCCGATTTTCAGGATCAGGCGGCCGTAATAGCCTGCCTGACCGGTGAACCAAAGCTGCCCCTGGCTGTCGAAGGTGGCGGTGTTGAGATTGGTTTTGGGAGAATTGGCGGGCAGCGGGTAACGGGTGATTGCGCCGCTGGCCGCCTCAACCCGGACAATGGCGTTGAGGCCGCTGTCGGTGATCCAGGGCGAGCCGTCAGGGCCGACAATGACCCCGTGCGGCGCGGAGTTTTTCCCCAGCGGGATATGGCGGGTTTTGCCGCTCTTGGGATCGAGATGGCCCAGAGCCCCGAGATGCTGGGCAGTGTACCAGACGCCGCCGTCCGCAGCCGGGGCAACGTCATGGGGGTGGGAGCCGGGAGGCACGGCATATTCCTGGAGAACGGGTTCGGCCCGGGCAACGGCGGCCAGGGTCAGAAGCGCAACCAGAATGCAGAACAATAAGTTATGCCTGTTCAGCATGACAGACCTCCTTTTTTGGGGGGGGTATGGGACGAAGGGTTTGTTATCTCATTATACGTCCTTTTGACATTTTCGTTTTGAAAGCCAATATGTCGCTCCCTTAAACCCGCAAAAACATTTCTTGAAAAAAATATGATACCCTTGATCCAGGTCAAGGCAGCCACGGCCCTTTTCCGGCATTATCAAGGCAACAGCAGCGCACGCCGTTACCTCTTTTTGCCGGGTCGTCCAAGTGATCCCCGGCAAAAATCAGCAATAACAGAGCCGGAATTCCGGCAGGGAGCTTGCCAATGAAAAAAATCGAACTGGACAAAACCAACGAGTTCACCCCGGGGGGCATGAAGCGCTTTTTTCTGGTACAGGACTCGCCCTACTTTAAGATCATCAATTTCAACCTCTCGGCCGGTCATACCTTTCCGGTCCATTCCCATGACCTGGACGGGGATCTTTCCATTCAGGTCCTTGAAGGGGTCGGCGAATTTCTGGGCAAAGACGACACCGCGATCCCGGCCAAGACCGGAGATATTCTGATCTCGGCCATCCGGGAACCACACGGGGTTCGGGCCAAGAGCGATATGCGCATTTTGGTGACCATTACCCCGCCGATCTGATCAGATCAGCCAAACTATTGTATCGAACCGACAAACAATTTTTATAAGGAGTGAGGTCATGGAAATAAAAGCATGGGATGAATATCTGGTCGCGGAACACGAGATGATCGAACGGGCCATGGCGGTCCTGAAAGAGCAGCTGCTCACCTTGCAGGATGGCACCCAGGACACGGTAAGACTCCAGAGGGCCATCGATTTTCTCCTTGAGTTCGGCGACAAGATTCACAACAAAAAAGAGGAGGAGTATCTCTTCCCGCTCATGGAGCAACGGGGCATCCCCCGCCAGGGCGGCCCTTTGGGGGTAATGCTCATGGAGCATGAGGCCGAGCGCAAGCTGCTGGCGACCATGCTGATGAAGGTGGGCGGCCTGGATAAGGCCGCGGTGCACGAGCGGATCAAATTCCGTGACGAGGGTCTTGAGTATCTCGCCATCCGCGCCGAGCATATCTGGAAGGAAAACGATGTCCTCTATCCCATGGCGCGCCGGGTTTTTCAGGACAGCGACAACGCGAAGCTCATTGACTGCTTCGTCCGGATCAATACCGAGACTTACGGGCCTCATGCATGGGACAAATTTACCCGCATGGTGGTCGAGGTCGAAAAAAATGAGGAGCGGCGCAAGAAATTGATCGAAGGGCTTTCCTACCGGCAGCTCGATGCGCTCATGGAGGCCATGCCCTTTGAAGTGACCTTTGTCGATGCCGAGGATACCGTGGCCTACTTCAATCGCCTGGACAAGGAAAAGCTCTTTCCGCGGACCAGATCGGTTATCGGCCGCAAGGTGGAAAAATGCCATCCCGAACATTCGGTGGCCACGGTGCGTAATATTGTGCAGGGCTTTAAAGAGAAAACCCACGCCAAGGCCGAGTTCTGGATTGACTTCAAGGGGGACAAAATTCTGATCCGCTACTTCCCGGTTTATGATGATGACGGCGAATACCTGGGGGTTCTGGAAATAACCCAGGCGATCGGCGCCATCCAGAAACTTGAGGGCAACAAGCGGTTGCTAGACTGGTAATCGCTGCTTCTTCTTATGTCCACCTGATCGGCCGTCCGCCTCGCCTTGGCGTGACGGCCGATCAGCTCTACTTCCCACTACCCACTACCTACTCCGACTGGCTCCTAGGCAGGTTTGACGGTCAGCCAGAGAAATGTTTCGCCGCCGATGTCACGGTAATCGGCGCCTTCGATTGCAAAACCGGCACTGCCCAAATCTTGGGACAGATTCGCCGGGCTTTTATGGCTGTAGTATAGATCCTGCCCAAGGAATTCCTTAAAGCCGTCAAATTCTTCGCTGCCCGTATATTCTTTCGTGGCATAGACAAACAGCACCCGGCCATGCGGTTTGAGCCAGCGGTGAAATTTTTCAAACATGGCCAGGTGATCGGCTCGGGGCACATGAAACAGGCTGTACACCGCGGTTATCGCGTCAAAGCTGTGCGGGGCAAAATCGACTGCACGCATGTCTTTACAAACAGTCTTCATCTCCGGCACGTATCTGGCTGCCGCCGCCAGCATCTTTGCCGAAAAATCTACCCCGGTAACCTGCCAGCCGTGATCTACAAAAAAACGGCCAAAAGGTTCCCCCGCCCCACAGCCCAGATCCAGTAGGGCTCCTCTTTGGGTTTCCAGCGCAGCGTAAAAACGCAGGAGAACTTCGGTCATATCGAAAAGCCCACGGTTTTGTTCGTAGGTTTGGGCAAAACCGTCATAAATTTCTTGCAGCGATTTGGTCATTTACGGCCAACGCAGGGAATGATGCAGGAGGCGGATAATATGCACGTCTCCTTTTCGTACCCGGTACACAACAACAAACGGAGTGCCGGAAACAACAAGCTCCTTCGTATCCGCCAACCGCCCCGGCCTGCCCAGGTTTGGCTGGTCTTGCAGAAGCTCCACCGCTTCTATGACTCGGCTTGCCATTCGCCTTGCCGCGGTGGGGTTATCCTGAACAATATACTCGCCCGCCGCTTTCAGGTCGTCCAGCGCGGGGGCAGCCCATTCAAGCCTTCGCATTATTTCCCCAGGTATTGAGGATAGCGATAGCCTGCTCATGGCTTTTCAAGTCGCCGCGCTCGGCAGCGGCAAGGCCGTCCTTGATCGCTTTTACCTGCCATTCCTGGACATTGAGAAATTCCTCAATCGCCTGCGCCGCCAGGAACGATTTTGAGCGATGGGTTGTTTGCGCCAAGGCTGCCAAACGCTCGGCCAGATCAGTTGATACCCGTGTGGAAACCAAGATTGTTTCATTCATGTAGGTCACCTCTCTGATTTGTATACATTGTCATCAAAAGTGATGATAGCATGAGGCGGGTAGAGATGCAAGTCTGTAGCCGCCGGTTTGATGGTGCTCATTCCGGGGCGTTGGGCGCCTCTTTTACCCCTGTGCGTTCTGCCGTCAGCTCCCGCCTTTGCCGCCGTTCCGGGGTTGGAACTCCGCCTTACCTGACCCCTTGGGTCAGGTAAGCGAATAAACTGGGGAATGTCCAGAATGGCGCTAGTTTAAGGAAGAGGCCAGCAAAACCGGGACTGTCCCCGGCCCCATCGGGGGCTGTCCCAGGATTTTGCGAGTTGAAGCCACAGCAGTTGCAAAAAGCCTAAAACTCAGACTTTTGCAGTGGTGGCCACCATGATTGGCTCAAACCCGTAAACTTCCGGGACAGCCACCGATGGGGCCGGGGACAGTCCCAAGTTTACTCCCGCTGTTGTAAAAAACGCTTAAACTAGCGCCATTCGGGGATGTCCCTAATTACCTGGATACCTTTGATCACGGAGGAAGCCGGAGGTAAGGGAGGAAAGCGAGACCCCGATCCAGAGTTTTCTGACAGTTGCGAAAAGGCTGGACCTCGGCATTCGCCGGGGTGACTGATTTTGCAAGAGGCTTTCATGTATGGCGAATAAACTTGGGAATGTCCAGAATTTTCCGAAATGCTGATTTGGTTCTTTAAGCTACGCCTGAAGGTTGAAAATTGGGGGGTGTCCCGATTTTTTTACGTCTCCATCTCGCGCTGTAATGGTCGTTACCGCTGCCGCAGTGGTAGCCGCTGGTTTGATTGTACTCATCTCGGGGCGATGGGGCCTCTTTCACCCCTCCGTTCTGCCGATCCAGAGTTTGCTGACAGTTGCGAAAAGGCTGGACCCCGGCATTCGCCTGGGTGACTGATTTTGTAAGAGGCTCTCATGTAAGGCGAATAAACTGGGGAATGTCCCTAATTTCTTCAGGCGAATAAACTGGGGAGTGAGCTACCCCTAGTTTCACGGACACCAAGATAAGGGTAATATACCCGAGGAGGTGTCCGATGGAGAAAAGAAAAAAATTCACCAAAGAGTTTAAGCTGGAAGCCCTTCGATTTTTGAAGGA
>JBAYTO010000057.1:0-8825 GCA_041675585.1 Desulfurivibrionaceae bacterium
CAGGAAATCATGAAGGCCGAGGCCAAGGCCAACGCCGAACTGACTGGGACACGAAAATTTGAACCAGCCCAGTTAATCCTGGTCGCCATCGTTTCCGGCAAACGCGGATTCCTTGCCATGGTGCAAGATTCAGCCGGAATTGGCTATGTCCTCCGCAAGGGCACAAAAGTGGGGGAAAATGGAGAAGTCACCCAGATAACACAAGACAAGGTAATCATCGAGCAAACGAAAACTGTAACCGGTCAACGCACATCCCGCAAAGTTGAGATGATTTTAAACAAAGAGGGAGAAAAATAATGAGGCCCATTATTACCCGCCTGCAACACATCTTTGCCGGGCTGATGATATTATGTTTTCTTTTTACCGGGACAGCTTTTGCCCAAAAGACCACACCTTCTTCCCAGACAAAAACAGCCTACATCATATCAGGCATTGCCCTTGATCAGGCTACCGATGGCTTGCAGCTGGTTGTCCACGGACAGATTCCACCAACCTACACGGTATACGAACTTTTAGATCCCCTGCGGATCGTACTGGACATTGCCGATGCCAGACTCGTTGACTCTGCGGCAATGCCGGCAAATCTGCCGCTGGGGGCAGTGCAGGGCATTAAACATGTCACCTTGACCGATCAGGAACCAGCCATCACCCGGCTGGAGATTGCCCTCTCCGGCGACCCGGCCTATACCGTCGAAAGAAAGGGGAAAAATATTGTCATCAGTTTCACCACGGCAATACCTGCCCAAATCGCGCAGCCGAAGACCATGGCCCGTCCGGCGACCCATCCGGCCTCCCGGCTTAAAGACATTGAAATTGACACCACCAACCCGGCCGAAACCCGCGTCTTTATCAAAGCAAACGGACCGATCACTAATTTCAAGAAGGCCGATCTCGCTAAAGGCGATGGCCGCCCGGCGAGGATGTATATTGACATTGCCAATGTCGTGCTGCCGGGAAAGTTACGGCAACACACAGTTGGCACTAGTTTGGCGAAAATCAGAGCAGCCCAGCGCAAAGCGGCGGTGCGCATCGTTTTTGATTCCGGGCTTGACGAATTATTCTCCTATAAAATGGAAAAGAAGCCCGACGGCTTGCTGATAAAAATAGCCGAATCATCTTCGGCTGCCGCCCCAATCGTGGCCAGCCGTGCTCAGCAGCCGGTTGCCACGGCAAGCGCGGAAAGCCCGGCAGGAACGATGGTCACAGGACTCCCGGCTGAACTGGTAGTCCCCAAGCTTCCCAGCCTGAAGCCGAAGGCAAAACCTGCCCCGGAAAAGGTTCCTGCGCCAAAAGCCCCTGCGCCGAAAGAGGCTTCCGCCAAAAAAGCCCCGGCCAAGGCCCAGTCCGACAGCCTTGTCATCGCCGGATATGAAAAACAAAAAATCACCGTGGATTTCTTTAAAATAGATCTCCACAATGTCTTCCGGCTATTCGGCGAGATAAGCGGCCAGAACATTGTTGTCGACGAAGGGGTCAGCGGCACCCTGACCCTTGCGCTCAACGATGTCCCCTGGGACTTTGCCCTGGACATCATTTTGAACCTCAAGGATCTGCAGAAAGAGGAACGATTCAACACCATCGTCATCTCGCCAAAAGCCAAGCAATTCAACTGGCCAAAAGCATCCTCCGCCGCTCTTTCCGTCACTGGGGGAGAAAAACTTGAGGCCCTCTCCGTAAAAAAACGGCTGGAGACGCCCAAAGGGGTAGTTGAAGCTAAAACCCTTATCCAGCAAGCCAATGCCGCGGAAAAAAGCGGCCAGTTCGAGAAGGCCCTTTCTTTCTATGAAAAAGCCTTCGGCTTCTGGCCGGACAATTCCCAGCTTGCCAGCCACATTTCCTCGCTCTGCCTGATCCAGCTCGGATTGAACGCCAAGGCCGTGCATTATGCCAAGGCAACCCTGACCCTTGAACCGGCCAACGGAGGGGCAGCCCTGCAGGCGGCCATCGGTTCGGCCAACATGAAAAAAACCGAAGCGGCCAAGACATACTTTGACCTGGCCATCAGCGGAGAAACGCCGGCAAGCGAAGCGCTGATCAGCTACGCTTCCTTTGCCGAGGAATATCAGAGTTATAACGGCGCTCTGGCCTTGCTTGCCAGACATGAGGCCCTGTTCGGGGATACCCTTGATACCCTGGTGACCAAGGCCCGCATTCTCGACAAACTTGGGCTGCCAGCCCAGGCGGTGGCGGCATACAATGCGGTTCTGCTTTCCGGCTACCCGGTGCCGGAAGATTTGCAGCAGTTCATCAAAGGAAGAATTGCCGCGGCAAATTAGTAATCAATCACGGGGGAAGTCAACAAAGGTCAAATCCACAGAACAAGAGGCCACAGGGTGGTGAAGATTGCGGCGCACCCAGAGGGGGAGGATAAGTTTCGCTAGGGCAGACAAGCTGCCCAGCTCAGCTATAAGCGGGACGGCGATGCGGGCATCAGGTGCGTGAGCCGGGCCGATCGCCGCAAGATGTGGTGCCCTGTGACTGCTTGCGCAAATTAGCTTACAGGTTGAGGCGTTTTTTGGTTCTTACCTAATTTTTTTCACCTCAAAAAAGTATAAAGACTGCCATCATGAAAAAGAAAACTCGAAGTGTAGTAACCTTCTTTGTCGGGGCAGCGATCTGCCTGCTGCTTAATGCCGCCTGTGCGCCTGGGGTCAACAACACGGCGACGCGAGATCCGCTGGCCACACCGGCTCCGGCGGCACCGACACCACAGGAAAAGAATCTACAGGCTGGCCAACTGCCGGTACGCTACCAGAAGCCGGCGTATATGCTGGGAGATTCCTCTGCTCAAAATGTGGGGGCAGGAAATGGCCAGGGAATTTCAATCCCGATCGGCGCCGACATCTCCTCAAATACCGGACCGGTCCCGCTGCGCGACATCATGAAGCGGCTGGCTTCCCTGAAAGGCATGAACATCAGCTGGGCCAGCGATGTTGACCAGCTGGCCGAGGTGGATGTGGATATCCGGGCAGAAGATGACTTCTTTAAATCCCTGGACAATATTCTCCGGCAAAAGGATTATTATCACGAAGTTCAGGGCAACACCATTGTTGTCAAGTACCGGGAGACCCGAAAATTCCATGTGGCCATGCCGTTTTTGAAATCCTCGTACACCACTGGAGTCGGAGGGGATGTATTGGGTGGCGGCCAGGAACAAAGCAACATCAAGGGCAACATCCAGCTTACCAGCGATAAAAACGATTTTGATGTTTGGGCAAATATCAGCACCAATCTCGACCAGATTCTTGGCATCTGGGAAGAGACGGCCATTTCCCAAACTGAAGGAGACACCGCGTCTCAGACACCCCAGAAAAAGCCGGCAACGACCACCAAACGCAATGTCCAGGCAGGGAAGGGCTATTACAGTATCGACAAGCCCATCGGGTTAATCACCGTGACCGCCCCCAGGCCCTTGGTTGAAAAGATCGATATATATTTCAATAACCTGAAAACGGAACTTTACCGACAAGTGTCAATCGAGGCAAAAATTGTTGAGGTTATTATCGACGATACTGAAAGTAAGGGGATTGACTGGTCCGCGCTCCTAAACACCTCTGTCAGTTTGGAAATGTTCGGGCCAAGCGGTATCATTTACGCGCAAAAAGCATTACCACAGATCGTAACTTCCACAGTTGGCACAACCGGGCTTGCGGTAACAGGGACAACCGGGCTTGCTGTAACAAGCGCAGCCGGGACGGTTTTTGATAGCAGTGCAGATCCCGCGAATATCACAACGAACAACAACTCAACAAACAATACTCTTAATAACTCAGCAACTAATACTAATAATAGTACAACAACAACCACTACCTCTAGCACAACCAACAGTCCAGGCAGACGCATGATCAGCAACCTTGCCCTGCCAGGCAGTCCTTTTGCCATCCTCATCAGCGCCTTGGAGACCCAGGGGGCGACCAACATCCTGGCAAACCCAAAAATCAGTGTAATGAATGGTCAGCCCGCCCTGATCAATGTTGGCGAAAACATCCGCTTTATTGAAAAGGTTGAAACAACCGTATCAGATAGCGGGGCTGTCTCAACCAGCGTTACCACCAACAGTCTTATGTCCGGGCTCGGAATGTCAGTGATTGCAAGCATCATGGAAAATAATGAGCTTATTCTTAGCGTAACCCCGGTGACCTCAACCCTGAGACGAATAGATGAAAGAATCTTTGGGAGTGGGGGGTTGCTTGTCCAGCTTCCGACCGTGAACGTACGGGAAATGAACACGCTGGTGCGAGTAAAAAGTGGCGATATTCTGATGATCGGTGGACTGATCGACAATATCGAAACAGACGATGCCACAAAAGTTCCTATTCTGGGTGATATTCCTGGTCTCAGTCGTCTTTTTTCCCATTCAACGAAAGTAACAAAAAAGAAAGAACTGGTTATCCTGCTCCAGCCAAAAATTCTTTAGTCTTTTCAGCCTCCAGCCCCACAAAAAAGCCCGGCAATCGCCGGGCTTTTTTGTGGGCTCCATCCTGGTTCAAAAATTTTATTGCGCCTGCTCCTGTTCCCCTTTCTGCCTTATTGAATTTTCATACAACGCATGAAAATTGATCGGCTCCATGAGGAAAGGAATAAACCCGCCATCCACCGAAACCTGACTGATTATCTGCCGAGTGAAAGGAAAAAGCAGAGCCGCGCATTCCACCGACAATACCGGCTGCATATGCTCCTCCGGAATGTTTTTCAGTAAAAACACCCCGGCATGTTCCACCTCGATGATAAATAGGATTTTTTCGGTCTGGCTGTTGGTCACTTTGGCGGTAATGGCCAGGGTGACCTCGTAATGATCTTCCGTCTCCAGCTTCCGGTGCTTCAAGCCAAGGTTCACATCAACCTTGGGCTCGCCTTTGGCAAGAAAAACCTCCGGAGCCTCGGGATTTTCAAAAGACAAATCCTTAAGATACATCTTCTGCAACCGAAAAACAGGGGGCTGCGGCGCCTGGGCGCCCTCGTTATTCTCTTCCGCCATGGTTTTATTTCCTTGTCTGAGTCTGAGGTTCTGTATGGCAAAGGCCACGTTTCAACCTTTAAAGTACTACGCTCCATCCTTTATAATGAAATATGCTAAAAATTCAACGAGTCTTTTAAAATTCAGGATGTCCTCCGAAAATGAGCCCCGGTCTCCCCCGGCGGGGAACAGATATTTGCCTATAATTCCATTTCCAACTCAAACGACTTTCTTGGGTAGGAGCGGCTTTAGCCGCGATGTCTCACGGCTTCGCGGCTAAAGCCGCTCCTACAGTGTCTTGGCTTCACTATTGTAATAGAAATGGAATAAATACCTGCCGCAGGCGAGGGGAGAAGCTAACCTCTTACGGCCAGCATCTTCTTGAGAAATTGCCCGGTGTACGAGGCCGCCACCCTGGCCACCTCCTCGGGGGTGCCCTGGGCAACAACGGCACCGCCCTGATCCCCGCCCTCGGGCCCAAGGTCGATGAGATGATCGGCGGTTTTGATCACGTCGAGATTGTGTTCAATGATAACCACGGTGTTGCCGTTATCCACCAGCCGGTTCAACACATGGAGAAGATGCTGGATGTCGGCCGGATGCAGGCCGGTGGTCGGTTCATCCATGATGTACAGAGTTCTGCCGGTGCTTCTTTTGCTCAATTCCTTAGCCAGCTTTATCCGCTGCGCCTCGCCGCCGGAGAGGGTCACCGAAGACTGGCCCAGGGCAAGATAGGAGAGCCCCACCTCCAAGAGGGTTTGCAGCTTGCCCTTGATCTGGGGAACCTTGGCGAAAAAGGCCAGAGCCTCCTCCACGTTCATGGCCAGGATCTCGGCGATATTCCTGCCCCGATAGACAATATCCAGGGTGTCAGGGTTGTAGCGTTTGCCGCCGCAGGCCTCGCAGGTCACATAGATGTCGGGGAGAAAATGCATGGCGATCTTGATCACCCCTTCGCCTTCGCAGGCCTCGCACCGCCCCCCTTTCAGGTTAAAGCTGAAGCGGCCCGGCTGATAGCCCCGAGCCCGCGCTTCGGGCAAGCGGGCCAGGAGCTCGCGCACCGGGGTGAGCAGCCCGGTATAGGTGGAGGGATTGGAGCGGGGCGTCCGGCCGATGGGGCTCTGGTCGATGTCGATCACCTTGTCGATCTGCTCCAGCCCTTCAAGGACACAGCCATGGCCGGATTGCCCCGGTCCGTGCGCCAGATAGTTGACCGCCCCCTTGAACAGGGTCTCAATCACCAACGAACTTTTGCCCGAGCCAGAAACCCCGGTAACGCAGGTCATCAAGCCAAGAGGGATGCGGACATCGATCTTTTGCAGGTTGTTGGCCGTGGCCTGCCGGATGGTGAGCCAGCCTTTTTTCGAACCTGACCGCCGCCGCTTCTTGGGGATCGGGATGGCCAAACGGCCGGAGAGATAACCGCCGGTAAGGGATGTCTCGTGGCACAGCAGCCCGGCCACCTCGCCGTTGTAGACCACCTCTCCGCCGTGCACCCCGGCGCCCGGCCCCATGTCCAGCACATGATCGGCCGCCCGGATGGTGTCCTCGTCGTGCTCGACCACCAGCACGGTATTGCCCAGATCCCGCAGCCGGGTCAGGGTGTTGATCAGCCGGGCGTTGTCCCGCTGATGCAGGCCGATGCTCGGCTCATCGAGGATGTACAAGACCCCGGCCAACCGCGAACCGATCTGGGAGGCGAGCCGGATCCGCTGGGCCTCGCCGCCGGAAAGGGTTGCCGCCTTGCGGGCCAGGGAGATGTAGCCCAACCCCACATCGTGCAAAAAGGTGAGCCGGTCAACAATCTCTTTTAAAATCCGCTCGGCGATGAACAGCTCCTGGTCCGTCCAGGCAAGGGAGGGCAGGATTTTCAGGAGCCCCCCGATGCTCTGGCTGGTCAGGCCATGAATGTTCCACTCTCCGATCCGGACGGCCAGGGCCTCGGGCCTGAGCCTCGCCCCGTGACAGGCCGGGCAGTCCTGCTCGTTCATGTACTGTTCCAGCTCTTCCCGCACCGAGCCGGAGCCGGTCTCCAGATACCGCCGGGCCAGCTGCGGGAGGATTCCGGCAAAGGGCTTGCGATGGGTATGAATGCTGCGGAAACGCACATAGTCAAAGGATACCTCCTCGAAACCGCTCCCGTGCAGAATAACCTCCCTGGCCCGCTCAGGCAGCTCGGCAAATGGGGTGTCCAGCGAAAAACCGTACCGCTGGGCAAGTGCGGCCATAAGTTCCGGGGTATAGGTGGAGGGCGAGCTGGATTGCCAGGGTAGAATGGCCCCCTGGTTGAGGCTGAGGCGCGGGTTGGGCACCACCAGCTCAGGATCAAAAAACTGTTTCACCCCCAGCCCCCCGCATTCCGGGCAGGCGCCCTTGGGGTTGTTGAAGGAAAAAAGCTGGGTACTAAGCTCCGGCAGGCTCTTGCCGCAACGCACACAGGCAGCATGCTCGCTGTACAGCGTCTCCTTGCCGGCCTCCGGCTGCAAAACCAGCAGAAAGCCGAGGCCGAGCTGCACCGTGGTGGCCACGGAATCGGAGAGCCGCCTGGCCACCGAGGGCTTGATCACCAGCCGGTCCACCACCGCCTGGATGGTGTGGCGCTTGTTCTTTTCGAGGACGATCTCCTCACCCAGATCGCGAATCTCCCCGTCGATCCGCGCCCGGACATAGCCTTCCCGCCGAAGCTTCTGCAGCACCCCCTGGTGTTCGCCCTTTTTCCCGTCCAACAGCGGGGCCAGCAGGACGATCTTGGTCCCCTCCGCCAGGGAAAGCAGGCTGGCCACCATGTCCTGCACGGACTGGGGCCGGATCTCCTCGCCGCACTCCGGGCAATGGGGCCTGCCCACCCGGGCAAAGAGCAAGCGCAGGTGATCGTAAATCTCGGTGATGGTCCCCACCGTGGAGCGGGGGTTCCGGCTGGTGGTCCGCTGCTCGATGGAAACCGCCGGGGAAAGCCCCTCCAGCGAATCCACCTCGGGCTTTTCCATCTGCCCCAAAAACTGGCGGGCATAGGTGGAAAGCGATTCCACATAGCGGCGCTGCCCCTCGGCATAGAGGGTGTCAAAGGCCAGGGAGGACTTGCCCGAGCCGCTCAGACCGGTAAAAACCACCAGCCGGTTGCGGGGCAGATCCACGCTGATATTTTTCAAGTTGTGCATCCGCGCCCCCCGGATGCTGATATATTTCGGTTCCATGGAACACCCGTTAGCGATTCACCACGAATGGCGCTGTTGTTGTGCGCCGTAATAACTCACAATAATCATCAATCGCGCGGGCACAACACCTCCTATGCCTTTCTCTCCATTCTCGCCGCGAAAAAACCATCCAGCCCCTGCTCGGGGGTAGTTTTTAAAAACCCCCTCCCGTCACAGAAGCCCTTGGCCGCTTCGGGCAGATATTCCCGGGCCGGGGAAAGAGAAAATTCAGGCTGTTCCTGGAGGAATGCCCCAATTACCTCGTCGTTTTCCATGGGGTCAATGCTGCAGGTGGCATAAACGAGCACCCCGCCATGTTCGACAAGCCCTGCCGCCGCAGCCAGCAGCTCCCGCTGCCTGGCCTGATACCCGGTCAAAGCAGCAAGGGATCGCTGCCAGCGGATATCAGGCTGCCGCCGGATAACGCCCAAGCCGGAACAGGGCGCATCAATGAGAACGCCCGCAAAGCCCTCCTGGCGCTGTCCGGCAAACTCCTGGAGCGTTCCCCCCTGAATTTCTATCTCCGGCCCGCCGAGACGCTGCATGTTCTCTCTCAGCAGGGCCTGCCGCTTCAGGCTGGGCTCCACCGCCACCAGCCTGGCGCTGTCCGGCAGCAACTGGGCCAGATGCAGGGTCTTGCCGCCAAGCCCGGCGCAGCCGTCCAGGTATCCGGC
>JBAYTO010000058.1:0-8697 GCA_041675585.1 Desulfurivibrionaceae bacterium
CCGGCACATCCGGCAATGGCCAGCAAGGGCTCCCAGTTGTCCTGAGCACGGTCACTCAATGCTTCCGGGAGTTTTGGCCGAGCCTGTCGAACCTGTTGCGAATAGTCGGCAGCAAAACGTGTCAACTTAGAGGCGATTGCCTCAAAAATTGCTCTATCAGTATTGCGTAAACGTGTAATGGATTCGTGAGGTAGCTTGCGGCGGAGATTCAACACAATTCCACGGCTCATGGTTGAATCGGGCAGGTGCTTTTCCAAAGCAATGCCGGCTATGGACTTGGGGCAATAAACAGAGAACATACGCGGCTCGAAACTGTCCCCAACGGACTCGCTTCGCAACACGGTGCCACCACGTTTATAGCCAGCGTTGACCATCCCATGTATCTCTGAATGATCTCGAAAGAACGTATCGGCCTCGTCAATAAAAATGGTTGGCTTCCACAATTCCGCTGCTCGAAATAGCGCCGACAGTGAGGCATTAGACGCCGATAAAGATCGGAAGGACATGCGCGCAAGCAAATCCTGCAATAAAGTTTTCGCGCACGCCTTTTCTGGCGCATTTATAATTGCAATCGGTGATATGTCGACAGCATCCGTGAGGTATGTATGCACGACCCACAATGTTGCCGTGTCAGCTTGAACTTTGTCCAGCACAACATGACCACTGATGATGCCAGAAACTTCATCCAACAATTGCGCCGGATCTATCGGGCCAGAGTGTGGTTCGACTTCAGGGAAAGGCAAGCGCTTTTCTTCACCTTTTCCATTGCGTGCCGCTTTGACCATGTCATCCAAGGCGGAAGCGCGGCACCCCAAAAGTTTTGCCTGTTCTCCACGATTGCGCTCATAATCCAGCGTGCTCATGGCTGCCATCCTTGCGATTACTTCATCAACATTTTGCGGCGTTGCTGGTTCATTACTTACTGTGGCGGTCATTTCTGGCAGAGGCTGAGAATCACCTGCCAGGCTCGAATCACCTGTGGTTTGTTTGTCTGGTCTCTCGGAGAGACAAGTTCCAACCGGTAAATCTGGCTGGCTTGACTCAGGGGAAAGATGATGACTATGATTATTTTCTGACATAGATACTACTCCAAATTCTGGGCCATTAATGGAAACTTGCCGAGTTAGAAGGCCCAAAAATTCTTCTGACGGCAACGATTAATGCCCGGTAGAGAGAGTCCGGACCCAAAGGCACTTACAGAAGAGATAGTAGGTTAGCAGGTAGTTGGTAGCGGGGAGTTGGTAGCGGTTGGTTGGTAGCGGGGAGTTGGTAGCGGTTGGTTGGTAGCGGGGAGTTGGTAGCGGTTGGTTGGTAGCGGTTAGTTGGTAGCGGTTGGTTGGTAGCAGGTAGTTGGAACTAATCGAAATTCTTATGATTAATTATGCGGCGACCACCTCGTACTCACAGATTGTAAAAGAATCACCCATTATGGCTGAAGTGTCCGCACCGGCATCACGGGCCATCATGATCAGTGTGCGGATAGTCACCGGATTTGCGATATCCGGGCGGAACGATCGCCATTTTGCCTCGATCTCCTTAATGCCCTTGTACTTGTCCCCTGCGCTGCTCCATCGATCGAACAGAGTCATTCCCTCTTCGCTGCTCTTGGTTTGATGGAAAAGTGCCATGCCGACACGCAGCCAGTCATCATATCCAATATCAGGATCTATGAACTTCAGAAGTTCAACAATTTTTATTGGTAAGAAGACGTCATCCCGAAGGGCAACCACAACCTTTGATTGTGGAGTTTTCGATGGTTCATCCGTGGGCTGCGTTCTCGTTATTTTCGGCTGCCCCGCCGCCACCAGAACATCTGCCGAGGCGATACCTGCTTTATGCTCCCAAGATTTCGCCTTATCGGCTCTGGAAGGATGGCAACACCATAAGCCCTGCTGCTGGTACATGTTTGCACCCGAAGCATCAGCCTTGCTGACAGTTCCATTGCAACATATTTGATTAAAACCGTGCCAAGCTGCCGCATACTCTTCAATGTTTAGAGGGCGATCCACAGGGATGCACAGACGAACACGCATGCCGGGTTTGTCTTCCCGGCCATGGGAATGCGTGGTGTAAGCGAGGAAAGTGATGCCGTCGGGTTTCAGCCAATCCAGAATGGCGAAGAATTCCGGTTCCGGGAGTCCATCGATGTCGATGATGAGCAGGGAGGCTAAGGTGACATGGCTTTTGGACCGCATTTTGCCAATGAGGGGATCACCGTTATGCTGGGCAGCCTCCAGAGTCTTGCCAACCAAGGGTGCTTCCTTGAGTAAGCACGGCACGAAATATTGACCGCCTTTCTTGTCTTCAAGCCTTGCGGGTTGGGCGGGTCTAAGTTGATTTGAGATTTGATCCCAAGAGGCGTTTCCCAGCTCCTTTACCGGTCGGGTGCCCGTGAACCCATTGAATTTAGTTACTGATGCTTGCCAATCAGCCAGGGGCTTGTCGCTCAGGATTGTTGCTGAATGACTGCTTTGGACTGAGAGATTTGGACGCCCAATTCGTATTGATTTGGGGTCTAGTGATGATTCCGACCGCGAGGGGGAATCTTTGGGTATTATGCAGTATGTCATTTTTACTCCTTTTGTCATCTGCGTTAACATTGAATTTCTTGCAGAAAGGAGTAGCTCAAAAAAGCTATTTCCCATGCAAGAAGCATAATGTTCGGTGGAAAGTCCGAACCCCATAGCCTCTTGGCGATAGAAGATAGTTTGTAATAGAAAGTTTGTATGGCACCCACATCCTGATTGGTCAGGAACGGCGCACTTGCCGGAAAATCTTTTTACCTCCTCTTCATGATTGTAACTGCTAATCCAATACCCTTACCAATTAAGGGATCAGGCTCTGTTATGATTTTAATATAGGTCGGATTAATCGTATGTCAAGCACTTTTTCTTTTTGTATTCAAGTAGTTAATAGACTTTAACCTTAGAAATTATTTTCCTATGCGTTACGCACCTTCAGCCTTAGAAATTATTTTCCTATGCGTTACGCACCTTCAGCCTTGGAAATTATTTTCCTATACGTTACGTGCCTTCAGCCTTGGAAAATTTGGTCCCTACGAAAGTGCCTTTAATAAGGATCGCGGATTAGTCCTTTTTTGGTGTAATCACCTATCCCCTTGATCTCATGTGAAAAAATAAATGGCGGCTCCAGGTTCCAAGTTTTCATTTTTTCGCCGCCCAAGGTTGAAAAAGGTGAAAACCTGAAATTCTGACCGGAGCCGCCGCCCGACTCCGACACCCCGGCGACCAGTCCCCCAACTCGGCCCCAAGCGGCCCACCTCTGGGGCAATCGAACTGGCCGGATGACGACCCCCTTCCCACCGCCGACCGGGGCATAGCGGGCACAGGTGGCCACCACCTACCCCCCCCGACTGCCATCCATTACCAGTTTCAATCAATGGCTCTCATTATGGCCGCCGCCTCGGGGTGATCCAAGGCAACCTGCCGCAAGCGGTGGAATTGTTCAATGCAGACATCCAACTGGAATGATAGCAAGCTGTAGGTGTAGAGGCAGACGGTGATTCCGAAAGCCTCAGCCCCCAAGGTCAACTTGGCTCCGTTCTCGGCCACAACCCGGTAACTCCCCGGTGGCGGCACCATCAAAAATCCCGGCTCCAAATCGTACATTTCCCAATATCCGCCGTTGTAATCCGCCGACAGTCTCCCGGCCATGGTGTATATCCGGGGCTCGATCCCCAGCGGGAAATGATGGCCGAAGAGACGGGCCGGAAGGTTGACTCTTTCTTCTGTGCGTAAAAGTTTCATCTGTCGGTTCTCCAATAAAGGTATATGGCCGCACCGATTCCGGCGGCAACCAGGGATTGAATCGGATACAAGTAAGCGATGGCCCCCAAGCCGATCAAACCGATCTTTCTGGTGTTGCTGAAAACAAAGCCCACGGCGGTGACCATCAGCAAGGCGGTCAATATGCTGGCCATGGGGCTATTTCCTCCGTTTCTTAGGCTTGGTGGTCTCGGTGGTCGTTGCGGATGGTTCTTCGTTGCCAACTACTTCCTTATTGGAAGTCGCAGCCTGTTCCGCCTGAGATTTCAAGTCCACACCTGCGTCAATCAACTTCTGGACCGCCGCCTTAAACGGCCCAAAGTCGCTCTTGATGTAGCCCTTGGAGCCGGGCCGGACCAAGTTTTCGTAAAGCAGGATGGCCAGGACGAAGCCAGGACTGTTTATGGATTTCCCCTCGTAGAGAGGCTTCAATGTGCGACCGGTGATGTTGCCTTCCAGCAAGCCCTCGATGGCCATAAAGGGTATCCACTGCCGACTGAAAAGCCCGCCGCCTGTGTTTGCATGTAGTTGAAAGTGAAGGTCGCCTTGATCTGAGTGGCCGATATTGTAGGTGAGGTTTGAATTTCCCGACAGGGACGGGCAGTTTCCGATCTTGAGAATACGCATGGGTTTTTCTCCTTCTTATATAAGATGGCATTATTGCCGAGTTTGCTGGAATGGGTGGTGTGGCAGGCGGGATAGGCAGGCAGGGGAATGGTGCGGTTGGGTGGGATTTTCTTCAGTAGCCGCACTCGGTGCAGATGACCCGGAGTTTTTTGCCGTTCAGGATGATCACATTGTTGCCGAGGAAGTAGCCGAAGGTGACGTGGTGGCCGCAGTCAAGGCGAAACCTTTGCCGGAGATACGGGACAAGTATGGCTTGCAATGACGGCTGTTTAAGGATGGTTTTCATCTTGGTTCCCTCCCTTTTTGAACCGACGCCACAGGAGCAGGACGACGAGCAGGACGATCACCAACAAAGCCACCTTGAGGGCCATCAACAGAAGTCCCGCCATCACCGACACGGCTCCGAGCTTGACGAGCAACGAACTGACAACGGTCACAATCAGAAATACCCAAATCATGTTGTTCTCCTTTTGTTTGCTGGGAAGATTGGCAAAGAAAAACCCCAAAGACGATCAAGGTCAGTGGGGGTTCAGAGGTTGCGGGTTATGTCCCAGGCGTCGAGCCCCATGTCTATGTAGTCACGGACGTCCAAGTTGTGGTCGATGGCGGCCCTCACTTCATCCCGAGCCAGATTTATTTCCTCCTCGGTCAGCTTCAGGGCCTCTTTATCTCCCAGGCGTTTCGACAAGGCAGAGAGGATGTCTTTCATTTTGATGGCATAGACAATTTCGTCGCGGTGCATGGTGGTGCCTCATTGTTAGGTTTTGGGAACAAAAAACCCCCATGACCGGGATGGCCAAGGGGCTTACGATGGACTTGAGGTGTGGGGGGGTGTGGGGACAAAGAAAAACCCCGTCTCCTCGTGAATGAAGACGGGGGTCTACTGCTTACTCATTCTCGGGGGGGTTGAGGATGAGAAAAGGGGTAAATCTGAACTGCTCATCCGTAACCATATTGAAAAGTGGACTGGCTACGTTACCCACAAAGTCAAAAATTCCATAACGCGCCATATCCAAAACCGCGACAGGTCCATTTAATAGCACGTAAAATCCCATACCAAAGAACATAGAAGACAAGTGCAGAGCAAAAAGGAATAATTACCTTGTGGCCCATAATCGTTGGGGTGATATCTCCACGGAGATTGCCATATCTCATGATATTAAATCTCAATTTTTGCACATGTGGAATAGCAATAGATATCATAATTATTAATAAATATGGTGTCATATTTATATATGATGAATCTTCTGTAATGTAATAGAAACGCTTCTTAATATAATTCCATTCATTGAAAAACAAATGACGATATACAATGTAGGAAATAGCGATGAAGAGGGTCGTCATTCCGTAAAATTTATTGCCTGAGCTGGTTAGTAAATAGCCGAGTCCCGACGCAAGCATGGCTAGAATGTAAGCTAGCTTTGGATAGTAGTTGTTATGCAAATAAAAAATCATGAGAACGACGATCATTTGAAAGACAATAAGGTCGATGTGTACGCCAAAGAAAGGCACGGAACTTTTGCTTGCTTTGGGTTCGGTTTGCGTGACTGTATGACCATCATTAATGGCGGAAACTTCCGGCTTTACAAGGAATGCTCGAAAATAGATAATTAGTCCCGCCATTAACATAGAAGCAGATTCCTCAAGTCGATAAAATAGAATTCTGTCGTCTCCCCCGTTGGAAAAATCAGAGAAAAATTTCCAAAAAATAACATACGCAGTACCTAGTACCACCAAAAAAGCAGCTATTTTATTAATATGTCGATTGATATGTGCCAAAAATGTTGCGAATAAATTCGCGACAATCATTAATGTGTTAGTTTTCTTTAATGAAGAATAGGTACGCCTCATGAAATCCTCTGTGGCGGTTGAATAGTTAGATAATATTTCAAATTCCGTAGGTTCCATTGAACTTATTGGAAAATTTGCAACTTCGACAGGTGTTGTTTCAATAGGCTCAACGTCCCGACCACAATACCTACACACGACAGCTCGGGCCAAAATATGTTCGGCACAGAATGGACATGCACGACGGGCTTGGTTTTTATCGATAGCCCTTGGATCAAACGACGACGTTTGTGATTTTGTTTTCCGATTGTTAGATACCAAAATTACGATACCGCTGATAGCTACAGCGATAAAAACAAACAATAGATTCTGTTGAAGGTGCATCAAGCCAATGTTGTGTACTCGGTCTCCACCCCCGGATGAAACAGTTGTATTCATGCCAAACGTGATAAGCAAGCCAAAAAGCCCAATGACTAATGCACAGGTTCCTATCTTTTTCATAGCTGTCTCCATAACGGGTATAAGCTTAAACACTTTCAAGGAGCATCCCACACGTCCCGACTGACTGTCAACCCAAGAAGAGAGAAAACAGAACAATCACATAATTCAGCCTAACGCCTTTTTGATTGGCAAGAAAAAGAGAATGTGCGAGTATGTTAGAGAATGTGGTAGCGGAATGGGTTTTGAGGGGGTGTGGAACGGGTTGTTGTATTATATATATAGGCTATTAAGGAGCAGAAAAGCCCCACCCAACAAGGAGAAGACTGATGGCAATTCAAGCTGTAGCAGCAGTAATCCCCTGGAAAAAAGTCATAGAGTACGCACCAGAAGTTTTAGGCGCTGCAAAAAAGCTATGGGAGTACTGGCGGAATGTCGATCCAAAGCCCGAAGTAGATCCTCAGTCCGAAATAGTGACGCAAATTTCAGCAGTTGTTGAGCGTCTGCAACGGTTGGAATCTTCAGAGATAGAGCAATCCAATATAGTGAAGCAAATTGCGGAACAACTTCAAGGGGCCTCCGTTGGCCTCATAGATACGTCGCGCAAAGCGCTAATTGGTTTGTATCTAGGGATTGGTGCGTTTATTCTCTCTGCCATCGCATTGGGCATAGTGGCCTCTCGATGATTGAGAAATGGTATCGGCTTAGCCAACCTCAAGGAGGAGCAATCCATGCTGGACAAGCTCAAGAATTTTGCCGGAAAAGCTAAGAACGCAATTTCGTCAGCTGCGGTTCTGGTCGGCGATCTGAACGGGGATGGTAAAGTCGATGAGGAAGATGCTCGCATTGCCGCTGAGTGGGCAAAAAAGACAGCGACCGCTATAGGTGGCGAAGCAAATAGGCTTGGCAAGGAGGCAATGCGTTCTGATCTCGCAAAGGATGTAGCCCCATGCATGGCGCTTGGCGCTGCAGTCGCCGTTCCCATTCCATTTGTCGGTCCCATTGCGGGGGCAGCAGTTGGCGCGGGAGTTGGTGTGTACAAGAACTTAACAAAGAAGAGCCAACCTGCACCCGAAGTCCCGAGAGATTTCTACGCTGAACTATCAAAGCTCAATGAACTCAGGCAGAAGAACATTATTACGGAGGATGAGTTCGAGGCGCAAAAGAAGAAAATTCTTGATGCCATGGCCTAACGCTCCATTTAAGGCAAAAATTTAACCAGAAATGGTAACGTGTGATCGTTATGTTTTGCAGAAATTGCGGAAGAGAAGTGCATGAACAGGCGGTCATGTGTGTCTCGTGTGGGGTTCCTCCAAAAAATGGCTCTAAATACTGTCAAGTTTGTGCCGCAGAAACTAATTATTCAGCAGAGATATGCATAAAATGTGGTGTGCGACTATCAACTTCTGCGCCAACTGGTGGGTTTCCTCTGGGGATGCAAGTGAGCCAAAAATCCAAACCTACTGCCACGTTGCTCGGAATATTTCTTGGGCCACTTGGTGCACTAAAGTTCTACATGGGATCTTGGGGCTGGGGGATCGTTTACTTAGTTTTGTGCCTAACGTTTTTTTTGGCATTTATCCCAATTATCGCTAGTATTGTTGAATACATCAGAATTATCCTGATGTCTGACGACGAATTTGCAATCAAGGCAGAAGCCTTCAAAAATAAAGGGCCTTTTGGTTTCTTCTGGTAAAGCAAGTCGTCCTTGTTGAATAGGCTCAAGCCCCTAGCGCTACCTTGACCTTACCCCTCTGATTGTTCCACCCTGCGGTTAGTGATTTCGGTTTTTTCTGCCTGTCTAAAAGCTGCTGAAAATTCTTCCGGCGTCATTTTACCCAATGAGCTGTGTGGCCGGTTTGTATTGTAATCCCGACGCCAGACTTCTATTGTTTTCCGGGCGCCATCCAGGCTGACGAATACATGCTCATTGAGGTGTAAACATCCCTAAATCAGTGCCATCCAGAAATAGAGGTTTCCGAGTGATGAAGCACCCTGTACTCAACAGGAGTCAGATCGTTGAGCGCGTCGTGCGGTAATTCTTCATTGTAATCCCTCA
>JBAYTO010000059.1:0-8440 GCA_041675585.1 Desulfurivibrionaceae bacterium
ATACGATGCCAGCGTGAAGCCAGTCCATTAGGTTCAAAAATAAGAAACGTTATAACCAGTATGCCGAAAACCAGCTCTTTCATGGAAGCCAGTTTATAGATCAGATCAGGATAAGAACCAGAGAGTGAAGTCGTGACCATTCTGAGCAGTTCGGGCAGTAATTTAATAAATATAGCTCCAAAGATTGAACCGAGGATGCTGCCGAGTCCGCCGATAATGATCATGCCCAGGTAGTCAATTGCTAGTGATACCGGAAATGTTTCCGGGGATATGAGCCTTGCCTGATAGGCGATCAAAGCACCTGCAACGCCGATATAAAAAGAGCTGATACCGAAAGAGAGGAGTTTGTATTTAAGGATATTGACTCCCATAACCTCGGCTGAGATCGCCTGGTCCCGAATTGCCACAAATGCTTTACCAACTTTGGTGCGAAACAGGTTGGTTGCAAAAAGTACAGCCAGAACAACAATAACAAATATCAAAAAAAACAATCTGGCATCGGTGTCAAGTTCATAGCTTCCCAGCGCCGGTGCCGGGATTGACATGCCGTCAACTCCTCCTGTTACGGACTCCCACTTGACGATGAGGAATTCTACGATGAAGTGGGCTGCCAGCGTAGCCATCGCCAGATATAGCCCCTTGATCCTAAGTGAAGGGATACCGACAAACATGCCGCAAGCAGCGGTGATCAAGCCCGCCAGAGGGATACAGAGATAGAAGGGGACGTTGAATTTTGTGCTGAGAAAACCGCATGAAAAGGCGCCGATAGCCATGAATGCTGCATTGCCTAGTGATATCTGGCCAGTGAATCCGGTCAGAATGTTGAGGCCTACAGCCCCGATAATTGCGATGCCGATCCGGTTGATGATATCCAACAGAAATCCTGGAGTGTAGAGCGGCAGCGTGAAGAGAACACAGACAAAGGCGACCATCATGACCCTGGCCGATCTTGAGTCAAAAATTGTCATATCCGCAGTATAAGAAGTCTTAAAGTCACCACACCGCATAATTCCTCGCTTTATTACAGTTGATAGTGGTTAGACACGTTCAATTTTCTTTTTGCCGAACAGTCCATACGGTTTAAACATCAGGATCAGGATCAAAGCAATATACGGGGCTACTTCCTTGGCTCCACCGCCAACCATGGGATCGAGATAGCCGCCGGAAAAATTCTCCAGTACGCCGATAATCAGACCACCTACAATTGCTCCAAGGATGCTGTCAAGTCCTCCAAGTATAACGACCGGCAGAACTTTCAGCCCCATATGGCTCAGTGACATGTCTATGCCGCCCCGGATGGTGCCGAGCAGAATACCTCCCATTGCCGACACAATGGCGGCAATAGCCCATGATATGGCAAACATCTTTTTGACACTGATTCCCATTGAGAGGGCTACCTGCTGGCTTGAAGCCGTTGCCCGCATAGCAACTCCGCTCTTTGAATATTTGAAAAATGATGTCAGTAGTGCAACCAGAATCGTTACACAGCCGATGGCATACAGATATCCCTGAGAAACAGGGATAGGCCCGATTTGCACCGGCGCGCTGGGAAAAACCTCAGGAAACGGTATGGTATCTGTGCCGTAAGCAAGTTGAATAAGAGCCCTCAGAATGCTTGAAAGGCCAAGAGTCACCATGATCACAGATATTACGTGAGAACCTATAAGAGGACGTAGAATTACACGCTCAATAACAGCACCGAGCAATGCTGAAAACGCGAAGGTAATCAGGATCGACTGCCAGAAGGGGATCTGATATTTTGAAAGGAGGTTAAGGCAGAGATATGCCCCGACCATCAGAAACTCCCCCTGTGCAAGGTTAAGGGCGCTGGTTGCCTTATAGATTATGACGAATCCGGTCGCCACAAGAGCATAGATACTGCCGACCACAAGGCCGTTGATAAGAAGCTGCAGGAGAAATGTGACGTCCATAGTGGCTGCTCCGCTTAGATTGATCTGAAAGTAACGGTGGTCTTGATGTGCCCTGACTTCCCATCGGGAAATTCGATTGTTGTGTCGATCGGGACGGAGTGAATTCCAGAGTGAAGCGCATCGACAAGCTCTTTGTAAATATTCCGGACGGTCTCCCGTCGTACTTTTCCGGTACGGGTCAATTCCCCCTCGTCGGCATCCAGTTCCTTGTAAATAATGGCAAAGCGGGCAATGCGCGCCGGATCAGGGAGCGCTGCATTAGCCTTGGCAACTTCTCCGGCAATCAGGTCAATGACTTCAGGACGTGAGGTCAGATCTGCAAAGGTCATGTAGGAAAGCTTGTTGTCACCGGCCCATTTACCCACGACACGGCTGGTAATACCGATCAGGGCAACCAGCCGCGCTCCCACTCCGCCAAAAACGATCGCTTCCGCGATATATGGTGAAAAACGGAGATTGTTTTCAATCTGCTGTGCAGAAAAACGGGAGCCATCAGCCAAGGTCAGGACATCACATGTCCGGTCGGTAATCGTGAGGTGTCCAGCCGGATCGAGATACCCTGAATCGCCGGATTTGAGCCAGCCATCAGCGGTAATTGCCTGCCGGGTTGCCTCTTCGTCGCCGTAATATCCTTTGAAAAGCCCTGCGCTTTTTGAAAGGACTTCACCGTCTTCCCCAATCCTGATCTCGGTACCCGGCAACGGCAGGCCGACGGTAGAGCCTTTAACATCGCCATTGCGATGCATGCAGGTGATGCCGGCAATTTCAGTCTGGCCGTACAGCTGTTTCAGGTTGACCCCGATCGCATGGAAAAATCTGAAAACATTGCTTCCAAGAGAGGCACCTCCGGTAAGAGCTGAACGTACATTGGAAAGGCCAAGCCGATCCCTGAGTGCTCTGAAGAGCAGCACCTCGGCAAAGAAACGGCCTGCCTTCAAGGAAAGGGAGGGTGATGTGCCCGCCAGCACACAGTCGGCGTAGCGCTCGCCCATGGGCATGAATGTGTTGAACATGAATTTCTTGAAGGGGGTTGAGTCAAGCATTCTGACCCGCACGGTTGCTGCAATGGATTCCCACACTTTGGGGGGTGAGAGCATTATATGCGGGCCGATTTCCCGCAAGTCGGCCATGGCTGTTTCCTGCTTTTCGGGGAAGTTTACCGTATAGCCGACGACAAGCGGAGCCGCAACCGACATGAGCTGCTCACCGAACCAGGCCAACGGGAGCAGTGAAACAAACTCATCGCGGGTGTTTTTGGGATCAGCCTCATTGAAAGCGAGGCTCATACTGATCAGGTTCCTGAAGGAGAGCATCGCACCCCTGGGGTGACCGGTGGTTCCCGAAGTCAGGCAGATGATTGCGGTGTCATCGCCCTTTCCCGCAGCAACCAGGGAGTCAAACAGATCCGGCTGTTGACCTGCGAGTGCGGTTCCGCGCTCTTGAACGGATTCAAAACTGGAGAGGAGTTCATCGCAATATTTTCGCATGCCGCGCTTCTGGATATAGATAATCCGGCGAAGCTTCGGAGGGCGGTCATGCAGGTCAAGCAATTTGTCAACCTGTTCTTGATCCTCGGCAATGACGACGCTGACATCAAACTGTCTGATTGCTCCGGCAACCTCCTGCGGCGTCGAGTCATGGTACAGGGAGACTGCGATTCCTCCGGCAGCTTGGGCAGCAATCTCGGCAAAGAGTGATTCCGTCCGGTTGTTGCCGATAATGGCCAGTTTGTCCCCTGGGAGAAAGCCGAGCGAATGCAGGCCAAGCGCCAAAGTGCGGACGCTGTCAAAATACTGCTGCCAGCTGCAGTTCTGCCAGATGCCGAGCCCCTTGTTTCGCAGAGCCGTTTTATCTGATCCAAACGCTGAGGCCTGCGCCTTGAGCAGTTTGGGAAATGTCATGTCATTGAGATCGATATGCACCTAGAGCTCCTCCAGATCTTCGTCGCCAAGATAGGCCTTGATAACGTTCGGATCCTGCTGGACCTGCTCCGGGGTCCCGCCGGCTATTTTCTTGCCGAAATCCAGTACGCAGACGGAATTGGAGATGTCCATGACAACACCCATATCATGCTCAATCATAATAATAGTAATGCCGCGGGCTTCATTGGTTTCCAGAATAAAGCGGACCATATCTTCCGTTTCTTCGAGGTTCATGCCCGCCATCGGTTCGTCGAGAAGGAGGAGTTTCGGTTCCAGCGCAAGGGCACGAGCCAGTTCAACCCGTTTTTGGAACCCGTAGGCCAACGTTCCGACAATCGATTTGCGGATACTTTGAATTTCAAGGAACTCAATGATTTCTTCGCAGTACTCGCGGTGCCTTGTCTCTTCCGCCTGGGCAGGGCCATAGTACAGGCCGCCTGAAATCAATCCGGAGTGTTGATGGAGGTGGCGTCCGATCATCAGGTTGTCAATGACGCTCATTCCCTTGAACAGGGCAATGTTCTGGAATGAACGCGCAATACCCCGCTTTGTCCTCTCATACGGCGGAAGTCTGGTAATGTCCTGGTCTTCGAAAAGGACTTTGCCTTGTTGCGGGTGGTAGAGACCGCTGATGCAGTTGAGCATGGATGATTTGCCGGCACCATTCGGACCGATGATGGCGAAGATCTCGCCTTGGAAGACTTCGAAGGAAACGCCCGAAAGAGCTCGAACTCCGCCGAAATTGAGCTGGATGTCACTGCAGGAAAGCTGAACCATCGAAACAACTCCTTTGTTGGTGGCTCTATAAAACGATGGTTTTGCGGTGGTGGGCCTGCGTTAATACCGATGTTTTCTGCCATTAACGTAAGAATACAATACAGCGAGAGCCGGATAATCATGATAGCAGCTGAAAAATAATAACAGCATTGCAGGCCTCTAGTTACCGAAATATCACCATTTGCATGGGTGTGTCAAACAAAATATTGATAATACAAAAATATGTTTTATTTTGTGTTGACATATACGTAAGGTCAACGTTACATTTTTCGTGTGATATACTTGTGTTGTCAATTATACCGGGAGATTATTGATATGGAAAAACCTGTTCTAAAAGATTCTGGGCTGGAAATTCGGGATCGTGTTGCCGTGATGACATTTAATCGGGATGATCTGCGCAATGCCCTGACCGGTACCGCGCTGATCGAGGATATCCTGAAGACCCTTGCGTGGGTTAACTCAGCCGAGGATGTCTCGGTGCTGATTCTGACCGGCGTAGGGTCTGCGTTTTCCTCGGGGGGTAATGTCAGGGAGATGAGTGAGCGGGGTGGCATCTTTGGTGGATCGGTGCAGCAGATTCAGGACCAGTACCGTCGCGGTATCCAGAAGATTCCACTGGCGATGGAGGCTGTGGAGGTCCCTGTCATAGCCGCGATCAACGGCCCCGCAATCGGAGCCGGGTTTGATCTTGCCTGCATGTGTGACCTGCGGCTCGCTTCCGGCACTGCGGTCATGGGGGAGACGTTTGTAAACCTCGGGATTATCCCGGGTGATGGCGGCGCCTGGTTTCTCCAGCGCCTGATCGGGTATCAGCGGGCAGCGGAGCTCACTCTCACCGGGCGGATCATTTCAGCGCAGGAGGCGTTGGGCCTCGGCATTTTGTTGGAGGTTGTTGCGCCGGACCAGTTGCTGGGCCGGGCATCGGAACTTGCCGCCCAGATCGCTGCCAAGCCGCCGCGGGCCGTGCGGCTGACCAAGCGGCTGCTCAAGTATGCCCAGCGTGGTTCTCTTCCTGATTTCCTTGATTTGTGCGCTTGTTTTCAAGGGATGGCACACCATACGGATGATCATGCCGAGGCGGTAAATGCCTTCCTGGAGAAACGCCCCGGTGTGTATTCCGGAACCTGATTGCCGTGGTGTCTCTGTAACTGTCCGGCTCATAGCGGGGCAGTGATGTAACATGTTTTTACCATAATGCAACATGGTGAACAGCGAAGCGTAGTGTGATACATTCAATTAAAGCGGTGTGTTATCGTGCTGCAGGTGGTGTGGTCTCCTTTGCTTGGAGGCATCTTTTAACGATGGAATGCGTGGTATTTGAAAATATCAAAATAATGTTTGACAGAATTTTTTTCCAGGACTATGTTACCTTTACGTAAGGTGCTTCTGGGCATATAACTAAGTACCAGCTCGCAATGGAGGTCGCAGATGAGTTCATATCCGACATTAAATTTTGATTTGGGCGATACCGCCGATTTGTTGAGGGATACGGTCAAGGCCTTTGCTAGGACGGAGATTGCTCCCCGGGCTGCCGATATCGATCGCGAAAACCATTTTCCCATGGATCTCTGGCGGAAGATGGGTGATCTGGGGCTGCATGGCATAACCGTTTCCGAAGAGTACGGTGGCGCCGGCATGACCTATCTGGAGCATGTCGTCGCTATCGAGGAGATCAGCCGTGCATCGGCTGCAGTGGCCCTGGCGTACGGTGCCCATTCCAACCTCTGCATCAACCAGATTTACCGCAATGCCAGTGAAGAGCAGAAGCGGCGCTATCTCCCCAAACTGATCAGCGGTGAACATGTCGGCGCGCTGGCCATGAGCGAAGCCGGAGCGGGGTCGGATGTTGTCAGTATGCGTCTGCGGGCAGACCGGAACGGTGATTGTTTTATCCTGAATGGTACGAAGATGTGGATTACCAACGGACCCCACGCCGATACGCTGCTGGTCTACGCCAAAACAGATGTTAACGCCGGCTCGAAGGGTATTACCGCATTTCTGATCGAGAAGGGGTTCAAGGGATTTTCCACAGCGCAGAAGCTCGACAAACTCGGCATGCGCGGTTCCGATACGTGCGAGCTGGTATTCGAGGATTGCGAAGTTCCAGTGGAAAACGTGGTGGGCAAAGTCGGTGACGGCGTCAAGATCCTGATGAGCGGACTCGATTACGAGCGGGCAGTGCTGGCCGCCGGTCCTCTCGGCATCATGCGCGCCTGCATGGATGTGGTCATTCCCTATATCCACGAGCGCCGCCAGTTCGGCAAGGCCATCGGCGAGTTTCAGCTGATGCAGGGGAAAATTGCCGATATGTACAGCACCATGAACGCCTGCCGGGCCTATGTCTATGCGGTTGCCCACGCCTGCTGCGGCAAGAACGCAATCAGAAAGGATGCCGCCGGAGCAATTCTGTACGCCGCCGAGAAGGCTACCTGGATGGCGCTGGAAGCGATCCAGATTCTGGGGGGCAACGGCTACATCAATGAATATCCGACAGGCCGCCTGCTGCGCGATGCCAAGCTGTACGAGATCGGCGCGGGAACGAGCGAGATCCGGCGGATGCTGATCGGACGCGAACTCTTCGCGGAAACGGCTTGACAAAACAACGAATTGAGGAGATCAGTCCACAATGACCATACTGAAAAGCAGCGTCCGTACACAGGCGGATGAATTCCGAGCCAATGCCGAGCTTATGAGATCCCTTGTCGCCGATCTCCGGGACAAGGTACAGAAAATCAAGCAGGGGGGGGGCGAAAAGGCCTGTGCCAAGCACACCGAGCGGGGCAAGCTCCTCCCCCGTGAGCGTATCCGGCAGCTGCTGGATGTCGGTTCGCCGTTTCTTGAGTTTTCCCAGATGGCTGCATTCGGCATGTACGGCGCCGATATCCCGGCGGCAGGGATCATCACCGGCATCGGGCGGGTCTCCGGAATCGAGTGCGTGATCGTTGCCAATGACGCCACGGTCAAGGGGGGCACCTATTTTCCGCTTACGGTGAAAAAACATCTGCGGGCCCAGGAAATTGCCGGGGAAAACCATCTCCCCTGCATCTATCTGGTTGATTCGGGCGGTGCAAATCTTCCCCAGCAGGATGAGGTGTTTCCAGACCGCGACCATTTCGGCAGGATATTCTATAACCAGGCTACCCTGTCGTCGCGCGGCATTCCGCAGATAGCGGTGGTGATGGGTTCCTGCACCGCCGGCGGAGCGTATGTGCCGGCCATGTCCGACGAAAGCATCATCGTCAAGAATCAGGGCACCATCTTCCTGGCCGGCCCGCCGCTGGTCAAGGCGGCCATCGGCGAGGTGGTCAGCGCCGAGGAGTTGGGCGGGGCCGATGTACACTGCCGGACCTCAGGCGTGACCGACCACTACGCCGCCAACGACGGACACGCCCTGGAGCTGGCCCGGCGCTCTGTCGCCAACCTCAACCGGGTCAAGCTGCCCCGCCTGGCGCTCAAAGATCCGGTGGAACCGCTCTATGCCGCGGAAGAGCTGTACGGCATTATTCCGACCGACACCCGCAAACCGTATGATGTGCGCGAAGTCATCGCCCGGATTGTCGATGGCTCCGAGTTTGACGAATTCAAACAGCTCTACGGCACCACGCTCGTCTGCGGCTTTGCCCATATCTGGGGGTATCCGGTCGGCATCATCGCCAACAACGGCATTCTCTTTTCCGAATCGGCGCTGAAAGGGGCGCATTTCATCGAACTCTGCAGCCAGCGCGGCATCCCGCTCGTGTTCCTGCAGAACATCTCCGGTTTCATGGTTGGCAGCAAGTACGAAGCGGGCGGCATCGCGAAGGACGGCGC
>JBAYTO010000060.1:0-8072 GCA_041675585.1 Desulfurivibrionaceae bacterium
AAATCCGCAATATCGCTGGGTTCGATGAAGATCAGCCCGTCCGCGCCCGCGGAAACCCGTCGTTCGCATACCGCCCTGGCAAAGGCGGGCATCTCTTCCCTGGCCAGAAAAGGAGTGCGGTGGTCAATGAGGATAAAGTCATTGCCGGTGCCGCTCATCTTGGTGAAATCAATAGGAAACCGCATGGTCAGACGTCCTGCTGCTTAAGGAATTCAGGGATGCTTTCCCCCTGGATCAGGGTTTCATAGGTTTCCCTGGCCCGGATCACATGGAAGGCGTCCCCATACACCAGGACCTCGGCCACCCGAGGCCGGGAGTTATAGTTGGACGACATGGAAAAGCCGTAGGCCCCGGCACTCATCACCGCCAGCAGCTCCCCGGCCTCAACCGCGGGCATCGCCCTTTCCCGGGCAAGAAAATCGCCGGTTTCGCAGATCGGCCCCACCACATCGGCCACCGCCTGTTCCCGGCCGGACCGTTCCACCGCCTGGATTTGGTGAAAGGCGTCGTAAAGGCTGGGCCTGGCCAGATCGTTCATCCCGGCATCGACGATGATGAATTTTTTGAGCCCTTCCTTGGTGTAGAGTACTTTGGTTACCAGAACCCCGGCGTTGCCCACCAGCACCCGGCCCGGTTCGAGGATCAGGGTGCAGTCAAGCCCGGCCAGCTCCTTTTTGATCGCCCCGGCGTACTCGGCCGGCTCGGGCGGCTCCTCACCATTGTAGCGGATGCCCAGGCCCCCGCCCAGATCAAGATGGGTGATCCCTATCCCCTGTTCGCCAAGTTGGGCGATGAAACCCTTCACCTTGGCCAGCGATTCGACAAAAGGGGAGACTGAAGTGAGCTGAGAACCTATATGGCAGCTTACCCCCTTGATCGAGATATTGGGCAGTCGGCTGGCTGCAAGATAGACCCGCAGTGCCTCGCCTATGGGAATGCCGAACTTGTTCTTGGCCAAGCCGGTGGAGATATAGGCGTGGGTCTTGGGGTCCACATCCGGGTTCACCCGAAAGGAGACCGGGGCCTTGAGCCCCAAGCCGGCCGCCACCGCCTGAATCCTGGCCAGCTCCTGCTCGGACTCGACATTGAGCATGAGGATGCCTGCCTCCAGAGCGGCACGAATCTCAGCCGCGGTCTTGCCCACCCCGGAATAGACAATCTTTGCGGGATCAACCCCGGCGGTGTGAGCCCGGAACAGCTCACCGCCGGAAACAATGTCTGCCCCGCCGCCGAGGTTCGCGAAAAGACGAAGAATGGCGATGTTGGCGCAGGACTTGGCCGCAAAGCAGGTAAGATGGGGGATGTCGGCAAAAGCCTGGTCAAAGGCGGCAAAATGGTGGGTCAGGGTGGCACCGCTGTACAGATAGAAAGGGGTTCCCACCGCCTCTGCCACTGCGGATACGGCAACATCCTCGCAAAACAGGGTGTCGTTTTTGTACTGAAAATCATGCATGATATTTTTCAATGAAAAATTAAAAGTTGAGAATGCAAAATTACAAGTTATTGCCTCATTCTCAGTTCTTCATTCTTCAATCTCCATTTCGCATTTATTAAGCGAGTCGCCTCACTCTCAACTTTTCACTTTTCATTCTTCACTGTACACGGCTTCCATGGAGTAGGTACTTTCATTGGCCGGCCTCGCCTGGTCAAAGGCGGTAACCGAGTAATACCAGACCCCCTTGCCTTTGGGCGGCTTTACATCCAGATAAGAAAGGCCTGCTCCGCCAATCTCGCCGATGCGCTCCGGTGTCTGGCTTTGGGCCGAACGGCGGTAGATGCGGAAACCCGCCAGATCCGGCTCGGCAACCGTCTCCCAGATGATCTTGACCCCCTCCCTGGTGGCGACAGCCCTGACCTTCTGGGGCGGGGCCGGAGGCAGGAGGTCGCGCGGCACCCCGCTTACGGGCGGGCTGGTCATGCCGGCCGCCTGGGTGTCCGCATGCAGGCGCACGGCCCGCACCTTGTACCAGTAGGCCCGGCCATTGCGCAACCCCTTGTCGGTATAGGTCAACCCCTCCAGCAGCGCGCCCGGCAAATCGACAAAGGTTTCTCCCCCGTCGCTTGAGCGGAAAACCTGATAGCGGATGGGGTCGGAAACCGGCGTCCCATCCAGCAGTCCTGTCGGCGGCTGCCAGCGCAGGGTGAGAGTCTTGTCCCCTTCCTCAATCCCGAAATTTCCTGGGGCCAGGAGGGGGGTATCCCAGACGACGGAAACGGTGTTGGAAACATCGCTGCTGACAAACCAGCCCGCCTTGCTGCACACCCGATACACATAGCGGTGATTGGGCCGCAACAGCAGCTCCTGATAGGAAACCCTGCCCTTGTCGCTGCTTTCCGCGATAATCTCGATGGGCGGCCCAAAAGGGATGGGGCAATCACCGCAGTAGTCCTTGACCGGGATAACCGCCCGCAACAGCGCAAATTTCTCGATCCGGTAAGGCAGGCGGTCGCCTTGCACGGTTCGCCGGGGATAGGACCAGGTAAGCTCCACCCCTTTTTCGTCCAGATTATAGCGCAAATCGGTGATCGGCGCGGGCAGCACCATGTCGGGTGGCACGGGCCTGGTCTTTTTGCCGCAACCGCTCAAGCCCGCGAGCAGCGCCACCCCGAGCAGCACGCCCACGATTCTTCGGGCAGAGGGGTTCATCAGCCAAGCCCCAGGGCTTCTTCCGCCCGGGCGAGGGCCAGAGCCACCACCGAGCCGGCGGTGCCGCCCGGGGAAACCCGGCTGTTCACCGAGCCGGCAATGGAAAGCACCCCGAAAACATCGTTCTCGATGGCCTCGGAAAAGGTCTTCAGTTCCGCCAGGGTAAGCTCGGGAAGCTCCTTGCCAAGGCTTAAGGCATAGGCCACGGTGCGCCCGACAATGGCATGGGCCTGGCGAAACGGGATATCCTTGCGCACCAGATAGTCGGCCAGATCGGTGGCGGTCATGTAGCCCCCGCCCAGCCCGGCGGCCAGCCGCGCTTCGTTGAAGGTCAGGTTGGCCAAAAGCTGGGCCATGATCGCCACCGACTGGGAAACCGTGTCCACCGTGTCGAAGAGGGGTTCCTTGTCTTCCTGAAGATCGCGGTTATAGGTCATAGGCAGCCCCTTGAGCAGCATGAGCAGGCTCATGAGGTTGCCCACCACCCGGCCGCTCTTGCCCCGGATCAGCTCGGGGATGTCGGGGTTCTTCTTCTGGGGCATGATGGAGCTGCCGGTGCAGAAGCTGTCGGCCAGGGTGACGAAGGAGAATTCCTCGGTGGTCCACAGCACCAGCTCTTCGGACAACCGGCTCAGGTGAATCTGGATCAGGCTGGCCGCCCCCATAAACTCGATGAGGTAATCCCGGTCCCCCACCGTGTCCATGCTGTTGGCGGTAACCGCCGGGAAATCCAGCTCCCGGGCGACAAACTCCCGGTCGATGGGCAGACCGGTGCCGGCCAGGGCCGCGGCGCCCAAGGGCATGACATTGATCCGCTTCAGTCCGTCGGTAAGGCGTTCCCGGTCGCGGCCGAACATCTCATAATAGGCCAGGAGATGGTGGGCCACCAGAACCGGCTGGGCCCGTTGCAGATGAGTGTAGCCCGGCATCACCGCGTGCTGGTATTTGCGGGCCAGCACCACGCAACCCTTCTGCAGCTCGGCCACCAGCTCGATCAGGCGACGGCATTCTTCCCGCAGGTAGAGACGGACATCGAGGGCCACCTGGTCGTTGCGGCTCCGGGCGGTGTGCAGCTTTTCTCCGGCCGGACCGATCTTTTCCACCAGGGACTTTTCGATGTTCATGTGGATGTCTTCAAGCTCCGGCCGAAAGACAAACTCCCCGGCCTCGATCTCCTGCTCGATCTGGTCCAACCCCTGAACGATCAATGCGCCTTCGGCCTCGGTGATCAACCCCTGCCTGGCCAGCATCCGGGCATGGGCCCGGCTCCCGGCGATATCGTGGCGATAGAGGCGGGCATCGTAGTGGATGGAGGCGGTAAAAGCCGCCACCGAGGCGGCGGTCTTTTCTGCGAATCTGCCGCCCCACATTGCCGGGTTATGGGTGTTTGAAGCCGAAGACATATGGATGTGCCTGGTTAGTTTTGCTACATTTTTCAGTTCTTCGTCACCCCGGCTTTCGCCGGGGTGACGGCATTTTTTGATCTCAGTTTTTAAGGCCCTTTTTCATCACTAATGCCTGGATCTTCAACCGCAGGGCGTTGAGGCGGATAAAGCCGCCGGCATCCGACTGAGTGTAAACCTGATCTTCCTCAAAGGTGGCAAAGCTTTCCTGGTAGAGCGATTGCTCGGACTTTCGCCCCACCGGGATACAGTTGCCCTTGATCAGCTTGAGCCGCACCACCCCGTTCACCGTTTCCTGGGCGTTGTCCATGGTCTTTTGCAGGAGCTTCATCTCCGGCGAAAACCAGAAGCCGTTGTAGATCAGTTCGGCATAGCGGGGGATCAGGCTGTCGCGGATCTTCATGACCTCGCGGTCCAGGGTGATGGTTTCGAGATCGCGATGGGCGCAACGCAAGATGGTGCCGCCCGGGGTTTCGTACACCCCGCGGGACTTCATGCCCACGAAGCGGTTCTCCACCATGTCCAGCCTCCCGATGCCGTTGGCGCCGCCCAGGACGTTGAGCCGGGCCAGCATGGCCGCCGGGCTGAGTTTTTCGCCATCAAGGGCCACCGGATTGCCATTGACGAATTCCATTTCGATATAAGTAGGTTTATCCGGAGCCTTTTCCGGGGAGACGGAAAGCTTGAACATGCTCTCCTCCGGCTCGTTCCACGGATCTTCCAGAATGCCGCCCTCAAAGCTGATATGCAGGAGATTTTCGTCGGAGCTGTAGGGCTTCTCCTTGGTAACCGGCACGGGAATAGAGTGCTTTTCCGCATAAGCCATGAGCTTGGTCCGGGAATTGAGATCCCAGATCCGCCAGGGGGCGATGATGGTCAAGCGGGGATTGAGGGCCAGGTAGGTCAGCTCGAAGCGGACCTGGTCGTTGCCCTTGCCGGTGGCGCCGTGGCTCACCGCGTCACCCCCTTCCGCCTCGGCGATCCGTACCTGTTCCCGGGCGATGACCGGCCGGGCCAGGGAGGTGCCCAAGAGATAGGAGCCCTCATAGATGGCGTTGGCGCGAAAGGCCGGGAAGACGTAGTCGCGAACAAACTCCTCGCGCAGATCGGAGATGATCACCTTTTCGGCGCCGGTGGCCAGCCCCTTGGCCCGGACCTTGTCCCAGTCTTCCTCCTGCCCCACATCGGCGGCAAAGGCCACGACCGGCACCTGATACTCTTCCCGCAACCACTTGAGGATCACCGAGGTGTCCAATCCGCCGGAATAGGCGAGGACGATCTTGTTTATATTGGCAGACACGTTGTACTCCCTGAAATTAGTGAAAAATGAAAAGTGAATAGTGAAAAATTAACCACCAGAGGCAAGGAATCAGGGTTGAGAAAACAGCATTCCACTTTTCACTCTTCCCTCTTCATTCTTCATTACCTCAAATGCATGGCCAGAATGGCCTTATGGATATGGAGCTTGTTCTCCGCCTGGTCAAAGGCGACGCATTGCGGTCCCTCCAGCACCTCTTCGGAGATCTCCTCTTCGCGGTGGGCCGGCAGACAATGTAGGACGATGGCCCCGGGATTAGCCTGAGCCAGCAGCACGCTGTTCACCTGGTAGGGCCGGAACACCCCAAGCCGCGCCTCCTGCTCGGACTCCTGGCCCATGCTGGCCCAGACATCGGTGTTGAGTACATCCGCCTGCCGCACCGCCTCGGCCGGATCGCGCACCACCCGGATAGGCCGGCTCGCCTCTCCTTGGGCCGCGGCGAGAATGGCGGGATTGGGGTCATAGCCCGCCGGGCACGCCAGGGTCAGGGCGAAGCCGAAACGAGCCGCGGCCTGAATCCAGGAATTGGCCATGTTGTTGCCGTCGCCCAGCCAGGCGACATGAAGGTTGGCCACCTCTCCTTTGTGCTCGATCACGGTCATGATATCGCTCAGCACCTGGCAGGGGTGGTGCAGGTCGGTCAAGGCATTGATCACCGGCACTGTGGAATAGCCGGCCAGCTCATCGACAATGGCCTGGCCATAGGTGCGGACCACCATGCCGTCCACATAGCGGGACATGACCCGGGCCATGTCCTTGAGGGGCTCGTTGCGGGCCAGCTGGGTATCCCGGCCGGAGAGGTAGATCACCTGACCACCCAGGCCGTACATGGCCGCCTCAAAGGAAACTCTGGTCCGGGTGGAGGGCTTTTCAAAGATGAGGGCCACGGTTTTCCCGGCCAGCTGCTGGTGGCGAATTCCTGCCCTGGCTTCTTTTTTAAGGAGCATGGCCAGCTCGATGTAGGCACCGAGCTGCTCTTTGCTGAAATCCTGTAAAGCAAGTAGATGCTGGGTCATAGTTTCGTTCTCACTGCCGATCTCTCCCGCATATCCTGCGGAAGGAGGACCTCTCTCGGTTCAAGGCGTCTGCCGGCGACATGGCGCGGGGCAGGATTTTAAAGACCGGCTCAAAAATGTCAGTCCAACCATTACCGGGGGATGACGGACAATGTCACCCTCAGGTTGGGCCAAACTACAACTCATACAAAAAAACTTTTTTTTTGCAAAGGGATTTTTCGCGGAAAAAATGTGCGCCGCTACCGGCTCAACTCGGCAAATACCTCGTCCAGAGCCTGGATCAACCGGTCCAGCTCGGCGCGGCTGATGATCAGCGGCGGCAGGCAACGCAGCACCTTGCCCCCGGCAAAGTTAAGGAGCACCCCCTTTTCAAAGAGGCGGCTGACCATGGCCGGGCCCCGATCAAGCCAAGCCTCGTGCAGAGGCAGCCCCTGGATCAGGCCAAGGCCCCGGGCTGGACCGGCGATGGCCGGATATTTGGCGGCCAGCCCGGTGAGCCGTTCGTTCAGATATCTTCCCTTTGCCAGGACTTCGGCGAGAAAGCCCTCGGCCAGCATGATCCGCAAGACCGTCACCGCGGCGGCGCAGACCACCGGATTACCGCCGAAGGTCGAGGCATGGCTGCCCGGCTCGAAGGCCTTGGCCACCGATTCCGTGGCCAGCATGGCGCCGATGGGCAAGCCATTGCCCAAGGCCTTGGCCAGGGTGAGGATGTCTGGGGTGACCCCGCACTGCTCATAGGCAAAGAGAGTGCCGGTCCGGCCCATGCCCACCTGGATCTCATCAAAAATCAACAGCAGGCCGTGTTTGTCGCAGAGCTGGCGGATCCCGGCAAGATATTCCCGCGCCAGGGGCCGAACCCCCCCCTCGCCTTGCAGGGGCTCGCAGAGAATGGCGCAGGTCGCCGGGCCGATCATCGCCTCGAGGGCCGCGAGATCGCCGAAAGGCGCATGACAAAAGCCCTGGGGCAGCGGCTCGAAGCCCTGGTGGAATTTTTCCTGACCGGTGGCCGCCACGGTGGCCAGGGTCCGACCATGAAAAGAACCGGCCAGAGAGATGATCTCGTATTTGCCGGGAGGGCTGGCCTTGCGCGCCAGCTTGATCGCAGCCTCATTGGCCTCCGCCCCTGAGTTGGCCAGAAAAACCCGGTCAGCAAAGGAATGGCTGATCAGCAGCTCGGCCAGCTCGGTTTGCGGAATCGTGTGATAAAGGTTGGAAACATGCACCAGAGTGGCGGCCTGCCGGCAGATCGCCTCGGTGACCGCCGGATGGCAGTGGCCCAGACTGCAAACCGCGATGCCGGCAAGACAATCCAGATATTCCCTGCCGTCGGCGTCCTTGAGCAGACAACCCCGCCCCTCGACCATCACCGCAGGATACCGGCCATAGGTGTTCATGAACGAACCCTTGCTTTTTTCCATCCATTCCGCATTCGTCATCATACCATCTCGTAACTGCTCGCGGGGTGCAACGCTGAAATATCGCGCTTGTGCCCCATAGTTGTAAGCGGTTGCAGGGTGCTGCAGAGCCGCGAAAGAAGTAAGCGGGCACGGGGTGCCGCAGATTGCGGCAAGCGGGACGGCGATGCGTGCTCCGGCACGTGAGCCGGCCCGATCGTCGCAAGATACGGTGCCCTGTACCCGCTTACACCACCTCGGTCCCTACACCCTGCTGAGTAAACATTTCCA
>JBAYTO010000061.1:0-6701 GCA_041675585.1 Desulfurivibrionaceae bacterium
CTCTTTCCGAGCTGGTCGGTGAGCCAGTCGACTTTATTACTTTGCATGAGGACGAGGATCTCATTGTCCTCGTTAAACCCCCAGGGATTGTGGTGCATCCCGCCGCCGGGCACCGCACGGCAACCCTGGTTCATGGCCTTCTTCATCATTGTGGCGGGTTATCCGGAATAAATGGGGAGTTGCGCCCAGGCATCGTTCATCGCCTTGATAAGGACACCTCCGGCGTCATGGTGGTTGCCAAAAGCGATTTTGCCCATCAGGCGCTGGCTGGCCAGTTCAAGCAGCGCCAGGTGAAAAAGATCTATCAGGCTCTGGTCGAGGGCAAGCCGACCATGCAATCCGGCCGGGTTGAACTGCCCATCGGCCGACATCCCGTCCAGCGAAAAAAAATGGCGATTCGGGAGGATGGCCGGGAGGCCGTGACCAACTGGCGGGTTCTGGAAAGATTTGCCCAGGGGTTGACCCTCCTGGAGCTTAGTCTGGAAACCGGGCGAACCCACCAAATCAGAGTACACCTGGCTTCCCTGTCTCACCCGGTTGCCGGTGATTCGGTCTATGGCCGGAAGAATTCCCGCTATGCAGAGCTGGGGATCAGCAGGCAATGCCTGCATGCCCATACCCTGGCCTTTACTCATCCCCGGACCGGGGAGGATTTGCAGTTTATCGCGCCGCTCTGGCCGGATATGCTGTATACTCTTGCATTGTTGCGGCAGGCTGGTAACTAACCACGGGGGAGTAACAGTGGCAGAGCAGGCACAGCCATCGGCGGTTGCCATTACCGGGGGAATGGGCTCCGGCAAGAGTTCCGTGGCGGCCTGCCTCTGCGAGATCAGCGGCGCCAGGGGGCTCAATGCCGACACCGTTTGCCGGCAGCTTCTTGAGCCCGGGGCTCCCGGCTGGCTGGCCGTGCGGGGGGCCTTTGGCGAGAGATTTTTTCTGGCGGACCTGCAGCTTGACCGGCCACGGTTGCGTAAGGTTCTTTTTGCCGACCACGAATTTCGCCGGGAACTCGATGCCCTGCTTCACCCCTTGGTGCGCAAGGAGATCGCCGCCTGGCTCGGCAAAGAGAGCGGCCACCTTTTCCCGGCCCCGGCGCGGTTTGTGGTGGAAGTGCCCCTTTTGTATGAAGCGCAGTGGGAGCAGGATTTTTCGCAGGTTGTGGTGGTATATGCAGATGAACAGGCCTGCCTGCGCCGAATCATGCTTCGTGACCGGATAAGCGAAGCCGAGGCGCAAAAAGCATTGGCGACGCAGATGCCCTTGCCGGCCAAGGCTCTCCGCGCTCCGCATGTTATTGATAACAGCGGGCCCTGGCCTGATACCGCCTTGCAGGTTGCGCATCTGCGAAATTTGCTTTGGAATGAGCCAGGTCAGCGGATTTCGTCGCTGTCCACATAGGCATAGGCGCTGTGCTTGTGGATCGATTCAAAACTTTCCACGCTCACGGAAAACCAGGTGATGGCCGGATGGGCCATGGCCTGTTCCGCTACCTTGCGCACCGCGTCTTCGACGAACATCGGGTTGTTGTAGGCCTTTTCCGTCACATATTTTTCATCCGGCCTTTTCAGCAGGGAATAAACCTCGCAGGAACCGCCTGCCTCGGCCATGGCGATGAGTTCTTCCATCCAGATAAATCCCGAGTACTTGACGGTGAGGTTCACCTCGCCCCGCTGGTTGTGCGCCCCGCAGTCGCTGATTTCCCGGGAGCAGGGGCAGAGGGTGGTTATCGGCACCCAGACCGAGAGGATGAAATCCTCATCCCGGCCGAGGCCGCCGGTGAAGCGGCAGGTGTATTCCATGAGTCCGGCCGTGCCGGTGGCCGGCGCCCTTTTTTCCAGAAAATAGGGGAAGGTCATCTCCACATGGGCCGATTCCGCCCGCAACTCTTCCTTCACCTCGGCCAGCAGGTTTCGGAAGATCCGGTTGCTCATTTCATCCTGATAGGTGTTCAGAACCTTGATGAAGGTGGCGACACAGGATTCCCGGTACTGGCTGGGCATGCTGACCTGCAGGCTGATGCTGGCCACGGTTTCCTGCATGCCTCCGGATTTTTCGCGCACCCGCACCGGATAACGGATATCTTTTATGCCAACAGTATTGAGTTTCATGGTGGGTAGATATATACCCTATTTGCCAGCGGGCGGAAAGCGGTAAGGCAAAACAGGGCGATATCGGGGCGCGGCTTGCGCTTGGGCGGGAGGAGGCGGCAAAACAGATGAGCGAGGAAATTCAGGTCCGGCTGGACAAATGGCTGTGGGCCGCCCGTTTTTTCAAGACCCGGGCCCAGGCCTCCCAGGCAGTGGCCGGGGGCAAGGTGCAGGTGGGCGGCCTTCGGGTGAAGCCGTCCCGGTCGGTGGCGGTGGGGGATGCCGTCCTGATCCGCAAGGAAGAGGAGGAATTTTCCATCGTGGTCCGGGCGCTCAGCGCTCAGCGGCGGGGGGCGCCGGAAGCGCAGCTGCTCTACGAGGAGACCCCGGAAAGCCAGGCGGCCCGGCTTCAGGCCCGGGAGAACCGGCGTCTCCTGCGGGTCGAAGGGGCAGCCCCGCCGGGACGTCCGGGCAAACGGGACCGGCGGCTGATCCGGAGGTTTATCCGGAAAGAAGAATCAGAATAAAGGGAAACAGCACACGTCCTGACGCGTAAAGTCAGGTTGTGGCGCAAGCCGGACGGCTTTCCTGACGAACTGCCGGATTTATTGTTGTTTGTCGCTAGTGATTTGCTACAGTCAGGTTGCCGTGGGCTGATGACAAGTAAACTGGGGAGTGTCCCTAATTTCCCCATTGTTGTTTGTCGCCTAATGATTTGCTACAGTCAGGTTGCCGTGGGCTGTGGATTCAATTTGCAAGTGCACCATGTGCTATAGGCAAAGGAGTCATACTCCGTCTAAAACCTGGCGGATCTGGCGCATGAGCCGAGCTGGGTCCACCGGTTTCTCGAGGTAGGACACCCGCAGGTCGACCAGTTCGCTCCGGCTGAAAATATCCTCGGCGTAGCCACTCAGCAGAATGGCCCTTAGGTCGGGGCGTTGCTGACGCATTGTCAGCAGTGCTTCCTTACCGTTCATTCTGGGCATGATTCCGTCAAGCATTACCAGTTGAATGTTGTCGCTCTGTTCGCTGAACTTCCGGACTGCCTCCTCGCCATCCGCCGCCTCGATCACCGTGTAGCCGTTCATGCCAAGCCAACTTTTCAGCCAGGAGCGGAGAGCGGGATCATCTTCGGCAAAAAGGATCGTCTCGCTGCCGCCTTGAAAATCGCCTGCATCGGTGCCTTTTGCCAGTTCTCCCCTTCCCGGCTCAGAACCGACGGCCAGAGGCAAATAGATCCGGAAAACGGTGCCGTGGCCCGGTTCACTGTAAACGTTGATAAAGCCGTGGTGTTTGCCGATAATCCCGTAAACCATCGCCAGGCCAAGCCCGGTCCCGGCGCCGACCTCCTTGGTGGTGAAGAAGGGATCAAAGATCCGGCTTTGCACCTCTTCACTCATGCCGATACCGGTGTCGGAAACAATGAGCTTGGCATAGCTGCCCACCCTTCCGTAACCGTGGGCTCTGATGAAATCGTCATCGATAATGTCGATTTTGGTTTCAATCCGGAAGGTGCCGCCGTCGGGCATGGCGTGGCAGGCGTTGGTGGCCAGATTGATCAAAACCTGATCAATCTGGCCGGCATCCACTGCAATTACCAGGGGAGCGGACGATGGTCTGAGCTGGATATCGATATCCTCCCGCACCAGGCGCCTGAGCAACTTTTCCAGTGCAATCACCAACTGATTGAGATCGACGTTTTTGAGGCTAATCGCATCCTTCCGACTGAAGGCCAGAATCTGCCGGGTGATGGTGGTCCCCCGTTGTACCGCCTGCCTGATCTGTTCAAGGTGATCGACAAGTACCTGGTCCTCGGCTCGGATCATCCGCAGCAGATCGGCATATCCCTGGATCACGCTGAGAATGTTGTTGAAATCGTGGGCCACCCCACCGGCCAGGTGGCCAATCCCTTCCATTTTTTGCGCATGAATAAGCTGGGCTTCGGCCCGCTTCCGTTCGGAAATGTCGTGCATGATCTGGACCGCTCCGGCAAAGCAGCCCTCTTCATCGATGATCGGGTCCACCACAATCCCATAGGTCTTTCCAGCCACCCTCACCTCGGCTTCCTTTCGAGCCTTGCTCTCCCGGGACTGCAGAAAAGGAGCATCGGGAATCTCAAGCAGCGGCTGCTGCCGCCGTCCGATCAACTCTTGGGCATCGATGCCGCAAAAACTGGCAAAAGCCTGATTGCACTGGCGAATGGCCCCGTCCGGGTCCAGAAGGACGATGAGATCTGCGGTGGCATTAAAGGTGGTCTCCCAGTTCTTCCAGGCGACCCGGAGCTCTTCCTCGGCCTGCTTGCGCTGGCTGATATCAAAAAAGGCCACCACCGCCCCTAGGACAGACTCTTTTCCCCTGATGGGGTAGGACCAGTATTCCACCGCTAAGGAGCTGCCGTCGGCCCGCCAGAAAACCTCCTGGTCTTCGTGGGCTTCATGGCCGGTTTGACAGGTTCGGGACACGTGGCAGTCGACCTCGGGGTACGGGCGACCGTCTGCGTAAGAGTGATGGATCAGCTCATGGATGTTCCTGCCGAGAAGCGCCTCTTCGGAAAAGCCCAGCATCCGACAGCAGCTTGGGTTGCAGAAGGTGCAGATTCCGAGGGTGTCGACGCCGTAGATCCCCTCGGCGGTTGAATTCAAGAGGAGGCGGATCTGCGTTTCCTGGCGCCGGACCATCTCTTCGGCCCGTTTTCGCTCCGCCAGCTCCTCGGCCAGGGAAGCCGATCTTTCTCGGATTCCGTTGAGGCTCCGATTGATGGCCTCGCCAATCCGATCGAATTCGGTTACCCCACTTTCCGTCGCTGCTTCCCCCCGGCCGATGCCAGCCAGCAGCATGGCAACCGGTCTCTGTACCTGGCGCCGGAAGACAAAGAAAAGGACCAGCAGGGCGGACAGTGGTCCCATAATCAACAGGGGGATCAACAGCAGCACCGTCCGTTTGGCAACCTCCTCCCCATGATCGCTGATCGCTGTCAGTACCCGCCAGTTCCAAGGGTGAACCTGTTCCGTTAAACCGAACAGCTCCTGATCATGGTCGTTGATCTCGACAAAACCGTGGTTCATTTCGACAATAATCCGACTGGTCAGTTGCGGCGAGAAGGTACTGAGGAGAACCGCTCCGTCCGGACCGGCAATAACCCCACCAACCCCCCTTTGCCGCCAGTTCAGGCTGATTGTTTCAAGCAGGGTCAGGCGCTGGGCGGCGGCGACCTCGGGATTACCGAGCAGTCGGGCGGTGGTTAATTCGGCGACGGCCGCCTCAAACAGGCGTCGGGTTTCGCTACTGTGGGATTTGGCGATCAGATGCTGGTAGTCATCGACGATATTGCCTATGATCCGGCTCCCCAGCGGAAAAACAAAGGCAGCCACAAAAATGAAGGTCAGGAGGAGGGCGGAGGTAAGCCGAAATGCCAGACCTTTCCTATCGATCTTCACGCATAACCTCTTCAGTGGCGATCAGCATCTCCTTGACCATACTTCTGAAGGAGCTGTCGGGGAGGATAAAGCCGTTACGGACCTCATCATCCCAGGCCGCCATCCTTTTGCGATCCGAGTCGTTTTCCCCCGGCGCCAGTTTCAAGAGGGCATCGACCAGAAGTTTTCTGGTAGCGGCGCTGGTGCCGGGGGCAACGGCAAAGGCGAAGTTCGGGACCGGAGTCGAATAGGCAAGAACCCGGAGCGGTTCTCCCTGAAATTTCAGGTACAGGGCTTCTTTGAGACCAGCGGCAGCTATTCGTCTTCGCAGAAGAGCGTTGATGATATGGTCCTGCCCTTCGAAGAAAACCGGAACGATGTCATCCTTGCCCAGCCCGGCCTGCCGGAGAACCTTGCGTGGCAGGATGTGGGCTGCGGTGGAACCCTTGAAGAAGCCGAAGCGTTTGCCTTTAAGCTCAGCAAGAGTGGTAATCGACGGATCGGTGCTGACGATAACCGATCGGTAATACGGGGTGCCGTCCTTACCCAGCGCAACCAGGAGAGGCTCGGCCCTACACCGGTCGATGACCCGACCGAGCGGAACCGGCCCCAGCATGGCGAAGGCGGTCTTTCCTTCGCAGAGTCCGGCAATCAGGGACTCATGGTTGGGAAAAAGCTTGAGGGACCATGGTCTGCCGGTGGATTCCCTGAGAAATTCAACAAAGGGCGTATAGAGCGCCCAGATTTTCTCAGGGCCGTAAAAGGGGATGACGCTGATGGTGTATTCGTCTGTAGTCGCAGTGGCCGCCTTGTTGGGGTTGGCGTCGACCGGTGCGGCGAGGGCGAGGACCACCAGGAAGGTGGCCAAAAAGAAAGGGCGACAGATTTTTTTCATGGTTGCAATCCCCAACGTGTCATCGGACTAACAGGATTGGGTTGATCCAAGCATGCCGCGCCATTTCCCCTTCCCCAACAAAAAAATAATGCACTGCCACAGTGTGCCAGCGGTGGAACTTCATGTCAACCGAAAAGGAGCCAAAAGGATTGGTCCATTCGGGGTAAAGCAGGGGTCAGGTTGAGCTACCCCTAGTTTCACGGACACCAAGATAAGGGTAATATACCCGAGGAGGTGTCCGATGGAGAAAAGAAAAAAATTCACCAAAGAGTTTAAGCTGGAAGCCCTTCGATTTTTGAAGGA
>JBAYTO010000062.1:0-6651 GCA_041675585.1 Desulfurivibrionaceae bacterium
ATCGGCAATGGCCCTGGTGATGGCCTGTCTGATCCACCAGGTGGCATAGGTGCTGAATTTGTAGCCTCTCCGGTACTCGAATTTTTCCACGGCCTTCATCAGGCCGATATTGCCTTCCTGGATGAGATCGAGCAGCTGCAATCCACGATTGGCATACTTTTTCGCCACACTGACCACGAGGCGCAGGTTGGCCTGCACCAAGGTATTTTTTGCTTCCCGGCTTACTTTTTCCCCGGCGGTAATTTCGGCCAGCAGAGCGGTCAGGGATTCAGGGTCGATGCCATGGGCCTTGACGCAGCCCTGCAGAAAGAGGGCATACTTGCGTTTGTCTTCTTTGATCTTGGGGGGTGGGGCAATTTTGGCTTCTTGTTTGCGCAGCCGGTTGATGATCGCGGAAAGATGCCTGGCGTTTAAGCGGTCGTACTCGAAAAGCTTGGCGATCGCCTTGGTGTTACGCTTGATCCGGATCCTGATTTTCTGGGCTTCCCCCTTGGTTGTGACAGGAGCAAGCAGGTCGAAACGAAAGGCCGAGAGCTCCTCACTGAGCCGGTGCGCTTCGCTGATCTGCCAGAGGAAGCGCTCTTTTTTTTCTGCCTCGACCTGCTGGCCTGCCTCATCCAAGCCGCGGAGAATATCGGCGATGGTCTTTTGCCCGGCGAGCATTTTGGCCGCAATTTCGCGCAGGTATGCAATGGCCAGGGGCGTGGTCAGGATGGTGTCCTGAATAAACCTTTCCCCGTCTTCAATCTTCTTGGCGATTTCGGTTTCCGCCGCGGAAGAAAGCAGGCAGACGGAACCCATTTCCTGGAGATACGTCTTGACCGGATCCAGCTGGCTGCCGGCAAGATCGCGGGTCTTGCTGATCAGTCCTCCGCCGGAATCGTCATCATCCAAGTCAACCGAGGGCAGGCTTTCCTCAGGATCACCCTCGCTGTTCTCCTGCTCCAGATCAAAAATGGCGGTCAGATTACCAGGGCGCTCAACCGACCAGTTGCTGTCCTCTTCCCCCACTGTTTCAAGCAAGGCATCCTCGGCCAGGAGAACTTTAGTCATTTCTTTGGCTGCGGTTATCCTTGGTTGTTTGGATCCTTTCTCTTGCCTTGCCATAGCTTTTTCATCCCCCTAAGTTAACCATTAACTTACCTAAAGCTGTCGAAAAGGAGTGCCGGCCCTAAGAATGCAGGGCTTTGTTCATCTGTATTTTTTGGATCATCAACTCCATCTCGAGCTGGGCATTCTGGGTGTGTTTGGCTTCTCGGCCTTGCTGCGTAATCCGTTCCTGCTTTGCCTTCAGTATGGTTGTCGAAAGCCAGCGCAGCATTCCCTGGGCCATCTGTTCCCGCATTTCTTCGGAATGCGAGGGGGTGGAGATGAGCAGTCTGGAAATAAAAGAGCGTTCCGGGCCGGTGGCAAGATCCAAAAGATGTTCCGGCCCGGCGGAAAGGTCAGGCTGCGTTTTGAGCAGATGAAGAATGGCCAGGCCGAACTGGTTTACAATGATTTCTTCGAGGCCCGCCTCCAGAAAGGCGGGCAGATATTCCGGGCAGGCCAGCAGGAATTCGAGCAGCTGCCGCTGTTTCATAGGGAGCTGGGACTCGCCTTTTCCCTGCGCGGCAGTGGGGCACGCCTTGCGGGTCTCAGTGGGGTGGGAAACTCCCCCAAGGAGTTGTTGCGGAGTAAGGCCGAGTTTTTTGGCAAAATGCGAAACAAAGAGGGTGCGCTGGAGATGCTGATCGCCAATGGCCTTGATCAACTCCTGCAGTTCGGCGACGATCCTGGTCTTGCCGGCCACGCTCAGGCCATATTGGGCAACGAGCTTGTCAAAAACAAATTCCGGCAACGGCATGGCGGTTTTAAGGTGTTTGTCTAAGCCGTCCCGGCCAAACTCCCGGACAAAGGTATCAGGATCATGGGTCTCGGGCAGCACGGCGATTCTGGCCGTGACCTGCTCGCTCAAAAAAAGCGGGACCGAACGCATGGCGGCCTTGAGCCCGGCCTGATCCCCGTCAAAAAGAAGGATCACCTCGTCGGTGTAGCCCCTGAGAGAACGGATATGGGCCTGGGTCAGGGCGGTGCCCAGGGGAGCGACCACATTGCGCACCCCATGCACGACCAGGGAGAGCAGGTCGAAATTGCCTTCAACCACCAGACAGTTTTTCGCCTGGCGGATGTGTTCCCGGTTTTGATAGAGACCGAAGAGGGTCCGGCTTTTGTCAAACACCTGGGATTCCGGCGAGTTCATGTATTTGGGCTGGCCGTCGTCGAGGATGCGGCCGCCAAAGGCGATGACCCTGCCGGTAAGACCGGTGATGGGAAACATGAGCCGGTTGCGGAAACGGTCATAAAAGCCGCCGTTGTCCCGGGCCACGATCAGGCCGGCCTCTTTGGCCGCCTCGGTGTCGATCTTCTGCTTGGGCAGGGCGTTGACGAGGAAATTCCAGCTGTCCGGGGCAAAACCCAGGCGGAATTCCTTGGTGATTTCTTCGGGGATGCCCCGTTTGGCAAGATAATCGCGGGCCTTTTGGGCGCCGGGATCGGCAAGCAGGAGCTGGTGAAAGAGTTCAGCCGCCTTTTCGTTGGCAGCCTGCAATGCCTCCCGCTTTTTTGCTTTTTCCTGCTCCTGCGGGTTGAGCGGCTTTTCCGGCAGAGCGATCTGGTATTTGCGGGCCAGTTCCTTCAGCGCCTCGGCAAAGCTCAGGCGGTGAAAGTTCATCATGAAGCTGAAGACATCCCCGCCCTCGCCGCAGCCGAAGCAGTGGTAGGTTTTGCGCTCGGGGTTGACTGTGAAGGAAGGCGTTTTTTCGGAATGAAAAGGGCAGAGCCCCTTGAGATTGGTGCCTGCGCGCTTGAGGGAGACGTGCTCGCCGATGATTTCGGCGATATCCGCGGCGTCCTTGATGAGCTGGACTGTATCTTCACCCTGATATACAGCCATACCGTCAAAAAACTCCTACAGCAAAAGGAAAGGTACACGAGCAACAACAACTATTGTATGATAAAAACTATCTTTCTGTGTAACTCATTTGCCCTACGTGTCAAGAAAAAACATAGAGAAGTCAGCTTTTTAGGTTGTTTTGGCGTAAAGATTCAGTAAACAAATGGTAACTAGCCAGCAGCACCACATCTTGCGGCGATCGAGCCGGCTCACGTACCAGAGGTACGCTTCGCCGTCTTGTTTACCGCAACCCTGAGTACTGCTGGATAGTTACAAATAAATAAGCCATTGCGCATTTTCAGGAGAAGCTGCTTGATGAAGAACCGTTATGATGAAAAAGAGGCCCAGGATTTTGTCAGGGCTTATCCCCAGTGTCCACCGGAACTTGCCTTCAGGGTTTACACCTCCCGTCTGCTCGGCGCGGAAGCTGATCTGGTTTTGCATGGCGGGGGGAATACCTCGGTGAAGTGCACCATCACCAATCTGGTCGGGGAAGCGCAGGAGATCCTCTATGTCAAGGGCAGCGGCTGGGATCTGGGGGCTATCGCGCCCCAGGGCTTTCCCGGTCTTGACCTGGCCTATCTCCGCAAGCTGCGGCAGGTTGCGGAGTTAAGCGACGTGGAGATGGTCAACCAGTTTCGCACCCATCTCCTTGATGCCGCCTCGCCAAATCCCTCCATCGAAACCCTGGTGCATGCCTTTCTGCCCCATCGCTTCATCGATCATACCCATGCCGACGCCATTGTCACCCTGACCAACCGGGATGATGCCGAGAAACATCTCCACGCGGCTCTGGGCGACAATATCGGCATCCTGTCTTTTGTCATGCCGGGAGCGCCCCTGGCCCAAGCCATGGCCGAACTCTATGAAGCCAGGCCGGGAATCGATTGCATCGTTCTCAAAAATCATGGCATCTTCACCTTTGGCGAGGAGGCGAAAACCGCCTACGACAAAATGATCGATTATGTCAGCCGAGCTGAGGCGTATCTGGCCAAGCTTGGCGCTGAGGCCACGCCAGGCATTGTTGCTGATCCGGGGGTGGTGCAGCCCTCGCTTCTTCTGCCCATTCTGCGGGGAGCCTTGAGTTTTCTCGAGGAATCGGGTCGGAGGCGGACCATGCAGCTGGCCGTCCGCCAGAGCGGGGAAATCCTCGCCGCCCTGGCCAGACCCGAGGCGAAAGAGCTTTTCGACAACGGGGTGCTCACCCCGGACCATGTGATCCGGACCAAGAATTACCCCCTGTGGCTTGAGGTGGGCGGGCTTGACGAAGAGGGGCTCCGGGCGACGGTGCAGGCCGGACTTGCCCGTTACCAGGAAGAGTACAACCAGTACTTCGCCGTCCAGGCTGCGGCGAAAAAAGTCAGCCGCATCAAGCTTGATTCCCTGCCGCGGGTTGTGCTGCTGCCGGGGCTCGGTGTGGTTGCGGCTGGTTTTACCCAGAAGGATGCCGCGATTGCTGCGGATATCGCCGAGCATACCATTGCGGCCAAGTTGCTGGGGGCACCTCTCGGCCCTTACCGGGAGCTGGGCCAGGACTCTATTTTTGCCATGGAATACTGGGATCTGGAGCAGGTCAAGCTGGGCAAGGCAAAGCCGAAGCCTCTTGAGGGCCGGACCGCGCTGGTGACCGGGGGGGGCGGGGCCATTGCCATGGGGATCGGCCGCAAACTCCTGGAGGCAGGTGCCAGGGTTTTCCTGACCGATATCAATCAGGAGCGGCTGGAAATGGTCTGCCGGAATCTGGCCGACACCTTCGGCAGCAGCCTGGTGTCCCCGCTCGTTATGGACGTGACCAGCGAGGAATCGGTGCGGTTCGGCCTGGAGCAGCTCATCATGCAGAGCGGCGGCCTGGATATCCTGGTGCCCAACGCCGGCATCGCTCATGTAGCAAAGCTTGCCGACCTCAGCGAGGCGGCCTTCCGGCAGGTGATGGAGGTAAATTGCCTGGGGGTGTTCCAGGTAATCAAGGGGACGATTCCCATTTTCAAGCGGCAGGCCACCGGCGGCTCCATCGTGATCAACAGCTCGAAAAATGTTTTCGCCCCCGGCGCCTCCTTTGGCGCCTACAGCGCCTCCAAGGCCGGAGCCCACCAGCTGGGCAAGATTGCCGCCCTGGAGCTGGCCGAGTTCGGGGTGCGGGTCAACATGATCAATGCCGATGCGATCTTCGATGATGCCGGTGTTTCTTCCGGTCTCTGGGACGTGGTGGGGCCGGAGCGGATGCGCTCCCGCAATCTCGATCCGGAAGGGCTCAAGGATTATTACCGCCAGCGCAATCTTCTGAAAACCACGGTGCAGGCCGACCATGTCGGCAACGCGGTGGTTTTTTTCGCCAGCGAACAGACCCCCACCACCGGCGCCACTCTGCCGGTGGATGGCGGGATCATGGCCGCTTTTCCGCGCTAAGCCGTAACTGTCCAGCAGCACCGCATCTGCGTTGTTGCACCCAGAGGGTATAAGTTTCGTTTGAGCAGACAAGCTGCTCAACTCAGCTATATCAGCCTGCTCATGTGCACCAGCACACGTCGCAGGCTTCTGCCTAGCAGCTACGGCACTGCTGAACAGTTACGGGTTTGTGCTTAACGGTCCCTGAAGATAAAGACAAGGCTGGAAATGGCTGGCCCCTTGGTGTATGTTTGTCCGGGTCAGAGTAGAGAAAACATGAAGATTCAAGGAGGCTTTTTCCCATGGCAGAAATAAAGAGCACCATGGACATGGTGATGGAACGGGCGGCCCGGATGGCGGCCGAGGCGGGGGAAGGCGATTACCTCGGCGAAGAGCAGGTCAAGGAGGGTATGCGCCTCGGGGCCGCCTACATGCGCGGGGAACCGGGCCTTGGCGAAAGTCTTGCCGCTTTGCCGCCTAGGGAGTCAGGGCCGGTGCGGAAAGGGGCGGTGCAGGTCTTGTTGCGCAATATTATCCTGGCCCGCGAGGCGGAAAAACAGGCGTCGGCCGAAAAGGCCATGCACGGCCTGATTGAGGTCGGGCAGGGGGATGGAGAGCTCCTCCAGATCCTGGCTGAAATGAAAAAGATTCTCGATGGCTACCGACAGCATGGCGAGCAGCTCAAGGAACAGCTTGAAGCGCAGTTCAGCCAGCAGCTGGCTTTGATGGAGCAGAACCTGGCCAAGCAGACCGGTCGGGCCATGAAGCTGCAACCAGCCCAGCACCCGAAGTTTCAGGAGGAATGGGCCAGAATTCAAGGCCAGCTCAATGAGCAGTATGGCCAGGCGCTGAAACAGCTGAAAGATCTGGTTGAACAACATTTGCTTGTTTAGCGCTTTACCCCGACCGTAGCGGGGATTTATCGGCAAGTAACCGTTCCCTGTGGTGAAGTTACCTGTAACTATCCAGCTCAGTGTCGGAAATGAAAGGAGGGAGGCGTGGAAGCAGAAATCTGGCTTGATGTGGCAGAGGCCGATCCCCAGGATCTTCCCGAGGTTGAAAAAAGGTTCAAGGACTGGTTTGCGGCCGGTGCGGAGGTGCGTTACAACAAGCCGTGTTTTTCTTTCCTCTCGGTGCTGGATAAGCCATACCGCTACCAGGTTGATTTCGGCCAGGCCGACCTTATCTCGTCCATTCTGGGGTTGCACGGCAAGCTCTACCGGTTTGGGGTCAAGGTTTTTGTTCATTTTCGGCATTGAACGGGCAGGCAGATGATGCAAGGAGCCCTTGCGCGGATCAGGCGCAGCCTCAAAAAACGCCAGCTTGACGCC
>JBAYTO010000063.1:0-6359 GCA_041675585.1 Desulfurivibrionaceae bacterium
GCCGATGGTACTGCCAGGGAAGCTTGGTGGGAGAGTAGGTCGCCGCCGATTCTTTTTTTGTTGTAAAACCCTTCCCCTCAAAAGGAAGGGTTTTTTTTTGCCCATCCCCCTTGTTTTCCCGCAAATTAATTCCAGTCCCGGCACCATTTTGGATTTCTTAAAAAACATGATACGCTGATATGTGTTGGCATGGCGCATCTAGTTGAATAATATTCTTCAGCCAGAAGAGAATATTCTTTAATCATAAGGATTCCATACGTCCTCTTCGTTACTAATTACCTGATGTTGCGATAAATATTTTCTGGGCATGGTCCTTGCTTAATCTCCTGTAAAGTGCCAAGGCGAAATCCTGAGAGCATCAGATAACCCTTGGTTTTTCAGGTAAAAAAAGACGTACCCTATATGGGTACGCATCCCCAGGAGAAACACAATGAAAAAGATAGCGCTGATTACCATCATGCTTCTGTTGAGTGCCGGGATTGTCTGGGCTAAGGACTACGAGGTCCAGAAAAAGGCCGGTGACCTGAATGTCGTGGTGAAGATGGACAAAAATCCAGCGGTGATGGGCGAGAACGGGATCATCGTAACGGTGAAGGACTCCGCAGGCAAGGAGGTCACGGATGCAGGGGTGAAGGTGGAGTATTCCATGCCCGCCATGCCGGGAATGCCGGCGATGAATTACGGAGCGGTTCTTGCCTTGCAGAAGAATGCTTATCATGGGAAAGTGAATTTTTCCATGGCCGGCCCCTGGAATATCGCGGTGAAAATCATGCGCGGCGGCAAGACCGTGTCCACCAAGTTCAGCGTGGATGTGCAGTAGCCTCTGGGGCGGAAAGAAGGGAGGAATATGTATGGGAGATGGTTCAGGGAGGATGAAAAGACTTTTGGCCCTGTTTGCCGCCGGGGTTCTGCTCTTTGCCTTGCCGGCAGGAGTACTGGCCGGGGAGCTGCAACTGCAAGGTCTAATTGAGGAGGCCTTGCAAGCCAGTCCCGAGATATTGGCCGCTCGCGAAAAAACTACGGCTTCCGGCTTTCGGGTGCCCCAGTCCATGAGTCTGCCGGACCCGATGCTCATGGTCGGCTACCAGAATGAAGGGACAGGCAGCTTCACCTTTAATGAGGCCTCTGACTCCCAGTTTCTCTTCTCCGCTTCCCAGCTTTTCTTCTTTCCGGGCAAACGGGCTTTGAAGGGAGAGGTGGCGGCCAAGGAGGTGGAAAGCCTTTCCGCTTCTGCGAACGCGGTGCGATTGCGGACCATCGCCGTGATTAAGGAACTTTACTACGATCTGTTCCTTGCCCATCGGAGCATGGATCTGCTCAGGGAGAAAGACGTTCTTCTCCGCAAGGTTGAGGATGCCGCCCTGGCACGGTACGCTGCGGGGGAAGGCATGCAGCAGGATGTTCTCATGGCGCAAACCGAGAAGTACATGCTGCTTGAGCGGGAAGAAATGTTGAGGCAGAGGATTCAGACCCTGGAGGGGCTGCTGAACTCCACAGTGGGCAGGGAGCAGGCCGCGCCCCTGGACCGGCCTGCGGAGCCGGCCTTTGCCCCCTATTCTCAAACCTTGCCTGAGCTGATTGCCTCAGCATACGAGAATTCTCCGGAGATCAAGGCCAGGGAGAATATGGTAGCCTCCATTAATGCCAAGGTGCGTGTGGCACAAAGAGAATATTATCCGGATATTGCCGTTACCGCTAATTACGGTTTGAAGGGCTCTGCCTTTGAGAATATGGATATGTGGAGCTTGACCACCAGCGTCAACGTTCCCCTTTATTACACCAGCAAACAACGACCGGCAGTGCTGGAAGCGGAAGCAACTCTGCGTGAGGCGAAAAATGAGCTGCAAGCAGTCCGGCTGCGGCTCTCCGCCGCCATTCAGGAGAACTATGCCTTTATGCGGACCACGGAGCGGCTGATGGAACTCTACCGGCAAGGCCTCACCCCGAAAATTCATCAGGACTTCCAGGCGGCCATGGCTTCGTACGCCACGGGCAAGACCGATGCCATGAGTGTGATCTCCAGGTTGAGAACCATTACCGAGATTGAGACCTCCTATTGGGGGCAGCTGGTGGAGAGGAAGAAGGCCAGGGCCCGGCTTGAGGCTTTAACAGGTGTGACGGATTTTCGCACGGAGGAAGGGCGGCAATGAACAAGAAGACTGGCGTAATCATGGCGGCCCTTTGCCTTCTTATAGGGGGGGCGATCTTTGTCGGACTTTCCGGCCAGGGCGGGGAGATTTTTGGGAAAAAGTCTCGGGAGTCGGCGGGGCAGGTTGAGCCGGACATGCCGGCGCCGGCTCTTCCCTCGGCACACCAGGGACACGGCGGAGCCCCCGTTTTGCCGCAAGCGGCTAACTCTTCCCCCGAGGGGACTGAAAACGGGGCAGTTTTTCCGGAAGAGGCGCCGACCATCGAGATTCCCGAGGAGGGGCAGAGGTTTATCGGGGTGAAAACCACGGAGGTTGTGGAAAAATCCCTCGATAAATCCGTCCGAACCGTGGGCCGCGTCGAGTATGACGAAAGAAGGATCGCCACGGTCAATAGCAAGATCGGCGGCTGGATCGAAAATCTCCGGGTCAACTACACCGGCCGGTATGTGAAAAAGGGAGAAGTGCTCGCCGAAATCTACAGCCCGGAACTGGTTGCCGGGCAGCAGGAATACCTCAACATCCTCAAGTGGTCGCGGCAGGGTGTTACTCCGGCCGGAGCTGGGGAAGTCTCCGAGATGAACCGGATGCTGGCCCATGATGCCGAGGCCATGCGCCAGGCCGCCCGGCAACGGCTGCGATTCTGGGACCTTACCGAGGCTCAGATCAAAAGGATTGAGGAGACCGGTTCGCCCCTGCGTACCCTGGCCCTTTACAGCCCGGTGAGCGGCTATGTGGTGCAGAAGGCCGCTTTGCAGGGCATGAAGGTGGAGCCCGGCGAAAAGCTGTTTGATCTGGTGGATATTTCCACGGTCTGGGTGGTGGCCGATATCTACGAGCAGGAACTTGCCCTGATCAGGACCGGGCAGAAGGCGGAGATTACCCTGGCTTCCTTGCCGGGTCGGGTGTTTTCTGCCGCCATCGAGTATGTCGCCCCGCTGCTGGCCGGAGAAACGAGAACGGTCAAGGTCCGTTTTACCCTGAATAATCGGGGCGCGGAGCTGAAACCCCAGATGTTCGCCAATGTGGAAGTAAAGATTCCTCTAGGCAAGAGGCTCGTCGTGCCGGATAGTGCGGTGCTCGACACCGGAGTCCGCCAGCTCGTCTATGTGGACAAGGGGGACGGCTACTTTGAGCCCCGCGAGGTCAGCATGGGGCTCAAGTCCGAGGGGATGGTGGAGATTTTGCGTGGTTTGCAGGCCGGGGAAAAAGTGGCCTCATCAGCTACCTTCCTCATTGATTCCGAAGCGCGTCTCAAAGGAGTGGTGAAGTAATGATCGCCAGGGTCATCGATTTCAGTGCCCGCAACCGGTTCTTTGTTTTTTTGCTGGTGGTTGCCCTCACCGGCTGGGGGATCTGGGCCATTCGTAACACCCCGCTCGATGCGATCCCCGATTTGAGCGACACCCAGGTCATTATCTTCACCGATTGGGAGGGACGCAGCCCCGACCTCATTGAAGACCAGATCACCTACCCGATCACCGCCACCCTCCTTGCCGCGCCAAAGGTCAAGGTGGTGCGCGGGTTCTCCTTTTTCGGCTCCTCTTTCATCTATGCCATCTTCGAGGAGGGAACCGACATCTACTGGGCCCGAAGCCGGGTACTCGAGTATCTTCAGGCGGTGAAGAACAAGCTCCCTGTTTCGGTGAATCCCGTGCTGGGCCCGGATGCCACCAGCGTGGGCTGGGGCTTTTCCTACGCCCTGGTAGATGAGACCGGGGGGCATAATCTGGCCGAGCTTCGTTCCATCCAGGACTGGAACATCAAGCTGGCCCTGGAAAGCGTGCCGGGGGTCTCCCAAGTCGCCAGCCTCGGCGGCTTTGTCCGCCAGTATCAGGTGAGCATCGATCCCAACCGGCTCCAGGCCTACAACCTGCCCATCACCATGGTCATGGATGCCATTCGCAAGAGCAACAAGGATGTGGAGGGCAGGGTGCTGGAGTTTTCCGGGGTAGAGTATATGGTGCGCGGCCGCGGCTACCTCAAGGGCATCAAGGATCTGGAAAATATTGCGGTGGGGGGCAGCGGCAGCGGCACCCCCGTCTTGCTCAAGGATGTGGCCAGCGTCCAGCTCGGCCCGGAGATCAGGCGCGGCCTTGCCGAGCTTGACGGGCGGGGAGAGGTTGCGGGCGGGATCGTGGTGGTCCGGTTTGGCGAGAATGTCCTCAGTGTCATCGACCGGGTTAAGGCAAAGATCAGGGAAAATATCGAGCCGAGTCTGCCCGAGGGGGTGAAGCTCGTTGTCACCTATGACCGCTCGGATCTTATCCACCGCTCCATCGACACCCTCACCGAAGAGCTGGTCAAGATTTCCCTGGCGGTAAGCGTGGTTTGCCTGGTGTTTCTTTTCCACCTACCCAGCGCCCTGGTGGTTATCTTTACCCTGCCCATTGCCATCATTATCTCGTTCATCTGCATGTTCTACCTGGGGGTGACGGCGAACATCATGAGCCTGAGCGGTATCGCCATCGCCATCGGGGCCATGGTGGACGCCTCGATTATCATGGTGGAGAACGCCCATAAAAAACTGGAGGAGTGGGAACACGCGGGCCGGCCGGACAATCGCGCCGAGGTGATCATCGAGGCGGCCAAGGAGGTGGGGCCGTCCCTGTTTTTCTCCCTGCTGGTGATCACCGTGGCCTTTCTGCCGGTTTTTACCCTGCAGGCCCAGGCGGGGCGACTGTTCAAGCCCCTGGCCTACACCAAGACTTTTTCCATGCTGTTTTCGGCTTTTCTCGCCATCACCCTGACGCCGGTCCTGATGACCATGTTCATCCGGGGCAAGATCATCTCCGAGGAGAAAAATCCCGTCAGCATCTTTCTCCATTGGCTGTATGAGCCCATGGTGCATTTTGTCCTCCGTTTCAAAAGGACGGTGATTGTTGGGGCGCTCATCATCATGGTCGTGAGCGTTTACCCTTTCCTGAAACTCGGCTCCGAGTTCATGCCGCCGCTGTACGAAGGCGCGCTCTTTTATATGCCGGTGACCTCTCCGGGCGCAGCTATTTCGGAGGTCTCGAAGCTGATCCAGCTTCAGGACAAGATTTTAAAGGATATTCCCGAGGTGGCCCAGGTCTTCGGCAAGGCCGGCCGGGCGGAAACCGCCACGGACCCGGCGCCATTGGAGATGTTTGAAACCGTGATCAATCTCAAGCCCGAGTCGCAATGGCGGCCGGGGATGACGGTGGAGAGGCTGAAAAACGAGATGAACGATGCCCTGTCCATTCCGGGGGTGGCCAATTCCTTTACCATGCCGATCAAGGCCCGGATCGACATGCTCTCCACCGGCATCCGAACCCCGGTGGGAATCAAGGTCATGGGCCCCAGCCTTGCCGAGCTTGAGCGGCTGGGCACCGATATTGAGACGCGGCTCAATGGCATCTCCGGCCTCCGGAGCGTCTATGCGGAAAGGGTGACTACCGGCTATTTTCTCGATATCACCATCAACCGGGAGGAGGTGGCCCGTTACGGCCTGTCCGTGGATGAGGTGCAGGAGGTTATCCAGTCGGCCATCGGCGGGATGAACCTCACCGTGACCGTGGAGGGCCGGGAACGCTATCCGGTCAATGTCCGTTATGCCCGGGAGTTGCGAGGCGACGTGGAGCAGCTGAAAAGGGTGCTGGTGCCCGTGCCCGTGACCATGGCGGCACCGACGCCGGGCGGCATGTCCTCGGTCCAGCCTGCTCCCCCGCCCACCGGCAATCTCCTGCAGGTTCCTTTGGGGGCACTGGCCGATATCCGGATCGTCAAAGGGCCGCCAATGATCAAGAGCGAGGCCGGGCTCCTGGCTTCCTATGTGTACATCGATTTTTCCGGCCGGGACGTGGGCGGCTTTGTGGATGAGGCCAAGCAGCGGGTTGCCTCGCTGAAGATCCCCGAGGGCTATCGCCTGGAGTGGAGCGGCGAATACGAGCATCTGGTCAAGACTCACGAGAGGCTGAAGCTCGTTGTACCTCTTACCCTGCTGGTCATCTTCGTGCTCATTTTTTTAAACACCAAGTCGGTGATCAAGACGGCGATTGTTTTGTTGGCCGTGCCATTTTCCCTGGTCGGTTCCTTCTGGTTTTTGTACCTCCTTGGCTACAACATGAGCATCGCGGTCTGGGTGGGGATCATCGCCCTGGCCGGGATCGATGCGGAGACTGGAGTGGTCATGCTCCTCTATCTCGACCTGGCTTGTGACAAGTGGAAAAAGGCGGGGAAAATGCAGAA
>JBAYTO010000064.1:0-6019 GCA_041675585.1 Desulfurivibrionaceae bacterium
CTTTTCCCCGCCCGTGATGCTGGTGAACAGGGTCTTGGTGTATTTTTCCTGGGCCTTGTCGATGATGGCGTTGGTCAAATCAAGAATCTTCTGGGTGGAGCGGTAGTTCTCTTCCAACCGGATCAGGCGGGTGTCGGGGAAAAGGTTGGGGAACTCCATGATGTTGCGGAAATCCGCGCCCCTAAAGCTGTAGATCGACTGGGAATCGTCGCCCACCACCATGACGTTGTTGTGTTTGGCCGCCATCAGTCGGACGATGGCGGCCTGAATGGGGTTGGTGTCCTGGTACTCGTCCACCATGATGTGGCTGAAACGGTTGGCCAGTTCTTCGTGTACCTCGGGGAACTCCTCCAGAATCCTTCGCCAGTTCACCAGCAGATCGTCGTAATCCATCAGGCTGTGTTCCAGCTTGAAGCGCCGATAATGAAGGGCGATGGTCTGAAGATCGTCGGCAAAATCATGGAAATGGCCATACTCGGCCTCGATCAGCTCCTCGATGCCCAGCCCCTTGTTCACCGACTTGCTGAGGATACTGATCACCACCCGCTTGGAGGGAAAACGCTTGTTCTCGCCGCCCAAGTTCAAAGAAGATTTGAGCAGGTTGACGATGCCCTCGGCATCGGACTGATCAATGATGGTGAAGTTGGTCGCATAGCCGAGATGGCGGCAGTAGCGGCGCAGTAGCAGGTTGGCTGTAGCATGGAAGGTGCCGCCCATCACCCGCCGGCAGGAATCATCGAGCAGCAGGCTGGCCCGGTGCAGCATCTCCTGAGCCGCCTTGCGGGTAAAGGTCAGCAGCAGGATCTGTTCCGGAGGCACGCCCTGCTCGACCAGATGGGCCAGACGATAGACCAGGGTGCGGGTCTTGCCGCTGCCGGCCCCGGCAATGACCAGCACAGGACCGCGCACGGTGGTCACCGCCTCGTATTGCGCCTCGTTCAAGGCCTTGCGGCTGATCTGGCTGGCAGGACGGGCGGGCTGGGGCTTTGCCTTTGCTTCCATGGGAAATAAGGTGGGTTGCATGGCGGCAACTCTAACACAAGAGCCATAAGGCTATCGACAAAAAAGTTGAATTTAAATGTCTGGCTGGTAGAGTAGCGGAATACGACAATCAGGCTCCATAAGGATATTTTCTCTCATAAATCCAAGGGAATAGAAATGAACAACGCCCAGGCTCTTTTTACCCCGGAAACCCTGCAAACCCTCTTCCCGCCCGAACGGGCCGACGCCTTCTTCGCCGCCCTGTTCGGCGACGCCGAAGAAGGGGCCTACGACATCCGTCTGGCCTTTAAGGGGCATACGCCAGGCACCCTCAACCTGGCCCTCGAACTTCACGAGCGCCCCGGCAGATGCCTGGCCTGCAACCTGACCTACGGCCTGCCCGAGGTCTTCAGCCGCCACCCCATCATCAACCTCACGGGGCTGACGGCGGAGATCGACGCCCTCCTGGGCGACAAGGCCACCTGCACCGCCTGGAAACTCGGCACCACCCAGGCCGTTTCCAGGAAGCTGCATGTTATTCCGCTGATGATCAGCTTGGCGTGAACCCATTTATTCGCTAGCCAAACGAGCCATCAGTGCCTCTCACCACCGCCCCCACCGAACTGACCACCAGCGCCACCGACGCCCTGCTGACCATCGAGTGTGTCGTGATCATCGCCTGCCTGCTGCGCACCGCGCCTGCCGACCGCTGGCGAACCAACCTCTGGTGCCGGGTGTTCGGCCTGCTCGCAATTGCCTCCTTTCTCGGCGCCCTGGTACATGGCGTGGAGATGCCGAAGTCCATGCGCACTGCCTTGTGGACGCCGCTCTACCTGAGCCTGGGGATTCTCGTGCTGCTATTCATCGTTGGGGCTGTTGCGGATTGGCGGGGACGGGTTGCGGCTCTGCGCCTTGTCCCTTGGGGCCTCGGGGTGAGTGCTGCCTTTTTCGGGCTGACCGCACTTCTGGGCGGACCGTTTATCGTCTTCATCGTTTACGCGGCTGCGGTTCTCTTGAGCGCCCTGGCCATCTACACCTTTCTCGCCGCCAGCCATCGCCTGCCTGGCACCGCGGTTATTGCCCTGGCGATCCTGCTCAATCTGGCCGCGGCTGCGGTGCAGGCGAGCAACCTCTCGCTCCAGCCTCTTTTCCCCTTTGACCACAACGGGCTCTTCCACCTTGTCCAGATACTGAGTACCGCGATCCTCGGGCTGGGAGTACACCTCGGCATGGAGTCCGCTCAGAGATAAGCCGACGAAACTATTTCAGCCTTTCAAAAAACCGCCCCACCTCACTGGGCCTGTGCGCATCTGAGCCAGCCACCAACGGGACTCCCAGGGCAATAGCCTCCTCAATAATCCCCATCGCCGGATACTGCTCCCCGCGATGGGAAAAGCCGGAGGTATTCACTTCCAGGGCCATGCCCTTGCCAAGGATCGCCTGAAATATCTCCGTAATCTGCTGCCGGTGCGCCCCGGTAAAATGCACCTCTGGATGATGGCGAAGTACGGCGTCTAGATGGCAGAGCACCGTGCCGGGCAAGACCTCGACCGCCTCCAGCAGGGTGGCAAAGTAATCAGAAATCACCCGCTCCACCCCTTGCTTGCCAAGGGGCTCCAGGTTGGCCTTGCGTCGGCTCACCACGTTGTAGTGATGCCCGTCGATCTCGTAGTAATGAAAGGAAATACCGACGCGGTCCCATGCATACCGCTGGAGAAACTCCAAAATTTCCGACACCTGCCTGGGGTTATAGCCCACTTCCACCCCGATCCCGATGCGGAGCCGATCCCGGTAAACCTGTTGCAGCCGCTGCCCTTCGCGGTGGTAGGCGGCAAAATCCTCCTCGCTCAGCCAGGTGGCTTCGCGGTAGCGGATGCCGCACTCCAGGTGCTCCAGAAAAATCAGCTCTTCAAGCCCCTTGGTGATGGCGGCGGCGACATACTCCTCCATCTCGCCGACGGCATGATGGCAGAGCCGGGTGTGGACATGACCGTCGCTTTTGGGATTGATCAGCATCGGTTTGCCAAAGAACGCGGATTCTCGAAAACTAGGCGTTGCCGCGGGGGAAGAAATGCAACACCCCGTCGATCTCCGAGGTGTCGCAGATCCGGCCGGGGCCGAGCTCGACAAACTGCTCCAAACCTTCCATGTTGAGGAAAAATTTCTGCCCATCCGGCATGTGGTAAATAACCGTCCGGACCTTGCTTATATCAATGGGCGATCCAGTCATTCTCATGTTCATTCCTCACCCTTATCTTATATAAAAAACAGAACATCGCTGCTCTGTAATTTAGTCATTCGTTAAATTATTACAAGATAGCCGTAAAAAAATTAGTAACTTTTCCTGGCTAGAACCTCGCGCGGCTTGGAGCCGTCCGCCGGGCCGACCACCCCTTCCTTTTCCATGAGCTCGATCATCCGGGCGGCCCGGTTGTAACCCACCCGCAACCGCCGCTGCACCATGGAAATGGAGGCCTGCCCCGACTCGCAGACCAGGGCCACGGCCTCGTCATATTTCTCGTCCAAATCCCCGTCCTCTTCGCCCTCGCCCGCCTCGGCTTCCTCAGCAAGATTGAGTACGCTTTCATCGTAGCGCACCGCCCCCTGCTCCTTGAGAAAGGTGACGATCCGTTCAGTCTCTTTCTCTGAGATATAGGCGCCGTGGATCCGCTGGAGCTTGCTGGTGCCGGGCGGCATGAAGAGCATGTCGCCTGCGCCCAGCAGGTGCTCAGCCCCGCTGCCGTCCAGGATGGTGCGGGAATCGATCTTGGAGGAGACCTTGAACGACATCCGCGTTGGGAAGTTGGCCTTGATCAGGCCGGTGAGCACATCCACCGAGGGGCGCTGGGTGGCGAGGATCAGGTGCATGCCCGCGGCCCGCGCCATCTGGGCCAGCCGGGCCACGGAATCCTCGACCTCGCGGGAGGAGACCATCATCAAGTCGGCCAGTTCGTCGATGATGATGACGATCAGGGGCAATTTTTCCGCGGCCTCGGCGTTGTAGCTGGCCAGACTCTTGACCTTGGCCTCTTCCATCAGCTGGTAGCGGCGCTCCATCTCCCGCACCGCCCACAATAGAGCCCTGCTGGCCAGCTTGGGGTCAACCACCACCGGGTGCAAAAGATGGGGGATATCCTCGTAGCAGGAAAGCTCGATGCGCTTGGGATCCACCAGCAGCAACCGGACCTCTTCGGGCGTGGCCCGAAAAAGGATCGAGCAGATGATGGTGTTGACCGCGACGCTCTTGCCGGAGCCGGTTGCACCGGCGATGAGCAGATGGGGCATCCGCGCCAGATCGGCAATCACCGGATTGCCCACCACATCCATGCCCAGGCCGATGGTAAGCCGGGAGGAGGCCTTCTGGAATTTTTCATGAGCAAAGATATCGCGGACATAGACGATCCTGCGGGTCGGGTTGGGAATCTCGATCCCCAGCGCGGCCTTGCCGGGGATGGAGCCGACGATGCGCACACTCTCAGCCTTGAGGCACAGAGCCAGATCGTCGGCCAGGGCGATGATCTTGTTAATCTTCACCCCTGGGGCCGGGGCAAATTCATAGGTGGTGATCACCGGACCGGGGGAGATGCCGACCACCTTGCCCACCACCCCGAAATCATTGAGCCTTTCTTCGAGTTCAGCGCTGACCGCATAGTAGTACTCGCGGTCCACGACCACCTCCGGTTTTTCCGGCTTATCCAGCAAGGACAGGGGAGGCAGCCGGTATTCGCCGCTGGCGGCGGGCAGGAGGCGAAAGGCATCGTCCTCCCCCCCGGCCTCAAGCTTTACCGGCGCATGCACCTTGGGCACGCCGGGCCCATCTTCTTCCGGGCTTCCCCCGGCGTCGTTTGCCAGAGAAACGACCGCCTCCTGCTTCTTGCCCTCCCCGGCGAGGCTACCAGTTCCAGCCGCTCGCCTGCCTGCCCAGCGGCTGGCCAGAAAAACGCGCAGGCGACTGCCAAGGGAATAGGGGGAGAAACTGCTGATCAACATCAGGGAGATAATCAGGATCACGGAAAACAACAGGAAGGATCCGGGGCCGCCGAAAAGCAGCTGGGCATGCTGAGCCAACAAGGTGCCTAAGAATCCGGCCACCGGATAGCTGTGGGCAAAAACGGTAAAAGAAACGAGGGAGGTAAAACCGCTAAGCCCCGCACTGGCCAGAAGAATCCCGGTGCAGCCAAAGACAAGCAGGGGCATGGCCTCCAGGGTACAATCCTGGGAAAAAATGCGAATCGCGAAAAAAAGCAGGAGAAAGGGCAGCCAGAAAGAGGTGATCCCCAGCAGGTCCATAAGCAGCTCGGCGACAAAGCGGCCCACCTCCCCGCCCCAGTTGGCAGAAATTATCTGGCTCGACGGCTCAACCGAGGTATAGCTGACCAGACAGAGAAGCAAAAAAATGGCGAAAGACACCCCGCACACGGAAAGAATCTCTCGCCCTAGAGTTGGTTTTGCCTGCTTATTGTTCCCTGAGGCCATTATGCTCGCAGATCGGTTCCGTTAAAGAGAGATACACGCCACAGCCAAATTGCCTGACTAACTGGCAAATTAAAGGCTAGTCACCCCGGCGAAAGCCGGGGTCCAGAAACCAAACCGCACTGGGTTCCGGCTTTCGCCGGAATGACGGAAAGCCTCAAAATACTCTGCAAACTTATATAAGCAGACTCTATTTTTCCTTGCCGATATTTTTTAGAATAGCGTCAAGTATCCCGTTAATAAAGGCCGGAGAATCCTCGCCGCAGTATCGCTTGGCCAACTCGATGGCCTCGTCGATGGCCACCCGAGGCGGCACATCATCCTTGAACATCATTTCATAGGCTGCCAGCCGGATGATATTGCGATCCAGCACCGACATCCGGCTAACCCGCCAGTTCTTCGCGCTTTCTTCGATCTTGGCGTCGATCTCCGCCCACTTGTCGGTGATGCCGTAAACCAGTTCCCGGCCGTAGGGGATGGCCTTTTTGTTGATCTCGAAATTCTCGCAGAGCAACGGAAACTTCTCCACCGCGGAGATTTCGTTCATCTCCCCCTGAAACAGGGC
>JBAYTO010000065.1:0-4764 GCA_041675585.1 Desulfurivibrionaceae bacterium
GGCAGCATCCATCATGGTCTGGGGCGCGGCCAGGCCAAAGTTTTTGAGAACAACGGTGCTCTCGGGGTTCAGCTTGGCTGCCTCAATCTGCATGCAGGCAACGGCGGCGGTGCCGGTTGCCGTCAGATAATGGGCATAGGCAATGGCGGCGGCAACGGAATCGGTATCGGGATTTGAATGGCCAACAACACAAACAGACATGGTGATCCTCCTTAAATTTTTTTAATAAACCAAAAACATCCTGTTCCGATCCCAGAACAACGACATTCCTGAAATCAGAAAAAATATGTTCACTTCCTAAAAATTAATCCCCAACGCAGGACAACATTATAAAACGCGCAAAGAATAGTGCTATTAAGGTAGAGAGTCAAGAGGAAAGAAGCACGGGGAGAGACAATCCTGCCTCGCCCCGTGCGAGGACGCAACCTGCCAATATTACAACATAAAAACAACAAACACTCCCCTGACCAGGTTTTGTCTTGCCCCACGCCCTTGTTTTATGTAACAATTCATTGAAGACTTGATTTTCCTCAAAGGCAACCCCTCTCACCGATTGAGCATCCCATGAAGGCAAATGAAGCACCACAAGAGGCGGCCCACCCCCCCAAGGCTCCAAAACGTCAGAAAATCCTGGTTGCAGAGGATAATCCGGTGGTCCGCAAGGGGTTGAACAATTTTCTGGTGAAATGGGGCTACGAACCGATTGAGGCGGATAACGGCGACACCGCCTGGAACGCCCTTGAAACCGACCCCACCATAACCATTGCCATTCTGGACTGGAACATCCCGGGCCTGAGCGGCATGCAGGTCTGCCAACGTATCCGCATGCGCGCGGCCGGGCCTTATGTGTACACGGTCATCTTCAGCGCCCGCAGTTCCATCGAGGAACAGGTTCTCGCCCTGGAAGGCGGAGCGGACGATTATCTGGTCAAACCCGCCAAGCCCTCTCTTCTCAGGGCCAGACTCGGGGTTGGCCAGCGGATCCTCAGTTTACTGGCCGACCCCAAGCCCGGCCCGGCCAAATAAGCGCGCCCTCCATGCTCCACCATAAAAGTATTGTGCTTTTTGATTTGGACGGCACCTTGGTTGACAGCCTCACCGACCTGGCGGATTCGATGAATCGCGTCCTCAACCGGCAAGGGCTTCCCCTCCATCCAATTCAGGCCTACCGTTATTTTGTCGGAGACGGAATCGCCAATCTGGTCCAGCGCGCCCTACCGGCAGAAGCTCGGCAACCGGAGACCATTGAGGAGTGTGTGCGGGAAATGCGGAGGGAGTACAGCGCGCACTGGGCGGACACGACCCGGCCGTATCCAGGCATTGCCGAGCTGCTCGATGCGTTGACGAGCCGGGGGATCGAGATGGCCATCCTGTCCAACAAGCCCGACGCCTTAACCCGGAAGGTTGTCGAGACACTCCTGCCAAACTGGCGGTTTGCCGCAGTTGCGGGAGCCAGGGAGACAATCGCCCGAAAACCCGACCCGGCCGGGGCATTGCGCATCGCCAGCCTGCTGCATCATGCGCCGCAAGAGTTTCTCTATCTGGGCGACACCAACACCGACATGCAGACCGCCCGTGCTGCCGGTATGTTTGCCGTTGGCGCGCTTTGGGGTTTTCGCACTGCGGGCGAACTGAAGGAAAATGGCGCCCAGGCCTTGCTTTCCGTGCCCCTTGAGCTCTGCCCGTTGTTGGACCACTGCCCTGAATCTTAAAAAAAGCCCAGGCGCGCAACGCGCACAAGGGGCAACACCCGCTAGGCGCTGAGCCGCTCCGCTTCCTTGGCCTTTCGTATATCGCAGGCGATCTGGAACGCTCTTTCCTTTCCATTTTTATTCACGGAAACCGAGGTTTTACCCTGCTTGCCAACACGATTTACCCAGCTCACCTCATAGCGGTTCAGCTTCTCGTTAAACCGCACGCCGACAACCCCGGTGGTGGTGTTGCTCACCGTGACAAGATGTTTGTCGGTCCGGACTTTCCCCAGCTTTTTTTCCATGGTGTCGCGCCAGGTAAGGGCGGCAAGCAGGCTTGAGTAACGCCCGCCGCATTTGCCATCGGAAAAAAATTTCGAATGCGTTGTCCCCTGAAAACGGACCCGCACATACCAGCCGTGGGTGCGTTTGTCTTCCTGGTCTATCCGCGCCACATCCTTGTGTTTTTCAAGCATAACCTTCTTTGCCATAACTGCTCACCTCGCACAGGTTCAAAACCACTGAATACCATGCCCAATGTTTCCATCGGCAACATGGCCCCCCCTGCGCCAATTACTGTTTTTTCACAGATGCCTTGATATTGATAAGACCAAAGAAACAACAGGATCCTTCAATAAGGCCTTTATCTATATCCAATTAACATTTTTTTTGCAAGCCGTAGCAGGCAGATGTTTTTCACAATGGACGGCAAGCCAGGATAGCCCCCCCCGCAAATCCGCGTCACCTCGCCGCAAACACCATCTTCCCCGCATCACTTTTTAAAATTACCGGGCATTTCGGCTGCGGACGTCTTCTCTTTCACCAGGCAAACTGGTATATAAAAACCTCCTGGTGATCTGCCGGGTGGAGCAAACACACCCCGCCGACACGCCATAATTCCGGGATTGGCTCGGGCAAAATCGCTCACTCGATGCGGGTGTGGCTCCCGTTGCCTTCCCAATAATCCTAGCACAGGCAGACCCATGACGCGCACCGCGGAAAAATTTCTTACCCTCCTCGAAATTGTCAGTCGGCTCAGGGCGCCGGATGGCTGCCCCTGGGACCAGAAGCAGACCCCCCAGACCTTCAAACAGTATCTCGTCGAGGAAACCCACGAACTCCTCGAGGCAATCAACGACGACGATCCGAGCCACATCTGCGAGGAACTCGGGGATCTCCTGTTCCAGATCATCTTCCTCAACAATCTCTACCAGGAAAAAAACCTCTTCACCCTTTTTGACGTCATCGACTCCATTTCCGCCAAGATGATCCGCCGCCATCCCCATGTCTTCGGCAATCAAACCGTGGAATCCGAGCAGGAGCTGCACCGGCAATGGCAGTCGATAAAGAGTCAGGAAAACGCGCGAAAAGAACAACCCAGGCACACCCTGGGCTCCATCCCCAAAAGCCTGCCCGCCCTGCGCAGGGCGCAGCGGGTGGCAGACCGGGCCGCCCGGGAGGGCTTCGACTGGCCCAATCTTTCCGGCGCCGTGGGCAAGGCCGACGAGGAATTCCAGGAACTGCGGGAGGCCTTATCATCAGGGAATCGCGAACAGATCCAGGAAGAGCTTGGCGACCTGCTCTTCGCCCTTGCGGTTGTGGCGAGAAAGGCCGATATCGACGGGGAAGAAGCCCTGCATGATGCGACAAACAAGTTCACGACCCGCTTCCTCTCCCTTGAAAAAAAGATGCTTGACCAAGGCAAGCGGTTTGCCGATCTTACCCCCGATGCGCTCCTGGATGCCTGGCAGCGGAACAAAACAGAGCCCCAATCATCACCAGAAAACGATTGACAAACAAACGGTTAGTTGCTATCAATCGCGATTGTTTTTTTATTATTTTCCCACATACCTCCTTGCTCTTCGCACGAAACGCAAAAAGCAAGGGCCACATGACCACAAGGAGGAATCAATGCGCAGGTACGAGACAATTGTCATTGTCAAGCCGGGGGCCGGAGAAACGGAATTCTCCACGGTTTCCGACAAGGTAACCGGAACCGTCGAAGGTTTTGGCGGATCCATCGTGAGAACCGACAGATGGGGCCTGAAAAAATTGGCTTACCCCATCAAAAAGGAAACCCAGGGCGATTTTCTGTATGTCGAATATGCCGGACTGCCTGACGGCGTCAAGGAAATGGAGCGGCTCCTCCGCATCGACGACCGGGTTCTCAAATTCATGACGGTAAAAACCCAGGATGTCTTCATCCCGGATGCCCCTAAGCCGGAAGGGCTTGCAGAGCAGGAAACCGCTTCCGCGGACACAGACGAAGCCTCTGAATAGTTTTTTTGCGCCCGCCGCAATCAAACTATACATATAGCGAACCAGAAAAGAGGAAAAGAACATGGTTATCAAGAAAAAGAAGATTTTCAACCGTCGCAAGGTCTGCCGTTTCTGCACGGACAAGAGCCTTATGATTGATTACAAGGATGTCAAAACCCTTCGCAACTTTGTGACGGAACGCGGCAAGATTATCCCGCGGCGCATCTACGGCAACTGCGCCCATCACCAGCGGCAGCTCACCGAGGCAATCAAGCGCGCGCGCCAGATTGCCCTGTTGCCTTACGCCGGACAGGCTCACCTGTAGTACAGGAACCAGCCAGGAATCGTGTTCTTCCGCGCAGGAGCAACCAGACAGACAGAAACCATCGGGGCTATCGCTGTAACAGCCCTCGTTTTCACGGTGCCGTCAGTTTTCCCCGGCCTTGAGTGGTTCCACTGCCTGATGCCTTTGCCCGCGTACTACTTCCTGAGCGTTTACGACCGGAAACAGGGCGCGGTCATTATTGCCTGGGCCCTTGGCATTGCGGGCGGCATAACCCTGTGGGCCGGAACCATGCCGGTACTGCTTTTTTCACTGACCCTCCTGCCCGTCGGCTTCATCCTAGCCAAGGCAGACAGGGAAAATGAACCGGCATTGCGCGCCGGGATAAAGAGTGTTGTTTATCTCGTCCTTGTCTGGCTCATCTCGGGCTGGCTGGTCGGGTTGGCAACCCAGAGCAATGCCTATCTTGAACTGCGGCAAAGCGTGGACCATGGTTTCGAGGCGACCTTTGCCATGTACCGGGATTCAGGA
>JBAYTO010000066.1:0-4722 GCA_041675585.1 Desulfurivibrionaceae bacterium
ACCCTTAGTGGACAATACCCGGGTGATCGCGGCAGTCAGGGTGGTCTTGCCATGATCGATATGGCCGATCGTCCCGATATTTACATGCGGTTTCTTGCGTAAAAATTTCTCTTTTGCCATGTCTTTAATCCTCCTCAGCCCGGATTTTTCAACGGATGCGCCTAACTTCCCAATCTAAGCCGCTGCAACAGAACATTCATGCCATTCAAATATCAGGAACGAACAAAGAGCCGTAACGAATAGTCAAAAAAATGACTGCTTCGCAACATCTCCAAAATGCCATTCAAATTAATAAATAAATGGAGCCCACGACCGGATTCGAACCGGTGACCTCTTCCTTACCAAGGAAGTGCTCTACCTACTGAGCCACGTGGGCAACCAAGCAACCCAAACAAAAAAAATAAACTAATTTACCCAACCCATTAGCTGAGCAAATCAACTATGCCATAATTGGAGCGGGAAACGGGTCTCGAACCCGCAACCCTCAGCTTGGAAGGCTGATGCTCTACCAATTGAGCTATCCCCGCTTTCATGTATCGCTAACCAGATAAAAAGCAGGAATATAACGGCAACCTCTGTACTTTTGCCGCGTTCCCACCATGATTCTAATGGTGGAGGGGGGAGGATTCGAACCTCCGAAGGCATTGCCGACAGATTTACAGTCTGTTCCCTTTAGCCACTCGGGAACCCCTCCACGAAAACCACAAAGCCGCCCGGTGGCGGCCCCAATAAGTCCTTATACAAGCCAGCGCCATCGCATCAGTGGAGCTGACGATGGGACTCGAACCCGCAACCTGCTGATTACAAATCAGCTGCTCTACCAATTGAGCTACGCCAGCTTGATAAGACGGGCAATACTAATCGCTTCATTCTGAAATATCAACTTATTTTTTGACCGACAAAGACATTCACAAAAAGCAAAAGACAAGCAGGCACTCCGCAACAAGGCAGGGTGCCTGCTTTAGACAATACGGTTGACTTATCCTTCTATATTTTTGGCAAACACACTTTCGCGATATTTCTCAAAAGCCATCGCGAACGTACGGTATACCATGTGGGCGAATTTGGAATATGGCATATACAAAAACAGCATAAACACGGATACCAGATGGATGTAATAAAAAAGGTAAGCCATTACCGGGAGTCCAAGCAACCTGGTCAGCTCCGCAGACAGGCCGGTTACACCGACAGCCATGATCTCAACAATCAAAAACCAGTCATAAAAAGTCGGAGTAGTTTTATTTTCCGTTTCCATGTCTGCGCGGTTCATCCAAAGTATGCCCACTCCGACAATCAAAGCAATGGCGCTGATATTAGCCAACAACTTGAAGGGATCAGCAAGGGGAATCGGCCCATGCATCCCTTCAATGAACATGCCAAGGATATCCTTGCGAATCATCCCATAGGTGGTAACTACGAACAGGCCGATAAAGGACAAAAGCAAAGGCAGATGACCGTTCACCCTGTTCAGGTTCGCTCCGCACTCCTTGAAACGTTTGTGGGAAAGGATTTCCTTGACTGAAGGCGCCAAGAACTCGGTGATAAACTGCATTACTGACGGACGGAAATTCGACTTCACTTCAAGCTTTGCGGCCATATCATGCCACATGTTTGAAACCCCCTTGTATGCGGCAAAAACCGCAAAGGCAAGAGCGGGAACAAAAATGAGATCAATGAACAGAACGTTCAAAGTCAAGCCAGCAATTATGGTCGGATGATCCTTGTGAGAATCAAAAAACATGCCAAAATCAATGGCATCAGCTGCAGGCAGAGAAATGCCGCCGGACAGCCACCACACAGCCAAGATCAACAATGCGGGAATTGCAATTAACAACGGCAGGTTTTTACCCTGACTGACCAATTTTGCAAGGCCGGAGGGAAAGCCATAGTGGGTATAGGCATAAGCCCGGATCGCACCAAGAACATCCCCGGGCTTGGCGCCACGCGGGCAAAAGGCGGTACAGTCACCGCACTGATGACAGAGCATGACATCAGGGTCGGCAACCAGCTTTTCCTTCAAACCCCACTGCGCCCAGATCATTTCCTTTCTGGGGAATGGCTTTTTATCGCCTGACAGTGGGCAAACAACCGAGCAGGTGGCACATTGATAGCACTTCTTCAAGGTGTCTCCGCCGGCATTCTTCAAATACTTTATAAATTCTAAATCAGGTTCAACCCTCATTCCTTCAGCCATAATACGCCTCCAGTATTTCTCCCTCAAAATGTCAGCTCTCACTGACCCAAAACACCTGCGCCTAAACGCAGCCCGTCCAAAGACATCAATCGTTCAGCAGGCGTTTCCACCTGCTGAACAATATTTTCCATACCTGACCGGCATTAAAAGCCCTTGAAGGGGTTCGGCCCCAAGTCGACTATCGCTTCAACAAACTCGTTAATGACGGAATCAACCTTATTATATTCATTGATGGCGATCTGGCGCACCGCGCAACGCTCCGGCTCAAGGCCAAGACTGCCAAGAGTTTCGCCGATGTTGGCCATACGTTTATCCGCAAGCTCACTGCCCTTGACAAAATGACACTGGTAATCATCTCCAAACTTACAACCCAAAAGGAGCGCGCCATCCATCCCCGCAGAGAGAGCATCCTTGATCCAAGCCATGTTCACCGAGCCAAGACAACGGACGGGAATAACCCGGATCAGGGCATTCTGCGGGATCTTGCGCATGGCGGCCATATCCAGGGCCGGGTAGGCGTCATTTTCACAGGCAAAAACGATGACGCGCAACTTGTCCTCATCATCATCCGGAACTTCAATGCTCTTGACCATGGAACCGACCTGGTCGATGTTGTAATTCTTGAAGCCAATGATCCTCTCGGGACATGCCCCCATACAAGTGCCGCAACGACGGCACCGAGTGGGGTTTGGCTTGGGTGTTCCCTTCTCATCATCATCAAGGGCGCCAAACGGACATTCTTCCGTACAACGCTTACACTGGGTACAGCGCTGGAAAAAGAATTCAGGATAGGTGCCGTCGTTGGAACGCGGATGAACCGCCACACCACGATCCGCAGACTCTATGGATTGAATCGCCTTGAGTGCTGCGCCGCAAGCATCATCAATGGTTTCTTCCATGTTCATGGCCTTGCGTACGCCGCCACAGGCATAAACGCCGGTCCGGCGGGTTTCGTACGGAAAGCAGATGAAGTGAGAATCGGCGTACCCGTCGAACAGCTCCAGATCAAGGAATCCCGGGCCTTGACGATAGGCGAGGTTGATGGTCGGCTTGTCGGAGGTGGTCGGAACCATGCCTGCGGCAAGAACAACCATATCCACCTCCAAAGTGACATCCTCGTTGAGCAGGGTGTCTTTCAGATGGACAGCCAGCCCGCTGCCAGCTTCTTCAACCTGGGTCACGGTGGCCTTGGTCATAAAGATGCCGTCGTCATTCTGGGCGCCTTTGTAGAACATCTCCATATTGCCGGGCGTCCGCATGTGCTGATACAGGATATAAGCCTTACCCGAGGCATTATCCTCGCGGACATAGCGGGCCTGCTTCAAGGCAACCATGCTGGTCACCGAGTTGCAGTACGGAAAATCCTGATCATGCTCGGCTGCACCCGGACTCTGGACAAAGGCGACCTTGGCCGGGACCTTGCCGGCTTTGGCAAGCTTTTCAAACTCGGCGTTGGTAACCACATTATTCAGTTTGCCATAGCCAAGATGGGTATATTCGGATACGTCGGCAGGATTCCAGCCCGTGGCCAGAACAATCGCGCCGAAGTCCTCGCCGGCAGGATCTGCTACCATATAGGGTTGCAAGCCAACGTTCGGATCTTCCATCTCTCCTTTGGAGATTTTGTCCTGCTCGTCAACACCAACCTTTTTCGGCGCATCCCACTCACTTGTAGTGCCTGCGGGCTTAAGAGTTACCTTGTATGCCCCAGGGGCACCGGCAATACGGGCAACTTCCGTAGAAGTATTGATGCTAATCCCGGATTCGGCCTGAACAGCAGCGACCATGGCCTGCACCGTGGGCTCTTCCAGGTCAATCCAGGGAGCGTCGGTGGGAAACTGCTTCCGCCAGCCCAAGGCCTTGCCGCCCAACTTATCCTGTGCTTCAATGATGGTGACCGCATACCCGGCCTTGGCCGCTTCCATGGCCGCAGTCATGCCGGCAATACCGCCGCCCATGACGAGAATCTTTTTGTTGATGGTTTCAAGTTTGAACGGATCAGGCACATCACCTTTTTTCGCCTGTACACAGGCCATGCGCACATAGTCCTCGCCCTTCTCCGTGGCGAATTCCTTTACCTTTTCGGCGCTGCGGCTCTCTGTGACTTCCTCTGCGCACCAGGCAACACCTTCACGCAGATTAGCGCGGGTGACGTACTTGTCGTCCCCGAAATTGAACTCATCCTTCATAACCCGCGGAGAACAGGCACAGACCACCAGGGTATTAACCCCGTTCGTATCGATGTCACCCTGGATCAACTCACGCCCGCTCGGACTGCAGAACGCCTCGTGGGTCTTGACCTCCATGCCATTCTTCGTTGCCGCCTTGGTCAGCGCCGCAATGTCGAGGGCATCTCCTATACCACAACCTGTGCAGATATATGCACCGTATTTCTTCTCCATTAGCCCTACCTCCTGGACGCTTGAATAGCTTTCATGGCTGCTGCCGTTGCACTCTGGGCACAGGTTACGACGTCGGCTGCCTTTTTGGCGCAACCGGCGGAAACCATCCCGCCATTCGCATCGGCC
>JBAYTO010000067.1:0-4013 GCA_041675585.1 Desulfurivibrionaceae bacterium
CCAAGCTGCGGAACCGGCTCCTTGCCATTGACCCACGCCAAAAAGGTGCTGGCCTTGACGCGAGACCTTTCGAAACTCTTGCGCGACAAGTATCTGTAGATGCAGACGCTGTCTGGCTATCCTTATATCCAACCACTATAAAAAGTTTGAGTATTGAGCAATGGAAGAACTGAATCAGGTTTTGAAGCAACGCCGTCAAAAGGCCCAGGAGCTGGCAGATCTGGGTGTTAATCTCTATGCCAACGATTTTAGACCCACCCACCGGATCAGCGATATACTGGCGAAAAACGACAACCCGGACGCGCCCCTGGAAGAGGGGGTCAAATCCGTGGCCGGCCGGATCATGGCGTTGCGCAAGTTCGGCAAGGCGGCGTTTCTCCATATCCAGGACGAATCCGGCCGCATCCAGATCTATGTCAAGCGCGACGAGGTTGGGCCCGAGGTCTACCAGATCTTCAAGAAACTCGATCTCGGCGATATCGCCGGTTTTGGCGGGGCGTTGTTCCGCACCCAGACCGGAGAACTCACCATCGACGCGGCAAGTGTCAAGCCGATCACCAAATCCCTGCGCCCCCTGCCGGAGAAATTCCACGGCCTGACCGATGTGGAAACCCGGTATCGGCAGCGCTATGTCGATCTGATCATGAACCCCGAGGTGCGCGATACCTTCCGCAAACGGGTGGAGATCATCCGTCTGATCCGTGATTTTCTCACCAACCGGGGCTTCATGGAGGTTGAAACCCCCATGATGCAGGCCATTGCCGGCGGGGCCACGGCCAAGCCCTTCAAGACCCACCACAATGCCCTGGGCATGGATCTCTACCTGCGCATTGCTCCGGAGCTGTATCTTAAGCGGCTGCTGGTGGGTGGCTTTGAAAAGGTTTTTGAGATCAACCGCAATTTCCGAAACGAAGGGCTTTCCACCCGGCACAATCCCGAGTTCACCATGCTCGAGTTTTATCAGGCCTTTGCCACCTACGAAGATCTCATGGACCTCACCGAGGAGATGGTTTCCTACATCGCCGCCGAGGTCACTGGCTCCATGGTTGTGAGCTACCAAGGGCAGGAGGTGGATCTTTCCCCGCCCTGGAAGCGCTATACCATGGACGAGGCGCTTATTGAGGTGGGCAAGGTTGACAAGGCTGTGCTTGCCGATCCGGCCCGCACCCGGCAGCTTGCCTTGGAAAAGGGCATTGCCCTTGAGCCCATGGCAGGGCACGGCAAGGCCAAGACCGAACTCTTTGAGCTGCTGGTGGAAGAAAAACTGGTCAATCCCACCTTTGTGACCCAGTATCCCACCGAGGTCTCGCCCCTGGCCCGCCGCAACGAGAAGAACCCCGAGGTCACGGACCGGTTTGAGCTGTTCATGACCGGACGGGAAATGGCCAATGCCTTCAGCGAGCTCAATGATCCCATTGATCAGAAACAGCGGCTGCAAAAGCAGATTGACGAGCGCGGCAACGACGAGGAGATTTTTCCCGAGATGGATGAGGATTTTGTCCGCGCCCTGGAATACGGCATGCCTCCGGCGGCAGGAGAGGGCATCGGCATCGACCGGTTGGTCATGCTGCTGACCGACTCCCCCTCGATCCGCGATGTTATTCTCTTTCCGCATCTTCGGCCGGAGAGCAAGTAAGCCGCGAGTCCGCCTTTATCCACCCGGGCATCGTTCCAGAAAGAGAGGGAAATTGTGAATTTTGAATGGTTTGTTTGCCTGCGATACCTGAAGGCCAAGCGCAAGCACGGTTTCATCTCGCTTATTTCGCTGATCTCCATTGCCGGAGTCATGGTCGGGGTTATGGCCTTGATCGTGGTGCTGGCGGTGATGACCGGTTTTACCTCTGAATTTCGCGACAAGATCCTGGGCATTAACTCCCATGTGGTGGTCCAGGATTACACCGGCAATATCAGCAACTACGAAGAGGTTGCCGCCGCGGTTCGGGCTGTCGAGGGGGTAAGCGGGGTCACGCCGTATCTGTACAGCCAGGCCATGATCACCGGTGGCGAGGGCGGAACCGGCGCCGTGCTGCGCGGACTTGACCCTGCCACGGCACAAGGCGTGCTCAGCCTGGAAAAACATCTACGCTCAGGCTCCTTGGCCGACTTGGCCCCTGTCCAGACCGATGGCGCAAGAACGGTGCCGGGCATCATCCTGGGCAAGGAGCTTGCCGGCCAGTTGGGTGTCTCCACCCATGACCGGGTACGACTGATCTCGGCTTCCGGGCCCCTGACCCCCATGGGGGTTATGCCCAAGGTATCCACCTGCCGGGTGGTCGGGATTTTTGAAACCGGCATGTACGAGTATGATTCCGCTCTGGCCTACGTCTCGCTGGAAACGGCGCAGCGTTTCTTTGATCTGCCCGGCGCGGTGCATGGGTTGGAGGTGAAGACCACCGATCTCAATCAGGCGGACAAGGTCGCGAAGCGGATTGAACTGGCCCTGGGGCAGAATTTTTTTGCCAAGGACTGGATGCGGATGAACCGGAACATTTTTTCCGCTCTTGCCCTGGAAAAAACGGCACTCTCAATCATCATGGCCCTGGTGGTGATGGTCGCGGCCTTCAATATCGTCAGCACCCTGATCATGGTGGTCATGGAGAAGAACAAGGATATCGCCATCCTGAAATCCATGGGCGCCACCTCCGGCAGCATCATGCGTATTTTCATCTACGAGGGATTGGTTATCGGTCTTACCGGCACCTTTTTGGGGGTGGTGGGGGGCTTAAGCCTGTGCGCGCTCTTGAGCCGTTACCAGTTCATCGATTTGCCCGACGTCTACCCGAGTTCCACTTTACCGGTGCTGGTCCTGCCCTCGGACGTCATCCTCATTGCCTTGTCGGCAACGGTTATTACCCTGGTCGCCACCCTGTATCCTTCCTGGCAGGCAGCCAAGGTCGATCCGGCCGTGGCCCTGCGTTATGAGTAGAGGAGGCGGCTCCATGTCCGATAACGCGCACGAATCCCCCTTGTTTTTTGAAGCGCGGGGTATTTGCAAGGAATATAGCGGTCACGGCAGCCTGCAAGTGCTCGCCGGGGTAAATTTGCGGCTGGTCGCAGGCGAAATGGTCGCGGTGGTCGGCGCTTCCGGCACCGGGAAAACCACCTTGCTGCATATCCTGGGCGCCCTTGATCAGCCCACTCAGGGCCAGCTTTTTTACCGGGGTGAAAATGTTTTTGAAAAAAACGATGACCAGTTGGCCCTGTTTCGCAATCAGGTGGTTGGTTTCGTGTTTCAGTTTCACCATCTGCTCCCGGAGTTCAACGCCCTGGAGAATGTCCTGCTGCCCGGATTGATTGCCGGACGGAAACGCTCCGAGCTTGTTGAGTATGCGGAATATCTTTTGGAGCGGGTCGGGGTGCTGAACCGCTCAAGCCACAAGGTGGGGGAGCTTTCAGGCGGGGAGCAGCAACGGGTCGCCCTGGCCCGGGCTCTGGTAATGAAGCCCGCGGTTCTTTTGGCGGACGAGCCCACTGGCAATCTTGATCCTAAAAGCGGGCTCAAGGTTTTTGAGCTTATCCGTGATTTGAGTGAAACCCTCTCCCTGGCAACGGTCATGGTGACGCATAATCTTGACCTGGCCCGGCGAATGAGCCGTTGTCTCACCTTGCGGGACGGGGGATTGCATGAAACTCGGGAAGAGAGCAAAGATTCTTGACACTTGGGCCAAGGCCTGATAATTCTGATACGCTAAATAGATAGCCTACCCGCCCGCTACCTTTGGGCGGCCCCAAGCCACTTCACCGCGAAATCGAGAGAATGAAACAAGACAACTCAGCCGGACACATAATAGGCTCCCACGGTTTTTCGGGCGTCATGAAGATTGTTGTTGCACTCCTTTTGCTTGTTGTGGCCCAGCCCATCCCGCCGTTGGCAGGGGTTGCCCTTGGTGCCGGATCCGAGCCGAACACCGTCATGGTGCCGCCCCGGATCAATGCCCCGGCGGGGGGGGAGCAACTTGTCGTTGCAAGCGACAAAATCTTGCAGGAGGTTGTGCGGAGCAAGGGAATGGCGA
>JBAYTO010000068.1:0-3863 GCA_041675585.1 Desulfurivibrionaceae bacterium
AAAGACGTCCAGGAGGCGGTCAAAAGATTAAACAATCGACCAAGGAAGTGCCTCGACTACCGAACACCCCATGAAATGTTCTGGAGTGAGGCTCGTGGTGCACTTGCAATTTGAATTCACATCATGAATCAGGCTGTCACAAGGGGAAAAATATGGCGCGGGTTACAGGACTCCTGGCTATTCTGGTCTGGGCAGTACTGCTGGCACCTTTAGGTGCCCAGGCGGCGATTTATACCTTTGTCGACGGGCAGGGGACCGTGCATTTCACCAATGTCCCCAACGATTCCCGCTACCGGGCCACCTTGATCGGGGCGCAGTCCCGGCCGCGATTCCGGGGGGGCAGGCCCGCCCGGGCCGGTGATCCGCGCCTTTATGAAGCGCATATCCAGAAGGCGGCCAACCGGTACGCGATGGATCCCCTGCTGATCAAGGCCGTGATCAAGACCGAATCAAACTTTGACTGTCAGGCTGTATCCTCCAAAGGGGCACAGGGTCTAATGCAGCTGATGCCGGGAACCGCCGCCGACCTTAATGTCTACAACCCTTTAGACCCCCAGGAAAATATCTTTGGCGGCACCAATTACCTGCGCCAGATGCTGGCCCGCTTTGGCGGCAACCTTAAGTTGGCTCTGGCCGCTTACAATGCCGGGCCAGCCAGGGTTGAGGCCGCCCAAGGCATTCCGCTGATCCCGGAAACCCAGGAGTATGTGAGCAAGGTCATTCACCACTACCGGCAAATGACCGCTTCGGCACCCCCTTCCCGCTGGCTAGGGGCGGCTAATTAAAACCATGTCCAAACAAACGATCATAACCATCCCTAATCTGCTTACCGGATACCGCTTTGCGGTGGCTCCGGTCCTCCTTTTTTTTCTTTATCCCCAGCCTGGCGTTGGCGTAAGCCTGCTGGCCTTTTCCTTGTTTTTAACCGGCGCGCTGACCGATCTTGCCGACGGTTATTACGCCCGCAAGCACAAGATCGAAACGGTTCTGGGCAAGTTGATGGACCCGGTGGCCGACAAGGTGCTGGTCTGTGTGGCCCTGATCATGCTGGTCCCCATGGACAAGATTCCGGCCTGGCTGGTGTTTGTTATTCTGGCAAGGGAGCTGGTGATTACCGGGCTGCGCGGGGTAGCCGCTTCTTCGGGCATCGTAATCGCGGCCAGCGGCATGGGCAAACTGAAGAGCATCCTGCAGTACACCGCCCTCTGCGTCCTGATCTTCCCGTTGGGGGTCGTACCTATCCCTTTTTTGCACGAACTGGGCTTGGGTATCCTTTACGTTTCCGCAGTGATGACGGTCTGGTCGGGGGTGGATTACTTTTACCGGTTCCAGAAAATTTTCCTGGAAACCGGCCACTGAAACAAGGGGCTTTATCCCTTGACAGGGACAGGCAAGGCTTCTATAGTGTTCGTCCTATGCTGCTGTAACGGCTGCATCGCCATTCTGCCGGAGTGGTGAAACTGGTAGACGCACGGGACTCAAAATCCCGCGGGGGCAACCCCATGTCGGTTCGATTCCGACCTCCGGCACCAACGCAGAACCAAGGGTTTTCAGCGAGATCGCTGTGGCCCTTTTTCTTTTTCAGGCTATAGCCGTCCCCAAATGGTGAGAGATGACAGGGGAACACATCCAAAAGGTTTTTGTAAGAGAAGACGGCAGCGCGAAAATACGCTGCGAGTCATGCGGCCGGGTGAAAACGGTGCGCGCAACTGGCATTGCCCACAGCTCGACCGTAGTGCGGATTCGCTGCGCCTGCTCCGTTGTTTTCCCAATACGCTTCGAGTACCGGAAGACTTTCCGCAAGGCTATCAATCTTGTCGGAATTTATCACGTGCTGTTCGATAACGAGGATATTCCCGAACTCTCCCAAGGCAAAAAAACCATAAATTGCCGGGTTGAAAACATCTCCATGTATGGCGCCGGGTTTTCTGTTCTGGGCCGGCACCATATCAAGGAAAATTCGCGGCTGCTCCTTGGCTTTACCCTGGATAATCTGCAGAAAACCTGGATAGAAAAAACCGGGGTGGCGCGGCGCGTCACGGGGGCTTACATCGGGATGCAGTTTGACGAGGCGGCCAACGTTGACCAGACTCTTGGCTTTTACCTGAGACCATAGCCCGCATCTCCGTCCTTTTTACTTTGCCCTTTGTGTGTTTAACCCTCTTGGAATTTTTTCCCCTTAACCCTTTGACTGTTGCCGGGGTTCCTATCCTTGTCAAATTATGACCTGCTCATAACCAATGCCACGCTCCTGGCAGATCCGGCGGACGGACATCTGCAGAAGGCTGCCTATCTTGCCGTGCTGGATGGTGCCATTGCCGGGATCGGCCTCATGGCCGACCTGCCCGCGCAGCCTGGGGCGGACTTAGTCATTGACGCGGCCGGCAATTTGCTCATGCCGGGGTTGGTCAACTGTCACGGGCATGGGGCCATGACCCTGTTCCGCGGGCTGGCCGATGACCTGCCGCTCATGACCTGGCTTACCGAGCATATCTTCCCCGCCGAGGCGCGGCTGGTCGAGGCGGAGATGGTCTATTGGTGCAGCAAGCTGGCCGCCGCCGAGATGATCATGGGCGGCATTACTACGGTGGCGGACGCCTATTTTCATGAGGAGGCGGCGGCAAGAGCCTTTTGCGAGGCAGGGATGCGCTCGGTGGCGGCCCAAGGCATCATTGATTTCCCGGCCCCCGGTGTGCCGGATCCAGCCCAGAACATTGCGGCAGCGGCGGAGTTTCTCTCCGCCTGGCAGGGGAAGAATCCCCTGCTCACCCCAGCCCTGTTTTGCCATTCCCCCTATACCTGCAGCCCGGAAACCCTGCAACGGTCCAAGAGTTTGGCCCGTGAGGCCGGCAGCCTTTTTTTCATCCATCTGGCCGAAACACAGGATGAGGTCGCCCAGCTCAAGATGCAGCACGGCTGCACCCCTGTGGCCCTGCTCCAGAACCTTGGCGTGCTGGATGAAAATACGATTTGCGTGCACTGTATCTGGCTGGAAGAAGGGGATATCAGGCTGCTGCAGGAGAGCGGCGCCAAGGTGGTCACCTGCCCGGAGAGCGCCATGAAGCTCGGTGCGGGCATCGCTCCCCTGGGTGAGATGCTCGCTGCCGGGGTGGAGGTGGGGCTGGGCACGGACGGCTGCGCCAGCAACAACGACCTGGATCTTTTTCAGGAGATGGCCAGTTGCGCCAGGCTGCACAAGGTTGCCGCCCTGGACCCAACCCGCCTGCCCGCCGCTGCTTTGCTGGGCATGGCCACGAGAGGGGGAGCCGGGGTTCTGGGTCTGGCCGGGCAAATCGGTCGTTTGGCCGTGGGGTTGCGGGCGGACTGTGTTATTATCGACGGCAGGCAGCCCCACCTTACCCCTTTTCATAATCTGGAGACCCTGGTCTATGCGGGAAGGGGCAGTGATGTCGCCACCGTGCTCATTGACGGCAAGGTGGTGATGCGGGACCGTCGCCTGCTCTCCTTTGCTCTGGAGGAGACCATGAGCGAGGTCCGACGTCTGGCCGGACGGGTAAGGGCGGGGGCGTGAAAAGGGGAGGGACTTGCCGCAGAATCAGGAACAGACTCAGGCCGCCTTCCAGCCGTGGGCGCCGACCAGCTTGACAAAACGGACGCTTTCCACGGCCGTGGTTGTTACCACGCCACCTTCTTTTTTGACTACCATGAGGGTCTGCCCTTCCAGATCACCCACCGGCAGAACCATTACGCCGGGGTCCGCCAGTTGATCCACCAGCGGCTGCGGAATCTGCGGCCCGGCGGCGGTGACGATGATCGCTGCAAAGGGGGCATTTTCCGGCCAGCCTTCGGTGCCGTCCGCAACCTTGCTCATGATGTTGTAGATCTGGAGCTGGTCAAAGGTC
>JBAYTO010000069.1:0-3823 GCA_041675585.1 Desulfurivibrionaceae bacterium
AAAGCTTGACCCCGTCGTTGAACAGGGTGACGATCACCGAGGTGAACATCTCGTGCATGTTCTGGATATCGTTGGTCAGCCGGGTCACCAGCCTCCCGGCCGGGTTGCGGTGAAAAAACTTCAAGTCGAGATGCAGGAGATGGACAAACATCATCTGCCGCATCCGGTGCATGATCCGCTGCCCGGTCCACTCCAGGATCAGCACCTGGACAAAGTTGCCGAAAAATTCAAAGGCCATGAGGGCGGAGAAGGCCAGGGCCAGATGCTTGAGCCCGGCAAGGCGGAGCTCGGCGCCGGCACCGGTGTTGAGGATGAAGTCATCCACGGCCAACCGGATCAGATAGGGAAGGGAGAGGCCGCAGGCCACTACGACAAAAGAAAAGAGGATGGCGAGCAAACCCCCCAGCCAGTAAGGCTTGCCCAGAAAGACGATCCGGTGCCACAGGCTGAGATCGCCGAACTTGCCCAGCTGATCTTCTTCGAAATAGCCGTAATTATCCCGCACGGTTACAGTTCCTTTTCCCGGTGGCGCATTTGCTGCTGCCGGTACATGGTGCGATAAAAAGGGCTGGCCGCCAGCAACTCGGCATGGCTGCCCTGGGCCAGCAACCGCCCTTCCTCCAGCACCATAATCCGGGCCGCCTCCCGCAACGGGGCAATCCGGTGCGAAACGATGAGACAGGTTCGCCCCGGCAAAAAGGTGACCAAGCCGGAGATGATCTCCTGCTCGGTCTCCAGATCCACGGCGGAAAGACTGTCGTCGATGATCAGCAGGGACCGGTCGAGGAGAAGAGCCCGGGCCAGGGCGATCCGCTGGCGCTGACCGCCGGAAAGCTTGACGCCCTTTTCCCCGATCCGGGTCTGGTACCCTTCGCTGAAACCGAGGATCTCCTCGTGGATCCGGCAGATTCCGGCTGCTGCCTCGACCTGCTCCTGGCTGGCGGTCGGATTGCCGAAGGCGATGTTCGCCGCCACGGTATCGGAAAAAAGCAGCACATCCTGCGGCACATAAGCCACCCGCTCACGCACCGAAGCCAGGGATAACCGATTGATATCAACGCCATTGAGAAAAATCTCCCCATCCGCCACGGGATACTGCCGGGCCAGGAGATGGCACAAGGTGGATTTCCCCGAGCCGCTCCGTCCCACCAGGCCAACGATCTCCCCGGCCCGGATGACGCAGCTGACCCCGGCCAGGGCCGACTGTTCCTGGCCCTCGTAGCGGAAATTAAGCCGGCGAAGGCTGATCTCCGTCGGCCCTGCGGGAAAGGCGACGGGCTGCACCGGGTCTGCCAGAGTTGGCCTGGCCTCCATGACCTCGTTCAGCCGCCCCAGGGAGGTGAGCCCGCGCTGGAAAAGATTGGTCACCCAGCCCACCGCCATCATCGGCCAGGTCAGCAGGTAGAGGTAGGAGATAAAGGCGACAAAATCCCCCACCGTGATGGCGCCGCCTATCACCAGCCGCCCGCCGAAAAAAATCGCCAGCAGCAGGCTGGTATTGCCCACCAGCCCGGAGATGGGAAACAAGGTGCCGTGTACCCTGGCCAGGCGGATGTTGTCCAGCTGATATTGACGTCCGAGGTGATCGAATTCCTCGGCCTGCACCACTTCCTGGGTGTAGGCCTTGAGCAGCCGGATGCTGGTGATGGTGCTGCGGGCAAATTCAGTAAGCAGTGAAAACTGCTCCTGAACTTTAAGAAAACGACGATGGAGCCGGGCGGAAAGCACCCTGGTAAGCAGGGCCAACAGAGGCATGGGGATAACGGCGATCAGAGTGAGGGAAGGGCTGATATAGGCCATGCAGGCCAGGGCGGCGATCCCCATGATCGCGGCATCGGCGCAGGCGACCAGCCCCATGCCTCCGGCCAGCTGCACTGCGGCCAAATCATTGGTGGCCAGGGCCATGATCGCGCCCACCGATTTTTTTTGAAAAAATGGCCGGTCCAGAGTGAGCAGGTGGCGGAAAAAACCAGCACGCAGATCGCGCTCCACCAGACGGGAAAAGCCGAGAATCAGATAGCGCCAGACAAACCGGCAGCCGGCAATACCCAGGGCAAGCAGGAAGATAGCCAGGGCGCTTTGCGCCAGGGCCAGTTGGCTGGCCGCTCCCTGGGCCAGGAGATCCACCGCCCGTTTCACCAGCCGGGGGATGCCCAGCTGAAGAAGGTCAACGGTCAGCAGGGCAACAAGGCCGCCGACAAGGCGGGGTGAATATTGCCGTACAAAGGGACGGACAAGACCCAGGGGTGACGTCCCGGTCCCCGCCGCTGATTGCTGGTGAGTTGTCACGCTTTATTTTATGAAGGAACAGCAGTAATCCGTAAGGGCTTTCACCTTAAGCTCGAATTTGGCGTGGGCCGGAACCTCAAAGGCTTCGCCGCCCTTGACCGTTTGCCAGCCGGAGGCGCCGGGCAAAAAAACCTCCAGTTCGCCGGCCATGATCTCCATGAGCTCCTTATCCGCCGTGTTGAATTCATATTCGCCAGGGAGCATGATGCCCAGAGTTTTCTGGGAGCCGTCGGCAAACACCACCGTCCGGCTGGTGACCTTGCCGTCGAAGTAGACATTGGCCTTTTTCACGATGCTGACATTATTGAACTCGGGCATGGGTATTTCCTCCAGGTCGGTTTTTTAATAAAATTCCTGCGTCAAGACAAAGGCGGGAATACTTGGGCTACATTTACTTCGTAGAGTAGATTCTTTATAACCTGACCGGATAAATTGCAATAACTTGTTGATCTGCCTTGCCTCGTTGCCGGCAAAAGAAAAGGGCCGCCCTCCGGGCAGCCCTTTTCTTTTGCCGTCGCTTTTTCTCTATCAGAGGGAACGGCACACCCGACCAAAACCGCCGGGAATGGAGCCGGAGGCCCAAAACGCCGTAGCCTGCTTGAAATCCATAAACCAGTAACCGCCGGGTTTACGCTGGTCGGCCAGAAAGATAAAAGGCTGCTCCCTGGAAAAACAGGGGTGGAGATGGGCGCCCTTGGCATTTACCTGCGGCTCCAGAAGGGAAAAAGCCTCTTCCATGGTAGGCAGCCGCCAGTCGGCAAATCCGGCAAAGTGCTGCTGATTAAGCTGCTCCACATATTGCTGTACGTTGCGAATGGTGGTGAGATCACAGCCACCCCGCTGCCACATGAGCCCGGTGACATGATCGGTAACGGTCAGACCGTCGTCGTTGTCCACCAAGACATTGGCGAATGCGCCCCCAGGGTTGTGGCGGCTGTCATAAAACCCATGCCGCGCCGCCAGCTCTGTCGCTTCCTGCTCGGTGAGTACGGTGCTGGCGGCACGCAGTCTGACCTGCTTAAAGGAGGGTAACTGGTCGCCTTTCTTCGGCAGCCCGGTCCCCATGGCCTCCTGCTCCACGGAGTTGTCCACCAGCTCAATCCGGGAGGAATCATCGCTCTCGATGATCCTTTCCAGAAGCCATTGCTTGATCGCCTCGTCAATGGCATAGCTCTGGTCAAGGCCGGCGGCCTTTCCCTGCCGGGCCACGCATTCTGCCAGCATCTCCTGCGGGCAGTCGATGAGGGCCAGGATCTTGGCGTGCTTGACTCCCCGTTCCATCAAACAGAGCCGGGCGGGCGATTTCCCGTTATCGATATAAAAATAGTAATGGAGCTCCGTGTTGCTGCGGACCCGCTCCTGGTTCTTGCCGCCCCAGCTTTCGAACAGGGCAAAGGTATCCGAGGGAGTTAGATCCCAGTCGATAGACACCGGCTGACCAGCCATACCCAACTTTTCTGCTAATCCCATGGCACACACCTCCTCAGTTTGATTGTCATCCTTTGCAGGGAACGATATAATAAAATCGTTTATT
>JBAYTO010000070.1:0-3533 GCA_041675585.1 Desulfurivibrionaceae bacterium
AGATGGGTGTAGGACATGGCAGGCTCCTTCTGGGTGTGAGTTGGTCGTGCTTCTCAACATACCAGAAATCCTGCCATGTCCTGCTTTTAGCTCAAGTGGTGCACTTTTAAGTTGAATCTACCTGAGACTGCGCCATTGCTTTTGTCTCCGGCAGATGCCTCTTACAAATCAGTATACTATGCTTTTGTTCTTTTTTCCCAGTCGGCCAAAAATTGTTCCATGCCGAGATCGGTAAGCGGATGCCTGGCAAGCTGGGCAATAACCTTGAAGGGGATCGTCGCGATATGGGCGCCCAACAGGGCCGCGTCCACCACATGGATGGGATTGCGGATGCTGGCAACGATCACCTCGGTGGCGTAGCCGTAGTTATCGTAAATGTTCATGATGTCGCTGATCAGATCCATGCCGTTCTGGGAGATATCGTCCAGCCGGCCGACAAAGGGGCTCGCATAGCTGGCCCCGGCCTTGGCAGCCATCAGGGCCTGGCTGGCGGAAAAGATCAGGGTCACGTTGGTTCTGATCTTCTCATCGGCAAGCTTCTTGACCGCCTTGAGGCCTTCGGTGGTCATGGGAATCTTGATCACGATGTTTTCATGAATGGCGGCAAGCTCGCGACCCTCCCGGACCATGCCCTCGGCGTCGAGGGCGATTACCTCGGCGCTGATCGGGCCATCCACCACCTGGCAGATTTCCTTGATGATCTCGACAAACGGCTTGTTCTCCCTGGCGATCAGCGAAGGGTTGGTGGTGACTCCGTCCACCATGCCCATGTCCACGGCTTTTTTGATTTCTTCGATGTTGGCGGTATCAATAAAAAACTTCATCTATTCTCTCCTTTAATTATGATCTTGCAGGAGCGGCTGAAGCCGCTCCTGCAAGATCATCGTTTTTAACGAAAACCGGAGTCAGCCGTTTTCCTGCCGGTCTGTTTTATGGGCATCGCAATACATCTTCCGGCACTGCTCACTGCAAAAATATACAGGCGTATCACCACCATGTAACACGATTGCCTGTCTTTTGGGAATATAGATATGGCAGACCGGATCTTCCACCAGCTGGTCATGGACCCCAAGCTCCCCCGGCGCCGCGGTTTGCCGGTTGCTGCCGACAACCCTTTTAAAACCTCCGGTCAGCAGCCTGTAGACGACATAGAAAAAAAGCGCGAAAATGAAAAGCTTAACCATCAACTCTCTCCCCGTCCCGCCAGGCCTGCCGCTCCACCCCTGATTGCGCAGGGAGTGCGCGGCAGAGGGCCAGGCTGGTTCGGCCAAGAAGCGGATGCACATGCTCCGGCGCCAGTTCCGCCAGCGGCGCCAGCACAAAAAGCCGCTTGGCGAGCTGCGGATGGGGTACGGTCAAGGTCGGGCTGTTAAGCATCAGGTCTCCGTAATAGAGCAGGTCCAGATCAACGGGCCTGTCCCTGGTCAGGGTACGGTCGCGGCCCAGCTCCGTCTCGATGGCGAGCATGGCGGCCAGCAGCGACGGCGGCGAAAGAGTGGTGGTGATTTCGCCCACGGCGTTAGTGAACCAGTGCTCCGTGGCCAAGTCCACCGGCGCTGTCCGGTAGGGGCTCGACAGCCGGAGCAGGCTGATTCCCGCAGTCACGCCCAACCGCTGCCAAGCGGCCAGCAAATTACTCTGGCCGTCGCCGAGATTGGAGCCCAGCCCGATAAAGGCCTGCTGCTGGTTTTTCATGGAGCCTCTTGCAAAAATCCCCCAAATTCCCTCCCCCCTGGCGGGGGAGGGTTAGGGAGAGGGGGTGCCTTTTTGGGTAGAAACGCCTAAGCCGCCATTGGCCGGCATAAGGGGCCGGGTAACGAAATAATCATTTCGTACGGCCCCTAAATATCCTGCAAGCCAAGCACGTCGAACATGGTGTAAAGGCCGTTGGGCTTGCCAGCCACCCAGGCGGCGGCCAGGGCCGCGCCCCGGGCGAAGTTGTCCCGGCTGTGTGCCCGGTGGGTCAGCTCCAGCCTTTCGCCGGCTCCGGCAAAATAGACGGTGTGCTCGCCCACGATATCCCCGCCCCGGATGGTCTGGATGCCGATCTCCTTGTCGGTGCGTTCGCCGATCATCCCGTGCCGGGAATAGACCCCCACCTCGGCCAGATTACGATGCACGCCTTCGGCGACCATCTCCCCGAGCTTCAGGGCCGTGCCGCTGGGCGCGTCCTTTTTCATCCGGTGATGGGCCTCGACGATCTCGATATCGTAGGCATCGCCCAGCAGGGCTGCCATCTTCCTGGCGATCTTGAAGAGGACATTGACCCCCACCGCCATGTTCGGGGACTGGACACAGGGAAAATTCCGGCTCAATTCCTTAAGCTCGGCCAGATTATCCGCCGTAAGCCCGGTGGTCCCAATGACCATGGCCATTTTCGCCTTAGCCGCCTTGCGAGCCAGAGCCATGGTGGCCTCGTGGAAGGTGAAGTCGATGATCACCTCGCCCTGGTCCATAACCGCCTCGAAGCTGTCCGCCACCTGGACCCCCAGGGCACCAACGCCGGCCAGTTCGCCGAGATCCTTGCCCAGTTCCGGGGTGTCGGGCCGCTCAAAACCTCCAGCCAGGCTCAAGCCTGCCTGCTGATGCACCATATAGCTGATCCGGCGGCCCATTCTCCCTGCGGCTCCGGCGACAATAACCTTGGTCATGATGTTCTCCTTAAAATTCAGCTCAGCTGTCAGCTGTAAACTGGCGGCTATGCGCCTTGGCGCAACTTATACAAGCCCATAAGCGGCAATAACCTTCTTCAGCTTCTCCTCGTTACCCTCGTTCATCTTATACAGGGGCAAACGCGGCAGGCCGGACTTGATCTTGCCCATCATCGCCAGGGCCGTCTTGGCCGGCACCGGATTGGTGTCGATGAACATCGCCTGCATCAGGGGTAGCAGCTTGTAGTGCAGCTCCCTGGCGCGGGCGATATCCCCGGCCAGGGCGGCGTCCATCATCGCGGCCATGTCTTTCGGTGCCACGTTGGAGGTCACGGAGATGACCCCGGTGCCGCCGATCATCACGGTGGGCATGGAGGTGAAATCATCCCCGGACATCACCGCGAAATCCTTGGGGCAGAGGCGGATGACCTGGCTGATCTGGTTGAGATCGGCGGTGGCCTCCTTGACCCCCACGATATTGGGAATGACCGCGCAGCGGGCCACGGCCTCGGGCAGCATGTTCACCGCGGTCCGGCTCGGCACGTTGTAGAGGATGATGGGGATATCCACCGCCTCGGCCACCGCCTTGAAGTGCTGGTAAAGCCCTTCCTGGGACGGCTTGTTGTAATAGGGAGTGATCATCAGGGCGCCATCGGCGCCAGCCTCCTTGGCGGCCCGGGTCAGCTCGATGGACTCGCTCGTGGAGTTGGAGCCGGTTCCGGCCAGCACCGGCACCCGTCCCGCCACGGTCTTGATGGTCAGCTCCACCACCCGGTGGTGCTCGGCATGACTCATGGTGGCGGACTCGCCGGTGGTGCCGCAGGGAACAATACCATGGGTGCCGCCGGCGATCTGGAACTCGATGAGATCCCTTAACCCCTG
>JBAYTO010000071.1:0-3483 GCA_041675585.1 Desulfurivibrionaceae bacterium
ATTTTTTCAATGAAAAGAGGCTGGGGCATCCGGCCATTGTTGGCAAAGGCGGCGTATGCCCGGATCATCTCAAGGGGGGAAACCCCGGAGGTTCCCAGGGCCAGGGAGAGATCTTTTACCAGGGGGGAGGTGATGCCCAGCCTTCTGGCCAGATCGATGGTCTTGGCTGCCCCGATCTGTTGCAGGATCTTGATGGTGGGGACGTTTCGCGAGCGAACCAGCGCGTTTCTAAAGGAGGTGGGGCCCTCGAATTTATTGTCGTAATTCTTGGGCGCCCAGTACTGCATCGCGGTGGCGCCGCGAAAATGAATCGGTTCGTCGACAATCATGGTGGCCGGGGTCATCCCATTTTCAAGGGCGGCGGCGTAAATAAAGGGCTTGAAGGCTGAACCCGGCTGACGGCGGGCCTGGGTGGCCCGGTTGAACTGACTTTTATCAAAATCGGTGCCTCCCACCATTGCCCGGACGCGGCCGGTCTTCACTTCCATGGAGATCAGGGCGGCTTGGGGCAGGGTATCGGCGTGTTTGCTCTGGCGGATGGCCCATTTGGCCGTGCCGCGTTTTATGGCCATGTTGGCGGCCTGCTGCATGTTCTGGTCAAGGGTGGTGTAGATGCGAAGGCCGCCGGTCAGTAGGGCCTCGCTGCCATATTTGCTTTCGACGTAGGCCTTTACATACTCAACAAAATAGTTGTTTTCCGTGGGGCCTTCCTTGGCGGGATTCCAGAGCAGGGTCTTTTCATAGGCCTTTTGCGCGGCAGTCGGGGTGATATATCCCTCTTCCGCCATGCGGTTCAGGACATAGAGCTGTCTGTTTTTGGCAAGCTTGAAGTTGCGAAACGGTGAGTACCGGCTTGGCGCTTGCGGCAACCCGGCAAGAAGAGCGGCCTCGGCAAGGTTCAGGTCCGGAACGCGTGTGTCGCAGTAGATCTGGGCCGCAGCCTCAACTCCATAGGCGCCGCTGCCCAGATAAATCTGGTTGAGATAGATGTGGAGGATTTCCTCTTTGCTGAGGGCGGTGTCGATCCGGTAGGCGAGAATTGCTTCCTTGATCTTGCGGGTGTAGGTTTTTTCCGGGGTGAGCAGGAGCGCCCTGGCGACCTGCTGGGTGATGGTGCTGCCGCCTTGGCCCCGTTCCCCCGAACGAATGTTGTGGATAAGCGCCCGGATAATCGACCAGGCATCAACCCCGCTGTGTTGATAAAAACGGGAGTCTTCCGCGGACGTGAATGCTTGGGGGAGAAACTCCGGCATTGCGGAAAGCGGGACAAGGGTCCGGTTTTCCCTAGATACATGGGTGATCGGCTGTTTTTCCGCGTCGTAGATGATGGAAGTGGTGGCGGGACGGTAGTGTTTCAGGGCGCCGATTGAGGGAATATCAAGGGAGATAAAGAGGTATAAGGCCGCGCCCAGGCCGAGGGTCAGGATGAGGCTGATGGCGAGCAGGAAGAGTGTGAGTTGGACATGGGTCCAAATCCTGATTGTGGGCTGGGTCGTATTTTGCACGGCAGACACTGAAAAAACTATTCATTAAATAGAGCGGAACGAGACGATATCGATTTCCACTCGGTGGCGTCAACGCATGATAATACAGGGTTAGCGCGGCAAGGTCACTACATTTCTTGGGTGAGAGGCTTCCGGGGAGAAAGAAAAAAGGATCCTGGGCCGCCACCGAGGATCCTTTGCAGGGAAGGAATAGATTGAGTCCGCTTGCGCGGAAAGACGGAAGGTCGTCTGTCTTGTGTCTCGCATGGTCGGAAAACCATGGTGTTCCCTTCCGTGTATTAAAGCAATCACTGTGCCAGTGTTTGGGGTTTCGGCTGTTTATTGTTTTAGATTGATTTTATCTCCTTTTGTTTCGGTTGGTTAACTTATTTTTATCGCGGTGTTTTTTGGGTTGTTCGTATTTTCTCTTGCGGGTATAGTTGTACGCGGATGGCTCGTTTTGATTCCTATTTCTTGTGTGATCGGATCATTTTTTGCCAAGTCTGGTGATCTTGGCCTTGTGCAGCATTAGGTGTTGTGTGGTGGTGGAATCCGGTCTGTCGTTTTTGTTTTTGTGGTGGCAACTGCAGGTTATATGCCTGTTTTTTCGTATTGTTCTTGCGCTGGAAACAGTATGCTGGAGTTGTCGGAAAAAGAGATATTGCGCCCTCTTATTAAGGGGCGTTTTTGTTTTGGGCTAAATGTGCACAAAAAAAATACCAAAAACTGGAATATAGAAAGAATAAAAACTTGACAATGGCTTTTTCCATTTTGTAATTTGAGGATAACAGTATTGGCTTGGGTGGGTTTCCTCCATGTGGGACAGCCTAAAGATTTTCACTGAAAAACAACACGCAAAGGAGGGTCGCAGGGAAGAGGAATATGGTCTGGTACGTCGCGGAAGTGATCCGTTTGGAACCGCCATTCCGTTCGGGTCGACGATGAACCACAAGCCTGGAAGATCAGGTCGTTTGATTGAGGAGAAAAAAATGGAAGGTCTACTCTTTTTAATTTTCTGGATCGGAGGTGCAGCACTCCATACCGTATTTGATCTCAAAATCAAACCGTTGATCCAGGCCAATGAGGAAACATTGCCATGATGCTCTCTTGTGGAGACTAGCGGGCAAGGTTTTCGTCATTCTGGATCGCAAGATTAACGATTAAATTACGCACAAGGAGAGTTGTTCCCATGAATAATTTTTTAGCTGATGTATTGCCGCGGGAAGGCGGCCTCGTTGCCAGCCCCTCCCGTTCCTACAACGTCACCATTGCCATCGGCGGCCTGCTCGCCGCCCTCGGCCTTGCCGCCGGGGTGCATTCCATGTATGTCGGCCATGAGCATACCTTTGGCGTCACCCGGGATGTCCCCTGGGGGTTGCTCATTGCCACCTATGTGTTCTTTGTGGTCAGTTCCACCGGGTTGTGTTTGATTTCCTCCATCGGTCATGTCTTTGGTCTTGAGGCGTTCAAGCCCATTGCCAAGCGTTCCGTTTTCATGGCCATCGTCACCATTGTCGCCGGTTTTTTCGTGATCGGATTCGAGATTGAAAACCCCTGGCGCATGCCCATCTATAATATGCTCTCCCCCAATCCCACCTCCAATATCTGGTGGATGGGAACCCTCTATGGAGCGTATCTCTTCTTCATGGTTGTCGAGTTTGCTCTGTTGCAGATGGAGAAGCATAAGGTCGCCGGGATGTTCGGCCTGCTGGGTCTGGTTTCCGGTATCGCCGCCCATAGTAACCTTGGCGCGGTTTTTGGTCTGCTGTCCGGTCGTGAGTTCTGGCATGGGCCGTACATGCCCATCTATTTCATCACCTCAGCCATGATGTCCGGCTGCGCCGCGGTCATCTTCTTCCATTATCTCGGCTACCGGGCCAATGGCTGGAAGATGAGCGAGAAGCTGGAGAACTCCCTTATGGCCACGGCAAAATTGGGGGCAACCCTGATCGCGGTGATCATGTTCTTTACTACTTGGAAGATGATCTCCGGCATCAGC
>JBAYTO010000072.1:0-2987 GCA_041675585.1 Desulfurivibrionaceae bacterium
CAGCGGATTTTGCGGCCTGGAAAACTCGAGGATCAGCAGCTTGCCGCCGGGCTTGAGCACCCGGTGCATCTCATTCAACCCCTGCTGGGTTCGCGCCAGGTTCCTGACCCCGAAGGCCACGGTGACACCCCAGACCGTGGAGGTTTTCACGGGGATCTGCTCCCCGTCCCCGCACACCGGCCCGATCCGGTCTTTCCGGTCATCGGCGGGAAGATGGAGCATTCCGGCCCGCAGCATATCCTCGCAAAAATCCACGGCCAACACCCGGCGCTGCTTGGCCTGCCGGGTCAGCTCCAGGGAAAGGGGCAGGGTTCCGGCGCAGAGGTCGAGCACCACGCCCTTGGGGAACTCCTTCAGCTCCCGGGTGGTGACCCAGCGCCAATAGCGGTCGATCTGGAAGCTCAGCACCGAATTGAGAAAGTCGTATTTCCCGCTGATTGCGGAAAACTTTTTCTGAACAAATTTTTTCTTTTCGTCTGGATTCTTCATATGCCTACTGTTTTCCGCAAACCTTGAGGGGAAGCGCCGACGCAGGGACCTCCCCGCGCTTGATAAGATACTCGAAAAATCGCCTCAGCGCCTCCTGCTTTTCATTGCCCAGATCATACTCAATCCCCTGGAGATACCGGTAACATGCCGCCTCGTCCATGGGAACCCGCTTGGCCACAATGGCGCTGATCTCAGGCAGCCGCTCCTTTCCTTCACGCAGGCAACGGTGCAGCTCCTGATAAATGGCAAGGACGGTGTCCGGTTCCTCGCGGCAAAAATCCTCCCGCACAGCCCAGACCGCAAAGACAAACGGCAGGCCGGTACGCTCCTGCCAGGCCTCGCCAAGGTCCAGGCGGTGGGGATACCGCGCTTCCACTGCCAGCCGCAACGCTTCATCGCCAATGGCCAGCACCGCGGCGGGCCTTTCCGCGTCCTGATCCAGCTCGCTGGCCAAGCCGCTGCGATAGCGGGGATGAATCTGGTGGAACTCCTCCAGAATGATCTTCACCAGACTCACCGAGGTCTGGGACTGGGGGCTGAGCAGAACCAGTTGCTTATCCAGGCCGGCAATGGGCAATTCCGAAAAGAGAAAAACGCTGCCCACCGGCCCGGTGGACGAGATGGACAGATCGCTCATTATCCGGTACTCCCCGGGATGCAGGGCATATTCCTGGGAAGAAACAAAGCCGAGATCAAGCTCGTTTTCGTGCAGCATGCGGTTGAGCACCGAGGGCGGCGCCTCGGTAATCCGCCAGTCCGCTCGCCGTACGGTCTGCCGCCACACCTCATACAGGGGCGCGGTGTTGATGTAATTCACCATCCCGATTCTGGCCGTGATCTTCATCCCGTTACTCAAGCCATTCAAGACGAATCTCCGTGCCGGCCGAGGTGAGATACTCAAGGACTTCAGCCTCTGTTTTCGCCGGGCAGCGCACAGCGAGCAGCGAGGAGGAGACCCCTGGAGCGACACGGCCGAGCCTGTTCTCCATGCCGAGAAGACGCGCGCCATTTATTGAAGCCATGGCAAAGACCGCCTCGGGCGGAAGATCCGGATGCTCTTCCCGCAACACCTGCATTTCCAGCCAGAGGTTGAGCTGTGGATTGCTGGCCAGACTGTCCGTGCCCAGCACCAGCGGGACGCCCTGGGCACGCATTTTATGCACCGGCGCACGCCCCACCCCCATGAACCGGTTGCTGCCGGGACATACGCACACTGCAGCCCCATGGAGGGCCAGGAGGGCGATCTCTTCATCCTCAACATGAACACCATGGACGCACAGGGTCTGCTTGTCCAACACCCCAAGGGACTCCAGATAACGGACCGCACCCATCCCGGGCGCGGCAAAGGAGGCAACCTCCACCCCCCGCTCGGCAAGGAAATCAGCAAACGGTCCGCGGCCGGTGCGCAAGAATTCGATTTCCTGGGCAGACTCGGCCACGTGCATGGGAAATAGACTGTTCCCCGCCCGTTTTTTCAGGGCCCGAATCAATGCCGGGCCTGACGAATACGGGGCATGGGGTGTACAACACACCTCGCTGCCGATTCCGGCCAAGGTTGCCAGGGCCGCTTCCTCGGAGGGGCCGCACAGCCCGAGCAGCTCAAGGAAAAAAAGCACCTCAGTCTTGAAGCCTTCCCCCAGCAAACTGCTTTCCTGCAGGTTCCCAATATCAACCACGGCCCGGCACCCCCCGGCATACAGACGGGCCAGCCCCATGCGCGCGGCATCATGCACTATTTCCGGATCGGGACTTTCCGCCCGGGCGGCAAGCAACCCCCTGATCCAGCCGGTCATATCGCCTGGCGGCGGGGAATCCCCGGTCAGCCCGGCCAGATACGAGAGTTCGAGATGGGCGTGGCAGTTGACCAAGGGAGGGGTGATGACGTGGCCGTCATACTCTTCCAACTGAGCATCAACATCTTTCAGTTCAGCATAGGAGCCCACCGCCGCGACCAGCCCGTTTTCAGTGAGCACCGCGCCGTCGGCGATGACCGGGCCATTGCCCGTGACGACAAAGGGCGCCCGGTAGAGATAGCGAGGGTATTCCTGCATTTTACACCAAAGTGTAGTCCATTCTGCGCTGCCTGGGCACACAACCGGCGCCTTCAACCAAGGTGCGAATCTCCTGCTCGGAGAGGCGAAATCCCACCCCGGCCGCGGCCACCACGTTCTCCTCGATCATGGTGCTGCCGAAATCATTGGCCCCGAAAAAGAGGGAGAGTTGGGCGATTTTCGGCCCCTGGGTCACCCAGGAGGCCTGGATGTTGTCGATGTTATCGAGAAAGATCCGCGACAGCGCCAGCATCCTCAAATACTGAAAAGCGGTGGTCTTGGGCAGATAGGAAAGGGCCGTGTTGTCGGGCTGAAAGGGCCAGGGGATAAAGGCGGTAAAGCCGCCGGTTTTGTCCTGCAGGTCGCGCACCCGCGAAAGATGCTCGACCCGCTCGGCCAAGGTTTCCAGATGCCCGAACATCATGGTCGCGGTGGTGCGCATCCCCA
>JBAYTO010000073.1:0-2821 GCA_041675585.1 Desulfurivibrionaceae bacterium
CGAAGAGAGGGCTGGCGCCCCAAAAAAATCCAGCTATGGTCATAATGCATATACTCCTTATCAATCCCCCGAATTGCGGGCGAAGCATTCCTGAAGAGCGCTATGGGATAACTTCGCTCAAGCAGATTTTTCGCGGCGAACCCCTGGCTCTCGAAGAGCTGGCCGGAAATCTTTTGGAACATACGGTGCGGATCCTTGACCTGAAGGCTGCCCCCGATGGCCTGGACAGGGAACTGGGAGAATTTCAACCGAATGTGGTCGGCATTACCGGGGTGACCTGCGAGGCAAATACCATGCTGCGGCTTGCCGCCAGGGTCAAGGAATCCTGCCCGGCAACCGTGGTGGTGGGCGGAATTCATGCCAGCAACGATCCGGGTTTTTTTAATCAAGCAACAGTGGATTATATCGTGGTCGGAATCGGCAAAAAGGTCTTTGCCGAGCTTGTCTGCGCCCTGGAGAGCGATAGGAACCGCACCGCTCTGCCCGGAGTGATCCGGACCACGCCGGGCAGGCAGATTGAACGGCCGGCAGTGCGCAACTCTCTTGCCGATCTGGTCATGGAACGCCCGCCTGATTATGCTTTGGTACAGCGCTACCGCCCCCATTACATTCTCGAAAAACTGGGCATTACCATGGGCTTTGTCGCCTCGGCCTTCGGCTGCCCGCACCACTGTCTGTTCTGCTCCATTCAAGGCCAGACCGGCGGCGGCTACCTGACAAAATCCATCGAAACGGTCATCCGGGATATCGCCCTGCTGCCCGAGATCCCGGTCATCCGGCTGGTGGATGCCAACACCTTTGGCGATGTCAAACGGGCCACCGCCCTGGGCCACGCCCTGCTCGCCTCGGGCCTTAATAAACAATACCTGGCCGATATCCGCTCCGACACGGTGGTCCGCCACCCGGAGATGCTGCGGGAATGGAAAGAAGCCGGACTGCGGGCAGTGATCATCGGCTTTGAAGGGATTGACGATGCCAGCCTCTCGGCCATGAACAAGGCCAATCAGGCAGCCATGAATGCCGAGGCCATTTCCATCCTCAACGATCTGGGAATTACCATTGTGGGTGATTTCATCATCTCCCCTGACTACGGGGAGGACGACTTTGACCGGCTCGATACCTATCTCGGATCAAGGCGGATCGATCTGCCCATGATCACGGTCATGACCCCCCTGCCGGGCACTGCCCTGTACAAGCAAGAGCAGCACCGGATCAGCAACCATAATCTGGATTATTACACCCTGACCAATGCCGTCACCCCGACCAAACTTGAGGAACAACGGTTTTACAGCCGTTATGCGGAGCTCCTTGTCAACAGTCACCACAACGCGCGGTTGTAATGTCGTCGCGCAAAGGCCCAAATACTTCGTTGCGCCGGATCCTTCGTCACTGCGGCGTACTCAGGTACGCCTCATTCCTCAGGATTCAGCGCGCCTCGTCTTTGGACCTTTTCGCCTAGACATCTCTATCGACAAAACGCAACTAGGTTAACCTACCATGAATGCTTTTATCACAGCGGTTTCCGCCTTTCTTCCCGGTCAACCGGTAAGCAATGACGATCTGGAGAGGTATCTGGGAAAGGTGGACCGGCTCGCGGCCAGGACCAGGCAGATCATTCTTGCCGGCAACGGCATCGAGACCAGGCACTATGCCATTGATCCGGAAACCGGCGCCACAACGCACAGCAACGCCAGGCTGGCGGCCGAGGCCGTACGCCGTTTGGCAAGAATCAACCCCGCCATCGAATGCCTCTGCTGCGGCACCTCCGCTCCCGATCAGCTCATGCCTGGGCATGCCTCCATGGTACATGGGGAGTTGGGAGGCGACCGCTGTGAGGTTATCAGTACCGCCGGGGTCTGTCTTACCGGCATCACCGCTTTAAAATACGGCGCCATGTCGGTGGCCCAGGGGTTGAGCACGAACGCGGTTGCCACCGGCTCCGAACTGGCTTCTACCTTTATGCGTACTTCTTTTTTCCAGGCCATGCAGGGTACGGCTGACCAGCCGGGAAAGAAAAAGGATCATCCTGCCTTTTCCTTTGAAGCGGAGTTCTTGCGTTGGATGCTTTCCGATGGCGCCGGGGCGGTATTGATCGAAAACAAACCGGCAACAGATGGTCTCTCCCTCAGGATTGACTGGATAGAGATCATCTCCCATGCCCATTGTCTGGAAACCTGCATGTATGCAGGCGCCGTGAAGCAAGAAGACGGGAGCCTCAAGGGCTGGCGGGAATATGCGGTGGAGGGGGAGGCCGCCCGGCAGGGTGTTTTTACGGTCAAGCAGGATGCCCGGTTGCTCAATAGGGAGGTGATCCGGACCCTGGTCGGAGAAAGCCTGCCGGACGTTGCGAAAAAACATGGCTTGAACCCCGAGGACATTGCCTGGTTCCTGCCGCATTACTCCTCGCAATACTTCCGGGAACCGCTCCTCCAGCAACTGCGGGATATACACTTTGTAATCCCCGAGGAGCGCTGGTTTACCAACTTGGCCAGCAAGGGCAACACCGGTTCCGCCTCCTTCTATATCATGCTGGAAGAGCTATTTTCTTCCGGCAAGCTGCAAAAAGGAGAGCGGATTTTGGGCTTTATCCCTGAAAGCGGCAGGTTTTCCGTGGGCTGGGTGTTGCTGACCGTTGTCTGATTACCAAACAATCTCAGGAGCCAGAGGAATACGCTGTATTCTTCTGTTCATTTCTTTGTTTGCCCAAAGAAACGAACCAAAGAAAGGGCACCCTGTGTCTCTTGTCCCGCCGCAGGCGGGATGCCCGGAGTTTATGCCCCGCATGGGGTACTCCTCGATGCTGCCGGGGCTTTGCAAACTC
>JBAYTO010000074.1:0-2795 GCA_041675585.1 Desulfurivibrionaceae bacterium
AGACCAGGGGCAGGGTGACAAAGGCGCCGCCGTCCGTGGCCCAGGAGGTGAGCAGGGGCAATTCGCTCAGCCGGGCCGGCGTCTGGCAGACCTCCAGGATGGGGGCCTTGGCCGCCGGGACTTTTTTCAACCCCACCTTGGTGGCCTGACCCAGCAGGGAGCGCATCTCCCAGATCTTGCCAAGGCTTGGCGGCATCAGAGTCTCCGCCGCTCGCACCAGATCGGTCACGAATTGCTGGGGCCGTTTGCCAAAGGCCAGCTCAAGCCTGCGGGCCGTGCCGAAGAGGTTGGTGACCACCGGAAAGCTGCTGCCCTTGACGTTGGTGAACAGCAGGGCCGGGCCGCCCTGGGCGATCACCCGCCGATGGATCTCGGCAATCTCCAGATCCGGGTCAACCGGGGTGGAAACCTCGAGCAGGGAATCTTCCCTCCGCAGGATTTCGAGAAAGGCCCGGAGGTCTCTGATAATATTCTGGCTCACCTTTGCGCTCTCATTGCTGGTATGCTATTTTGTGAGTATAAATGAAGGCTTAATCCTTGAGGAACAGACGATGGTATTCCTTTTCGCTACAATGCTTATGCATCAGGCTGGAAAGAAAATCAAGGAGCGAGGTGATTTCCTCCTCTTCCAGGCGGGGGATGAGGGCCTGCAGGAAGGCGGATTCGGCGAATCGTTGCAGAAACGCCGCGAGGGAACGTTCGTCTGTTTCCCGGTTCAAGCCAAAGCAGATTTCTTGTGCGTGCAGGAGGGTGGGGGGTGTTTTTTTGCAGTCCATGGCGGCTTCCGGAAATTGTGGGTTACGTGATCGTTTGAAAAAGCAGTGAGTGATGGAAAAATGTCAAGACAATGGATAACCTTGGAAAATGGGACGCAATCCACCGAGTCGCCGGAGTTGATCCGGATGGCCCTCGACCGGTTGCGGGAAAAAAGGGAGCTCATTTCCCTGGTGCATACCGGGTATCAGTCCCCCAAGACGGTCATCGTCAACTACGATGACCGGATGCTCGAGATCGACAAGCCCATTGACTGGCCCGGAACCCAGGGGATCATCCATATCCTGTTCAAGGACGAGACCATGGTCTGGAACAAGGTGCGCGTCCTGGTGACCCGCACCACCGAAAGCAGTATCTTCACCGAGTTTCCCACCACCCTGTTTCGCCTGCAGCGCCGGACCAACTACCGGGTTGGGGTGCCCAACGGCAGCACGGTCATGTTCATGCATAACAATGAAATGCGGCAAGGGTTCCAGGTCATAGATGTCAGCGCCAACGGGATCTTTGTCTGCACCGACAGGTTTGCCCCCCTTCAACCCGGGGATATCCTGCTTGATCTGGCCGTATTTTTTCCTGGCGCCGGAACCGGGTTGAGCGCAGGCACCTATATGAACATTAGCAGGGCAAAGGTAATGCGGGCAACCCGGGGAGACAATAAAAAATATTGCTATGGGATACTTTTTGACCTTACCAAAGGGGAAGAGGAAACCCTTCTCCAGTATGTGCGTCTGCGGGAGCGGGAGCTGTTGCGCAAAGGGATGTTTTGATCTTTTTTCGTGCGCCCTTGCCCCAAGTCGGCTAGGTAATCCGCCACAAGACCTTGCGGGAACGGGGTCCGTCAAATTCGCAGAAGAAGATTTTCTGCCAGGTGCCGAGCTGGAGCCGGCCATTTTCAATAAAGACCGTTACCGAGCTGCCGGTGAGCGAGGCCATGACATGGGCCGGAGAGTTGCCTTCCAAATGCTGGTACCGGATTTGCGGCACGATTTTTTGCAGGGCGGCAAGGACATCGGCCTGCACGTCGGGGTCGGCGCCCTCGTTGATGGTCAAACCGGCGGTGGTGTGCGGATTGTACACGTGGCAGACGCCATCAACAATGGTGCTTGCGGTCACGGCTTTTTGGAGCTGGGCGGTGATGTCGGAAAACTGCATTGTTGCCGAGGTGGAAACAACAAGGGTTCCTGCTGGCATGAAAAGATCTCCTGGACAGGGATGATGGGATACGCGCTACGTTCGGTGTAAGGAAATTGTACTATATTAGATTGCGGAACGCGTCAAATTGATTATAGAGCGGATTGGGTACAAATGTGGAAGGGAGGCTATGGTAGAGAACGTTTTTAAAAATCTTCGCTGGCTCGGCCATGACGCTTTTCTGCTGCGGGCCGGGGGCAAGGTCGTCTATTTCGATCCCTTCCAGCTCGGTTCCGGCTTGCCGCCTGCCGATATCATCTGTATTTCCCATGAACACTACGATCACTGCTCCCCCGTTGATGTGCAGATGATCCAGCAGCCCTCCACCCTCATTGTTGCCGAAGCACAGAGTGCGGCACAGCTTAAGGGCAGGATCGTTTCCCTTGCTCCGGGCGAACGGTGCGAGGAACAGGGAATCACCATCGAGGCCGTCCCTGCCTACAACACCAACAAGCAGTTCCATCCCCATGCCAACCGGTGGTTGGGGTTTATCCTCACCGTGGCTGGGGTGCGGGTGTACCATGCCGGGGATACCGATTATATTCCGGAGATGAAGAATATCCGGGCGGATATCGCCCTGCTGCCTGTTTCCGGCACCTATGTGATGACCGCCGAGGAAGCGGCGCAGGCGGCCATTGCCATCGGGCCCAAGATCGCGGTGCCCATGCATTACGGCGCCGTTGTCGGCACGGACGATGATGCGAAACGATTTGCCGCTTTACTTGTCGGCAAGATACGGGTGGAAATCCTTGGGCGCGGATAATTCGCAATATTTCCCGGTCTGCCTCAAGGTCGCCGGGCGGCAATGTGTGGTCATCGGCGGCGGCCGG
>JBAYTO010000075.1:0-2764 GCA_041675585.1 Desulfurivibrionaceae bacterium
CCGTGTATCCCGGCGCCCACCGCAATGCCGAGGATGACATACACCCAGACCCTGCCTACGATATCCCGCACCGCCTGCCAGCCGTACTCCACCCGTTCCTGCAGATTTCCCGGCGCGTTTGCCTCACCGCCGCTGGCCAGCACATGCTTGACCCATTCCTCCACGTGTTTTTCCATGTGGAGCCGGCCGATGGTCCAGCCTGCGACAATGGCGATGACAAGACCGGTGACGAGGTAGAGTCCGGCCACCTTCCAGCCCAGCAGCCCATAGAGCAGGACCAGGGCGACCTCGTTGACCATGGGCGCGGCGATGAGAAAGGAAAAGGTGACGCCCAGGGGAATGCCCGCGGTGACAAAGCCGATGAACAGGGGCACGGCGGAGCAGGAGCAGAAGGGGGTGACGATGCCCAGCAGGGCGGCCAGCACATTGCCCACGGATTCGCGTTTGCCCGCGAGGATCTTGCGGGTTCTTTCCGGAGTGAAGAAGGAGCGGAGGATGCCCACCGCAAAAACCACCAGGGCAAGAAGCATCAGCACCTTGGGCGTGTCATAGAGGAAGAATTGGATGGCCTTGCCCATCCGGCTGTCCGGAGAGAGCGCGAGCAAATCAAAGGCGAGGAAATCGGCCAGGGCGGGAAGCTGTTTGTAGACAAGAAACCAGAGGGCCAGGGAGAGGAGCCCCCCCGCCAGGTAGCGGATGATGACGGCCGGGGGAAGAGGCGGCTTTGGCCGTGGAGGTTGCGGAGCAAGATTGGTCAGCGTGATGGGTTGCATTCGTGTATCCCTTGTGGTGTGCGGCGGTTGTGCGAATGGGAGATATGCCTATATAGCCAAATCACTATATAGCTATGCTTCGGTAATGTCAAGGGGACAGATTGGGACGGGGCGGGCTGGGGGGGGCTGGAACGAGGCGCTCCTGCGCCTTATGGCCCGACCTGAACGGCCTTGCTCGTGATTTCCGGGGAAAGGGTGAAACCGGTCTTTTTCAGGAGGGATGGATTGATAAAGACGTTCCAGCGTTGGTTGGCGGCAATGGGGATGCTGTCCGGCCTGGCGCCCTTGATGATGCGCAGGGCCGCCTTGGCCGCCCATTCCCCCTGTTCTTCGGCGATCTTGGCCATGGTCAGCATGGTGTAGGGCGCCATCCAGTCCAGGTAGGAAACGGTGAATTTGCTGGCCTTGTTCCTGACCTGGGCAAGGGCGAGCTCATGGCTCCAATCGTTAATCCCGGCGTTGTTGCCGAGAATTATAAAGTCAACCTTCTGCGCCTCAAGAAAGGCGTTTTCCCATTCCGCCATGGTTTTCACCGGCCGGTGCGTGATGGTGATGCCATGCTTGGCGTACACCTTCTGGTTCAGGGCAACTTCCTTGTGCTGGGTCATTTCGTCCGCGGAAAGGAAGACCCCCTGTCTGGCATTGGGAACGGCTCTGCGCACCTCCTTGGCCAGGGTTTCAACGGGGCCGATCTCCACCATGCCGGTGGTGTTGCGGTAGGGGTAGCCGTAGGGCTCCACGGTCCAGTTGACTCCGCAAAATACCACGGGCACCCCGGCATTCTTGAGGTGCGGCATGACCAGGTACCGCGAGACATTGTCGTCGGCGGCGATGACCACATCCGGCTTCCAGGTTTCGATGAGTTTTTTCGCTTCCAGCCCCTTTTGCCGGGCAAATTCCGGGGAGAGGTTGCGTTTGCCGTCCATGTAGAACTTTTTGATCTCGCATTGGCCGGACAGCACCTTTTTTATGGCGTCCTCGATGTCGTCATTCCAGACATAACCGGCATGGTAGGAGGAAACGTACAGGCAGCGGGCCGCAAATCCTGTTTGCGGGATGAGCAGCATTCCGGCGAGGCTGAGGAGGGCGAATTTGAGGAAGAGGGCGCTGATTCGGAGTATGCGCATGGGGCGGTTCCCTTGCCGGCGGACCGGGGAATGAAAGGAAGGGGGCAATTGCCTTATTGCAGCATCATAGCACCGGGGATGGAAAAAAGGACAGGAGAACTTTCAGGGTGGGTTCAGCCGGTGAGCACCTGGTTGGAAAGCTCGTTGGTGTCATCGGTTTTGACCGGAAAATTACTGGCCAGGATACCGCCCACCGCTTCAATCTCCCGGCACAAGGCGTCGCAGGCCTGCCCCTGCCGTATGCCGGTGGCGACTTCGTTGGCGTATGCCTGCAGGGTTTCCTGGGAAATTTTCAGGTAGATGCCCCTGTCCGCCAGAATCCAGACCTTGTGTTCGAGCAGGGAGATGAAGAAAAGCACCCCGGTGTTGTCGCGGGTGGTGTGGAGCTCTTTTTCATAAAAGGTGCGGAGCGCCCGTTCAGCCACCCGGGTTTCCTTCCGGGTTTCGGGAATGAACAGCCGGAGCAGCGGGGGGTAGATCTTGGCCAGGCCTCCCACAAGGGTGGCGCCGCCCAGCAAAAGGGGCAGAAAGTATCCGAGGCTGTCGGCCAGGAAAAGGTCGGTGATAACGAGGGCTATCAGGCCGCCGATGCTCAGGCCTGCCAGCATTCTTGCCTCGGGGTAGGTGTCGCTGCTGTCCACCACCATGGCGACAACCTCGCCGGAGGTTTTTTCCTCCACCCCGGAGATGGTCGCGGCGATCCGTTGTTTTTCCGCCTCTGTAAAAAAAGTCTCTGCGCGCATCATCTACCAGCCCCCCGAGGCGCCGCCGCCTCCGAACCCACCGCCGCCGAAGCCGCCGAAACCTCCGCCACCGCCGCTGCCAAAGCCGCCGCCTCCCATATACAATCCTCCCCCCCGTCCG
>JBAYTO010000076.1:0-2755 GCA_041675585.1 Desulfurivibrionaceae bacterium
ACAAGGACGGCATCATCTTTCCGGTGCCCATCGCGCCCTTCCAGGTCATCCTCTTAAACCTTTCCCCCAAGGACGAGGCAATCACCACGGCGGCCAATGAGCTGTACCAACAGTTGGGCAAGAGCGGGATCGAGGTGCTTCGGGACGACCGGGACGAGCGGCCGGGAAGCAAGTTCAAGGACGCGGACCTGCTCGGCATCCCCTACCGGATCATGGTGGGCAAGGGCTTCAGCGAAAAGGGGGAGGTGGAGATCCGAGACCGGGCCACCGGCAACACCCTGAGCCTGCCCCTGGTCGAGGCCGAGGCAAAAATCATCGACCTGGTTCGTGGCGCGCTGACTCCGCCGCAATGACCAGGGCTCAACCGACACCATTACCACCGGCAGCCGCATGGTTACCATAGAAGCAATAGTCGAACGGGCCAGGGGCTACATGCCCGAGGAAGATCTCGCCCCGCTCATAAAGGCGCATGAATTTGCCACGGAATGTTATTCGGGCAAGCATCGCCTTTCCGGCCGGCCCTTTCTGTACCACGCCCTCATGGTCACCGACATTTTGGCGACCATGCGCCTGGATGTCCCCACCCTCTGCGCCGGGCTCCTGCACGGCGTGCTCAAGCATGCCGCCGATCTCAAGGCCACGGAGAAAACCCTCCGCGAGACCTTTGGCGACGATGTCGCCAATATCGTCAAGGGCGCCACCAAGATCACCGATGTCCAATTCAACAGCCACCTCGCCTACCTGGCGGAAAATATCCGCAAGCTCCTCCTGGCCATGTCTTCGGACATCCGGGTTCTGCTGGTCAAGCTGGCCGACCGGCTGCACGACATGCAATCCCTGCGGCATGTCGTGCGTGAGAAACAACTGGAATTTTCCCAAGAGACCATGGAGCTTTATGCCCCGCTGGCCAGTCGGCTGGGCATAGACTGGCTCAAGCGGGAGCTGGAAGACCTTGCCTTTTCCCATCTCCATCCCGACGAATACGAGGATCTCGCCACCAAAATCCATACCTCCCTCGCGGATCGGGAAACCTATGTGGATGAGGTCAAGGCACTGCTCAACCGAAAACTGACCGAGCATGGCCTCAATCAATTCCGGGTGCTGGGCCGCCCCAAACATCTTTACAGCATCTACAAGAAACTGGTGGCCCAGAATATTCCCTTCGAGAAGGTCTACGACAAGGTTGCCTTTCGGATCATCGTTTCCTCGATCAAGGAGTGCTACGAGGCCCTGGGCATCATCCATTCGCTGTGGCCCCCGGTGGATGGGCGCTTCAAGGATTTCATCAGCACCCCGAAAAACAATATGTATCAGTCGCTGCACACCTCGGTGGTGGGGTTGCGCGGGGAGTTCATGGAGGTGCAGATCCGCACCGAGGAGATGGATCAGGTCGCCAAAGAAGGCATTGCCGCCCACTGGGCTTACAAGGAAGGCAAGGCCATCACTTCCAAGGACGCCAGGCTTTTCAAATGGCTCAAACAGCTGGTGCATACCCTTCAGGAGCTGGAAGATCCCAGGGAATTTCTTGATGCGGTCAAGGGGGAACTCTACGAGGAGGAAATCTTCGTTCTGACTCCCACCGGCGAGGTAAAGGAATTTCCCAAGGGCAGCACCCCCATCGACTTTGCCTACAGCATCCATACCGAGGTGGGAAATCGCTGCACCGGCGCCAAGATCAACGGCATCATCGCCCAGCTCAAAACCCAGCTCAAGAACGGCGATCTGGTCGAGATCCTCACCTCGCCCAAGCAAAAACCGAACCGCTCCTGGCTCGGGCTGGTCAAAACCGCCCGGGCCAAAAGTCGAATCCGCCAGTGGCTCAACCAGGAGGAGCGGGAAAAAACTCTGCAGGTCGGACGGGAAATTTGTGATCGTGAGCTGAAGCGACACAACCTCAGCCTGAAAAAGCTGATCAAGACCGGACACCTCAGGGAGCTCCTCAAAACCCTTGCCTGCAACTCCCTTGACGACCTCATGCGCCGTGTCGGCTCAGGGAAAATGACGGTCCAGGCCATTATCAAGGAACTGCAACCCGAGGAAATCAGGGAAACCCTGCCCGAGAACATTGTGCCGGAAGCAGCTCCGGCCAGGGGAGGGAAAAAGCAGGACAAGGTGAACATCATCCTGGTGAGCGGCGCGGACAATGTCCTCACCAAGATCAGCCATTGTTGTATGCCGGTGCCCGGCGATGAGATCGTGGGCTTCATTACCTCGGGCCGGGGCATTTCCGTGCACAAGGCTTCCTGCCCCAACCTCGCGGCCTCGGACCAGCAAAGGCTTATCGCGGTCAACTGGGCGGAAAACATCAAGGCCACCCACCGGGCCCAGATCCAGGTTGTCGCCCGGGACCAGAAAGGGTTCCTGGCCACGCTCAGCAATGCGATCAGCCACGACGACGCCAACATCCTCACCCTTGAAGCCACAACCTCAAGCGGCGGAATCGCCAAGCTCTCCATAATCGTTGAGATAAACAGCCGGGAACATCTCTTGCGCCTGTTGCAGCATGTGCAGCAGCTTGACGGTGTCCTGGAGGCCAGGAGAGCCTAGTGGGGGGGTTGCTTGCCTGCTACGGGCAGGGGAAAAACCAAGCCCCAACGCCGGGCCTGATCCAACCCGGGCTCTTCCAAATAAAAACCAAAAAAAAGCCCCTGCTTCTTAACGGGAAGCAGGGGCTGGAAACATCAATGTCGGAGAATATCAGGCAGGCTTGACCACGGCGCCGGAACGGATACAACGGGTGCAAACACGAACCTGC
>JBAYTO010000077.1:0-2658 GCA_041675585.1 Desulfurivibrionaceae bacterium
GGCCATGCCGAACACCAAGCCGGTCAACGATAATCAGACCGTGACCGTGTTCATTCTGGCAAAGGCCGCGGAAGCGGGTTTTGCCAGGGTCTACCCGGTTGGCGCGATCAGCAGCGGGAGTAGCGGCGAACAACTTGCCGAGTTCGGCGAACTGCGCCAGGCCGGGGCCGTTGCCGTAAGCGATGATGGGTTGCCGGTGGGCAACAGTCAGCTCATGCGCCGGGCTCTCGAGTATGCGGGCAACCACGATTTGCTGGTTATCTCCCATGCCGAGGAAATGACGCTCAGTCACGGTGGCGCCATGAACGATGGCGCGCTGGCCACCCGTCTCGGGTTGCGGGGCATCCCCCATGTGGCCGAAGAGATCATGGTGTATCGTGATCTGGCCCTGGCTGAATTTACCGGGCGGCCCATCCATATCGCCCACGTCAGCACTCGAGAGTCTTTGGCTTTGATCCGGAGGGCCAAGGAAAAAGGGGTGGCTGTGAGCGCGGAGACAGCGCCGCATTATTTTACTCTTACCAAGACGGCGGTGGATGGTTACAACACCCTGGCCAAGATGAATCCTCCCCTGCGCACCGAGGCGGATGTCGCCGCAGTGCGGGAGGCCTTGCGGGACGGAACCCTTGACGCCATTGCCACGGATCATGCGCCGCACGGAGAGCTTGATAAGGACCAGGAGTTTGATCTGGCTGCCAACGGTATAATAGGCCTGGAGACAGCGGTGCCGTTGACCTTGCAGCTCGTGCGGGAGAAGCAGCTCGATGCCCGGAGGATGGTGGAGCTGCTTTCGGTGAATCCGGCCAGGATTCTCGGAGTGCCCGGCGGGACGCTTTCCGTCGGCGCGGTGGCGGATATTGCGGTGATTGATCCGGAGAAGAAGTTTGTTTTTACCGAGGAGTCCATTCAGTCCAAGAGCAGGAATTCTCCGTTTCTTGGTTGGGAGCTGCAGGGAAAGGCGGTGTTGACCATCATGGCGGGCCGGATAACCTGGCAGGAATCCTTCAGCTCTTAATGTCCAGCAGGCTGCCAAGCATCTCATCTTGGATCTGCACGGTTTTCAGGTTGGCCTGAAAAAATCTGCGGCTGAGCATCATGCTGGGCAGTTCTTCGCCCAACTCCACGTTTGATTTTTCAACCAGGATTTCCCCCTGGGAGGTTTGTTCATACACCATGGGCCCGGGTGTTTGAATCTGTTGCACCACGGCCTCGACGCCCTGAGTTTCTTGTTCCTGCAGCGTTACCCGTGTTTTTTTGTAGCCATCCGTATTGATGTTGGCCACATTATTGGCGTTTGATTCGATTTTTTTCTGGATGGCGGTCAGGCCGGAAAGTGCCGAATGGATGCCGGAAATCATGGGGTTGCCTCCTGAGGTCCTTGCGTACAGTATCCCTTATCATATGTCCTTATCGGTCCGTTTGGCAAGCAGCTTTAATTTTGCAGGTGGCAATCGGACAGTTTTGCAGGTATATGTGAGAGGACTTTGGCGGCGCGCACCGCCTGTTCAGGGGCAGAGAATTGTCGTCCATCGGCACCCCTTCGCGGCAACGATTTTTTCTGATGATACATGAGGGTTGCTATGCCTTTTTATACCGCCCAGGATGTGGCCCGGTTTTTTCTCAACCCGCTTTTCCCTGCATTTTTTATCGGCTTGGTTCTGTTGCTCAAGAAGGAGCGGACCCGCTTCGGCCTTTTTTTTCTGCTGGTCTATCTCTACGGAGTCAGCATTCCTTATCCTTCACAGGTTGTCATGGCCAGATGGTCGGTGGCGGATACAGTGGACCGGCATAGCAGGTATGATGCCGCCGTGGTGCTGGGAGGGATTGTTGATTACAACTGGTATGTGCTGCATGCGGCGGAGAATGAAGCAGAGATCTTCAAACATGTTTCCGGCTACCAGCAACTGGGGCAGAGTTCCGCGCGGATACTGATGGGAGCCGCGGCGGTAAAAAGCGGCCTGGCCGACACCTTGCTTCTCAGCGATGTGAGCATCAAGGGGGTGAACGAGACCGCAATCCTCCTCGCTCTTCTGGAAAGGCAGGGGATTGAACCCGACAAGATCGCGGTCCACGGCAAGGTCTACAACACTCTGGCCGAGGCAAAAAGTGTCAAGGCGTATTGCGGGCGCACGGGGATCAAGCGGATTCTGCTCATTACCTCGGCCAACCACATGCGGCGGGCAGCGGCATTTTTTCGGAAGCATGGGTTGAACCCGGACCTGCTGTCTGTTTCGCGGGACAACAGGCCCATAACCCGGGAAAGTTTCATCCCTTCCAGCGACGGCTTGGAGGATACCTACGGGATGCTCTATGAGCTTGTCGGCTACACCGCCTACTTGATCCAGGGCAAGCTGTAACTCCCTCTTATTCTTCCTCGCCGATCTTCTTGGTGTACCCGCATTCCTTGTTCGGGCAATGCAGTTGCAAGCCGCTTTTTTTTGTCTCCCGCTCAAGAAGGTAGGTGGATCCGCACTGGGGGCACACCTCATTCACCGGCCTGTCCCAGAGGGCGAAAGAGCACTTGGGATATTGGTTGCAACTGTAAAAGATCTTGCCGCGCTTGGATATCTTCTGGATGAGTTCTCCGGTGCACCCTGGTTCCGGGCAAGGAACCCCGGTGGTGGTGGCGCGGATGTTCTTGCAGGCCGGATAGCCGGA
>JBAYTO010000078.1:0-2622 GCA_041675585.1 Desulfurivibrionaceae bacterium
CCACGGTTTTGCCGCCGTACTGGGTGATCACATCTCCAGGCTTCAGGGCGGCCGGGCCGGGCAGATTTTCCGTGGCCGGCACAATCGCCACCAGGTTCAAGCCCTTGAGTTTCGCTTGGGCAACAGCCTGCATGGCGCACAGGACCGCGGCGCCCCCGCACATATCGTACTTCATCTCTTCCATCCCGGCGCTGGGTTTGAGCGAGATACCGCCGGAATCAAAGGTGAGTCCCTTGCCGACCAGCAGCAGGGTCGGCGCGCTAGGTTTCACCGCATATTCGAGGATCACCATTTCCGGCGGGCAGGCCGATCCCTGATTGACCCCGACAATCCCGCCCATGCCCAGTTTTTTCAACCGAGCCTGATCCAGAACGGTGCAGGTCATCCCGTGGGCAGCAGCCAACTGCCTGCCGTATTCGGAAAAATGGCTCGGCCTCCAGTGGCTGGCCGGTTCATTGGCCATATCGCGGGCCGTGCAGGCGGCCTGGGCGACGATTTCCCCCAGTTTGATCGCCTTGCCAACCCTTGTGCCGTCAGCACTATACAGGGCAACCTGCTGCAACATCTCCCCCGGGCCATCCGCATCCTTTTTGGTTTTATATTTTCGAAAACGGTAGGCGCCCAGCACAAGGCCTTCGGAGAGCCCCTCGACCATTTCGGCCATGTCGCAGTCAAGATCAGGCGCCACGAGCAACAGATCCCTGGCCTTGCTCTTCATGGCCAGGGAGACGATGGCCCCACCTGCCTTGCGAAACAACTCTTGACTGAAATCCTCCTTGCCCAGGCCGACAACCAGTATCCGCTTTGCGGCAGAAACGTTCTGTCTTGTTTTTTCCGGATAAAAAAGCAGGTGCTCTCCCTCTTTTCCGGAAAAATCCCCAAGCGCATGCACCCGCCGGAGAACCTCATCAACCATGCCCACACCGGAACGGGGAGCTCCCTTGCCGGACTGACGCACCAGATATACAAGAAGATTTCCGGCATAGTTCTTGGGCTCAACCTTACTGAACTGCAGCATACATGTGCTCCTCAAGGTGGAATGCTGATTATAAAAATCGAAGCGGCGGAACGGGAATCATGCGGCAATGGGCATGATTTTTTCCATGGTCATGGAGCGGGCGCATTGCAGCCAATGCTCCACGGGCAGATCCTGGGAAAGCAGATTGAAATCCGTGGTAATCGCATCTCCGTTGACGACCTTGAGAAGACACCGGTCGGCAATGGCCACGCATAACGGGACCCCTTGCAGCGAGTTGAGCGGCTGGCCGTGATTTGCCGCGGCGTCAACCATGACCAAGGGAAGATTCCACCAGAGGAGCAGGGCGCTGCCCAACTCCAGGTGACTAATGCCGAAAAGCTGCTCTTCCATCTCAGTGGCGAACAGGCCATACCGTCTTAGAAATGTGGAGGAATGGTGCAACACCTCATCAAGGGAAACGAGAAAGACCAGCTTGCCGATATCATGGAGAAGTCCGGCGGTAACAGCAGTCCTCTCCTGTCCCGGGGCAAGCGTTTTGGCGATGAGTCCGGCCAGCTTGCCGCACTGGATGCTGTGGTCAATGATCTTCAGGGCATGGGGATGATATTTTTTCGGATACTGAAAATGGTTGAGCGCACAGAGGAAAAGGACCATCTTCCGTGTCCTGCTGATACCGAGACAGCTTACGGCCCGATGGAGATCGTCAATCTTCATCCCCCGGGAAAAATGCACGGAATTCACCATCTGCAGGAGCCGGGCGGCAAGGACCGGATCCTTGCCAAGAACCTCGACAACCTGGGTCAAGGCATAATCGGGCTTTTGGAGAATGACTTCCAGTTCATGCACCACCGGCGGAAGCGCGGGAAGCCCCTGCCCATTATCAAGAAAAGCCCAGCATTTGCGCATTCTGATCCGTGAGCGCACGGAAAGATCGTGCTCCAACGATTGGCCCAAGTCCTTGCTCAGGGGCAAACAAAACCCCCGGTGCGCAGCCCCTGTGCCCACAATCCTGACTAAGGCGTCAGCCCCGGTCTTTTCCGAAAAAATAATTCTGATCGCATGGGGGCAGGCGGTGGTGACATAGCGCAGGAAATCCTGCTCGTGCAGGCCGGGCAGGTTGAGATTGCACAACACGATATCCGGCACAATCCCGGCCAGAAGCTGCTTGAACTCCTCGATAGTTCCGCAGTAACAGACGAGATGCGGCCAGCGCCCCAGCAATTCTTGGAACGCCGCCCTGTGCGACGGATTCGGATCAACAATAAAGACCGAACATTTTTTTATACAAACCATAGAATGGTAATCCCCTTCCGACCTTTCAGCACAAAGCCATGGTGGCGCATCCGGAAAACAGAGCTGTTCTCGCCATCTTAAAAAACTGAAGGGTTCGGTGGGGTGTCCGGGTCGGCTTTCCTTGCCTGTAAAGGGTTAATTGAAGGAGATGTTTTTTTATATAATACAGAGTACCCCTTACGCAATGATAATTGCATGATAGAATCAAATAATTGCATTAGATTGCTGATCGTTTCAACAATCTCATTTCCAACCCCATCCACCTGGAAAAAATGGAGGCGCCCTTGATCCTGCAATTATGTCTTTCCGTCGGTTTTGCCATTATAATCTCCGCGTTGTGCAGCATCTGC
>JBAYTO010000079.1:0-2604 GCA_041675585.1 Desulfurivibrionaceae bacterium
ACGGGCCGAGGCCTTGGTGAGGGCAGGCGCAATCATCAGGCAGGTCAGGCTTACTGACGCAGGCCAGCTTGATCTTGACGCAGTGCTCTGCGAGCTTGGCCGCGCGCAGCTCACCAGCGTTCTGGTCGAAGGGGGCAGCCGGGTGCATGGTGCTTTTTTGCGGGCCAATCTGGTGGACGAGGTGAATATTTTCGTTGCCCCGATCTTTCTCGGCAGCGACGGAGTGCCGCTGGTGGATACCCTGGGGTTGCAACAGGTTGCGGATGCTCCCCGCTTCAGCACCACCAGGGTGCGGCGGTTCGGTAACGATGTGCTGATCGAAGGATTGATGGAAAAATAATAGCTTGCGGCAGAGCCTGTTGTGAAGGTTCAAGGAGTTCCCTCTCCCCCTGCGGGAGAGGGATAGGGTGGGTACAAACCGGTAACATGGTTTACAGAATAGACCGGGAACATCGTTTACAAGTGTTAAAGCATAGGTACGGAGGAACGACCTATGCCTTGGAAACGAGAGACCCTGATGGATCAACGAATAAAGCTTGTCGGTGACTGGCTAAGTGGTGATTACAGTAAAACCACTCTATCTCGGCGTTATGGAGTAAGTCGGCCGACAATCGACAAGTGGCTAGATCGATACGAACAGGAAGGGGCAAATGGCCTGGAAGATCGGCGGCGGATACCACATTGCCGCCCTTTGCGAACCAGTGAAGCGGTGGCTGCCAGATTGATCGAGGCAAAGCTTCAACACATGGACTGGGGTCCGAAAAAGTTGGTTCGCTATTTGGCCACGAAGTTGCCTGAAACACAGTGGCCAGCGCCCAGCACGGCTGGTGAGATTCTGCGTCGGCAGGGGCTGGTTAGTCAAAGGCGGAGACGAGCCAGGACACCACCTTATAGCCAGCCTTTTTCTGGTTGTAACGCGCCGAACCAAGTGTGGAGCGTGGATTACAAGGGTCAGTTTAAGACCGGCGATGGACGGTGGTGCTACCCGCTCACCATCACCGACAACGACAGTCGTTACCTGCTCGTCTGTCATGGCTTGACCGGCCCACGGCTACAGGAAACAAAGCCATGGTTCGAATGGGCGTTTCGAGAATACGGTCTACCAGATGCGATCAGGAGCGACAATGGGGTGCCGTTTGCGTCCGTGGGGCTGGGTGGCCTCTCAGCCTTGTCGGTATGGTGGCTCAAGCTGGGGATAATTCCGGAGCGCATCAAACCTGGGCGACCTGAGCAAAATGGTCGCCATGAGCGGATGCACCGATCCATGAAAGCCGCGATCCTGAAGCGTTCGGCGCCGGACCTGCAAAGGCAACAGGAGTCATTCACAGCCTTTCAACAGGAATTTAATACGGAACGCCCGCATGAGGCCCTGGGCATGAACACCCCAGCGTCGCGTTATCATCCGTCCGCGAGGTATTATCCGGAGATGCTGCCGGAAATGGAATATGAAGATGAATTCGTAGTAAGGAGGGTTCGCAGCAACGGCGAGATCAAATGGCAAGGTCAGCTTCTCTATGTGTCAGAAGCACTTGCTGGAGAACAGGTTGGTCTCAAAGAAACTGCTAATGGCCAGTGGGCTCTGTACTTTAGCGCCCTTCATATTGGCAACTTGAATACGAAAACCAACCGATTTGAGACACCAAAGATGTAAACGATGTCTCCGGTTTATTTTGTAAAGCATGTTCTAGTTGCACAGTGAGGGGGAAACGGCTATGAGGTCAGCCGGTTGCAACTTCACCCACCCCCAGGCCCCCTCCCGTCGAGGGAGGGGGATATATTGGGAAGAGTCTTGCGAGAGGCTTGGCTAACAGCTAGGAATAGGAAATGTTTACCGGGATCATACTGGGACAGGGCAGAATACTGGAAAAAAGGCCGGCCGGCGGCGGGATGCTCTTTGCCGTGGTTGCGGATTTTGATCTGCCCGATCCCGAGGAAGGCGAGTCCATCGCGGTCAACGGGGTCTGCCTCACGGCCAAGGAGATCAGCGGCAGGCGTTTTGTGGTCGATGTTTCTCCAGAAAGCCTCAATCGCACCAATCTCGGCAATCTGGCCGTTGGCAGCGTGGTCAATCTGGAGCGCGCCCTGCGTCTCAGCGACCGGCTGGGCGGGCATATGGTCAGCGGCCATGTGGATGCCACGACCCCCATGCTGACCCGCCAGCCCCTGGGGGATTTCGTGCTCTTCAGCTTCCAGGTGCCCGCGGGTTTTGGCAAGTATATCATCGAGAAGGGCTCCATCGCCATTGACGGCATCAGTCTTACCGTCAACAGCATCGACGCGAAGGCCTTTTCCGTCTCCATCATCCCCCACACCCTCGGGGTTACCACCCTGGGGGCCTTAAAGCAGGGGAGCGTGGTGAATATAGAAGTGGATTTGATCGGCAAGTATGTGGAAAAATTGCTCTCCGCCAAGGATACTGACGGCGGGGGGGCGGAATCAAAAATCAATTCCGCTTTTCTGGCTGAGCACGGATTTTTGAAATAAGGGTGCGGCCACAAGCGGCGAAAGTTTTGAGGTGATACCATGGCGGTAAGTTCCATTGAAGAGGTGATTGACGAGATCCGGGCCGGGAAGATGATCATCCTGGTTGATGACGAGGATCGC
>JBAYTO010000080.1:0-2602 GCA_041675585.1 Desulfurivibrionaceae bacterium
GCCGAGGTTGCCGAGGGGTTTGATCTGCATATGATCCAGGTCTGCAAGCCGGAAAAGGCGGCAAAAAGTCTTTCCGCCAATCCCGAGCGGGCGGTGCTGATGCCCAAGTTTATCATGACCTTTACCCAGAACGGCAAAACCCAAATCCGTTTTTTGAGCTTCAGCGCCGACAATATCAGGGCCGTGATCGACGATGAGCAGTTCCCTGCCTCCCTGGCGGAGACGTACAAGAAAATAATCGAGATGATTGAAGAGGCGAAATAGTCTCGGCCGGCGCACGGAGTGTTCGGGGCACAATACGGAGGGAGATTTGGCATGTGGAATTTTTTGATCAAGATCAACAAGCGGCTGGTGGTGGTCATTCCGGCCATGATGGCGGCGGGCTACCTGTTCGGGATCAGCGCCGCCCCGGCATCCTTGGGCGTCCTCAAGGGGTTGATTCTGCCCTTTACCTTTCTCATGGTCTATCCCATGATGGTGACCCTGAACATCAAGGCCTTGCAGGACGGGATCAAGAATGTCGGGCTGCAACTTTCCGCCCAGTCCATCAACTTTCTCGTGGTTCCTTTTATTGCCTATGGCCTGGGGCTTATTTTCTTCAGGGACCAGCCGTACATGGCCCTGGGGCTTTTGCTTGCCTCCCTGCTGCCCACCAGCGGCATGACCATTTCCTGGACCGGCTTTGCCAAGGGCAATCTGGCCGCCGCCGTCAATATGACCGTCATCGGCCTAACCCTGGGCTCGCTGGCCACCCCTTTCTATGTGCAGGCGCTCATGGGCGCCAGGGTGGATGTCGATCTGCTGCTGGTGGCCAAGCAGATACTCATTATTGTTTTTCTGCCCATGCTGCTCGGATACCTTACCAGGCAGGTATTCCTGAAAAAATATGGACCCCAGGAGTTTAAAAACACCTGGGCGCCCCGTTTTCCCTCCCTGTCCACGGTGGGGGTGCTGGGCATCGTCTTTGTGGCCATTGCCCTGAAGGCCAGGGGAATATCCGAGAATCCGGCCATCCTCGGCGGGATTCTGGCGCCGCTGCTCATCATGTATGGGTTGAATTTCGGCCTGAGCACCGTGATCGGCAAGCTGTTTTTTGTGCGCGGCGACGCCATCGCCCTGGTCTACGGCACGGTGATGCGCAATCTTTCCATCGCCCTGGCCATCGCCATCAATGCCTTCGGAGAGAAGGGCGCGGATGCCGCGCTGATCATCGCGGTATCCTATATTATCCAGGTGCAGTCCGCGGCCTGGTATGTGAAATTCAGTGACAGGATTTTCGGGCCCGCGCCCAGTGCGAATTAACAATTAAACACGTTGTGCAAACGAGAGGAGAAATACCATGGACAAGAAGCGGATAGCAGTGCCGTCAAACAATCCTGGCGGACTTGAGGGCGGACGTTCCGAACATTTCGGGCATTGTGACCTGTTCACCCTGGTCGATCTGGAAAACGGCAACATCGTCGGGGTGGAAACGGTTGCCAGCGTCGCGCATGGCGCCGGCGGCTGCATGGAACCGGTGGGCATGCTCAAGGACCATGGCGTGCAGGCCATTCTCGTGGCGGGTATGGGTGCAAGGCCGCTGCAGGGGTTTGCCCAGGTTGGCATTGACGTCTACTTCGCTGCCCGTCATGCCTTTGAAACGGTGGCCGAGGTTGTTTCCGGCATGCTCGAAAACAAGCTGATCCTGATGGAGCCCACCCAAGCCTGTCAGGGACACGGCAACTGTCATGGCGAGGGGCATTGATTTCATCCCTGCAGTTCTTCCTCAAGGGAGGGGCTGTCCTCGATGATGAGGGCGGCGCCCTCGACCAGTGCTTGGGCTACCTTGCTCCGGGCCGAGGTCAGGATTCTTTGCACCGTTCCCCGTGAAATCCCCATGCTGGCTCCGGCCTGCTCCTGGGTCAACCCCCGCAAGTCGCAGAGCCGCAAGGTTTCCAGTTCATCCTGGAGCAGGGGGATGTGGGTCAATTCCGTCAAGGGTATCCGGGCGGGTTTGAACGCTTTGCCGCATTTCCTCCCTTCGCAATGGCGTATTTTCTTTGGTCTCGGCACAGGAGCTTCCTCGTGGGGTAGCGTTTGTAGCACAATAGCCTTGGTTTTTCGTCAGGATGACGAACTCTTCTTAAGAATGCCTGTACTGTACAGGAAAAAAAAGAGGAGATAAACCCCTTCATGCGACTGTTCGGCCAGAAGAAAAAACCGGACAAAAGAGGAGGATGGTGGGGTTATATTTTTTTGGGAAAACCGGGCCGACAACCCCTCTGGGCTGTGGAGAATGGGCAGGAAAACGCGGAGATGAAAACACGAGCGGGAGCCTGTCATTTTTTATTGACAAAGAGTGCGGCACTGGCTATGGTCCTCTGACTGAATCACTGTTCAGAATTTACGTGGAGTCACAATCGCCCTGCCTCGAAAGCCCCTCCAGTGCTGCGAGTGGGAAATATGGTGCGGGGCGAACTGTTTATTTATTGGAAACCTATTTAAATTACCTTAGTAAGGGAGGAATCGACAATGCCGAAGCATGATACGCCTTTGTTGGACGAGCTCGAAAAAGGCCCGTGGCCGAGTTTCGTCACTGACCTGAAGCGTCAGGCAGAGAAAA
>JBAYTO010000081.1:0-2584 GCA_041675585.1 Desulfurivibrionaceae bacterium
ACCCGGCTTGAGCAAATCCTCCTCAATGCCCCCACCCCGGAAAAAGCCAGTGAAGCCCTGGTCAAGGCGGCCAATGAGCAAGGCGGGCGCGACAACATCACTGCCCTGGTACTCTTTTATTAAAGGGAAATACAATGTCTGTCCAGCACAACGCTCCGAATACCCTTGAAAATATCGCCGCCGATCTTATGGCCCTGGCCAATGATCTTGCCCAGGGAAAACTCCGGGTTGGCAATCGGCTGGTCGAGATAGGAAACCCTCTGTTTATTAAAACCAAACAGAAAATCACCGGCGACACAGCCTATTGCACCCTTTCCTTTCAAGTGCCCCTCCGAAATTCGGACCAGGAAGAGACGGCGATGCCCGATCAGAGGCATGCGTCTAAAAAAAGTGATGCCCGCGGCGCTGGCAAGGATGCCCGTTTACAGGGACGCCCCCCGGAGGGGAAAAAAATAAAAAAAGAGATTGCAAGCCTCTGGAAAAGCGTTGGCAAAAAACTGGAACAGGGACAGGCTCCCACCCCTGCAGAAGAAAAATCCCTTCTTGCCGCCTTTGAAAACTTTTGCCTTTTCTCCGAACCAGCTTGGCATGAAGAATGGCTCCGCTGCACCACGATCCTGCGGGAAGCCTTGGCCTGCGCCCACAGAGGAGATCTGCCCACCGCACTGGCGCATGCGGAGGAAGTGAATCGTCTTACCAAGGACTGCCACAAAAAACACAAGTAGCCTCTCGCCATGACCCCCTTCGAGATTGTCAAAAGAACCCCGAAAAATAATTGCCGGGAATGCGGCTATCCGACCTGTCTCGCTTTTTCCGCGGCTGTGGCCAAAAGCGGCGAGGATCTTGGCAAATGCCCCTATCTCGACACCACCGGCCTGAATGTTTTGCAACCCCCAGGGGTTGCTCTGGAAGAACTTTCCGGGCAGCGCGATCAAGTCCTTATCGAACACCTGAAAAACAAGATTTCCACCCTGGACTTTTCCCGTATTGCCGCCCCCCTCGGCGCCAGCCTCCGTGGCGAGAACAACCAGGCCCTGTCGTTTCTTTTCCTGGCGCAGGAGATTTTCCTCGACAAGCAGGGCATTCTCCTTGACGGCCACCCCCCGGATGACCCCAGGGACCAGATCCTTCTCTATAATTATATCCACTCCCAGGGAGGACCGGATCCGACGCTTGACTGGATCGGCCTGGAAACCCTGCCAAACTCCATTTCCAAGGTAAGAACCCTTGCCACCTATTGCGAAAACAGACTGGCGGAACTCTTTGCCCCACTTCCCGCCGCAACAATCATGGCCGCTTGCCGGGCGTTAGGCGGGATCCCGCATCCGACTCCTTCCGCGACGCTCGGTTGCATTATCCCGGTTCTGCCCAAGATTCCGCAATATCTTGTCTACTGGGAATCGGAGCCGGACGAAGGATTTCCCGCAAAGGTCAAGATGCTTTTCGACCGCCAGGTGCTCAATTTCCTCGACCTGGAATCCCTGATTTTTTCAGCGGAACGCCTGGCGGATCGGTTCGCCCTCGAGCTTGCCTAAGCAAACCAGCCCCTCCGCTGAAGGCCACCCTTCCCCGTGATCAACTGATGACATTCAGGCAAATTCCTGTCATACTGTTTTCTCTGAAATTAAAAAATATCTCTTCCAATAGTCAGATAAAGAGTCATGGCCCGACAACCCGCCCCACACACCGCTCCCCTGGCAGAACGGTTGCGCCCGCAAACACTGGCTGATTTTGTCGGGCAAAAACAGCTTCTCGGCGAGGACAAGCTTCTCCCTCGGCTCATCCGCCAAAGCTATCTGCCTTCCCTGCTCCTCTGGGGTCCGCCCGGCACCGGCAAAACCACCCTGGCCCGGATCCTGTCCCGGACAACCGGTGCGGAGTTCACCTTCTTTTCCGCAGTGCTGTCCGGAGTCAAAGATATTCGCGAAATAGTGTTACAAGCCCAGGCCGCCAAGGATGAGCGCAACATCGCCACCATTCTTTTCGTGGACGAAATCCACCGTTTCAACAAAAGCCAGCAGGACGCGTTTCTGCCCCATGTTGAAAGCGGCCTCTTGACGCTCATCGGCGCAACCACCGAAAATCCCTCTTTCCACGTTATCGCGCCCCTTCTCTCCCGGTGCAGGGTTCTGGTGCTTGAACCGTTGCAGCCCGAGGACTTGGAAACCATTATCCAGCGGGCCATCACGGACAAGGAACAGGGGCTGGGCTCCTGGCAGATAACTCTTGCACCGGAGGCTTCCGCCCACCTGGCCAGAATTGCCGACGGCGATGCCCGCAACCTGCTGAACAGCTTGGAAATCGCCGCCAATCTTGCCGAACCGGATGCCACGGGCGCCCGGCATATAACCCTGACCACGGTGGAAGAAGCCATCCAGCGCAAAAGCCTGCGCTACGATGCGGACGGCGAGGAGCATTACAACCTGATTTCGGCCCTGCATAAAAGCCTGCGGGACAGCGATCCGGACGGCGCCCTGTACTGGCTGTGCCGGATGCTCGCCGCCGGGGAGGAGCCCTTGTACGTGGTCCGCCGCCTGATCCGCTTCGCCTCGGAAGACATCGGCAATGCGGACCCGCAGGCCCT
>JBAYTO010000082.1:0-2524 GCA_041675585.1 Desulfurivibrionaceae bacterium
ACCAGCCGCTCATCAATTATCTGGGGCGCAAGATGGGCAAACCGGCAATCTTGGTGCAGCGCAAAACCTACCAGGAGCTGAACGACCTGCTGGCCAGAAACGTGGTGGATCTCGGCTTCATCTGCACCGGGGCTTATGTTGAAGGCGCCCGGAAAGAGGCGATGTCGCTGCTGGTTGTCCCGCGGATCAACGGCAAGACCACCTATCGGGCCTTTGTCATCGTGCCTACCGCTTCCCCGGTCCGGGAATTTCCCGACCTGCGCGGCAAGGTGTTTGCTTTTACCGATCCGCTTTCCAATACCGGCTATCTCTACCCCCTCTCCCTGTTGCAGGGCATGGGGCAGCAGCCGGAAACCTTTTTCGGTCGAACGATTTTCACTTACAGCCACGACCGTTCCATGGCTGCGGTGATGGAAGGCATCGCGGATGGCGCTTCGGTGGACAGTCTGGTCTATGAATTCGCCAGCAGGCGTAACCCGGAAATTGCCAGGCAGACCAAGGTGATCTGGGAATCGCGCGATTTCGGCATCCCCCCGGTGGTGGTGCCGCGCAGCATTTCCCAGGAAAAGAAAGCCTTGTTGAAGGAGCTGCTTCTCGGCCTGCACCATGATGTGGAAGGCGAAAAAGCCCTGGCCGTGCTTGGGGTGGAACGTTTCGTGGAGCCCGCGCCAGGGTTGTATGGATTCTAAGGAGACTCCCGTGGCTGTTGGCCTGCTCCCTGTGACCGCGTTTTTCCGGCAAGCCGCATATAAAGGCAGGTCCGTTCTGCTCAGCGTGCCGCTGCGGTTGAAGATTCTTGGCTTGGCCCTGACTCTGATCCTGCTTTTTGGCGCGGTCACCATTTATAAGGTGCAGGCGGCGCTCAGCGAGAACTTCGACGCCTTCCTCCGGGAAGAGAGCCGCTTCGTGGCCACGGAACTCTCCTATCAAACCCACGATTATTTGCTGATCAACGATGTCTACGGCTTGACCCAGATGCTCAGGAACACGGTGCAGAATCGTCCGGACCTGCGCTATGTTTTTGTCCGCAACACCCACGGGCAGGTGGTGGCCCACACCTTTGAGGGCGGGTTTCCTGCTGATCTGCTGAAAAAAATCCACGGCCTTTCGCCGCAGGGATCAGAGCCGAAACTGCTCCGCACCAATGAGGGAAATATCTGGGAGGCGGCGGCGGGCATCAGCAACGGCAACGAGGGTGCGGTGGTGGTCGGAGTGAAGGGCGACAGCCTGCGCCGCCAGATTGGGGCGATCACCGGCGCCCTTGCCCGGACCACCTTGCTGGTTGCGATATTCGGGGTGCTCTTGTCTTTGGGACTTACCTGGATTATCACCAAGCCCGTAACCAAGCTGCTCGAAGCCACCCGGGCCGTGCGGCGGGGGGATTATTCCGTGAATCTGGCCCCGACGGAAAGCCAGGATGAACTTGGCAAACTCCTGGAAGGCTTCAACGCCATGGTGTTTTCCTTGGCCAGCGCGGATAAGGCCCGCTTGGAAAAGGAGCATCTCCAACGGGATTTCCTGCATCGGGTCATGGCCGGCCAGGAAGGGGAAAGAAAACGGATCGCCCGCGAGCTCCACGACCAGACCGGCCAGGCGCTGGCCTCGGTCATGGTTGATCTCAAGATGCTGGAAAACGCAAAAAACGAGAACGAAATCCGCCAGAGCATCGGCCGGTTGCGAAAAGCCATAACCGAGGAGATGGAGGCGATCCATGATCTGGCCGTGGCGTTGCGGCCCAGCGTGCTGGACGATCTCGGCCTGGTTCCGGCGGTGGAGATGCTGATCCGGGGCTTTATCAACCGCCACTCCATCCCGGTGGAGCTGACCATCATCGGCTTTGCCGAGAAGAGGGCGGATGGTTGCACGGAAACCTGCATCTACCGAATCGTGCAGGAAGCCCTCGCCAATGTGGCGCGGCATGCCCGGGCCACGGCGGTGAGCGTGCTTCTGGAATGGCGCGGGGAGAAAATCCGGGGCGTGATCGAAGATAACGGGATTGGTTTCGCGCCGGAACTGGTCGATTCCAAGACCAAGCTCGGGGTGCTGGGCATGCGGGAGCGAGCCCAGTTGCTGCAAGGGTCTTTCCGGGTTGAAAGCAGTCCGGGCGAGGGTGCCATGCTGGTTTTTGAAATGCCTGCCAAGGCGGGGGTCTGCCATGAACAATGAACTGATCCGGATTCTGGTGGTCGATGATCATCCGGTGCTTCTCTCCGGTTTGAGCCTGCTGCTCAATGCCGAACCGGACATGGAGGTGGCGGGTACGGCCGATTCGGGGCCCAAGGCCTTGGCGCTTACCAAGGAACTGCAACCGGACATCGTGCTCCTCGATATTTCCCTGCCGGGAACCAGCGGGCTTCTGCTTCTGCCGGAGATCTTGCGGCAGGCATCCAAGACCCGCGTTCTCATGCTGACCATGCATGAGGACCATCAATATCTCAAGGAGGCCGTGGCCAAGGGAGCCAAGGGCTTTATCCTCAAGAAATGCCTGGATGTCGACCTGCTCTACGCCATCCGTTCGGTGATG